>NZ_JACJLE010000032.1 GCF_016901995.1 Bacteroides caecigallinarum | reverse complement strand
GGGCCGCATCATTACTCAATACAGAGTTTGATACGGCCCCTTTTAAATATTATAGTTATAATCTGTAACTTTAGGGAGTAGTCATTTTAGTTTTGACACACCCTCTTTTAATATATGGTCAGTTTGTTTATATTTTCATCTCTAAATTCGCTAGGTGTCACACCTTTCCTTTTTTTAAATATTCTGTTGAAATTTGAGATATTATTGAATCCGCAATCGTATGATATTTCTGAAATTGTATTAGTAGTTTCCAATAACATTCTGGCAGCTTCTCCAACCCTTAGATCATTTAGAAAGTCGATAAAGCTTTTTTGCGTTCTTTTTTTGAAAAAATGGCAGAAGCCTGATTCTGTCATGTTTATTAGATTCGCAACTTCTGTTATTGTTATTTTCTTTCCGTAGTTCTTTTGAATATATTGGTGAACAATTTTTATTCTCCGACTTTTTATTTCATAATGGTTTTGTGTAAAGTTAGGGCTGCACAATAATCTTTTGTTTGTTGATTTTGAAAGTTGGTACAATATATTCATAAAATCTAGAATAGTATCAAATCCCTTTTTATCAGCCAAAGAAAGTAGTAACGGTATTACGTTCCTTTTGTCTTCTTCAGAGAATACAATTCCTTTGTCTGATGCAGAAAGTAGTTCTTTTATAGGTCTGAATAAGTTCTTGTTTAGAAATGAATTGCTGAACAATTCGTGGCTAAATTGTATTGTAATTACATGTGTATGAAAATCCATGGTACTTTCCCATGAATGAAACGTATTTGGACCAATTAAAACTAAATCTGTGCCTGAGACATTCTCTATAGAATCTCCGACAATTCTTTTCCCTTTAAAATCTATGACTAAATTAATTTCATACTCATAATGATAGTGCGTAGGAAAATCAAATGATGCATTAGGATGATTTAATATGATAAAAAAATCATCGTTATTAATCGGTGTTATTTCACGTATTATTTGTTTCATGGTCATTGTTTTTTGATTATTGTGCAATATTAGTGTAAAAACTTTAATAAAACAATATATGAGCAAAATAATATCATCCTTTTGCAGTAAAGTGTATTATTATAATTTAATCGGTTCATATCTTTGCATTAATGAAATAGACCTTTATTATTTAAACATTATCTTGATATGAATAAACAAATTCTCTTCTTTTTAATACTGTCGTTTTTTCAGAGTGCATATTCCACAAATAATTTGAAAAAGTTATATTCTCGCAGTATTGATGTAGCTGAATATCAGTGTAAAATGATGTCTGAAAAACTTTTAAATAAGCTTGATCAGTTGCCTAAAAGTATAGATCATGATGGAAAGCTGTTGTCTTCAAAATCATCTTGGTGGACATCTGGCTTTTTCCCTGGGACGTTATGGCTTTTGTATGAAGCTACAGGTGATGAAGAAATAAGAAAATATGCAGAAGAATATACAAAGCGAGTAGAAGTGGAACAATATACTACAAGTAATCATGATGTTGGTTTTATGATATATTGTAGCGTCGGAAATTCAGAAAGGTTGGTTCCGGATAAAAATAAACGAGATATTTTAATGAATGCAGCTAAGTCGTTATCTACACGTTATCGTAAACTAAATGGTTGTATTCAGTCGTGGAATATTGAGGATTGGAATAAAAATCGTGGATGGCAATGCCCGGTAATTATAGATAATATGATGAATCTTGAGCTTTTAATGTGGGCTTATAAAAATAGTGGAAATGCTATATATAAAAATATAGCATGTTCGCATGCTGATATTACATTGAAAAATCAATTTAGAGACAATTCCAGCTGTTATCATGTAGTATCTTATGATACAATATATGGTTTGCCTCATTATAAAGGTACACATCAAGGATATTCAGATGAATCTGTGTGGGCAAGAGGGCAAGCTTGGGCTATTTATGGTTATACAATGATGTATCGTGAAACGAAGAATGAAGAATATCTAAAACAAGCAACGAGAACAGCTGATTATATTATTAATCATCCTTCTTTTCCTATAGATGGAATTCCTTATTGGGATTTTAATGATCCCAAAATTCCATTGGCTGAAAGAGATGCGTCTGCTGCTGCTATAATGTCTTCAGCTTTGTTTGAGTTATGTAATTATGTTTCTGATAAAAAGAAACATAATATTTATCTTGAAGTTGCATTGAAACAGATAAAAGCTTTGTCTTCTCCTGTATATTTGTCTGAACCAGGTGAGAATTGTGGATTTATATTAAAACATAGTGTAGGTAATCATCCTGGCAATTCGGAAATAGATGTGCCGCTCACTTATGCTGATTATTATTATGTTGAAGCTCTTTTAAGAATGAAAAACTTGTTTGGACTTTAAATTTTATATTATGGAAAATAAACTATTAGTATTATTACCTATTGGATGTTCTTTGCTAACCCCCGTTGTAGCACAGAATCAAGTTGAGCACAAATATAATATTGTTTATGTGTTATTGGATGATTTGGCTTATGATGCTATTGAATCGACAAATAGATATCCTTTCCTTAAAACTCCCAATATAACCAGATTGCAGTCTGAAGGAGTTACGTTTGATAATTTCTTTTGTACGATGGCTTTGAGTTCACCTTCTAGGGCTTGTATGTTGACAGGTATGTATCCTCATAAACATGGTGTAACGCAAAATGATGATAGGGTTGATGCTGATTGGGAGAAATATCCACCTTATACTTCTTACCTTCAATCTGCAGGTTATGAAACTGCTTTTATCGGGAAAATGCATCAAGCTGCATTGTGGGGAAAAGATCAGGTACGTCCTGGATTTGACTATTGGCTAGGTTTTAGGCATCAAGGTGATTATTATAAAAATACTCTAAATGAAAATGGTAAAGAGTTTTATAAAGAAGGATATATTACAGATGTTTTGACAGATTATGCAATTGATTGGATGACAAAAAAAAGAGATAAAAATAAACCATTTTCTTTGTGTCTGTGGCATAAGGCTGTACATGAACCATATATAGCAGCACCAAGACATATAGGATGCTATAAAGAAGAGTTATTGCCTCTTCCTCCTAAAGGTAATGGAGTGGAAACATTTGAAGGAAAACCAGAATGGCAAAAGTATAAGAAAACTTTCTATAAGATTGGAAAAAATGATCCTGAATGGAATCCTGAATATGAAACTCCTAAAAAAATATTGGAAACATTACTTGCTGTTGATGAATCTATAGGTAGTGTGTTAGGTACTTTAGAGAAAATTGGAGAGCTTGATAATACTGTTGTAGTATTTTCCAGTGATAATGGATATTTTATGGGAGAGCATGGATTTTGGGATAAGCGTATATCATATGAAGAATGCATGAGAATACCTTTGATTATACGTTTCCCCAATAAACTGGGGGCTGGAAAACATGTAGAGGAAATGTGTCTTAATATTGATATAGCTCCAACTATGATTGATATAGCGGGAGCTGACGTACCTGGTTACATGCAAGGAAAGTCTATGTTACCATTATTATCAGATAATCCTGAGGATATAGATTGGAGAAAGTCTTTCTTATTTGAGTATTTTGTTGATGATGCTTATCCATATGCAGGTCCTACGCAAGTAGCTATAAGAACAGAGGAATATAAATTGGTGGATTGTTTTCTTGATGATGACATTGATGAGCTTTATGATTTAAGAAAAGATCCTGGAGAAATGATTAATCTTATTAATAATCCTGATTATAAAATTATACAGAAACAACTAAGGAAAGAGTTGAAGGATTTGATGAAACAAACAGAATTTAATCTAGACAGAGACTTTTGGTTACGTAAGCAAGTTCCAGTTTGGGAGAAAAAATATAAAAATAAATAGTTATGTATAGAGGTTTGACATTTTTATTATTAGTATTTATTGTTTGGAATTTACAAGCAATAAATAATGATTCTATTCCTTATTGGAATAGTAATACAAATCTTGTTCCATGGAGATTACCGATGTCAGGAGATAATGATGATATCTCTTATTTAGATTTGGACAACGATGGAGATCCGGATGTACTTTTTACTACAATTTTTGGAGATATACCTGTTATGTGGATTGATGATAACGATAATATGCGTTATGGTGACACTCAAGGTGATATGTATGGTGATTGTCTTGTTATTGATAGAAACAAGGATGGGAAATGGGCTGGTCCTAGGGATTTATGTATAAAATGGGGAGATGAAAATGGTGATATGCTTCCTGATATACAATTGGTGGTATCTAATGGTACAGAAAAGAAATTAGGTTATTTTGATTGGGACGCAGATTTTATGTATATGATTGATTTTGGAGAAAAGGATGGTATATTTAATTACATAGATTGGAATACCATTCGTCTAATGTGTTGGTCACACATTGGTCATGCTAATTTTTTCTCTGATTATCATGGAAATAATCTGTTTCTTAAAATGCATGGTTCTCCTTACCATATTGATAACATAAGTTATAATTGGGAAAATCCATTTATTTTTTATGATTATGATAATGACGGGTTGACAGAGTTTACAATACGATTGGTTGACACTCCTAATTTTAGACCAAAGAATGGTTCTTCAGATATATTTGATGATATTGATGATCAATATGAAATCTCATTCACAAAGAAAATCGATTGGGTAGCTTTCTCTTGGGATTTGGATAATGATAATACTTATGGAAAGGAATTTGATTTTGATATGAGTGTTCATTTCAGAGGGGAAGGATTTGATTATTCTGATCAGAAACATACGTTTAATAGCTTAAAGGGATTGGAGAGTGCTAATAAACTTTTGTGGGATGATTCTTGGAGAAAAAATGTAGAGTTAATTTATGCTGACCAAAATGCAGCTTTTGATTTAGTTTTCGATAGGGGTAATAATAAATATAATGAATGTTGGTTTGTATTTGATGAAGATGATGATTGTAATAGATGGGAAAGAGTTGAATTTTATGAACCTAAGGATTTGTACACGATTGGTCTTAGAAAAGGAGGAATAGATAATAATGCACAGTCTGATGCAATAGGAGACAGAGGAGAATGGGATCTTGATAATTCTGGAAATGGTAATTTATATGTTTCAAAGTTTGATGGCCGGCTTCACCTTTATGGAGCAGAATGGGGATGTTGGCGCATTGATCAAACAGCATATTGTTATCAAGGTTTTGGTGGACTTTACGATAAATGGGCTTTTCATAGGATGACTGAAGAACCTGAAATATTTGGGCTAGTCAAATATACAGATACAGATAAAAATGGTTTTATTGATCTGATAGAATATGATTTGGATGGAAACCAAGATTTTGAAGAGAAAGTATCTTTGATAGATTTAGGAATAGATGACACTTGTAATATCATAGAATTGAATAAACAAGATTATTCAGAAATGAATAGGTTATTTAAAAAGGTTGCTGATGACATGTGGAATAAGGCAATGAACGTTGTGGAAAAGGCAAAACTGTATCAGATAACTACAGAATGGTACAGTTTTTATATGCATCCACGTTCTGACTTCGAGAAATATTCGCATGGGTATTGGTTAGCTTTTTACTTATATAAGGATATGAGACATAAGGCTTTGATTGCCGATGATACAGAGATGGTTCATAATTTGGATTTTGCATACTATTCAAATGATTGGAGTAATTTAAACATTTAAGGATATGAAATCAAGAATTATAATATTTACATATTTTATATTGTTGTGTAATGTCATATTTGCACAATATTTACGATTACCATCTATATTTTCTGATAATATGGTATTACAGAGGAATAAACCTATATGCGTATGGGGAACTTGTAAACCACATGACAATGTAAGAATTTTATTGGAAAATAAGGAAGTTAATTGTACAGCTGATTCTGAAGGAAACTGGAAAACTTATCTTCCATCATTTGAGGCTGGAGGACCTTTTATTTTTTCAGTTTTTTCCGGAGATGAAAAGATAGAACTAAAAGATGTATATGTTGGTGAGGTTTGGTTGGCTAGTGGGCAGTCAAACATGGCTTGGAAAATATCAAATGGAGTAGGTGATTCTACTGAAATCGTAAAATCAGGTGCCAAATATCCTTTAATCAGATTTTATAATTCAAAACATGAAACACATATCTCCCCTATAAAGAAGTGGGAAAGACATAGTTGGGATATATGTTCACCAGAAACAGTAGGGGAATTTTCTGCAGTTGCTTATTTTTTTGCTCGTGAATTATATAAGGATTTAAAAGTTCCGGTCGGTGTTATTTCAGCATCTTGGGGGGCTACAAGTATTGAGGCATGGATGAATCCTGAAATACTTAAAGGGTATGATAAGTATTCTAAATGGTTTGATGAACTTGATACTGATAGTGTTAAGTGGCAAAAAAAGGTAGAAGAGAGCATCAATAATGATAAAATGCGCGATGTAATAACAAAAAATGCCAAGATTGGATACGATAAAAGAGTCTATAAATCAAATTATGATGATAGTGATTGGAGTATTGTAAATAATCCGATCAATACCTCAAATATGAAATTAAATGATTATTGGGGAATTACTTGGTTGAGGACTGATTTTAATTTAGATAAAAAGATAAAAGAGGATTTGTATTTGGATGGAGATATAAATGTACAAAATCTTGATGTTTGGCTTAATGGTAAAAAACTAATAAAAAAAGAAGGTAGGTTTTTGTTATCTTCAAGTTCTCTTAAGAAAAATAACACACTGGCTTTAAGGGTGGTAATTCATTGGGGAAGTGCTTATTTGGGAACTGAAGCAGAGCCTATGAAACTTGTAAATAAAGATAATAGCATTATTATACCGTTAGATAATAAATGGAAATTTAATTCTACCATGGAGCCAAAACTTCCTGGATGGCAAAATTACTATAATACTCATACTGTGTTGTATAACGCTATGATTTATCCGTTGATGCCTTTTACAATGCAAGGTGTTATATGGTATCAGGGAGAAAATAATGCAGGATATGCAAAAAGGTATAAAGATTTGTTGCCAATGATGATACAAGATTGGAGGGTCGGATTTTCGCAGGGATATTTACCGTTTATAACTGTCCAATTGGCTAATTATATGAAAAAGAATAATCAACCTACAGAATCTGCTTGGGCTGAATTAAGAGAAGCGCAAGCTATGTCTTTGAAATTACCAAAATGTGGATTGGTTGTAACTATTGATATAGGTGAAGAAAACAATATTCATCCTCAAAATAAGTTGGATGTAGGGCGTAGATTATTAAAGCAAGCAAAATATCTGGCCTATGGAGGCAATATAGAGTATTCCGGTCCTGAGTTTGATTATTATGAGGTAGAGGATTCTGTTATTAAAGTTTATTTTAAACATGCAAAAGGATTGCATGCAAAAGGTTCAAAGGTCTTAGGATTTACAATATCAGGTGATGATAAAAAGTTCTATAATGCAGATGCTGTGATCTGTGGCAATTGTATAGTTGTCTCTAGTCCTAAGGTTAGTAATCCGGTTGCATTACGCTATGCTTGGGCTGATAATCCAGATACAAATTTATATAATGTGGATAATTTACCGGCAATTCCTTTTAGAACAGATGATTGGGAAGGTATAACCAAAAATTAAATATTATGCGTTTGTTATTGTTACTGTTTTTACTGTTTTTATCTTCTTGTAAAAATAGCGAATATTCAGATGTTCATATATTTTATAATTCAGGTACATTTTCTTGTTGGGATGAAATTGAATCTTATAAAGTAAAGCCCCATAATGAGAGTGACTGTCGTAATTTAGAATGCGATACATTCGGATATTTGGATAAAACCAGTATTATATGTCAGGGAACATATGGATATAATGATAAGTATTATAATGAAAAACTTGATGATGGAGCTTTAGGTCGTCATCATAGCGAAGTTGCTTTAAGGAATGTAGCTAGAGAAGGAGATGTTGTTTGGGCTAGTTATGCATTGTATATGTCTGGAAGTAAGAATAATTGTACAAGGATTATATCACAATGGATGGACCCTAATCCTGATGGAACCTGGAATCCTCATTTTATGCTAATAGCAAGTCCGGTTCCAGGAAAAGATGAGTTATTGATTAATTTCAATAAGAATTTTTATGAGCAAAATACTTATGGACTTTCCGGATGTAGATTGAATGAATGGAATATTTTTACGTTTGTAGTAAAGCTGTCATGTAATAATGACGGATATATAGATCTTTTTATAAACGGAGTAAAGGCTCCTAATTTACCTGACCATAAAGGAAATCATACATATAGTGGAAAAACAATGCGTTATTCTGTGAATGAAAAAAGAATTCGTTTTCAAGGTGGTGGATATGTGTATTGGGATTCATCTTCTGAGAAATTTAAGGACAAGTTTGTACATTATTTGGATGAAGTAAGGATAGCCAATAGTGATATTGTTTGTTTAGATGACATGCTGCCTCCTGTCTTACCTGGTAAGAGATGTATGAAATGGGAAAAAATAAAAATGTAAAAATCAATATATGAAAAGAGTGTTTAATATAATACTGTGTATAACTTATATACACATATTATCTATAAGTATTTGTTATTCAAATACAGTTTCAGTAGTATTACCTGACAAAATATTGTCTGATTTTAAAACAAAATCTGTAAAAGAATCTCATCCCCGTCTTTTTTATACAGATAAGACTTTAAATGAACTTCGAATATTAAGAGAAAAAGGTGATGAATTTATTTTGATGAATTATAATAACTCAAAAAAGGAAGCAGATGAAATTCTATCTTCACCATTCTTAAATTATCATTTGGATGAAGCTGGATTACGAATTCCTTCTATTCATAAGTTTGCTGTACAAGTTCCAAATCTGATATTTATGTATCAGATGACAGGTGATACAAAATATGCTAAACGTGCTGTTGAGCAATGTAAGATTATTGCTGATTACCCTGATTGGGGGGCTGAGAGACATTTTCTTGACACCGGCATTGGAGCATATGCATTTGCTTTTGTGTATGATGGATTGTATGATTACTTGTCTGACGATGAGAAAAGTATGATTCGTAAAGCCTTAATTGAAAAAGCATTGTCTCCGGGAAAAAGTCAGATAGAAGGAAATGAAAAGGTTTGGAAATGGTATAAGGCTAATAATAATTGGAATGGTATATGTAATGGAGGTCTGATTACTGCAGCTTTGGCTATATTTGAATCAAATCCTGAATTCTGTTCAGAGTTAATAAGCGGAGCTGTTAATAATCTACCATTGTATTTGCGTGAATTTGAGCCGGATGGTCAGAGTGAAGAAGGATTAATGTATTGGTCTTATGGGTTGATGTACACAGTGCTTGCTTTTCAGTCAATGGAAAACACGCTCGGTACTACATATGGTATGACTTCATTTCCTGGTATAAAGAAAGCAGGATGGTTTCCTTTTTTGATGTCAGGTCCTGTCGTTAGTATCAATATCGGTGATGATCCTTTAAGAAAAGGAAGAGACGCATCATTATTATGGTTTGCTGATTATTACAATGATTATTCATTGGCTAAAAAACATATTGATTTATGTTTAAAGAAAAAAAGTTCTCATTGGGAAGATGTTTACTTTTATAAACCTGCAATGAGAAAAGATGATGTTCCAGTTTCAATGTCATTGGATAATTACTTACATGGCATAGAACTTTTCTCCATTCGGGAAAACTGGAATTCAGATGAAGCAATGTATATAGCTATGCATGGCGGAGCAAATAATGCAAATCATGGTCATCTTGATGCTGGGTCATTTTATCTTCAGGCTTTGGGTGAAGTTTTTGCCGATGGTGATTTAGGACGAGATGATTATACTTTTCCTGGATATTTTAGCAAAAAAACGATTCCTGACTATTGGGATAAATTATCGAAACAAAAAGAACCGGGGAGATGGCATTTCTACAGATTAAGAGCAGAAGGTAAAAATTGTATGGTCATAAATCCGGATATTAGACCTGAACAAAATGAAAATGGGAAAGCGGTTCTTAAAAGAGCATTTAAAGACGGATTGAAATCTGGTTATACTGTTGATTTATCTGATTGTTATTTGCGTGATGCCTTATATTATACACGTACAATTACAATGAATAGGCCAGAAAGAAAAATAAATGTTGTTGATACTGTAGTGTGTAACAATAAAAGTTCTGAAATATATTGGTTTATGCATACAAAGGCAGATATACGCCTTTCAGACAGTAAAAAATCTGCAGTTTTGAATATTAAAGGAAAGAAATTGTCTGTAGAAATTTTGTCTCCAACGGAGGCTGTATTTTCTATAATGAGTGCAGAATCTTTGTTTAAGAATGATTTACCATATACTAAAAATACAGTTAATAATGAATTTAAGAAGTTGTGTATTCATTTGACTGATATTGAAAAAACTAATATTCAAGTATGTTTTGATAAAGCAATATAGTATATACTTTAAGCATAATATGTCAATTTAGACAACTATTAAACGCCTAACTTTGCATTGTTCAATAAAGTTAAACCAAATCTTTTAAGATTATGAAAAGTACTTACAAAATTTTAATCAATCTTCTAGCTTGTATTTTTGTTTTTAGTTCTTGTAACTCAGGCAATGACAATAAAAAAGAATTGTCTGATAACGAGATATTGGAAATTATTGAGTCACATCGTCCTAGTAAAGGTGCTGTTCTTCCTGGTGATTTTAAGAACAGAATAGGTGCTACTCATGTTGGAGGTAAATATTATTTTACAGAGGAACCTTATATAATAGAAGGTTGCAAAAAATTACATGACATGGGTTATGGTGTAGCCAAATTATGGTTCTATAAAGATGTAGGTGGTTACCCATATAATTCAGAATGGAATTTATCAAAGGATATTACTCTAAAGGAATTAGCTTCTCATCCTTATTATAAGGCTTGTTTTGATATGGATTTTAAGACATTTGTGTTGAATGTAGGTGGAGCAGGTGTAAATACTACTGATGAGACAGCTACTAAGGAAGAACAAGAAATATATGAGTTGACAAAATATTTGCTTGATGAATACAAAGACCGTGAAATGGAATTTGTTTTGGCAAACTGGGAAGGCGACTGGATTATGCGAGGAGGAACAGGGGATAATGCTCGTTGGTCACGTAAATCAGGAGAATTAGTACAGGCTGTTGACGGAGATAGACGTACTGTATTGGTTCCTTCCGATTCTTTACAGCGTATAAATAATATGCAGAAGTGGTTTACTGCGAGACAAAATGGTGTTGAAAAAGCTCGTATGGAAAATCCAAACTCAAAGTGTAAAGTATATCATGCTGTTGAAGCTAATAAAGTAATGGACAGTATGAATGGAATTCCAGGTATAGTAAATTATGTTTTGCCAGGTATTAAAGTTGATATGGTTTCCTGGTCATGTTATGATGCTCTTAGTACAACAGGTATTGATAATGGTCTGATGCTATATAAGGGTATAAGCTATATTAAAGAAAATATGAATCCTACAGAATATATGAAAGGTCAGAAAAAAGTATTTTTAGGTGAAATAGGTATTCCCGAACAGAGATATCCAGGTTTGATGGAAGAAGATAAAATTGTAAAGAATTGGGATACTTATGTCGCAGTATGTTTAGCTCAGGATGTTCCATATCTTATACATTGGGAATTATATTGTAATGAACCTAAGGATGAAGCTTTACGTTCTTTGAATGATGTGCGCAAGACTGATGAAATGCGTGGATTTTGGTTGATAAGACCAGATGGAACATTAAGTTATGCAGCAAAATATTTTAATGGATTATTGCAATAATATATATAATAATTTTTTATTAAATCTAATTTAATATGAAACGAAAGAGTTTTATTAATTTATTGTTTTTGTTTTTTTGTTTGATAGTGCCACTATCTGTTGCTGCTCAAACGAAAAGTGTGCGAGGAATAGTCGTTGATACTTCCGGCGAACCTTTGATTGGTGTTAATGTTTTGGAAGTTGGAACTACTAATGGAACTGTTACAGGATTTGATGGTGATTTTGTATTAACAGTAAATGAAAATGCAAAATTAAATATTACTTATGTAGGTTTTAAACCTGTAGAATTATCTGTGGCTAATAAAACAGATTTCAAAGTTACATTGGAAACCGATACCGAACTTTTGGATGAAGTTGTAGTTGTTGGTTATGGAGTTCAGAAAAAAGAAACTCTTACCGGTTCGGTTGCCCAAATTAAATCTGAGGATATTTTAACAACAAAATCTACTAGCTTGGCTAGCAGTTTGCAAGGTAAAGTTCCTGGTATCCAGATTCGTCAGCAAACAGCTGAACCAGGTTCATATAATAGTTTGGTTAGTATTAGAGGATTCGGTTCACCATTGGTGGTAATTGATGGAGTTGCTCGTGATGGTATGTCGGATTTTGAACGCTTGAGTCCTGATGATGTTGAAAGTATTTCTGTATTGAAAGATGCATCAGCTGCTATTTATGGTATGAATGCAGATAATGGTGTTATTATCGTTACGACTAAGAAAGGTAAAGAAGGTAAAACCAAATTTACATATAATGGATTTTTTGGCATAAAGAGTCCTACATCTATGCGTGAATCTGTTGATGCATATACTTATAGGTATATGAAAAATGAAATGGATAGAAACACAGGTGTAAATCCATCTTTCTCTGATGAAGAATTGGCAAAATGGCAGGCTGGTACAGAACCTGGTTATCAAGATCACGATTGGTTGGATTTAATGTTGAAGAATGTCACTACACAGCAACAACACTCTGTATCTGCCAGTGGTGGCTCTGAAAAAATGAAATATTATATAAGCTTGGGTTATATGGAAGATAATGGATTGTTGAGAAGTAATATTCAACAATACAAAAAATATAATGCAAGGGTTAACATGACTGCTCAGTTGACAAAGAATTTAACTGCAGATTTTACTTTCTCAGGTAAATATGACAATAATACTTCTCCTAGAATTGGTTATATATGGCTTTTTAAACCTATAATAACAGCTGATAGGGGTATTGGTCCTACAACTTTGGCTAATTCTGAACATTATTCAAATCTGCCTCATTCATCAAATAATCCAATGGCGATGATGTATGAAGATGTAGATGGTTATCAGAAATGGAATAATACACAATATCAGACAACTTTAAGTTTGACATATGATTTCCCATGGGTTAAAGGTTTGCAGGCAAAAGTGTTGGGAGCCTATGATGGTAATGTTAATGTAAGTTCTGTTCTTCAGAAAGGTTATTATTTGTATGACTACAAAACAGATGCTCCGGCTGTAAATCCTGTATTGTCAAATTATAGTACTACACAGACTTTGTATGCTCGTAAAGATTTTCAGGCACAATTGAATTATAATAATTCATTTGGTGATCATACTGTTGGAGCTACAATGGTTTGGGAAGCAAAGAAAATAAATCAGGATATTATATCAGGAAAGCGTCAATATGATGAAATATATACAAATGATATTTTGGATCAAGGTAGCTTGACAAATCTTACTAATAGTGGTAAGCGTGTTGAAGAAGCATTTTTGTCATTGCTTGGTCGTTTCAATTATGATTATAAGAGTAAATATTTGCTTGAGTTTGCTTTCAGATATGACGGATCATATAAATATGCTCCAGGTAAAAGATGGGCATTTTTCCCTTCACTTTCTGCAGGATGGAGAATGTCTGAAGAAAAATTCATAAAAGATAATTTCTCTTCAATTTCAAATCTGAAATTACGAGCTTCTTATGGTTGGATGGGTGCAGACGCGGGAAATCCGTTCCAGTTCTATTCTGGATACACATTGTCAGGAATAGATGGTGGATATGTATTTAATGATGGTTTGCTTACATCAGGTCTGGTTGCTCCAGGTGTTATAAATAATAATTTGTCTTGGATAAAAACAAGAACAGCAAATATTGGTTTGGATTTGGATTTATGGAATGGACTTTTATCAACATCTGTAGATATTTTCCAGAAAAATAGAGATGGATTGTTGGCTTATAGAAATGCTTCTGTTCCAAACACATTTGGCGCTTCGTTCCCTCAGGAAAACTTGAATAGTGATTTGGTTAGAGGTATAGAGCTTGTAGTATCTCATAGAAATAAGATAAATGATTTCTCTTATGGAATCAGTGCGAATATGGTTTATTCAAGAAAGAAACTTCTTCATACAGAGCGTGCACCATACAGAAGTTCTATGGAAGCATGGAAAGATGCATGGGGTAGTGATAGATACCAGGGAAGAGAATGGGGATATGAATATGATGGTCAATATACAGATATAACTGAATATCAGACAGCTCCATTGTTGGGTGGTACTTCTGGAAACTCTAAATGTTTGCCTGGTAGTTATAAGATTATAGATGCTAATGGTGATGGTGTGATAAATGGTAATGACCAGTTACCTATATTCTGGGCAGGTCAGTATCAAGGATACGCTACAAACCCTCCATTGCAATATGGTTTGACTTTAGATGGTGCATGGAAAGGCTTTGACTTGAACATATTATTACAGGGCTCTGCATTGTTTACTGTGTTCACAAAGGTTGATGATGTTTGGGGATATGGACGTAATCCGACTCTTTGGGAAAAGTATATGGATAGATGGCATACAGCTGATCCGAAAGCTGATCCGTACGATCCTAACACAGAATGGATAGCTGGTAAATGGCCTGCATTGCGTACTAATACTTCTGGAACAACAGATAATTTAGTTACTGATATGTGGCGTTTGAATGCATCATATTTACGTATAAAAAGTGTAGAACTTGGATATACTTTACCTAAATCTTTTACATCTAAGTGGGGTATTGAAGGTATAAGGGTATATGTAAATGCATTTAACTTGTTTACTTTCTGTGGTGAGGATGTTAAGGATATGGACCCAGAACGTGAAGAAGGTTCATATGCAGCAGATTTGACATATCCATTGATGCGCTCATTTAATTTTGGTCTTAATATAAATTTCTAAAAATATGAAGAATAAATTTTTTATATATTGTGGTGCTATAATGTTGTTGTCATCATCATGTAGTGATTTTTTGGATATCAAGCCTTTGGATAGGGTTTCTCCAGATCAAGTTTTTCAAGATGTAAATGGAGTAAAAGCTGTTTTGGCAACATTATATAATAAAATGCCTGTAGAGGATTTTACATATAATCCGGCAAAGGGATTTAATTATCGAACAGAGTCAAACAACTGGACAGATTTAGGATGGAGTGTGTCTTTCTATACAGACGAAAGTACAAATTCAGCCGGTACAGGAGTAGAAATAACTAATGGATATTGGGACTATGGAGCTGTTCGTCAGATAAATCAGTTTATAGAATCTGTACCGACAGTCAGTATATCACAAGAAGAAAAAGATCGTTTGCTCAGTGAAGCTTATTTTGTTAGAGCATATACTTATTTTGCGATGGCAAAAAGATACGGTGGACTTCCTTTGATAACAAAAGTGCAGCAGATTGAAGATGGTGATAAAATGTATGTACCAAGAAGTACAGAAAAAGAGACTTGGGATTTTATTTTGAGTGAATTGGATAATGCAATTGCTAATTTACCTGATAAAGTTGAAGCTATCGAAGGTACAAAACGTGCTACAAAATGGGCTGCTCTTGCTCTAAAATCACGTGTAGCCTTACATGCAGCTTCTGTAGCCAAATATTGGGATAAAGCTCCGTTGATAGGTGAAGCTGTTGATCAAAAATTAGTAGGCGGCTTTTCTCAGGAAGATGTGAATAACTATTATAAGCAATGTATTGAAGCATCGGAAGAATTAATTAAGAATTCAGGAAAATCATTATATAAACCTTTGCCATCTTCTGCTGAAGAAGCTGCAGCCAATTATCAGAAGATATTTGAGGAACCAACAAATTCTGAAGTCTTGAATGAGGTGATTTTTGCTAAAGGATATATTGATGGTTCCCAAACTAAAAAACAGGGACATAATACTGATGTCTTTTTTAATCCTGCACAGACAAATCCTGGATTTTGGGCTTATGGAAGATTTAGTCCAGTGCTTGATTTAGTAGATATATATGAAGGATATGATGAAAATGGTATTCGTGAGGATGCAAAACTGATAACTCGTACTGATGGTAATGAAGATTATTATGTTGCTAATCCTGGTGAAGGTATTGATTTAAGTTTACCATATAAGAAATATGATAATGTAGGTGATATTTTCCTAAATAAGGATGCTAGACTTTCTGCTTCTGTTATTTTGCCTGGTAGTTTATGGAAAAGTAAAAAAATAATTATGCAGGGAGGAATAATTGATCAGAATGGTGACCAATATATTTATGAAAATAAAGTTATTGAAAAGGATGGAGTAACCTACTATAGTTATGGTGCTGAAACTTCAACTGAATATTCTGGATTTGGTAGTTTTGGAGTTTTTGATTATGCTAATTATTCTATAACAGGATTCTCTTTGAAGAAGTTTTTACAAGAAAGTAAGTCTGTTGCAGGTGTATTGCATGCATCAACTACAGACTTTATAGATATGCGTTTACCAGAAGTTTATTTGAATTACGCAGAAGCTGTTGTAGAGTCTGGTTTAGGAGATGCTGATTTGGCAAAGAAGTATTTGAATGATATAAGACGAAGAGCTGCTCATATGGATGAAATTCCTTTGACATTGGAAAATGTTTTGAAGGAACGTCGTGTAGAATTAGCATTTGAAGGCCAGAGATATTGGGATTTGGTAAGACGTAGAGATTCTCATCTAGTATTCAATGGTTCTACAGTACGTAAAGCTTTAGTTCCAATCCTTGATTTGAGAGAAGATACTCCAAAATATATATTTGTACGTGCAAATACTTATTATGATAACCGTGATAATGGACGTAGATTTAATGAAAAAACATATTATCTGGCTATACCTGGAGTAGAAAGCAATCATTTGATACAAAACCCTCAATACTAAATAAAAATGAAAAATATACTTATAACATTATTTTTAGGCACTTTTTTATTGACATCTTGTATGAAAGATAACTTTGAAGGTCCTAATGCAAGTTTTTTTGGTGCCATTATTGACGAAAAGACTAATGAATATGTTGAAACAGATTTACAGAATGGTTCAACTATCGAAGCATATGAATTGGGGTATGAAGATCCTGTTGCACAAAAATGGGTAATTAAGAATAATGGTGAATTCAGGAATAATCTTGTTTTTGCCAATGATTATGATTTGTATCTGCGCAATGGAAATTTTTATCCACAGGAATTTAAGTCTTTTAAAATAAAAAAAGGAGAAAACGAACATAATTTTATAGTAAAACCATATCTCAGAATTTTAGATGAAAGCATTACCTATGATAAGACAGCAAAGAGAATTATTGCTAAGTTTAAACTTGAAGGTGGTAATGGTGATGAGAAGGTTAAAAATGTACGCCTGTATGCATTTTCTGATATGCATGTAGGTGAAGCTGTAAAATTTGATGTTAAAAATAGTACTGATAAAATTGAAGGCATAAACACTGTTGTTGATCCTTCTTATCAGTATGAATTGTCTATAGACTTGGATAAGAATACTTCTTTATTTAAGAGCGGAAGAAATTATTTCTTTAGAATAGGTGCGTTGGCTAATATTGATAATGTTGGAACAATAAGACATAATTATGCTCCTTATGTAAAAATTACATTAGAATAATTATAATTTAAAGATTTCCTATAAAGCCATTTCTGATATTTATAATTGGAAATGGCTTTTATTGTAAAATATTATTTACATGTTATTTTTGTTTTATAGTCTTTAAAATGAACATTTATAGGATATGAAGAATATTTTTATTTTAGTGCTAATTTTTTTCCCTATTACAATATTTGCTCGTGAACGATACGATATAGTAGTCTATGGTTCTACTAGTGCTGGGGTAACTGCAGCAGTACAAGCAGCACGTATGGATAAAAAAGTCTTGTTAATATCGCAATCTAAACATATTGGCGGAGTAACCAGCTCTGGATTAGGAGCTACTGATATCAATCAACGTTTGCCTATAGGGGGATTATCTCGTGAGTTTTACCAAAGAATATATTCGTACTATGAAAATCCTAAAGTGTGGAAAAATAACTCTGGGTGGGATTATTATGCAGAACAATTGGGAAATCAGTTTTGGAATGGTAAAGATGACAATTTAAAAATGCAATGGATGTTTGAACCGCATGTGGCAAGAAAAGTTTTTGATGAGATGATTATGGAATCTGGTGTAAAAGTTGTTTTTGATGAAAGATTAGATTTAGAAAACGGCGTTGTAAAAGAACAAAATTCCATAAATTGTATAAAGATGGAAAACGGGTCCGAATATGAAGCAGGTGTTTTTATAGATGCTACATATGAAGGAGATTTAATGGCACAAGCAGGAGTCGATTATATTGTTGGAAGGGAGGATAATAGTAGATATAATGAGACAATGAACGGTGTAATACCTTCAGGTTTTGCACATAAAAGCAAAAATAAGATAGATCCATATATAAAAGAAGGTAATCCCAGTTCAGGTTTGTTGCCGTTTGTTGATGCTAAGTTATCAGATAAACCTGGTAAAGGTGATAGTCGTTTGCAAGCATATTGCTATCGTTTTACTTTATCAAAAGATAAAAATAATAAAAGGAATATAGAAAAACCTGATAATTACAATCCATTGTGGTATGAACATATTTATCGATTGATAAAAGTTAATCCTGATATAAAATTAGGTGATATTCTGACACTGACTCCATTGCCTAATGATAAAACAGATACTAATCATGCTGATTTCGTAGGGGCAAATTATTATTGGCCTGAAGCAAATTATAAAGTTAGAGATTCAATAGCACAGATGCACAAAGATTATGTTTTAGGTGAAATATGGTTTTTGGCAAATGATAATCGGATTCCTATTAACATCAGGAATGAAATGCGTCAATGGGGACTGGCTAAAGATGAGTTTACAGATAATGATAATTTTCCATATCAAATATATGTGAGGGAAGCAAGAAGGATGATTGGTGAATATGTAATGACTGAAAACAATGTATTGGGAAAGGAAATAGCTCCTGAATCTGTGGGATTAGCTACGTATTGGTTTGATTCACATGTAGTAAGCAGATATGTAGATGATAATGGAACTTTATGTGATGAAGGAACATTCTGGAGTTTGGAAAATATTTATCCTATAAGTTATAGATCTTTGTGTCCAAAGGTTGATCAGTGCGACAATTTACTTGTTCCGGTTTGCATTTCCTCATCTCATGCAGCTTATGGATCAATACGGATGGAACCTGTTTATATGGTTTTAGGGCAGTCAGCAGCTATTGCTGCTGTGTTGGCAATTGATTTTTGTACAAAGGTACAAAATGTACCTTACGGAGAACTAAAAAGTAGATTGTTAGAAAATGACCAAGTTGTAGATTGGAAAGTTGTAAGGAAAAATTTATAATTATATTGATTTTATGAGAACTAAATACTTGTTTTGTATATTGTTGGAGCTTTTTATTTATTCTAATATCTATGCACAGTTGAATTTTGGCTTGTCTCAAAAACAGATTTCTTCTGATTTGCCAATTTCAAGGTGTCAAAAAAAAGATCTGCGATTAAAAACTGTAGATGAAAATGTTGCTAATAACAATATTTCGAAGCTTGATAATTGCAACTATGTCATAAACAGTAGTTGGTATTATGTCAAATGAAACTGATATATTAAAAAATAATGTATCACCTTTGAATAGTGATTTGGATTTATCCGATTGGTATAAAGCTACAGTTCCAGGTACTGTTTTAACTACATTGGTAGATAATGGTGTATATCCGGACCCATATTGGGGTATAAACAATGTTTTAATTCCAGATTCTATTTGTAGAATGAATTGGTGGTATAGGACAGAGTTTGTATTGCCTGACAATATACGGAGAACAACTAATCACGTTATTACTTTTAATGGTATAAATTATAAGGCTCAGGTTTGGTTGAACAATCATTTGTTGGGTAATATAAACGGGGCTTTCTCAAGAGGTATTTTTAATGTAATCCAATTTTTAAATTATGATGGTAAAAATATTCTTGCCGTAAAAATTATACCTCCACATAACCCAGGAATACCGCATGAACAGTCTACAAGAGCAATAAAGGGTCCTAATGGTGGTGCATTATGTCTTGATGGTCCTACATTTATTTCATCAGAAGGTTGGGATTGGATGCCAGCAATGAAAGATCGTAATATTGGTATATGGCAGGATATTGTATTAAGTTCATTTGGTGATGTTTCATCTGAAAATATATATGTTAAGACTGACATTGCATTGCCTGATACAACAAAGGCTGAAATTATTATTGAAATGGATTTATTAAACCATTCTTCTGAGTCACAGGAAGCAACTGTTAATTTCAAAATTGATGATATTAATTTTGAGAAGAAGTTTTTTGTAGAAGCTAATGGTAAAAAGAAAATTCATTTGAGTGGTGATGAGGTTGAGAAGTTGATTATAAAGAATCCTCGTTTATGGTGGCCGAATGGTTATGGCAAACAGAATTTATATACTCTTGAAGTAAAGACTTCTGATAAGAATGGTTGGGACGATTATAAAACAGTAAGATTTGGTATTCGTGAATTAGAATATGAATTAGCTGTAAATACATTAGAAAATGAAATTCAAAGAATTAACTTGAATCCATTGGATGCATATCAGTCAAATCGTGAAATTATAGATAGGATAAACAGAAAAAGCATTAGTGGTGGTATGTTTGTTCCACAACTTCTTTGTGATGTTAATTCTTCAGGTGTAAGTCTTTCCGAAGGCAATCATCCATATATCGTATTTAAAGTTAATGGAAGAAAGATTTTTTGTCGAGGAGGAAATTGGGGAATGGATGATGCAATGAAAAGAGCAAGGAAGGAAGATCTACGTAAATATTTTGAACTGCATAAAGCTCAAAATTTTAATATGATAAGGAACTGGACAGGAGAAAGTACCCAATCCTCTTTTTATGAGTTATGCGATGAGTATGGAATGTTGGTTTTTAATGATTTCTGGATGTCAACGGAAGGATATAATCTAGCTCCTCTTGATAATAAATTATTCCTTGAAAATGTTAGAGAAGTAATTATTAGGTATCGAAATCATCCATCAATAGCTGTTTGGTGTCCTAGGAATGAAGGATTTGCTCCGCTTGAATTGGAGAAGGAGATTACAGATATGTTAGTTAAATACGATGGAACTAGATATTATATCGGGAATTCTCGTTTGATTAACTCAGTGAATAGTGGACCATGGGATTTTAAGACTGATGACTATTACTTTAAAAAATCCGATGGCTTTGCCAGTGAAGTAGGTACATTCTCTGTACCTACATATCGTTCTTTGAATAAGTTTATGTCAAAAGAAGACTTGTGGCTAATTGGTGATGTATGGTGTTATCACGACTGGCATACTACTGAGTGGCCAAATTTCTCTGAATATCAGGCATACATAGATAGTGTATATACCAAGTCTTTGGATGCAAAAATGTTTTGTAATATTTCACAGATACAGGGATATGATAGTTATCGAGCGATATTTGAGGGATGGAATAGTAAAATGTGGAAAAATACTACTGGTGTATTGCTATGGATGAGCCATCCGGCATGGCCAAGTACGATATGGCAGACATATACATGGGACGGAGAAACTACAGGTGCATTTTACGGATGTAAAAAAGCTTGTGAATCACTGCATTTGCAATATAATCCGGTTACAAAGAAGATAGAAAGCATTAATATGTCTTCTTACCATCGAAATGTCATTTTGAAATATGAAATATTCAATTTGGATGGAAAGTTGGTTATGAGTGATGATAAAAAAATCGATATCGAAAGTGATACTGTCAATGAACAGTTTGATATCAGTGGCTTGGATATAAAGAAAGGTTTATATTTACTTAGATTGACTATTGGAAAAAATAAGAATGATGTTTCAATAAATGATTATTGGATAAATACATCTGGTGAAATATGTAGGAATAGTTTGTTTTCTATTGGAAGTGCTAATGTTGCTGTATTGATTAAGAAAATAAATAATGATAATACAATTATTGAAGTTGTAAATAAAAGTAATAGACTCGCTGTTGGCATCAAATTGTCATTAAAGGATATTGCTAAAGATGAATATATATTGCCTGTAATATTCTCAGAAGGATATTTTAATTTATTACCAGGTGAAAGAAGGATGTTGAAATTGGATAAAAAACTTGAAAAAAATCAATTGGTTGTTGTTGAAGGATTGAATGTTGATTAAAGCTAAAAAATGTTCTTTTAGTATTTAGGTATTGGAAGGAGGTGAGAACCTCCTTCATGTAAGTTTATCGTTACGATGAAGAAATGCTTCTTTGACTTTTTTTGATATTTTGTACTGAATATATAAATAGTTAGAATTACTTACTTATGAAAATAAACGATAATTTGATTTTGCTGGGACTTATTCCATTGATGTCATCTTGTTCGGAAGCTGACAATAAAGAACAGGAAAAACCCAATATTTTGTTTATTCTTTCTGACGATCATGCCAGGACTGCGATAAGTGCATACGGAGGAATAAATGCAGATATTGTTCCGACTCCGAATATTGATTATATAGCTCAGAATGGTGCCATATTTAATAATATGATGTGCACTAACTCTATTTCAGGTCCAAGTAGGGCATGTATATTGACAGGAAAGTACAGTACAGAAAATGGTTTTTATCAGAATGAAGGTGGCATGGTATTCGATGGTGACCAGCAACAGGTACAAAAAATTCTGAAAGAAAATGGTTATACTACTTCTTTGTTTGGTAAATGGCATTTGTATTCCACACCTCAGGGGTTTGATTATTTCATGATTCATGATAATAAGGGGCAGCAGGGACTTTATTGGAATCCAATATATAATATAAATGGCAAGAAAGAAATAGTTGAAGGATATTGTACAACACTTACAGCTAATGCTGCTTTACATTGGCTAGATAAACAGAGGGACAAGTCTAAGCCTTTTTGCATGATGCTTAATTTTAAGGCCCCGCACAGGTCATGGGAACCGGATTCTTGTTATCTGAATTTGTATGATGAAGTGGAATTTCCATATCCAGATACATTTGATGATGACTATTCTACTCGAGAACAGACCATGGGTAAAAGTATGGCCAAGATTTCTGAACATCTTTCACGTGGCGATTTGAAAATGAAGGTACCTGAGGGGCTTACTGAAGAAGCTGAAGATGAGTGGCTATGGTATGGAGGAAGTGGTGAAAATCAATACTGGACACCTGATCCGAATATGAGTGAAACTGAACTGAAAAAATGGAAATTCCAAAGATACATAAAGGACTATTTCCGATGCATTAAGTCTGTTGATGATCAAGTGGGAAATGTTATATCTTATTTGAGGGAGAATAATCTATTGGATAATACGATCATAATTTATATGGGTGATCAAGGTTTTTATTTGGGTGAAAATGGATTGTATGATAAAAGATGGATGTACGAAACTTCACTTCAAATGCCATGTCTGATTTCATATCCTGCTAAAATTAAAGCTGGTACAAAGATTGACGAGATAACCCTAAATATAGATATGGCTCCGACTCTGCTTGATTTTGCAGGGCTTAGAGTTCCTGAAGATATGCAGGGAGAGAGTTTTAAAGGTTTGTTGCTAGATCATGAGAATAGCGCTAAAAACTGGCGTAAGGCAATGTATTATCAGTATTTTGAGTATCCTAAATGGCACAGAGTTCAGCCTCATTATGGTATCAGGACAGAACGATATAAACTAATACATTTTTATTATGATATTGATGTATGGGAGTTCTATGATTTATTGAAGGATCCGAAAGAGTTGGTAAATTCTTATAATGATTCAGAATATAAAGATATAATTTCAAAACTTCATATACAACTCAATGAAATGGTAAAGAAGTATGATGGACTAAGTATTGAAGAAAGACGAAATCTTACAAAAATAAGAATGAAAAAGTATGAACCTTAATTAATTTGACATAAGGTTTAAATAACAAAAGAAACTTATTGGATATTGTAGAATACTTGGAATTATCCCTTGTCAATGATATGTGAATCTGTTACATGAAATAAGCCAATCAGTCCTTTAAAAAAGGTTGATTGGCTTTTTAAAATTTCATTTCTTAACCTTCACCTCATACAAATCATTTCGTCTGTCTTTCAGGTTTCTTACACTACCGTAGGTGTGTAGCTCATTCAATAGGTCAAGATCTACATCAGATACGAGAATCATTTCTGTGTTCGGAGTAGCCTCGGCACGTTTGCCGTCGGTAGGGAATGTGAAGTCGCAAGGAGTGAATACTCCTGATTGTGCATACTGTATGTCCATGTTATGTACACGTGGCAGGTTACCTACACTTCCCGCTATTACGACGAAACATTCGTTTTCTATTGCTCTGGCATGAGCGCATACTTTAACTCGGCTATATGCGTTCTGTGTGTCGGTCATGAAAGGAACGAATAGAATCTGCATACCCTGATCTGCCATAATACGCGATAGTTCAGGGAATTCCACATCGTAACATATCAGTACACCGATTTTCGCACAGTCGGTTTCAAATGTCTTGATGGAACGTCCTCCGGTAAGTCCCCAGCTCTTTGTCTCATCCGGAGTGACGTGGATTTTTTCGTACATTTCTGTCGTACCGTCACGTCGGCACAGAAAACCTACATTATACAGTCGTCCGTCCTCTTTTATCTGAGGCATACTTCCTGTGATGATATTGATATTATAGCTGATAGCCAGTTTTGTAAAGCGTTCGCGTATTTCGTCGGTATAGGCGGCAAGACCACGTATTGCTTCCGATTCGGCCTCATTGTTGAAATGTGCCATCAATGGGGCGTTGAAGTATTCAGGGAAAAGAATGAAGTCACTCTTGTAGTCGGATACAGCGTCAACAAAGAATTCTACTTGTTCGAACAAATCGTCAAGTGTATTGTATGAACGCATCTGCCATTGCACCAGTCCTACACGCACTGAAGTCTTTGGACTGATATATTCCTGTGTAGGCGGCTGATAATAGATATTGTCCCATTGCAGCAGACATGCATAGTGTCTTGATTCCTCATCGTTTGGAAGATAGTTACGCATAACCTTGCGTACGTGGAAATCGTTTGATAACTGGAATGTCAGTACAGGGTCATAGATTTCTTTTTGTCTTACCTTGTCTATGTATTCCTTAGGACGCATCTTGTCGGCATATTTGTGATAGTTCGGTATTCTACCGCCAAACATGATGGCTTTCAGGTTCAGTTCCTCGCACAATTCCTTGCGATATTCGTACATACGTCGTGCCAGTCGCAGTCCTCTGTATTGCGGATGAATGAACACCTCTATACCGTAAAGGATGTTTCCTTTCGGATTGTGAGTGTTGAATGTCTCCTTACCTGTCACCTGAGCGTAAGTGTGGTCGTTTTTTACGTCGTCATAGTTTACTATTATTGACAGGGCGCAACCCACAATCTTTTCATCTACCACTGTTACTATCTGTCCTTCCGGGAAAATCTTTATAAGTTTTTCTATTTGTTTGTGTGTCCAGAAAACGTCGCTTCCGTCTGAGTAAACACGTGTGAACGATTGTGCCAGCTGGTCATAATCTTCGATTTGTAGATTTCTGATCTGTACTTTGTTGATTTTTAGTGAGTCCATTGTTTTATGTTATGATATATCTTTTCCTCAATAATGAAAATATCTCCAATCCCATAATCGGTATTGGAGATATTGTGAAAGTTTTTTTTATTTGTACGATTTCTTATATATTTCCAGAACTTCCTCGTCTGTAAGTGGGCGGACATCGAAGCGGTAGAATCCTCCGGCTATGTCTCTTGCGTTGGTAACCATGTCAGGCAGATCTTCCGGTTTCATGCCACAGTCGCTAAGCTTCAGGTTGTCCATTCCGCATTCTTTTTTCATCAGAGCAAGTGCTTCTAGGAAGTCGCTCGGTCTGTTACTCTTTTTCTGAGTCATTACTTCCGCCATTTTCATATAGCGTTTCATGCAGTCATTCTTGAATGTCTCGAAATAAGCATCACTCAGTGCGATAAGTCCTGCACCGTGTGGAAGTTCAGGATATTTTGCACTCATGGCATGTTCCAATGCATGTTGCGATACACATCTTGATGTAGCTTCCACCAGTCCGGCTAGAGTGCTACCCCAAGCCACTTTGGCTCTTGCCTTAAGATTGCGTCCGTCTTTTACTGCAACAGGCAGATATTTATAGAGAAGTCTCACGGCTTCCAGTGCATAAAGGTCGCTGATAGGTGTAGCGCAGTTTGCAATAAATCCTTCCGAAGCATGGAAGAAAGCGTCGAATCCCTGATAAGCAGTCAGCTGTGGTGGAACAGAAAGCATCATTTCAGGATCCACTATTGACAGTTTAGGGAAAGTGTATTGACATCCGAAACCTATTTTCTCTGTTTTTTCTGTATTTGTTATTACAGTCCACGGGTCAACCTCTGTACCTGTACCTGCTGTTGTAGGTATGGCAATGACAGGCAATGCACCTTTTACAGGACGTCCTTTACCCGAACCGCTCTGGATGTAATCCCAATAATCGCCATCGTTGCATGCCATTACTGCTATGGCTTTGGCAGAATCGATGGAACTGCCGCCTCCAAGTCCGATAAGCATGTCACATTTCATTTCGCGGCAAATGGCTGCCCCTTCCATCACATGGTCTTTTATAGGGTTAGGAAGTATCTTGTCATATACTATTGAATCCACATCGTTTTCTTTAAGCAGTTCTATAACCTTGTCCAAATAACCGTATTTGCGCATTGATGAACCTGCTGAGATAACAATCATGGCTTTCTTTCCTGGAAGTTGCTCAGTGGCGAGATTCTTTATTTCGCCACATCCGAACATCAGTTTTGTAGGAATGTTCAGACTGAAAACTGGATTAGTATTCATAATGTCTATAGTTTTAAAGTTCGTATTTTCAAAATTAAGCAATTCCGTTGATAATAGGTCATGCTAATAGTTAAAAAATACTATTCATTTCATGACTCTGTCTGTCGTTCTGATAATGTCTTTAAAAATCAATACCTTTGCATCCGTATAAAAAATGATAGAAACAATGAAAACCGTAAAAAAGAGTTTTCCTGTAGTTGGAATGAGTTGTGCAGGATGTTCGGCCCGTGTTGACAAGACATTGAACAAGCAACCCGGAATAATAAGCGCATCTGTTAATCTTGCGGCTGCAATGGCTACTGTGGAGTACAATCCTGACGAATGTACTCCGGAACAATTGAAGGAAGCTGTCCGTAAAATAGGCTTCGACCTTATTATTGAAGAAAAGAAAGAGGTGCAGAAAGAAGCTGAAGAAGCACGCAAGAGTCATTACAAGATATTGAAGATAAAGACTCTTCTGGCCATACTCCTTGCTATTCCTGTATCAGTGATAGCAATGTTCTTTCACGATATGCCATATGCCTCACATATAATGGCAGTACTTTCTGCCGTGGTTGTCTTCGGACTGGGAAATGGATTTTTCGTCAATGCCTTCAAACTTCTCACGAAAGGTGGCGCAAATATGGATACACTCGTAGCATTGAGCACCGGTATATCCTTCCTTTTCAGTCTGTTCAATATGTTCTTTCCGGACTATCTTCTACGTCATGGAATAACCCCTCATGTATATTTCGAAGCGGCATCTATGATAGTAGCCTTTATCCTATTGGGACGTACATTGGAGGATAGGGCAAAGGGAAATACAGCCGAAGCGATAAAGAAACTTATGGGACTTCAGCCTAAAAAGGTGACAGTGATGCGGAACGGTACGGAGATGGAGACAGATATTGACATGCTTATGGTTGGTGATACTGTAGTGGTGAAGCCAGGTGAGCGTATAGCAGTAGATGGTACTGTAGTTTTCGGTTCGTCATACGTTGACGAAAGTATGTTGAACGGAGAACCTGTTGCCGTACTGAAAGAGAAAGGCTCAAAGGTTTATGCCGGAACTATCAACCAGAAGGGAAGTTTCAGATTTTTGGCTGAGAAAGTCGGTAGTGAGACTGTTCTGGCTCAAATTATCAAAATGGTTCAGGATGCTCAGGGAAGCAAGGCGCCCGTCCAGAAACTTGTAGATAAAGTGGCAGGAATATTCGTCCCTATTATTATATCAATAGCTTTACTCTCATTCGTTCTTTGGGTATCTCTGGATTCCGAAAGTGGACTTACCCATGGTTTTCTAGCTGCTGTTACAGTGCTGGTTGTAGCCTGTCCGTGTGCTTTGGGACTTGCCACACCAACGGCCATTATGGTGGGTATAGGAAAGGGAGCCGAGATGGGAATACTGATTAAGGATGCCGACAGTCTGGAGATAGCCCGCAATGTTGATACTGTAGTCCTTGACAAAACAGGAACTATCACCGAAGGCAAACCGGTGGTTACAGACTGGATGTGGGTAAACGGGACAGATGATGCCAAAAGTATATTGTGCGGACTGGAGAAACACTCAGAACACCCGTTGGCTATGGCTGTTGTTCAAAGTATAGGAACAGAGCCGGCTGAAATTACAGGTTTTGAAAGCATAACAGGTCAGGGAGTAAAAGGTATTAGCGACGGGAAAACATATATTGCAGGAAACAGACGTTTGATTTCATCCTGCGGAATTGTTATTCCTTCTGATATGGAAGAAAAAGCATCAACACTTGCCGCGCAGGGTAAGACAGTGATATGGTTTGCCGATAATGAGAAAGTATTGTGCTTGTGTGCCATAACTGACAAGATGAAAGAATCGTCCGCTGAGGCAATATCCAGACTGAAGAGTATGGGTATAAAAGTAGTAATGCTTACCGGAGATGCCGATGCTCCTGCACGTTATATGGCAGGATTGTCGGGAGTGGACGACTATAAGTCGGAAGTCACTCCACAGCAAAAGGCTGAGTTTATCAAAACTCTCCGTTCTCAGGGCAGGGTAGTGGCAATGGCAGGCGACGGTATAAACGACAGTGCCGCCCTTGCTGAGGCTGATTTGAGTATTGCCATGGGTAAAGGTAGCGATATCGCCATGGATGTTGCAAAGGTGACTATCATTTCATCTAATCTGGAGAAGATTGCAGACACTATAAGCCTTTCGCGTCATACTGTGCATACTATCCGCCAGAACCTGTTCTGGGCGTTTATATATAATTTAATAGGTGTCCCTGTAGCGGCAGGTGTCCTATATCCTATAAACGGTTTTCTTCTAAATCCGATGATAGCCAGTGCTGCCATGGCGATGAGCAGTGTAAGTGTTGTTACTAACAGTTTGCGATTGAAAAAAGCTAAATTATAACCATTTTTGACCATTAAAAAAACGTGCGCAAGTTTCAGGTAAAACGTGCGTCCATTTCGGGTCGAACGTGCGTCCGTTTTGAATCGAATGTGCGCACGTTTTTTTTGAGGCTTGATTGAATTGATTTTTAGTGGATATTAAATTCCCATCTGACAGTTCCGTTTTAAAGGGAAAATATGAACAGTCAAAGCGAAAATATCGTAGCGATTATCTGAGCGTAACATCCTAACTTTGCGCCGGATAAACAAGAAAAACGATATGAAAAGACTATTACTCAATTTTGCTTTTGCCTGTTCGCTTTTTCCTCTTGGAGCGCAGCAGGTGTTGACGCTGGAAGAATGTCTGCAGATAGGTATTGAGAATAACCTCACACTGCAGTCCAAGCGCAACGAAATTATCAAAGGAAAGCACAGCATTTCGGAGAACCGTTCCAAGCTTCTACCACAAATCAATGCTGTGGCATCATTCAACGACAATTTTAACCCTCCCGTTTCAGTTACCAACGGCTCGGCATACGGTAATCCTTACAACGTGACAAAGACGTTGCAGTATAACGCATCGGCAGGACTGCAACTTCAGATGCCTCTCTACAACCAGACCATCTATACAGCCATGTCGGTTACCAAGATGATGGACGAAATAAACACCCTGTCTTACGACAAGGCACGCGAGGATCTGATAATGCAAATCACAAAGATGTATTATCTGGGACAGAGTACAGCCGAGCAGATTTCCATAGTGAAAGAAAACATCACCCGTCTGGAAGAACTGAGGGATATTACCACAGCTTTCTTCGACAATGGTATGGCAATGGAAGTGGATGTGAAGCGTGTAAATATCAATCTCGAAAACCTTCAGGTGCAGTATGATAATGCCGTGGCAATGCTCACACAACAAATCAACATGCTGAAATATGTGATAGACTATCCTGCGGAAACAGACATCACACTAACTCCGGTGGATACTGAAAGCATCATTCCTGTAAAAATGAGCGGTCTGTACGAAGGTCAGCCGGAACTGGAATTGCTGAAGAAACAAAGTACGCTGGCTGAGAAACAGAAAAAGATGATTTCGCAGGGATATATTCCTTCGTTGTCGCTTACCGGAAGTTTCATGTATTCTGCATTCACCGATAAGGCGAAGAACTGGTTTCATGACGGACCGTCAAGCAAATGGTATAACTCATCAGGTATAGGCCTGACATTGAGAGTGCCGATATTCGACGGACTTGACAAACGTTCGAAGATAAGAAAGGCGAAACTTGACATTGAAAATGCGAAACTGTCGTATGACAATGCTCTGAAAAGTTTCAGAACACAGTATTTGAACGCCACTAATGATCTTATGAACAGCCGCCGTAATTTCACCAAGCAGAAAGACAACTATCTGTTGGCAGAGGATGTTTACGAAGTGACTTCCGACCGCTATCGTGAAGGAGTGGCGTCAATGACAGAAGTACTTCAGGACGAAATGCGTATGAGTGAGGCACAGAACAACTATGTGACAGCACATTACAACTACCGCGTGAATAATCTTACGATGCTGAAACTTACAGGAAAACTTGAGACATTATTAAAATAATAGTAAACAAGGTTTCAGTTACAAGTTGTTAGAAGGTTCTCTCCTTGTTAACTTGTCAACTCGTTAACTTGTCACCTATATAAATAACTTCAAATAAAAAACGATATGGAAACAAAAGAACTTGATATAAAGAAAAACACACTTGAGCAACAAGCTGCAAAACTAAGAAAACAACGCCGTCGTCAGATGCTGGCAAGTACATTCGGAATTATAATCCTCCTGATAGGGCTTTATCAGATTGGAGTAATGTTCTTCAGCTACAAGTTGAACGAAACAAGTAATGACGCACAGATAGAACAATACATCTCGCCGGTAAACCTCCGTGCTTCGGGATATATAAAGAAGGTGTATTTCACAGAACATCAGACAGTGAAGAAAGGCGACACACTGATGGTTCTCGACGACCGTGAATACCGTATCCGTGTGATGGAAGCGGAGGCTGCACTGAAAGATGCCATGGCAGGAGCATCAGTTATAGGTCAGACACTCCAGACCACAAAGGCTTCCGCTTCGGTTTATGAGGCTTCAATCTCCGAAGTGGAAATCCGTCTGGCTAAACTGGACAAAGATCGCAAACGTTACGAAAACCTTCTTCAGAGAAATGCTGCCACACCTATCCAGCTCGAGCAGATAGAGACAGAATATGAGGCAACTAAGAAAAAACTCGTGGCTTTGAAACGTCAGCAGGAAGCAGCAATGTCTGGAGTGAACGAAGTATCAACCCGTCGTCAGAACATGGAAGCTGCCATACAGCGCGCACAGGCTGCACTCGAAATGGCACGATTGAATCTTTCATACACAGTAGTTACCGCACCATGCGACGGACAGTTGGGACGCCGCGCAATAGAGGAAGGACAGTTCATCTCTGCCGGACAGACCATAACCTATATATTGCCTGATACACAGAAATGGGTGATAGCCAACTATAAGGAAACACAGGTGGAAAACCTTCATATAGGTCAGGAGGTTACACTTACGGTAGATGCTATCAGCGACAAGGAATTCAAAGGAAAGATTACAGCCATATCCGGTGCCACAGGTTCAAAATACTCACTCGTTCCAACCGACAATTCAGCCGGAAACTTTGTGAAGATACGTCAGCGTGTTCCTGTAAGAATAGATTTCGAAGGGCTGAGCAAGGAAGACAATGAACGTCTTGCTGCCGGAATGATGGTTATTGTGAAAGCAAAATTATGATTTTAGTTAACAAGGCTTTAGTTACAAGTTGTTAGAAGGTTCTCCATCCGGACGGAACCGACGGTCAGTAAAGCTAAACCTTGTCAACTCGTCAACTTGTCAACTCGTCTCCTAAAAACTATATATATGCAAAGAAATTATCCATTCTATAATTGGGTTCCCAAACCTGTAGGTATCATCCTGCTGATACTGCTTTTCATCCCGATACTGACTGTGGGCGGAGTATATACAGCCAATAGTGGTGAGATGACAAGCGGACTGGGAATCCAGTCGGAACATATCCAGTTCGTAGGGTTCGTCACTTCAATAGGTATGGCAGCCTTCGCTCCATTCTTCTATCAGCTGGTATGTATCCGCCGTGAGAAGATGATGTGCGTGGTGGGTTTCTCGCTTTTGTACATCCTCAGTTATGTGTGTGCTGTCACCGACAGTATCTTCCTTCTCGCATTGTGTAGCCTTATTATGGGCTTCCTCCGTATGGTGCTCATGATGGTGAACCTCTTTACTCTGATAAAATATGCCTTCGGAATGGAGGCTACAAGAAATATCACTCCCGGAATGGAACCGACCACGGAAGAAGGCTGGGATGCCCTTGACGCAGAGAAAAGCAAGAGTATGCCTATTATCTACCTCTTCTTCATGATACTCGGACAGATAGGAACATCGCTCACAGCATGGCTGGCATACGAATATCAGTGGCAGGACGTGTATTACTACATGATGGGGATGACGCTTGCAGCCATACTTATTATAATGGTGACAATGCCTTATCATAGCTATAACAGCCGACGCTTCCCTATCAATTTCCGCAAGTTCGGAAGTGTAGCAGTGTTCAGCGCTATGATGACGTGTATAGTCTATGTATTGGTTTACGGCAAGACTCTCGACTGGTATTCCGATCCTACAATAGTCCGTTCCACTGTGCTTGCCGTGGTGTTCGGTGCAGCCTTCTTCTATATGGAATCTTCCGGACGTTCGCCGTATTTCATGATGGAAGTGTTCCGTTTGCGTACTATCAATATGGGTATAGTACTTTTTCTTCTGCTGATGATATTCAACACCAGTTCCATGTTTGTCAATGTCTTCACCGGAGTAGGCATGAAGATTGACAACTGGCAGAACGCTGCTCTAGGCAACTGGAGCATATTGGGATATTTTATTGGAGCGGTGATAGCCATAGTATTGGGTTCAAAAGGAGTGAAACTGAAATACCTTTTCGGTATGGGATTTCTTCTGATAGGAATGTCGGCACTGTTCATGTATTTCGAAGTACAGACAGCAGGACTATATGAGAGGATGAAATATCCGGTGATAATCCGTTCCACAGGGATGATGCTGTTATATTCTCTTGCCGCTGTACATGCCAATCAGCGTATGCCATACAAATATATGTCCACTTGGATTTGCATAATGCTTTCTGTACGTATGATTCTTGGACCATGTATTGGTACTTCACTTTATACCAACGTGCTTCAGCATCGCCAGCAACATTACATCACACGTTTCGCACATGACGTAGATAGGGTAGAAGCACAGAATGCAGCTTCTTACGACCAGACAGTGCGAGGAATGCTCTATCAGGGTAAGAGTGAAACCGAAGCAGAGAACATGGCTGCCATATCAACAAAGGGTAAGGTACAGGTTCAGGCTACACTCTCGGCTGTGAAGGAAATGTCCGGCTGGACATTCTATGGATGTATGATTTCTATGCTTTTCGTTCTTGTTTATCCATATCGCAAGAGGAAATTATCGGCTTAGCGTGAATTTTTTCCGCTAAGTCCGGTAATTTTACTAACTTAGCCGTTGTTTAGATACAAGGCTTCAGTTGACAAGTTAATACAAAGGTTTTTATATATGAAAGGAAACCTTGTCAACTCGTAACTGATACCTTGTCAACTAATAAAAGGCTTATGATAAACAGTTCTGAAAGATTAATAAAGCTGGAAGAAAAAATATCCGGTCAGTCTGATGTATGTTCATCGGGCGGACCGGTTTTTGATTTTCCGGAAAGTATGAAAAAGGGATTCGTCAATTTCGGTATAGGTCTGATTGTATGCCATACCGGTAAGTTTGATTTCAATCTTTCCGGTAAATGTTATGCGGCACAAACAGGTGAGACCGTTTTCATCCATGAAGGTTCTTTTTTTCGAATAACCGGTCAGTCTGAAAATCTGGAAATAAGTATCATTATATATAAGGTGTCGCCAATACGTGATGTTCTCGGGAATATGGTTTATTCCGTGCACCTCTACTCGCAGATGTCGCCGGAAACACATTGTGTATGGAATACCGGCGATGAAGATGATGTGGCAGGATATATATCACTCATCGGAACAGAACAGCCGGAACAGGATGACTTTTTCCCTGTTTACGAAAAGCGCCTTCTTTTATTGTCTCTTACATATCGTCTTTGTTCCGTATTTCAGAAGAGATTCCTTTCCGGAAATTCTGTAGGAGCAAGACGTACGGAAATATTTCTCCGTCTCATCCAACTTATCGACCGTTATTTCATGTCAGAACGCGGAGTTGAGTTCTATGCCGACAAACTGTTTCTTTCTCCGAAGTATCTTTCCGGACTTTCGAAAGCCGTCTGTGGATATACAGTTCAGGAATTGGTATTCAAAGCTATAATCCGTAAATCGATGGCAATGCTTGACAGTACGAACAAAACAGTGCAGGAAATATCCGATGAGTTTAATTTCCCTAATCCTTCCAGTTTCGGAACATTCTTCAAGAAGCAGGTAGGGATGTCTCCTCAGAAGTATAGGGAGAGGGGAGGGTAAACTCTTGTTATAATTTTAAATTTTTCATTCATTAAAATATAATACTATGGGATTTCTAAAAAATAATCTAGTTGCAGCTTTAATACTTCAGGCTGTCGTTTCAGGTAATAATCTGTATGCCGATGTTTATCGACAGAATATTAATGAAGGCTGGAAATTCAGACAGGCAAGACTGAATAACTGGTACGATGCCACTGTGCCAGGAGTTGTTCATACCGATTTGATGGACAATGCAATAATAGACGATCCTTTTTTCAGATTGAATGAAAGGGCTGTCCAATGGGTGGATAAGGAAGACTGGATATACGAAACTGTTATTATCGGAGAAGATAAGGTCTTGAACTCATCAAATCAGTGTCTTGTGTTTAAAGGCCTTGACACATACGCCGATGTATATCTAAACGACTCATTGATTCTTAAAGCCGACAATATGTTCAGGGAATGGAGCGTCGATGTAAAAGGAATACTGAAGAAAGGCGACAATAAATTAAGAGTCTATTTCCATTCACCTATAAAAATAGATATGCCAAAATGGGAAGCTCTTCCTTATCAGTTGGAGTCCGGAAATGACCAGTCTGAAAACGGAGGCCTGCTGGACAGAAAAATCGGTATCTTTGCCCGTAAGGCAGGCTATCATTACGGTTGGGACTGGGGGCCACGATTGGTTACTTCTGGTATATGGAGACCTATTTATCTTGAAGCATGGAATGATGTAAGGATAGAAAACGTACAGCTTATACAGAATAAAGTAAATTCAGGTTCTGCCAGACTCTCTTCAGTAGTAGAAATTATTTCCGATGATGATGCTTCCGGAGCTGTTGTATCTGTAAAAGCCGACGGGAAGGTGGTATCCCAGAAAAAGGTTGACCTTGTAAAGGGTATGAATAAGGTCACTTTGGATTACACCATAAAGAATCCAAAACTTTGGTGGACAAACGGATTGGGTGATCCGTACTTGTATGATTTTACCACTACAGTGGCAATGAGTGACGGAACTAAGGATTCGGTTGATGATAGAATAGGTATCAGATCATTGAGAGTGGTGGAAGATAAAGATGAGGCCGGAACAACTCTATACTTTGAGCTAAATGGAAAGCCGGTCTTTATGAAAGGTGCTAATTATATTCCTAGTGATAACTTCCTTCCAAGAGTGACTGATGAAAAGTACGAACGTACAATATTGGATGCCAAGAATGCTAATATGAACATGCTTCGTATTTGGGGAGGAGGTATCTATGAAAATGATATCTTCTATGATTTATGCGACGAACACGGTATTCTGGTTTGGCAGGACTTTATGTTTGCCTGCTCGCTATATCCTGGTGATGACGCTTTTATGGAAAATGTACGTCAGGAGGCTATAGATAACGTTCGTCGTTTGAGAAATCATCCATGTATTGCCCTGTGGTGCGGTAACAATGAAAATCTGGATGCATGGTTCGGATGGGGTTGGAAGCGTAAATACGAGGCTATGGGCAATGGATATGCCGACAGGTTATGGAACGATTTCTACAAACTTTATTTTAAGCTTCTTCCTGAAGTTGTAGAAGAGTATGGAAGCGGAACAGGATACAGAGGCTCATCGCCAATGGCTTATCCTGAAGGAAAATCGGACGGAGTGAACGGTGATTCTCATTACTGGGGAGTATGGCATGGAAATCATCCTATATCACAATATAATACAGAGCGCAGCCGTTTCTTCTCTGAATACGGATTCCAGTCGTTCCCTGAATATGAATCAGTGAAGCTTTATGCTCCTGAAAAGCGAGACCATGATATTAATTCGGAAGTAATGATGTCGCATCAGCGCGGTGGTTCATTTGCCAACAACCGTATAAAGGAATATATGCTCAAGAGCTATAATGAACCAAAGGATTTTGAACACTTCCTGTATGTAGGTATGATTCTTCAGGGCGATGCCATAAAGACAGCAATGGAAGCACACCGTAGGGATATGCCTTACTGCATGGGTTCTTTGTTCTGGCAGCACAATGACTGTTGGCCTGTAGCTTCATGGGCAAGCCGTGACTATTATGGACGCTGGAAAGCTCAGCATTATTTTGCAAAGAAAGCTTACGATATGATACTTGTTTCTCCAGTTGTTTTGAATGAAAAACTTACAGTTCATCTTGTATCTGATTATCTGAAAGCAGTAAGCGGAAAATTCTCTCTCAAGGTGATGGATATGAAAGGCAATGTGGTTTATGATAAGTCAATGTCATTGAAAACTCCTGTAAACGGTTCGGAACTTGTGTTTGAATCTGCAATAAATGATGTATTGGGAGGCAAGTCAAAGAACGATGTGATAATTTATACAGAATTCAAGACTAAAGATAAAACTTATACCAATGTAGCTTATGCAGCCGAACAGAAAGATATGAATTATGAGAAAGCTAATATTTCTTGGAATGCAAAGAAGGCAGAAGGCGGATATGATGTTACTTTGAAATCAGATGTCTTTGCCCGTGGAGTATTCATGTCACTGTCCGGAATAGACAATTTCTTCGAAGATAACTATTTTGACTTGCTACCAGGAAAAGAAGTAACTGTTAATGTTAAGACAGATTTGTCTCTGTCTGTATTCAAGGATCAGTTAAAGGTTATTTCTTTGGTAGACAGTTATAATTAATTCAAAAAACATATAGATATATATTGATTTTAAAATTAGGATGTGCTATTTGTGCACATCCTAATTTTTTTATATTTTTTTCTTTTGATGGTTAATGGTAAAACATTTTTTGTACATTTGTCTGATTAAAAATTTTTAATATTATGGAAGAACTGATTTTGGAAAGACTTAGACAAGGAGATGAAAAGGCGTTCAAACATATATTTGACAGCTATTATACACTCCTATGTCGCTTTGCAAATCAGATATTAAATGATACTTCTTTGGCCGAAGAGATAGTGGATGATGCCATTTTCTATCTTTGGGAACACCGTGCGGATATTGAAATCACACATACTATCCGCGCATATTTGATGAGATCTGTACGCAACCGTTGTCTTAACGAACTGAATTCATTGTCACACCGTACAGAACACAGCTTTTCCACCTATCTCTCTGATGATAATTTGGAATTTCTCGATACACTTTTTGCCGATGAAAATCATCCTTTGGGAACCCTGATAGAACAGGAATTGGAAGAAGAGTTGATGCATTGTATCAATTCATTGCCCGATGAATGTCGTAAAGTTTTCAAGAAAAGCCGTTTTGAACAAAAAAAATATGAAGAAATCGCTAAAGAATTGAATATCTCTGTCAATACGGTTAAATATCACATTAAGAACGCATTAGCATATCTTAATACTCATCTTGCGGAATATCTGAAACTCATTCTGATATATATTTTTATAGAAAAATGAAAAAAAGTTCATTTTTCCACTACCCTATAAATCTATTATTTTGTCTAACCTATAAAGCCACCAATAAAATATATGGAAAGAAAAGAAATACATAAAGAAGAAATAGATAATCTGATATCTATGTATCTTACAGGAAATATAGATACTCAGTCTTTGAAGACTCTTGTTGCCTGGAGTAAGGAGTCGTCAGAGAACAGTCTTTATGTAAGAAACAAGATAGAAATATGGTTTTCATCAGGAGTGGCAGGCAGTATGACTTCTTTCGATAAGGAAAAAGCTTTCGAAAGATTTAAGAACCGCATTGAAAAAGCTACTATAGCAGAAGAACAGAAGCAACGTTTTACAAAATCGCGCAGCTTGAAGATCTTCTATCGTGTGGCAGCAGCAATACTTATTATATTACTTCCACTTGCCGGTTATTGGGGTGGTATGGAAACTGTCAAGAGCGGATTTTCTGATATAGTGGTAGAAGCGCCAATGGGGGCACGTACCAAACTTTATCTTCCTGACGGTACATTGGTTTGGCTTAACGCCGGTTCAAAAATTACCTACTCACAGGGGTTTGGTGTTGATAATAGAGATCTGACTCTTGAAGGAGAAGGTTATTTTGAGGTTAAGAGGAATGAAGAAGTACCATTTGAAATAAGTACAAAAGAATTGGATTTGACAGTTTTGGGTACTAAATTTAATTTCAGAAATTATGAAGATGATGAAGAAGTCGTAGTAAACCTTCTTGAAGGAAAGGTGAAGTTGAGAAATGAGTTGGTTGCTTCTGCAGATGTATATATGTCGCCTAATGAGAAAGTAATTCTTTCTAAAGAAACAGGCCGTATGGTAAAAACCAAGATAAATACATCCAATTCCAATTTATGGACAAAAGATGAGTTGTATTTTGATGAACTGTTATTGGAAGATATAGCCAAACAATTATCCAGAAGTTTTAATGTAAAAATAGAAGTTGCCGATTCGTTGAAAAACCAACGTTTTTATGGTAGTTTCAGGATTGTAGGCAATTCAATTGAGAAAATATTGGAAACAATATCATCAACTAACAGAATGAAATATAAATACGAAAACAATAGGTATGTAGTATATTGATATTTGGAGAATTATTAACTTTATGTATAACCTAAAAATATTATAGCCTATGACGACATCTACCAGTTAACAAATTTGGGTGTCTGTAAAAAATAAAGGAGAATGCGGCCACATCCTCCTCAATAAAATCAGATACCTTATGAAAGACACCATCAATTATAGATTGCAAATCTAGCAATTCTATATTATTTTCAGAAATAAATTATAGAAGTTTAAATCAAAAACCATTTAATTATGAGATATTTCAGTAAGGCTATGTTAGTAGCCTCGGCAGCGCTTTGCCTAAATTTATCTGCATATTCTCAAGATATTTCACTGAAAATCAATAATGTAACAGTGAAAGAGGCAATGGAGCGCGTAAAGAAAGACACAGGATATTCATTTGTATTTTCATCGAAAGATGTAAATACCAGTAAGCGTGTATCGGTATCAGTCAGTGATGCATCAATTGAGGAAGTAATAAAACAGATATTAAAGGGACAACAAGGTCTTGACTATGAAATTCAGGGTAAAAAGATTGTTTTAAGGAAAGCACAGCCGGTGGTTAAACAGGTAAAAAGTGAGGATAATAAAGTAATTGGAAAAATAACCGATAATAACGGAGAACCAATTATTGGAGCAACTATATTAGAGAAAGGAACTACCAATGGTACGGTAAGTGATTTTGATGGAAATTTCTCTTTGAATGTATCACGTAATGGGGAACTTGAAATTTCGTATGTTGGTTACCAGACACAAACCATTAAGGCTACTTCTGGTAAGCTTTTATCTGTTAAAATGAAAGAAGATTCAGAATTACTTGAGGAAGTTGTTGTAGTTGGATACGGTGTACAAAAGAAAGTAAATCTTACTGGTGCAGTATCGTCTATAGATTATGCCTCACAAGTAGATAAGCGACCTATTATTAATGTTGGTACATCACTAGCAGGTATGTCTGCTGGCCTTCAGGTTACTCAAGGATCAGGACGACCGGGTGATGATAATGCTACTATTCGTGTACGCGGTAATACGTCATTGAATTCCAACGCTCCTTTGGTTATTGTTGATGGTATGGAATGTGATTTAGGCTCTTTAAATCCTAATGATATAGCTTCTATTTCTGTATTAAAAGATGCAGGATCAACAGCTATTTATGGATCTCGTGCAGCTAATGGTGTAATACTTGTAACAACAAAAAATGGTTCAGAGGAAAAAACTACGGTAAATTATAGCTTTTCAGGTATAGTTCAGAAGGCATATACTAATATTGAAACTGTAAATGATTATTCAAGATATATGTCACTTGTAAATGAGGCTTGTGATAATATAGGAACAAATAGAATATTTTCTGATTATAATATAGAAAAATGGGCTGAAGCAGCGCAAAATCCTTATGGATTAGCGGATAATGGATTACCGAATTATATGGTGTACCCTAACACCAATTGGTTTGATGAATTATTTTCTACTGGATTCTCACAAGAGCATAATTTGTCTATTTCTGGAGGAAGTAAAAAAGTAAGATATTTAGTGTCTGCTGGATATTTAGATAATAGAGGAGTGATTTCTGCTTATGGTGTTAATTCAGGAATTAAAAAAATGAATTTTCGCGCAAATGTTGAGGCTGATCCTTTCAATTGGCTAAAAGTGGGAACACGTATTTTTGGACAATATAAGGATAAAGGAATGGCTAATATTGACAATGCTTTTAAATATTTATATATTACAACTCCTGGAATATTTGTTGGAGAACCTGATAAATGGGGGATGATAGCTAATGAAGCTGAAGAGTCTATTGGTGCCAATAATATTATGCGTTCTATGTATGGTTCTGATGGTTATGATAAGAATTATAATATAAATGGAACATTTTATGGCGCTATAACTCCATTTAAGGGATTGTCAATTGAAGCTAAAGCAAATATGGTAGCTGGTTTTGGTTATAAATCTAGTTATGGTCGTCCTAATGGTGATTGGAACTATAATACAAATGAGGCTCATTCTACTACTTCTTTGGAAAATGCTAAAATTACAAATTCTACTAATAAATCATTAACAGTAAATACTGAACTGTTGGCTAGATATAATACTGATTTTAATAATTCAGATCATGATTTAGGAATTTTGTTTGGATATACAACAACTCATTATGAGTCAAGTAATTTTAATGTGCAGAAACAAGGAGCAACAGATTGGACTCTTAATGAATTGTCAACTTATGAGTTGTTGATAAATTCTGGAAGCGGTTTTGGTGAGTGGGCTTTACGTTCTTATTTTGGTCGTGCTAATTATGTATTTAAGGACCGTTATTTATTTGAGGCAAATTTGAGAATAGATGGTTCTTCTAGGTTTGCAAAAGAAAGCAGATATGGTTATTTCCCATCATTATCTGCTGGTTGGAGAATTTCTGAAGAGAAATTTATGAAAAAGTTTAGTAATTTGTCCAATTTAAAGATTCGTGCTTCGTGGGGACAAATGGGTAATAATGCTTCTGGAAATTATGATTGGCAGGCTCTTTATTCTCCTGTGAATGTTGTAATTGGAGGTAATCCAGTTAAAGGTATAGCACAAACAACGTTGTCGAATTCATTGCTTCAATGGGAAAGAACAACTACTACAAATTTAGGTATAGATTTTGGATTATGGGGAAATAAATTATCTGGATCATTAGATGTTTATAATAAATATACTGATGGTATTTTGTATAAGCCTTCTTTATATTTAACTATGGGTACTATTGGAGCATCTACTCAGAATTTAGCAGAGATAAGAAATAGAGGAATTGAGTTTAGTTTAACATATAATGATAAAATTGGTGAAGATTTTTCTTTCTCTGTTACAACTAATTGGGGTTTCAATAAAAATAAGGTAATGAAATTTAAGGGAAAATTAGAGGAATATTGGACATATGATAAAGATGGTAATAAGGATCAATATTTTACAAATAAAGGTGAAGTAACACAGGGGGGATTTGGTGGTCTTATTTGTGAAGGCCATGAATTAGGAGAGACTTCAATGAGATTTCCGTACAATGGTACAGGTGCAGGATATTCAGGAGAAGGAACTGTTGATCCTAATGCTGGTCCAAAGGATGGAATGATAAGAACTGAAGCTGATATGGAATGGGTTAAAGCAATGATGGATGCTGGTTATAAATTTAATGGCAAGAATTCAGTTGGTAAAGATAAACTATGGTATGGAGATTTAATTTACCAAGATATAAACGGTGATGGTAATTATGGAGATGGAAATGATTTTGCTTTTACTGGTCATTCAAATATTCCTGCTGTAAATGCTGGACTGAATGCTTCATTTGAATGGAAAGGTATAGACTTTTCTATGTTATGGGTTGCTGCATTAGGTTTTCATTTAAATTGGAATAATGTATGGAACAGATCTATAGCTTCACATGGTCAGGCTTTGGCACTTCATGTAGCCGATGATCATTATTTCTATGATCCAGATAAACCAGATGATCCTAGAACGAATATTAATGGTAAATATCCAAGATATACTTTTGGTACGGGTTATGATAATACAATTACAAGTACCTGGTATGAGTATCGTGGAGATTATTTAAAATTGAAAAATATTCAATTGGGTTATTCATTACCTAAAAGGTATATAAATAAAATTCTTTTGAGTAAACTTCGTTTGTTCGTTTCAATGGATAATATTCTTACAATAACAAATTATCCAGGACAAGATCCTGAAGCTGGTGTTGATATTAAATATCCTTTGATGACTCAAGTTACTTTTGGCCTGCAGGCGTCATTTTAATTAAACTAGGAGGTTATATATGAAAAAATATTTATTAATGGCTACAATTTATTGTAGTGTGTTTAGTTCGTGTGTAGATTTGGACTTAAATCCTCATAATCAAATTTCTAGTGGAACGATGTGGACTTCACCTGATTTAGCCCAAAGAGGTATGAATGGTTTGATGGATGAATTCTATTGTAGGGATTTAGGCAATACGCAGCTTGGGCGTCAAGAATCTGGCTTAAATAGACAAGGGATAGAATCTTTGAGCTTTCAAACAGCTTATTATTCAAATAGTAGTCCTTCAACTTTGTTGACTAATGCAACTAAGGGTGCTAATGATTTTCAAATTAAAAGGGAATGGCAGTTCTGCTATACCATAATTCATGCATGTAATGATGCTATAGCAAATCTTCATAAAGCAGGTTTAGACAAGAATACGCTTGAAAGATATTATTGTGAGGCTCGTTTTTTGAGAGCATGGTCATATCATCGTCTAAATATGTTGTATCAAGGAGTTCCAGTTTATTTAGAGCCTATATCTAATGCAGAGTGTACAAAAGGACAATCTTCAGCAGAAGAGGTGTGGAACTATGTCTTAGATGATCTGAAGTTTTGTATTGAAAATGAGAATTTCCCAGATAATACATTAAAAGAAAATTATGGTCATCCGTCAAAAGGTGCTGCTTATGCTTTAAGAGGAATGGTTTATATGTGGAAAAAAATGTATTCCGAAGCAGTTAAAGACTTTAATAAAGTGAAAGATTGTGGTTATAGTTTATATCAAGGAAAGTATATAGATCTTTTCACGAAAAAAAATGAAAAAAATCCAGAAATGATCTTTACCGTTCAGTTTGATGCTGAGACTGGATTTTGTGATAATATTGTACATATGGTAGGTGCTCGTGATAATTATGATAGTTGGACTGAGATAAAACCTTCTGTTGATTTTGTTGACTATTATCAAAATAGTGATGGTAGTAAATTTAATTGGGAGGAAGTTCCAGGGTTAGAAGATTGGAATAAACTAACAGTAAAACAGAGGGAGGTTTTCTTCTGTAGAAATGGGCTGGAAACTTTGGATCCTAAATGGAAAAAAGCAGTAATAAATAGAATTGGACAGGATGTATATGATAAGTATTATTTGAATGATGGTAATGAAGAGCGTATTAAAAAAGCATATGATAATAGAGATCCACGCTTGAAACAGACTATTGCAACTCCTTATGAACCAATAGATTGTTATAGACCTAACTATAATAATAATAATGTTCAGAAAGGTAAAGAGCTAAGATGGCCTGCTATTTCTCAAGGTGGTGATGGAGGTGATTTGTGGCTTGACAAGAGAACATCTGCTTTTTATATGTATAAAAAGTATAATGAGTTTGAAAAGGGAGCAATAGTAGACAGAGATCATTGTGAAACAGATTGGCCTTTAATTAGATATACTGATGTATTATTACAATTGGCAGAGGCATTAACAGAGTTGAATGATATTGATGGCGCTATAAATTTGGTAAATCAAGTTCGTAGTCGTGCTAATATGCCATCTTTGACTAATGGAGGTTCTGGACCTAATGGAGTTAATGGTAAGGATGATATGCTTGAAAGGATACGTTATGAGAAAAGGGTAGAATTTCCTGTTGAGGCTATTAATTTCTTTGATGAAATAAGATGGGGTACGTTAAAAGAATCAAAATTTCAAGGAAAGAATGAGAATGGAGGTAAATCTTGGTGGGGTGATATCGTTCAAGAACGTTGGTATTATGAGGATTATATGTGGCCTTGGTCCGCTCCTTTGACTGAAATTCAAAAGAATCCAAATCTTACAAGAAGAGAAGGGTGGGCTTATTAAATTTTATAATAAAACAAAGGCTATAAATAATTTATTTGTAGCCTTTGTTTTATTATAGGACTTTTTAATTGTTTTTTTATAGTAATATGTATATGAAGGTTTTTAATTTTTTTCTTTTTTTCTTTATAATTTTAAGTATGTCATGTAATGATGATACGTTTAATAATAATGGTGATAAACAGGATATAGATACAGTTAAAATAGTCTCACATCCAAGAATATTGTTAAAAGAAGGGGAAGAGAAAAATATAAAGCAATTAATAAATAATTCTGAAGAATTTAATAATGTACATCAATATATATTGAATTCATCAGATAAAATATTAGATTTAGAGCCTGTAGAGAGAGTTTTGGAAGGTAAAAGGCTTTTAGCGGTTTCTAGGGAAGCATTGAGACGTATTTATTTTTTGTCATATACGTATAGGATGACAGAAGATAAAAAATATGCCGAACGTGCAAAAAAAGAGTTATTGTCTGTATGTAATTTTAAAGATTGGAATCCTCAACATTTTTTGGATATTGCGGAAATGATAACTGGAGTTGCAATCGGATATGATTGGTTATATGATTATTTACCAGATGAAATAAGAAAAAAAATTAGAAACGCTATAATAGAAAAAGGTATATTACCAGCAAGAAATACAAAGAATAGTTGGTTTTATAATTCAGAATCAAATTGGAACCAATTTTGTAATTCTGGATTAATAATAGGTGCCTTGGCTATTTATGAGGATCAACCGCAAATGGCCCAGGAAACAATAAATAAAAGTTTGGAATCTATTAATAATTATGGAATGAAAGTCTTTGAACCAGATGGAGCCTATCCTGAAGGATATACTTATTGGGGTGGTGGAACTGGTTTCCAAGTAACTATGATAGAGGCGCTTCTAACTGCTTTATCTAATGACTATGGAATGTGTAATAATATTAATTTTATGCATTCACCCTATTTTATGTTACTTATGATGACTCCTACAGGATTTTGTTATAATTATGGAGATTCTGGAACGGGGGTTAATTTAGAGTCTGCAATGTTTTGGTTTGCTTCCAAATTAAAAGATGAATCATTATTATTTCATGAATATTCTCATTTGCTGAATCTGGACAAATATTTGAAAAATGATGTAGATAGATTATTGCCAAATGTGTTGATTCTTTCAAAAAATATAGATCTAAATAATATGTCTAGTCCTAAACGTAATTATTGGATTAGTGAAGGGGTTAAACCTATTTATATATATAGGGGTGGATGGAATAGTAAAGATGATGTTTATTTGGGAATTGTAGGCGGTGCTGCAAATGTTTCACATGGACATATGGATGCAGGATCATTTTTATTTGAGAAAAATCAGGTTAGGTGGGCTCATGAATTAGGGCTTCAATCATATTCAACTCTAGAGAGCAAAGGTGTTGATTTGTGGAATTATTCACAAACAGGGCAGCGTTGGGATGTATTTCGTTTAGGGAATAGAGGACATTCTACTTTAATAATAAATGATGACAAGCCAAATGTAAATGGAGCTCCCCAAATAATTCAGACATTCGAGACAGCAGAAGAAAAAGGTGCAAAATTAGATTTGTCTTCTCTTTTCTCAAATAACTTAAATAAAGCTATTAGAAAAATAATTTTAAATCGTAATAACGACTTAATTGTTATTGATAGTGTCTTAACAAATAGCAAGCATGCAAAAATAAGATGGCAAATGGTTTCTCAAACAGATGCTAGGATTGATGGAAACGGTATAGTATTGTTTAAAAATGGTCATGAAATGTCTTTAACAGTTAATATCACTCCTAAAGTAGATTATAAGTTAATGATTTGGGGAAATAATAAAACAGATACTAATGAATTGCATGATTATGATCAAGATAATCCTGGAACTTGTAGAGTTGGATTTGAAATAGATGAAGCTGCAATTAATACAAATTATGAATTTAAAGTTTTATTG
>NZ_JACJLE010000031.1 GCF_016901995.1 Bacteroides caecigallinarum | reverse complement strand
GAATTATAGTTTCTCTTACTTTAGGTTTATCATAAGCTATAGCAGCACAATGCTCAAGCCATTTCAAAATGTCTTTATTATATGATATTAACGTATAGTCAAAAGTCGCATTTTCCCCGACTGAAGAAACAGAAGGGCTACTACCATAAAGACTCAAATATAATATTTTAAAATTATCTGTAGAACAGTATTTGTCTTTAGCAAAATTATAATATCTGAGCAACTGATTGGACTGATCACTAGCATAAATTTTATTCTCAATAATTAGCGACGGTACACCAGATGCTTGTGGCATATCAATCAGAATATCTATACGCCCACCTTCAGTTCCATCATCATTGATACGACCTATGTAATATTCCGTTGTAGTAACAGCTTTATTAAGCACATTAGCAGCATCATTTATTTCAATCTTTAAAACCTCTTCTATAAAAACCTTTAGAAAAGCTTCACCACATCCATGGCTTCCTTCTGGATTCAGTAATTCAGCAAGCATAGCAGAATGCAACTTAACTTCTTCACTCCAGAGTCCTAGGACGTTGAATACATTAAAATTCTCACCTCGCCTACTGACTTCTGTTTGCTTTATTATTTGCTTTTTTTGTATTTCACCTATCTTTTTCAGTAGGGTTTGCATGTTTTGTTCCATAATATATAAATTAAAAAAAGACTATTTTATATTAAGCATAAAATCTATTGCTATAAAATTTATATCTGATTTTCTTTTCATTTAATCATTTTCTGTAATACGATAATATATTTTCCGCAATCTGACACATTCCATCTTTAAGCCACTGGGGCTCGATTATTTCTATCTGGTCTGTCTGTTGTAGAAGCATTTGAACAAACTCATAATTGGGACGTACATTGAACTCAAACGTAATAGACTCATCATCTGATGTTATTTCCCGTTGGGACTCATGTATGGGCAATGTACATAAATATTTTCTCGCCCATCCGTATGCTTTAATAACCACACGCTCTATATCATATTCTGTATCGGTTATTATACCCACGCATCCCTCAAAATATTTATCTATATCAAAGGTTTCAGGAAGCTTGAATTCTGTATCCGTGATGACTACACTCTGTATTCTATCAAGTGCATAAGTCCTCATATCCTCTGAATAGACAGACCATCCTATCAAATACCAGCGACGGTTATAAACTTTAAGATGATATGGTTCGACGAGGAATGTTGTTGGATGTGACCTGCCAAAACCATGGTGAGTTATCTCGATTACAGAGTTCTGTCGCATAGCCTGAAGTATAGGCTGTAGGAATTTATTTCCTGACGGGATTTTCTCGAAGGAAATACGTTTTTCAAGTTTCTTGTCTGCCTGAAGTTGGTTCAGTGTGGCATAAGAATCTATCAGCCAGGAGCGAAAAGCGTCTCCTTCCAATAAATCGGCATCTTCTATATAATATCCATATCCGCGTTTGGTATCACAAGAGATGATTATATCAAAAATTGTCTGCACAGCATCTTTATGATTCATAAATGTTTTCCATGGAAGAGGTTTACCGTCTCCAAGACCACAGTTTTCCCATTTTTCGCTTATTTCCTTGAATGTGATATATGGATGACATCTGATTAAGTCCACAAGCCACACATATCGGCCAAATTTATTTGCTGCCATAGTTATTAGTTTTATATATTTTCAAAATTAGATATTAGAGATGAAACTAACAAATCTATTATTAGATTATATCATTGTCTGCCAAAACCAATCTTTCTGTAGGATTGGTTTATTTTTTCTTCACTACACAATCTCAATATACTTTCAAAAGATGGAACTCTATCGTCAATAATCTCCATCATAGTGGATTTACGCACTACATTATCAATTTCTCCTCCACTGAAATCATATAGAGATGCAAGTTTCATGGCTTCATCCTGATTTAGAGCAGGCATTTTATCAAGCCATATATTACATTTTACATCTGCCGAAGGTTTGCCGAACTGTATTTTGAAAAGAAATCTTCGTTCGAAAGCTTTGTCAAGATTATCTGCCAGATTGGTAGTAGCTATCAGAATACCATCAAGTTTCTCCATTTCCTCAAGGATAATGTTCTGAATCGTGTTCTCTGTCTGGTCAACACTGTTTCCTCCAGATATATCACGGCGTTTGGAGAATATTGCATCCGCCTCGTTGAAAAGCAATATAGGTTTGACTTTGGAACGCTTACATGCCTTTCTATAACGGTTGAAAATATCTTTTACTATTTTCTCACTTTCGCCATACCACATGCTTTTTGAAGCACTGATGTCAACATGTATGATATCGCGACCTGTTTTTCTTGCCCATTGCATTACTGACTCTGTCTTTCCTGTTCCTGGAGCTCCATATAACAGTACAGCAATACCTTTTGGCAATCCTTTTGCTTCAAGCTTGTCAACCAATGATTTATAATTACTCTCAGACAGTACCTCACAAACCATCGAGAGTTGTTCACTTTCTTTATTTGAAAAGAACAGTCTCTTTTCCTTTATAGCAGATGCTGAAATAAAATCTTTGTTGTCAGATTTCATTATGTAAAACTCTGCATCTTCCTCAAAATAAAGCTGTTTGGCCTTGTCTGTAAGTTCAAGAACTGTGTATTCTCCGAAAAGACTGCTCTTAGCAACCATCTCTACAAGTTCAAGTCGCTGGAGTTTATGCTGTTCTTCTTTGAAAAGTTTAATGTTTTCATTTCTTTCTTTTATCGGATAAAGTCTGACAAGTTCACTATTAATACTAATCACATCATTATTTACACAGGCATTACAAATCATATAGAATAATGCACGATAGTCTTCTTCCGGAACCAACTCTTTTATGTTTCTAATACATGTAAGGCTTGAATTATAATCTTCCAGTGTTTCAATCTTTGCAGACAATTTAGTGAGTACTCGTTTATTTTCTATATTATGTTCATTACTATAAATATAATCTTTAACAGTACGTACAAAAGAATATCTGTTTAGCTCCGAAAACTGTTTTCCAAATACTCTATAGTCATCTCCAAAAAAAAGATGTTTTCCGGTGTCTGTCAGAATTATATCGTCATAATCACCTAATATTTCTACCAAATCAGCCTGTATAAGGGGGTGCGTACCTTCAAGAAATAGTTTACGCTCGCGAAATTGATACCCAAACACTTCATACATTTCCGACAGAATATTGCTTAAAGACGAACGCCCATATCCGTCGTGATTAAAAAAATCATAACATATCTCATAAAACATTGTGCGAGACTGAATATCGGGAATAATAGTTCTTAAATCTTTTACTATCTGCATCTCACGATTATCATCTTCAAGTGACTCTACAAACTGAAACAATAGCTCTGCAGTGACATCTCCGTCATGAATCTGAGAATTCACCAATTTGCAGAAATCATACTTGTCGAACTCTTTATCAAGTAGATGTATCTTCCTGTATTCCGGTCTGTTATTCTCCAGTATGCAGTTTATAAAATAATTAGTAACCATATAGTTATGACGTACTATACGGCATTCGTTAAGGTTGGTCTGTAATATATACCCTTTCTTCTGCAATGATTTTAGTGATGGCAAATACTCCATTATATCCAACTGTGTACAGTTGAAATAAGATGCAAGATCCTCAATACCAGAATTTTTACCGCTACAACTGCGGTCGAACATTGCTGTAAAAATTATCGCTTCATTTCTATTGTCCAAACCTATGTTTTCTTTCAATAACTCAAGCAATAATACCATTTCCTTTCCTTCCAATCCTTTAAGCTTACTGTCATGCAGTTTTGAAGCTGCTGCCTTAATCAATTGAATCAAAGTTTTTTCCATATCATTCTGTTTTATGCCACAAAATTGCATAGGAAGATATGCCAAATCCGGGCATAGCTTAATAAAAAAGTCAAATCCATCTATAAAAATCAGATTTTACTTTTATCATAAACATCCATATTATGAACATTGTATTACTTTTGTATCAATAGCAAGCAATAATACTTAAAAGAAAGAATGCAAAGCATGGGTAAATATTTTTTTAGGCCGAGAATCGGGGAAGACTATGACAAAGGGATACACGGACTGAGAACTCTCATCTTGGGCTCGCACTTCTACTGCCCGTATAATGATTGTCCCCATTTGAAAGAAGAATGTGCTTCAAGTAAATATATATTAGGAATGGATATGAAATGTCCTTACTACACAGACAAGGAGGATAAGGATTATTACTGTCTGTCGAACAGTGATACAATAGAAATAGACTCATATCTTGAGGGTTTCCCCTATCCGGCATTCAGTGCATTTACATATATAATGCTTAAAAAACGTGACCACCTTACTGAAGAAGAGAAAAATAATTTCTGGAGCAAAGTGGCATTTACAAATTATATACAGCACTACTGGCCCAATGGGAAATCACCTGAATATTCAGACAATAAAGAACTGTACGATACGGATTACGAGGCATTCATGCAGGTGGTAGAGGAGCTGAAACCTCATATTATCATGGTATGGAACAAAGCTATTAAGGACTGCCTGGTTTCTCACGGCGACTTGAATTATTTCGGAATGATAGACATGCCGGTGATTTCGGTATATATATTCTCCAGCAATGATGATGAAACAAAACTTACAACCGCCCAGACAAAGAGACTTAAACACAGATATAAGATTATACCTGAAAATATAACAGTAGAATGGATAAAGTCATTATTCGTGCGTTACTTTAATAATCAGGAAGCACAAGATTCTTTCAAATTGAAAACAAAGAATGAACGTCTGGCAGGTATAGGAATGGCAGACACAAGAAAAATAAAGAATATAGCAACTTTATTCAAGCAACTGTCCACCCAAAAGATACTCATACGCAGAGAAAACAATATAGATTTCGGAAACAATATAACAAATGCGCATAAGGAAGTGTTTATGAAGTATATAAAACTGACCTTTGATGTTCCACTTTATACCAATGAATGCCTGTCTGATATGTTCAGGTACAATTTTAGTCATAGTCAGATAAAAAATGAATTCGAAGATAACATAACGAAAAAGATGAAAGCAATTTTCAGGATGGTAGCTACCAGAAGATAAGTGAGTGATAAAGAATATCGAAACATGATGACATTATAGCGAAAAACACGAAGAAAAGCTTTAGTAAAAAATTAGTAAAAAATCCGTCTGAAACGCCACTAATTCATTAAATATCAATCTATTACAAAGAAAGAGGTCAGAAATAAAATCAAGATAAAAGGAAAAGCTGGTAGAAATTGTAGCCATAATATACTTTTGCATTGCAGACCTCAAAAGAAAATCAGCAAACAAAAAGAATTATCAAACCTTAATAATGAATTAAAATGGAAACCGGTATCAAGAAAACTGAACAAAAGATTCTGGACGAATGGCGTAAATATGCCGAAAGCATAAATAATGCTCATGAGTTTTCGGAAAACGGACTGTTGTACAGGGGAAATATCTTCTTCGAGTATGACACGTGGCACCGCAAAGAGGGAAAGGAAGAGGAGTTATGGCTGAATGCCAGACGCAAACTGCTAATAATAACCAAAGAGCTGAATGATACTGAGGCATGGAACATAAGGGAAGAAACAGGACGGCAGAACTGCGCTGCTTTTTCCTATCATAGGGGTGTGCCTTTCATTAAAAACCTCAGAATGTGGAGTTACGGACTACTTAATTCTACTTCGGACTATTATCCTGAGTTTGACGAAGCAAGAGATATGAATGTATCGGGACCTTTCTTCGAGAATGCTCCGATAGCACATATAAACTGCAAGAAACAGTGCGGTGGTGCCCAAATAAGTCAGAAAACTTTATCGGAATATATAAACAGGTATTCCATCTTTCTAAAAAGTCAAATAGCTCTCTACGATGCTGATGTTATCCTTTGTTGCGGAAACGCAAACGGACAGAACCTGATATTTGATTTTGTAAAATCACAGTATCTGGACGACCTGCAACTTGTGGATGATACTGGTAACTGGATTTACTACTCTCCTTCCACCGGAAAAATAGTGATAGACAGCTATCATCCGAGTGCGAGAATAGGATATAAGGAAGTGTATGAAGACATGATGTCAGGATTTAGGACAACACTTAAATATATAGAAAATGCTTAGAGGGACTACAAGATTCGTATGCGATAAATGCGGAAACAAATTCATTGAAAAAGATATGGAATTTATGGCAACTACGCTGTCTATTCCAATGAAATGTCCGAAATGCGGCTCGTTTCATACCATGCCATCTGGACTTTTGAGCATAATACAAAAACCTATATACAGAAAAATCTGGGAAAATATGGATAAAAACAAGTAAAAAACGATGTATAACAATTTAAAAATCTCATTATCATGATTATCACTAAAGAAAGACTTTCTGAGGCTATCAAACCCTGATCTACTATATGGGATCAGTGTTGCACTGGCGGAATTATCAAAAGGCTATAATGTGAAATTCGATTACAAAACTGTAATCTTAGAGAAAAAATAACTTTATTACTATCAACTTTAAAAATTATATATATGAATAAGTTTTCAAAACGAGGAACATTGAAGGATGTAGATCCTGAAGACGTTGTAATAACAGTAAAAACTGTAGTTAAAATAGTGCGTGATTTATTGAAAAAAGACAAGGACAAAAACCAGAATGACAAGAAATAGACAGGGACAATAAAAAAGTGCTGCAACTTTGTCACTCTGACAAAATTGCAGCACTGAAATTATCTGCGTAGTCTCAAATTATTTGCGCTGTCCCAGTTTATCATCCAGATATAGAATACCTGAGTGATCGCCGCAACGTTTCAATTTATCAACTATACCCTGAGCTGTTGCTTCTTCTTCAACCTGCTCGCGAACATATCCCCACAAGAAATCCTGTGAAGCTTTGTCTTTCACTTCGGAAGCGATGTTTACAAGATCGTCAATGAGTTGTGAAACATGGCATTCGTGTTTGTAAACATGTTCGAATACTTCAAGTGGACTACCCCATCCCTGAGGAACAACGTCTATTTTGTCAACTTTAGCCTCACCACCACGCTTCATAAGGTAATCAGCCAAATTATATGCATGATCAAGTTCTTCCTGTGACTGTTTTCTCATCCATGAAGCAAATCCGTCGTAACCTTCTTTCTGGAGATAGAAAGACATTGAAAGATAAAGATTAGCTGACCACATTTCGGCAGTAATCTGCGCATTGATTGCGTTCTGTAGTTTTTCTGAAATCATAGTTTATAAATTTAATATATATGTTGATTATCCTATAACAAACTCCATGCCACTGTCAGCCCTGCCATGACTATGGCAACCATACTCATAAGTTTTATCAGAATATTCAGACTCGGTCCGGATGTATCTTTGAAAGGGTCGCCTACTGTATCTCCTACAACCGTGGCACGATGTACCTCACTTCCCTTTCCACCGAAATTACCTTCTTCCACATATTTCTTCGCATTGTCCCATGCTCCTCCTGCATTTGCCATGAATACCGCAAGCACGAAGCCTGATGACAATCCTCCGATAAGAAGACCTATCACTCCTGATACTCCGAATAAGAGTCCGGTAACTATTGGTGCTACTATTGCCAATACTGAAGGGAATACCATCTCACGCTGAGCTCCCTTGGTAGAAATCTGTACGCAGCGCGCATAATCAGGCTCTGCCTTACCTTCGAGTATCCCCTTTATCTCGCGGAACTGACGGCGCACTTCTTCTACCATATGGGCTGCTGCACGGCCTACGGCATTCATAGTGAGACCGCAGAACAGGAATGCCATCATACTGCCTATAAACATTCCGGAAAGTACCTTAGGATTCATGAGGGTTACATCATAGTATATCATGAAATCAGTGAAGCTGGCATCATGTATAGCTACACTTATTCCGTTTGGCAGCTCAAGAACTGTATTACCTATTCTCTCAAGACCTATTCTAATTTCTTCTATAAAAGATGCAAGAAGAGCCAGTCCAGTAAGTGCTGCTGAACCTATTGCAAAGCCTTTTCCTGTGGCTGCTGTAGTATTGCCCAAAGAATCAAGTGCATCTGTACGCTTGCGGACTTCTGCTCCAAGACCGCTCATCTCGGCATTACCTCCGGCATTGTCGGCTATAGGTCCGTATGCATCAGTGGCAAGTGTTATTCCAAGGGTTGAAAGCATTCCTACTGCGGCTATACCTATACCGTACAAGCCCATGCCAATGTTGGAAAGATCGAATCCTGAAGCAAGCCAATAGGACAATATAATACCGGCCACAACTGCTATAACAGGTATAGTAGTGGAAACCATTCCAAGACCTATACCTGAGATAATGACTGTGGCAGGGCCTGTCTTTCCACTTTCGGAAAGTTTCTGGGTTGGCTTATAAGACTGTGATGTGTAATACTCGGTGGAACGTCCGATGATTATACCTACTATCAGACCTACTACTACTGCAAACGATATGTTTACCCAATTTTTCATGTCGAGCATCCATAAGATAAAGAATGTGGCAATCACTATGAGTATTGAACTGAGGTTTGTACCCACAGAAAGAGAGTTGAGCAGATCCTTCATTCCGGCATCTTCGCGTGTACGGACTGCAAAAATTCCTATTATAGATAGTATGATGCCTACGGCTGCGATAAGCATAGGTGCAATTACTGCCTTAAACTGCATTTCAGTATCACCAGTACCGATAAAAGCTGCAGCACCAAGAGCAGCTGTAGCAAGGATTGAACCGCAGTATGATTCGTACAGATCGGCACCCATACCTGCCACGTCGCCTACATTGTCGCCCACATTATCAGCTATGGTAGCCGGGTTACGCGGATCGTCTTCCGGTATTCCCACTTCAACCTTACCCACAAGGTCGGCTCCCACATCGGCAGCCTTTGTGTATATACCTCCTCCAACTCTGGCAAACAGAGCTTGCGTAGAGGCTCCCATACCGAATGTAAGCATTGTAGTGGTAATCACACAGAGTTTAGCCGTAGGATTTGCAGAATCGGCATCTATAACTCTGTCAAGGAGGATATACCAGAAAGAAATGTCAAAGAGACCAAGGCCGACAACCACAAGCCCCATAACAGCACCGCTACGGAAAGCTACCCTAAGACCTCTGTTCAGAGAAGTACGCGCGGCATTGGCAGTACGTGCAGAAGCGTATGTGGCTGTTTTCATACCCAGATAGCCTGATAATCCAGAGAAGAAACCTCCTGTAAGAAAAGCCACGGGAACCCAGTGGTTCTGGAGATTGAAACCGTATGCCATAATGGAGAATAATATCACCAGGGCGATGAAAACTATAGTAACAACCTTATACTGCTGTTTCAGATATGACATTGCTCCCTGACGAACATGTAATGCAATTTTCTGCATCTGAGGTGTTCCTTCGCTTTCTTTCATCATCTGCCGGTAGAAATACCAGGCAAGTACCAAAGCCAGAATTGAGGCTACAGGCACTATCCAAAATAATCCTGTTTCCATAAGAATATGATTTTAAGTTTAATCGCTTTTCCCCAAATATAGTGAAAGGTGAGAACATAGACAAACGAAAAAACATGTTTTTTCAGATTTGGCTATGCCGAACCGCATCCTATATTATATAAATATAACTATTTATTTTAAAAAACGGAAATATACGGACATAAAAAAGGCGCCATCCAGTTGTCTGTGAATGCCGCCGGCCATCTAAAGAACCCCCCAATTAAGGGTTCTTTTCATCTTTTGTTTTTCAAGTCTTACGTTATCCCTTTTCTTACTTTTTACCTAAAACTAATCCTAAAACCTATTAAAACCTAACCCTAAATCCTGAAAACTAAAAATCTCTCTCTTAACCTTAATCCAAAAAACTAATTCCTTGAAAAACCTCTTTACCTTTAAACTAATAACTTTAACCTAATACCTTAAATAATTACCTTAAGTCTAATCTAATACCTTAATATTTTGTGTAACTTATAGTTTTATAAGTCTTACTGGTTTCACAACCACAATGCAAAGGTAAGGGTAAAATTGATAAAAACAATGTTGAAGAACATGTTTTTAACAAAAATGCCGTTTTTCTTGATTTATATCATTTATTGGATATAAAAACATTGTGTGCGATAACGGGAAACATATCATTTCAAATAAGCGCTCGTATCATAAGAACTATAAAATACATACATAATGCCAGCTTTAAAACTGTGCCTAAAAGAAATCCTACTAGTGCACCGGTGCCTGAACGCAATGCTGATTTCATATCGGCATCACCCATAAGTTCGCCTGCCACTGCTCCTAGAAAAGGTCCTAAAAGCAATCCCCAGGGAAGAAAAAACAATCCTACCACAGAACCAATAAAAGCGCCCCAACTCCCCCATTTGGTCCCTCCGCTGTATTTGCTTCCCAAGACAGGAATAAAATAATCGATAATCTGTGCTACTACAACCAGAAGCAACAGTACAAGAATCTGTGTAGTGCTAAACTGAACCTTATCAGTGAAATGAAGCAACAGAAAACCTATATATGAAAGCGGTGGACCGGGAAGAGCCGGAAGAATACAACCCAGAAGACCGACAATCATAAACAATACCGAAAAAACGATCAATACTATATCCATATCTGCCAGTTTATTAAATTGAATACTGAAAAAAAAGCTGCCCTCCGACTCACGTCGAAGAACAGCCACAACACAAACACAAAATAAAACACGACAAAACTACTATATCTGTGGTTTGCACAGACTTGTGTGAATATATTCGCATACATTCACACAATTCAGATAGTTTTATTTATAATTAGTTTTATTATTCTATTTGATTTAATTACATGATTCCTTTTTCACGCAAATGTACCTGCCAATTCCATGCAGAGCGTAGTGTGTCTTCGATAGAAGTTTCAGCTTTCCAGCCAAGTTCATTATTAGCATAAGAAGGATCTGCCCATACCTTAACGATATCACCTGCACGGCGAGGAGCAATCTGATAATTAAGTTTCACTCCTGTAGATGATTCAAATGCATTGATAAGCTCAAGAACTGACAAGCCACGACCTGTACCTACATTGAATACTTCTGAAGGCTGTTTCTGCTTACCTTCAAGGATACGGTTCATTGCTATTACGTGAGCCTTAGCAAGGTCAACTACATAAATGTAGTCACGGATACAAGAGCCGTCAGGAGTATCGTAGTCATCACCGAATACGCTCAATTTTTCACGGATACCCATAGCTGTCTGAGTGAGGAACGGTACAAGATTCTGTGGAACACCGTTAGGCAATTCACCGATAAGTGCAGATGGATGCGCACCAATAGGGTTGAAATAACGAAGTTTGATAGCCTTGATAGGAGAACCTGAAGCAATTGTATCGTCGATGATTTCTTCGTTGATCTGCTTTGTATTTCCGTAAGGAGATTCTGCCTTCTTGATTGGAGCTGCTTCTGTTACAGGCAATACATCAGGCTGTCCATATACTGTACATGATGATGAGAAGATAATTCCTTTTACACCATGCTTAGGCATCAGCTCAAGTATATTTATCAAAGAAACAAGATTGTTACGATAATAAAGCAAAGGTTTCTGTACAGATTCGCCTACAGCCTTGCTTGCTGCGAAGTGAATAATACCTTCTATACCAGGATATTTTGTGAAAACAGCATCCATACCTTCATAGTCAAGGCAATCTACTTTTTCGAAAGCTGGACGAATGCCTGTAATCTGTTCGATGCTGTCAACTACATCAGCTCTTGAGTTTGAAAGATTATCTACGATGATTACTTCATAACCGTTGTTCTGCAATTCAACAACTGTGTGAGAACCGATGTAGCCTGTACCACCGGCAACCAGAATTCTTTTTTTCATAATTAAAGGTTTTTATATTTTTCTGTATAATAAAGTTTTAGACTTATTTCGAGCAAATATAATAAATAATATTCAGAATGCTATCAAATTAATGGAAAATATATAAAAAAATCCGGTATCTGGGGAGATACCGGATTTTCAAAGATACAATATTGTTTCCGTATTATATTCCAAACAATGCTGCAAGACCTTTATCAACACCTGAGAAGCCCATAAATGCCATAGCCAGCAAACCTGCTGTAACAAGGGCTATAGACATTCCCTGCATACCTTTCGGTATGTTTACGAGGCTGAGTTGCTCACGGATTCCTGCAAAGACTATAAGAGCAAGTGCAAAACCTAATGCTGTAGAAAAAGCATAAACAACACCTGTAAGCAGATCGAAGTCGTTCTGGATTACGAGGATTGTAACACCAAGGATACAGCAGTTGGTTGTGATAAGCGGAAGGAATACTCCCAATGCCTGATAGAGCGATGGAGAAACCTTCTTGAGGATAATCTCAACCATCTGTACCAATGCAGCGATGACAAGGATGAAAGCTATAGTCTGAAGATATCCCAGTCCGAAAGCATCGAGGACAAACTTCTGGATGACGTAAGTAACAATAGTCGCAAGAACCAACACGAATGCTACTGCCGCACCCATACCCATAGCTGTTTCAACTTTCTTTGATACTCCCAGGAAAGGGCAGATACCAAGGAACTGTGACAACACGATGTTGTTCACAAATATAGCTGTAATAAATATCAATATATATTCCATATCAAAATTCTTTTAAGGGTTATGCTTTCTTCAAGCGGTTTACAATAGCAATCAGATAGCCCAATACGATGAAGGCACCCGGTGCAAGAACGAATATCAGCATACCGTATTCTTCCGGCATGATTGCGATATTGAAAATCTTGCCTGTTCCGAGGAATTCACGTACACCGCCGAGCAATGTCAGCGCGATAGTGAAACCAAGTCCCATACCAAGTCCGTCGAACAGTGAAGCTATAGGATTGTTCTTTGCAGCAAAAGCCTCAGCACGGCCAAGAAGGATACAGTTCACCACGATAAGCGGAATGAACAGACCCAAAGTAGCGTAGAGGGCAGGAACGTATGCCTGCATTACCATCTGCAATACTGTCACGAATGATGCTATGACCACGATGAAGATAGGAATACGAACCATGTCAGGCACAAGTTTCTTGATAGAAGAGATTACAATGTTTGAACAGATAAGCACGAACATTGTAGCGAGTCCCATACCCATACCGTTGATGGCAGAAGATGTTGTACCCAAAGTAGGACACATACCCAAAAGGAGAACGAAAGTAGGATTTTCCTTAACGATTCCGTTCATCAATACTTTAAAATTATTCATAATCTTACTCCTCTCCTGTTTATTTGTTTTCTACATTTTCAGTTTTCTCTTCGGCAGCAGCCTGCTGAGTTGCACCGCTAGTACCGTCGACATGCTGGTTCTTGTATGCTCCGTATGCGCTGTTCACTGCAGCAAGGAATGCTCTTGTAGTGATAGTAGAAGCTGTGATGGCATCTATCTGACCACCGTCCTTCGACACAACCAAAGGAGCTTCGCCAGGATTCTTGCCTGTGATGTCACCCTTTGCACCTTTCTTGAACCAGTCGGCAGCCTTAGAGCCCAATCCCGGAGTTTCAGCGTGGCTCAACAATGAATAGTCGATGATGTTTCCTTCTACATCGAAACCGACAAGGACTTTCAGTTCGCCACCGAATCCCATAGATGAAGATTCTACTGCAGCACCAATAAACTCGCCACCTTTTGTAGCCTTGTAAATCTTATATGAAACACCGTCAACATCGATTGTTTCAGGAGCTTCCGCAGGGTTATTGTCGAAACCGGGAACTACTACTGCTATAGCGTCGCTCAATGTCTTTGCATTGGCCTGTGCTATAGGTTCGGCAGTCACCTTATTCACCCAGCCCAATATTGCTCCTGCCACTACAGAGAAACCTGTCAGGGCGAGAGCCATATTCTTCAATGATGATTCTAGCTTTTTCATTTCTTTACTACCTCCCCGAATCTTTTAGGTTTGCAATAAGTATTGATTAGCGGAGTGAATGCGTTCATGATGAAGATAGCGAACGACATACCTTCCGGATAGGCACCGAAAGTACGGATAAGTACTGTTAGGAAACCTATGGCAATACCGTAGATAATCATGCCTTTGTGGTTCATAGGCGATGTAACATAGTCTGTAGCCATGAAGATGGCACCCAGCATAAGACCACCTGTGAACAGGTGAGTCAGTCCGTCGGCATATTTGGCAGGGTCAACCAAATTCAACAGTGTAGCGAATACGAATACTGTAGCGATGATTGATACCGGGATATGCCATGTGATGATTTTCTTCCACAACATATATACCAGACCCAACAGCAATGCCAATGCACTGATTTCACCGATACATCCCGGATTGTTACCGAGGAACAGGTCCATAGTAGAAGGAAGCTGTTCGAGAGCAGCAGCGTCACCGTTTACAGCCATTTTCATAAGAGCGAGTGGAGTAGCTGCTGTTTCTGCATCTGTATAAGCTGTAAGCTGACCAGCTACCGGCCATGAAGTCATCTGTACAGGGAAAGAGATAAGCAGGAAGATACGTCCAACCAATGCAGGATTGAAAGGGTTGCATCCCAATCCGCCGAAAGTCATCTTACCGATACCGATTGCTACAAGGGCACCGATGATGATAATCCACAAAGGAAGGTTTGACGGAAGGTTGAAGGCAAGAAGCAGACCAGTAAGTGCTGCCGAGCCGTCGAGTATGGTTGTACGTTCGCGTTTCAGAATGAACTTGGTAATCGCCCATTCGAAGAACAAGCACGCTGCAACAGATGTGAGCGTAACGATTACAGCCCCAAGACCGAACATATAGAATGACACGAGCAAAGCAGGTATCAAGGCTATGATTACACCGTACATGTTTTTCTGTACGCTGTCGCCGCTGTGTACATGGGGTGATAAAGATACTATTAATTTATTAGCCATAGTTATTCGATAAATTTCGATTGATTATTTTTTAGCATTGCGTGCACGGATAATCGCACCTACTTTGCCTTTACCTAAACGGATATAGTCAAGCATTGGACGGCGTGAAGGACATGTGAACTGACATGAACCACACTCTATACATGACATAATCATTTCTTTCTCTACGCGTTCCCAGTCGCCATGAGCAGAGCATGTAGCCAGAAGGAACGGTTCAAGTCCCATAGGACATGCGTTTACACATTTTGCACAACGGATACATGGCATAGCCTCTGCACGTGCAGCTTCTTTGTCGTTCATCAGGAGAACACCTGAACTACCCTTGCAGATAGGAACTTCAGTATTGGCAAGTGCCTTACCCATCATAGGACCACCACCGATTACCTTTCCTGTATCTTCAGGCAGACCTCCGGCAGCTTCGATAAGCTGGCTCATCGGTGTACCCATACGTGTCAGGAAGTTTGAAGGATTCTTCAGTGATTTACCTGTCACTGTAACCACACGTTCGAACAACGGTTTGTTCTTCTGAACAGCTTCATAAACGGCATATGCTGTACCTACGTTCTGAACTACGGCACCTACATTGATAGGAATTGCAGGAGGGGCAGGAACCTGACGGCCGATAACAGCATCGATAAGCTGTTTTTCACCTCCCTGAGGATATTTAACTTTCAGAGGAACAACTTCAATACCTTTGTACTGGGCTGCCTTTTCTGTCATCAGCTTGATAGCATCAGGCTTGTTGTTCTCAATACCGATGTAAGCCTTGTCAACTTTTACGGCTTTCATAAGGATCTGCACACCCACCATGATTTCATCAGCTTTTTCAAGCATCAGACGGTGGTCTGCAGTAAGATAAGGCTCACACTCTACTGCGTTGATGATAACGCATTCAGCCTTGCATCCTGGAGGAGGAGTAAGTTTTACATGAGTTGGGAAACATGCACCACCCATACCTACTACACCTGCGTTCTTAATCTTAGCTACTATTTCTTCCGGAGTAAGGTTGCATTCCTTAACCAGTTCTGTACTGCGGTCGATTGATTCTTCCCATTCATCGCCTTCCACGTCGATGAAGATAGCCGGTTTGCGGTAACCGCTGGCATCGATAACGCTGTCCACCTTGTTCACCTTACCTGATACTGAAGAGTAAATAGCAGCCGAAACGAAACCGCCTGCTTCGGCAATCTTAGTACCAACCTTCACTACATCACCCTTCTTTACGATGGCTGTAGCCGGTGCGCCTATATGCTGAGACAAAGGGAAAACAGCCTGTTTGGGGAGGGCAAGCGTTTCTATCGCCTTGCCTGCCGACAACTTGTTTTCTGCCGGATGGACTCCACCTATTCTAAATGTTTTCACGTTTATATCGTTTAATATTGTTACTAATCGGATTAATTATGCTTCTGCCTTTGGAGATTCCTGCGCAGGAGTTTCTGCTTTTGGCTGTTCTGTCGCAGGTTTTTCAACCTTTGGAGCTGCAGTTTCTGCTTTAGGAGCTACTGGCTCTGCCTTTGGAGCAGTTTCTTCAGCAGGTTTTGCCTTTCTAGGAGGGAAGTTCACAGCAATGATTGCATTCTGAGGACATTCCATTTCGCACTTGCGGCATGACTTACATTTTGCAGGGTCGATGTAAGCAAGATTGTTTTCAAGAGTGATAGCCTCGAACGGACATACCTTGACACACTTGCCGCAACCGATACATGCAGCAGCACAAGCCTTACGGGCAACGGCACCCTTATCCTTGTTGACGCACTGAACGTAAACACGGCGGCTGTTCTTACCCTTAGGACGGATTTCGATGATTGAACGAGGACATGCCTTGGCACAGGCACCGCAGGCAGTACACTTGCTTTCATCTACTTCAGGAAGTCCTGTCTCAGGATTCATCTTGATGGCACCGAATGTACAAGCCGACACACAGTCGCCACATCCAAGACATCCGAATGTACATCCTGTCTCACCACCGTAAGTAGAGTTAGCCACTACACATGAGCGTACACCGTCGTACTGAGTAAGTTTAGGACGGTTGGCACATGTACCGTTACATCTCACTACAGCTACCTTAGGTTCTGAAGCGGCAGCTTCAAGACCAAGAATGGCAGCTACTTTTTCCATTGTAGGCTGTCCGCCTACAGGACACAGTTTACCTTCAAGTGAACCGGCTTTAACGCAAGCTGCGGCAAAACCAGAACATCCAGGATAACCACATCCACCGCAGTTAGCCTGAGGAAGCACTTCGCTTACCTGAGCAATTCGCGGATCTTCGTACACAGCGAATTTCTTAGATGCTGCATACAGAATTACTGCTGCAACCAAGCCGATGGCTCCCAATGAAATTACTGCAATTAAAATTAAATCCATAAATTAAAGTTAGTTTATTAATTATTTATTGTTTCCAATGTAAATGAGAATGTGCGACTGATTTTGTTCCTCAACAGATATATTATTATATAATAAGGTATAAGGGTGCATAAAGAGACTAAAGCAGATGTAGCCTCATCTCCATCTGTAATTCTCATAGTAACAAACAAGGCAACAAAGAGCACGACGAAAGGCAATACGAATGCCAGTAAAACGGCTTTCATACCCATCGAGGTAGTGCCGCATACCATTACCTGCTGTCCTACCGAACAACAATCAGCACTTTCCTTATCATGTATATCGATTATCTTTTCCTTAGTCTCCGAAACATTACAGTGACCTTTCACGCTGCACGACGAACAAGCCGAGCTCTGAAGAATCTTAACTCTCACATGAGAGCCGTCTATGCTTTCCACAATACCAAGGTGTTTTATATTATTATTCATTTTGCAAACCACACTTTACAAATACGGAGCAAATGTACAACATTTTTTCAATACCCGTTATCGTTAACGGGATTTTTTTTGTGAAAAAAATCCAATTCAGAAGCACTTCTACGACATTATGATTAAAAAACACAAAAAAGAACCATATCCAATGAACAATCCGACAGCAATATCGGAATATAAAGGATAAAGTTCTTTTCATATTTCCAGTTGAAACAGAGCAAACGTATAATGAAGATTATACACACACGCAGATATAACTTTACGTAACATCTGCGCGCGATACTTAATTATATAAGAGAATTGATATAATCTTTCATTTCGCCCATTGCAGCCTTAGTTTCTTTATAAAGCTTATACTGCGCAAGCGTTCTTACATAATTATGCTCCGGATATTTAGTCTGATAGTAAGTGTCTCCATTAATATAGTCTGTAAGGAAACGTACAGCCTGCATATAAGGGAACAGTGTAACGGCATAAGGAAGCAGTTCTATCTCAAGCGGAGTGAGGAAACACTTTGCCGATTCAATATATCCTTTTGCAAATGATTTGAAGATTTCAAAATTGAACTTGACATTATCAAGATTTTCATCGTCTTCCTGGCCTGTATTTGCAGCGGAACGGAGGAAATCACCGAAATCAGAAAATACAAAGCTTGACATTACCGTATCAAGGTCGATGATACAAAGAACATTTCCCTCCTTGTCGAAGAGCATATTGCTGACTTTAGTATCACAATGGCATATACGTTTAGGGAGTTTACCTTCTCTATAATATCTTTCCGCACAACACATGTCGTAAGCATCCTTGTCTATCTCAGCTACAAGGTCGCGCACCTTGTCAAGGCGTCCGGCAGCGTTAGCCTCAACAGCATCATGAAGCTGTTTCATTCTGAACTCCATATTATGGAAATCAGGAATTGTTTCCTCGAGCTGACATGGCAGATCGGACAACATAGCTTCAAACTCACCGAATTTCAGTCCGACAAGATATGATGATTCAGGTGTAACGGCATCAAGTGTAAGAGAACCTTCAACGAACACGCATGCACGCCAGTACTTCTCACCATCAAAATAATATGTCTTACCATTATCTGTCACAGCAAAACGAAGAACTTTCCTGTCAAGATCCTTTTCACCCGCAGCTTCAAGCTTCTTGCGGATATGTCCTGTTACACATTCGATGTTATTCTGCAATAAATCGACATTCTTGAAGATATTATGATTTATACACTGAAGTATAAAGTTTGGAATACCTTCCTGTGTAGTGACAAGATAAGTCTGATTGATAAGTCCTGCAGTCAAAGGTTTGACCGACTCCACATTTTTGATTTCCGGAAATTTTTCAATGATTTGATTTAATGAATTCATGGTTATAACAAGTTTTAAAAATTTTCATTCTATATAAATTGCCATCACCGGATAGCAAAACAAGGTTTATTTTCAGTCTTAGATTTATTTAGATGCGACAAAGATAGAAGTTTTTTATATATTATCGTATTTTTTGTCCGCTTTTCTTTGTAGGTAAAATAAAACTTTATAGTTTTGCGACCAAACTTTAAAATTAAATAGCGACATGAAAACCACTGGAAAAACTATTATCACATTATTATTTATAATGTTGTTCTGCGGAACTTCATACGCAGAAAATATCAACCGTCCGGAATCTGACAATTATATCAACGGAGTGACTGCACTCAACAACGGTGATATAGAAACAGCCTATAAACTTCTAAACGAAGAAATAGAGTGTAATCCTGAAAACGGATATGCGCATTGTTATATGTCACTCATCTGCAATGCATGCAACGACATAGTATTGGCTATGCAAGCTGCAAACTCAAGCATTGAGTTAATTCCGGAGAACGACAAGGAATACCGTTCATTTGCATATTACACAAGAAGTATCCTTTGGGGAAATCTGAAAAAATGGGACAATGCAATATGCGATATCAACAAATCAATAGAACTGAATCCGAACGATGCCGAAAGTTTCAAGACCAGGGCTGAGATGTATATGAATACAAAACACTATGAAGAAGCTATCGACGACTTGAACAAGGTTCTTACTCTTGACAAGAATGCAGACGTGACAGATCTGATGATGAAACTTATAGAGTCTGTTCCAACAGATGAACTTGCTGAAAAAGTGACTAATGTAATGGGACTTATGTCGCTTAAATAATACATTTTTTTAAACCAACTAACCCTTTCATTACTGTATAACCCAGTGTGGAAGGGTTATTTTTTTACAATAAAGAGTGATATTTTTATCAATCCTTGCCAAAAATAAAATAACATAATATAAACATTCATCAAAAAAAGTGTGTAAATTTGCGGCATGGAATGGTTTACAGATTTATTTTTTGAGCATTCAGCCTTACAGGCTGTCATTATATTGTCGCTTATCACAGCCATAGGATTAGGATTTGGGAAGCTCCATCTGTTCGGAGTTTCGCTGGGAGTGACATTCGTATTTTTCATCGGGATTCTGGCCGGACATTTAGGCTTTTCCATCGATCCGCAAATGCTTATCTATGCAGAAAGTTTCGGACTGGTTTTATTCGTATATTCATTAGGACTACAGGTTGGTCCAGGCTTCTTCAGTTCCTTCCATAAAGGAGGATGCAAACTGAATATGCTGGGACTTGGAGTGATATTGATAGGTACGGCAATGGCTGTAATAATAAGCAAGACTGCATCCGTTCCACTTTCGGATATGGCAGGTATTTTGTGCGGAGCCACTACAAACACTCCGGCTCTAGGTGCGGCACAGCAAACATTGAAACAGCTGGGTGAGCCGACCAGCGGAGCTGCTCTAAGTTGCGCCATCACATATCCTTTGGGAGTTGTAGGAGTAATTCTGGCAATAGTAGTACTGAGAAAGTTGGTGGTAAGACCCAAAGACATGGAAAGTCATGACCACGATGACACCAATCACACATACATAGCTACTTTCCAGATTCACAACCCGGCAATATTCAACATGAGCATACAGGATATAGCAAAGTTGAGCTATCCTAAATTTGTCATATCACGACTCTGGAGAGACGGAAACGTAAGTATCCCAACATCAGAAAAGATTCTGAAGGAAAACGACAGGATACTGGTTATCACTACAGAGAAAGACGCCCCTACCCTGACTATACTTTTCGGAGAGCAGGAAAACAGGGATTGGAATAAGGAAGATATTGACTGGAATGCCATAGACAGCCAGCTGGTTTCAAAGCATGTTGTCATATCACGTCCGGAGATAAACGGAAAGAAACTTGGCAGTCTAAGACTGAGAAATTCTTACGGTATAAACATCAGCCGAGTGACACGAAGCGGAGTACAGCTGCTTGCCACACCGGGGCTTGTACTTCAACTGGGAGACAGACTGACAGTAGTAGGCGAAGCTGCAGCAATACAGAACGTAGAAAAAGTGCTTGGAAATACAGTAAAAACACTGAAAGACCCTAACATGGCATCTATATTCATAGGTATAGTGCTTGGCCTTATCATCGGGGCAATACCTATCAGCATACCGGGAATAAGCTCGCCTGTAAAATTAGGCCTTGCCGGTGGACCTATTATAATAGGAATACTGATTGGCGCGTACGGTCCGCGCCTGCACCTGGTGACATACACTACACGAAGCGCCAATCTCATGCTTAGAGGTATCGGACTTTCATTATATCTGGCATGTCTGGGACTCGACGCCGGAGCACATTTCTTCGAAACAGTAATGAGACCGGAAGGTGCGCTGTGGATAGGCATAGGATTTGCCATCACATTCATCCCTGTAGTGATAATGGCAATTGTATCAATGAGAATATTCCATCTTGACTTCGGAAGTACCTGCGGAATGCTTTGCGGCAGCATGGCAAACCCAATGGCACTGAATTATGCCAACGACATTATACCGAATGACAATCCTGCGGTAAGCTATGCTACGGTATATCCGCTGGGTATGTTCACCAGAGTGATAATGATACAAATCATATTGATGCTATTTTTATAGAAATAAACCAATCATAAAATAAATCTAAAGCCATGACAGTAACAAACAAGGCAAAAATAGAGGAAATCAAAAACGATTTAAGGTATCTGGAACTACTGTCGCAAAGTTTCCCGACAATAGCTGCCGCAAGTACTGAAATTATAAACCTCGAAGCCATACTCAATCTTCCAAAAGGAACAGAACACTTTCTGGCAGACCTTCATGGGGAATATGAAGCATTCAATCACGTACTGAGAAATGCTTCCGGCGCCATAAAAAGAAAAGTAAACGAGATATTCGGTAACACTCTTAGAGAGGCTGAAAAGAAAGAATTATGTACTCTGATATATTACCCGGAACAAAAACTGATCAGGGTAAAGGAAACAGAAGAAGACATGAACGACTGGTACGTGATTACGCTGAACCAACTGGTAAGCGTATGTCAGAACGTATCGTCGAAATACACACGTTCGAAAGTAAGAAAGGCATTACCTGAAGAATTCTCATACATAATACAGGAGCTTCTGCATGAAAGCAGCACTACGCAGAACAAGCAGGCATACATCAATGTAATTATCAGCACCATTATAGAAACAGACAGGGCTGATGATTTCATAATCGCCCTTTGCAATCTTATACAAAGACTTACCATCGACTCACTGCATATTCTTGGAGATATCTTCGACAGAGGTCCGGGCCCACATATCATAATGGACACACTGTGCAACTATCATAACTTCGACATACAGTGGGGAAACCACGACATACTATGGATGGGAGCTGCTGCAGGAAACAAATGCAGTATAGCAAATGTTCTGCGTCTGGCAATGAGATATGGCAATCTGCCTGCCTTAGAAGACGGATACGGCATCAACCTGCTTCCGCTCGCTACATTCGCAATGGAAGCGTACGCTGACGATCCATGCACCCAGTTCTATCCAAAAGAGTATGACGCACAGTACAGCGACAAGACACTGCGCATGATAGCACAGATGCACAAGGCTATATGTATAATACAGTTCAAGCTGGAGGCCGAAATAATAAAACGCAGACCGGAATTCGAGATGGAAGACAGAATGCTCCTCCATCATATTGATTTCGAGAAAAAAGTCTTGAAATTGGGCGACAAGGAATATGAGATGAGAGATTGCCTCATGCCTACTGTAGATCCTAATGATCCATACAAACTTACGGAAGAAGAGGCTGATGTGGTGAACAAGCTTTATGATTCATTCACAAGAAGCGAAAAGCTCCGCAAGCACATGAAATGTCTGTTCAGATACGGATGTATGTATAATGTGTGCAACTCCAACCTCCTTTTCCACGCCTCAATGCCTCTTAACGAAGACGGAAGTCTGAAAGAAATAACTATAGGCGACAAGAAATACAAAGGCAAGGAACTGCTCAATAAAGTAGGTCAGCTTATACGTACTGCCTATTTTGCCGACAAAGACAATGAAGATAAGGATTTTGCCATAGACTATGTATGGTATCTGTGGTGCGGTAAGGACTCTCCTGCATTCGACAAGAGCAAGATGGCCACTTTCGAAAGATACTTCCTGACAGACAAGGAAACCCATAAGGAGATAAAGGGATATTACTATTCGAAGAGAAATGATGAAGCCGTGTGCGACATGATTCTGGATGAGTTCAACGTAGAAGGTGAACACCGCCATATCATAAACGGACACGTTCCTGTAAAAGCCGTCCAGGGTGAAAAGCCTATAAAAGCTAACGGAAAACTTATGGTTATTGACGGAGGATTTTCTAAAGCATACCAGCCTGAAACCGGTATAGCCGGATATACATTGGTATATCACTCACGAGGTTTCCAGCTCGTACAGCACGAACCTTTCACTTCTACGCAAGCTGCCATAGAGGAAGGTAAAGACATCAAATCTACAACTCAGATAGTGGAACTAAGTACGAAGCGTATGATGGTGAAAGATACTGATAAAGGCGAGGAGCTGAAAATTCAAATTGAAGACTTGAAGAAACTTCTCATAGCATACAGAACAGGCATCCTGAAAGAGAAGGCCTTATAACAGATAAAAAAAACGATTAGGCATTTAAGAAAAAACGCTTTGACGTTTTATGTAAAACGTCAAAGCGTTTTTTCTGCATATATAGCAAGTATAAAATTACACCAACTTGTTGGTACAAGTATCAGGGAAAATCACTGAAGGTTTGAACGTCTTGGCTTCTTCAAAATCCATAAGAGCGTATGAGATTATTATCACAATATCTCCTACCTGTACCTTGCGTGCTGCAGCCCCATTCAGACATATACATCCTGAGCCACGCTCTCCCTTTATTACATAAGTCTCAAATCTTTCACCGTTATTATTGTCAACGATGTGTACTTTCTCGCCGGCAATTATATTTGCAGCATCAAGCAGATCCTCATCAATTGTGATACTGCCAACGTAATTGAGGTTGGACTGAGTGACTGTGACACGGTGTATCTTCGACTTCAATACTTCTATCATCATAGTTTTTACTGGGTTTATTCTTTATATTTAATATTATCAATCAATCTGACTTCGCCACAGAACACTGTGATGCATCCCACAATATATTTGCTGTCATCCCATGAAGAAACAGTCTGCAATGTATCACCGTCAACTACCTCAAAGTATTCCAATCGCAAACCTTCGGATGCAGCTATTCTGTCCTCCACATATTGTTTTGTCTCGGCAAGCGTATGCAGTTTTGCAAACTCCAGGCTATCAAACAGAGTCTTCGAAATCTGCAATGCTTGAACTCTCTGTTCTGCAGAAAGTCTTGCGTTTCTACTGCTCAAAGCCAAACCGTCAGCCTCGCGCACTATAGGGCAAGCTACAATCTCAAGATTAAAAGGATACTTGCGTACCATCTCACGGATTATAGCAAGCTGCTGGAAATCTTTCTCACCAAAATAAGCCCTGTCAGGCTCAACTATCATGAAAAGCTTACTTACAATCTGGCAAACTCCATTAAAGTGTCCCGGACGATACTTACCTTCCATAACAGTATCAAGCGGAGCATAACTGAACTGACGTGTATCAGGCTCAGGATAAATTTCTTCTACCGAAGGAGCAAAAACAAATGCTGCACCATGTTTCTCCAGCAAAGCACAGTCGGCTTCCAAAGTTCTTGGGTATTTCAACAAATCATTTTTGTCATTGAACTGAGTAGGATTGACAAAATCGCTGACCACTACCACGTCGTTCTCCTTTACCGCACGCTTTACCAAAGAAGCGTGTCCGTCGTGCAAAGCACCCATAGTAGGGACTAAACCTATTGACTTTCCTTGCTTACGAACTGCCTGCAACTCGCTGCGCAGTTCACTGATTGTCTGAATTAACTTCATTTCTTTCTTATAGTTTATACTATTCTATATTAAGTCTATATACAGAGCTATTATATAGTTCCTGAAATCGGGTGCAAAGTAAACCATTATTTACCACATAATGAAAGATAAATACAAAAAAGTGTCGTTTTTAACTCACTAACAAGCTGAAAAACGGTTGTAAAATGAATTATTTCGCATAAAACCAAAACATGTTAACATACTATAAGGATTTATTTGAAAATGCATTTTTTAATATACCCTTTTTTTTGTACCTTTGCAAAACATTTTGAGCATTTAATAATAACATGAGCGCTAAGAAAGTTTTATTCATTACACAAGAAATTACTCCTTACGTACCGGAAAGCGAATTGTCGCTTATCGGACAAAATCTTCCACAGGCAATTCAGGACAAAGGTCGTGAAATACGTACATTCATGCCTAAGTGGGGTATCATAAACGAACGTAGAAATCAGTTGCACGAAGTAATCCGCCTGTCTGGAATGAACTTGATAATAGACGATACAGACCATCCTCTTATAATTAAGGTGGCATCTGTTCAGGCTGCACGCAGACAGATATACTTCATTGATAACGACGATTATTTCCAGCACAGACTTATGACAACTGACGAAAACGGAAATGAATACGAAGACAATGGAGAAAGAGCTATCTTCTATGCAAGAGGAGTATTGGAGACTGTGAAAAAACTTCGCTGGTGTCCTGATGTAATACACTGCCATGGATGGATGAGTGCTGTAGTACCTTTATATATCAAGAAAGCATACTACGACGAACCTTCATTCCGCGACTCAAAAGTTGTATTCTCTATCTATGATGATGGTTTCAAATCAAATTTCGTGGAAAACTTCAACGAACAATTGAAGTTCAAAGAAATCACATCAGATGATTTGAAAATGATAAATAATCCGGTAAACTATAATGAATTGTGCAAACTTGCAATTGCATATTCTGACGGTGTTGTACAGAATGGCGAAAATGTAAACCCAGAGTTATTGGATTATGCTAGAAGCCTTAACATACCGGTTGTAGAAAATCAGCAAGGATTTGAAGCTTATGCTGACGCTTGCAACACACTGTATGATAAGGTACTGGAAGGTGTAGAATAATTAATTTACCATGAATCAATATGGATAAGTCTGTATTGATTCATTTTTATAACCAATATATTACATATAGTATGAAATTCAAGTTGTTAGCTGTATTTACATTTACAGCATTACTCTATAGCTGTGATGATTCCACTACAGGAGTCGGAGATTTTGTTTCGAATCTGGACAAGATAGAAGCTTTTTCTGATACGTATAAGGTTACTTCAAGAACACATAAACTGGATTCAGTATATTCACGTACAAACAAAGCTTATCTGGGAAAATACACAGATCCGGACTTCGGGCAGTATTCAGCCGATTTTATAACACAAATCAACTGTCCGGAAAAATTTGAACTACCTGAACATTTGGATAAAATAACAGGCGTATCACTTGAATTATACTATACAGATTTCTACGGTGACTCTCTTGCAACATTGACTGTACAGGTAGATACATTAAATAAAATCATAGAAGACAGCGATACAGGTCTGTACTATACATCATACGAGCCAAAAGATTATTATGATGAAACAAAAGCACCGCTAGCTGTCAAGACTTATGCTGCAGTGGATATGTCGGTAAGTGACTCTCTTAGAAACACCAGTGATTATTATCCTAGTATAAAAATAGATTTGGGAGAATCATTCGGTGAACATATTCAGAGTTTATATACATCAAAACCTGAATACTTCAAAGATGCATATTCTTTTATAAACAATGTATTAAAGGGCTTCTACGTACACACGACACAGGGAGACGGTTCTGTGGTATATATTAAAGATATATGGTTAAGACTAAACCTTGACTATAAGATTAAAAGCGAATCAACAGGAGAGATAGACTCACTGGTACATGGTAATACAGTACTTGCAGCCAGTAAAGAGGTATTAATGTCAACCAGACTGGAAAATTCGGATAAATTAGATGAACTGGTAAACGAGAAAGGACATACATATCTGAAAACACCTGCCGGTCTATGTACTGAAATAACATTGCCTATTAATGAAATTTACGATACACACAAGGAAGATACTCTTAACTCTGTAACCCTTTCAATAAAGAAATACAGATATGCAGGAAATGAGAATTCCAATACTTTCACAATGGGAATTCCACAAAATGTCCTGATGGTAAGAAAAGGCGATATAGATACCTTCTTCGAACAAAACAAGACATACGACAACAAGACATCATTCCTGGGAACATATAGCAGTAATACTAACTCATATACGTTCTCAAAGCTTAATAGATTGATAAGCAATATATTCAGCGAAATCAGATCCGGAGAGGAATATACCGAAGACAGAGATAAAGTATTGCTGATACCTGTAACAACTGAAACAGATGCAGAAGGAAATATCATAGGCGTTTCGCATGATATGGAAGTGAACGCAGCAAAACTGTTCGGCGGAGAAGATGGTGAAGAACTCAATATAGAAATTGTATATACTAAACCGTAAAGTTATAACCACTTTACTAATTTTAAAAAGCATGTAACATGACAATTTAAATCACGTTACATGCTTTTTTATTTCTATCAGTAAGACATTTGAAATGTCAATAATAAAAAGAATTAAATGAGCAATAATAAAAAGAAAAGGGTATGCCAGACGACATACCCTCATTACTAATTTATATTGGAAATATATTTATTCCTCTTTTGCTTTCTTGGCTGTTGCAGTTTTTGTAGCACGTTTGGCAGTAGAAGTTGTCTTCTTGGCAGGTGCCTTTTCTTCTTTTGCCAGTTTCTTTTCAGCGTCAGCCAATTTCTTTTTAAGTTTTGTAACCTCATCATTCAGCTGTACCAATTCTGCGCCCTGATTCTTGATAGTAGTAAGCAAAGAGCCAAGTTCTTCGTTCTCCATATCGACAGGATAAAGTGAATTGACACGTTTGATGAAATCGCCAAGGATATTCATATAGTTAGTGAAAGCGTCAAAAGGAGAATCATAGATTCCACGGTTAAACGCTACTCCACTATCCTTAGTTGTCATGAAGCGGAAATTATTGCTGGCCTGCAGATAATCCCAATCCTGCTTGATTCTCTTGTCCTGACACAAGTAAACTCTTTCTGCCACGCTGTACAGCTTATTGAATGCTTCACGCTGCATTACGTTACCCAACCATGGACTGATATCTCTTTCCTCGTCAACCCAAGACATTGGATAAGGAACATCCATAGCATCTACAGATTTCAGTTTTGACACAATTTCTGTAGGAGTAGAGAAAGTTATACCTTTCTGTTTAGCACAGATAGGAAGAGCCTTTATAAAGTCGAGGATATTCGAAGACAATGGCTGGAAATATCCAAGAGCAGACAATTCCATAAATATATTTATCACCTGCTCGCTTTCAGGCATAGAATCAATCCAGCCGATATATTTATCTGCAAACAGAGGATATTCGCTCCATTCACTGTTAGAGAAACGAAGACTTATATCATCAGAAAGCTTGAAGTCTCTCATCAAAAGCTTCAAATTAGGATTCTCTACGCAATGATACAGGTAGTGAGGGCTCTTCCATCCAAGAACATGTTTAGCTCCTTCTATAAGCATTCCCTTAAATCCCATATTGGCTACCATACCGCCAATCTCGTTGTCGTAAATCAAGCTTGAGTTACGGAATACTTTTGGTTCCTGGCCGAAATAGTCCTTGATTTTCTTGCGCATACGGGTAACTTCTTCTTTGAAGCAGTCTTCATTAGCCAATGAAGAAAGTCCGTGAGAATAAGGTTCGCATAAGAATTCACAACATCCGGTATTATTTAATTCATGCAACAATTCTATTACAGACGGTGCATAGATTTCCAATTGTTCAAGGGCAACGCCAGAAATGGAAAGAGCTACTTTAAATGCTCCTTCATTTTCTTTTGCCATCTGTATAAGGGTATTCAAAGCCGGAATGTAAGAACGTTCAGCTATTTCGTTAATACCCTGTTCGTTGGCAAAATCATCATAATAATAATGATCTGAGCCTATTTCAAAGAAACGGTAACGTTTCAAATGTATTATTTGATGAATCTCAAAATATAAACAGATTGTTTTCATATCAACTTAAGACTAATATTTTACTTATTATAATTTCTCAGAACATCTTCATACAAAGAACGAACTTTCAAACCAACTTTTTCCCAAGTGATTCCGTCAACTTCGGCCTTTCCTTCTTTCTGAAGATACTCAAACAGCGATTGATTTGTACATATTGAATATATGGCATCTGCCATAGCATGGATATCCCAATAGTCTGTCTTTATAACTTTACTTAGGATTTCTCCACAACCTGACTGCTTGGAAATAATAGAAGGTGTTCCACACTGCATAGCTTCCAATGGAGCAATACCGAAAGGTTCGGAAACAGAAGGCATAACAAAAACATCACTGTTCTTATAAACCTCATATACCTGTTTACCTTTCATAAATCCAGGGAAGTGGAAACGATCAGCAATACCTCGTTCTGCAACCAGATTAATCATGGCGTTCAGCATATCTCCGGAACCTGCCATCACGAAACGGATATTACGTGTACGTTTCAATACCATAGCTGCTGCTTCAACAAAATATTCCGGTCCTTTCTGCATTGTGATACGTCCAAGGAAAGTAACAATCTTTTCTTTAGAGTGATCCGGACGTGGTATATCCTGATATTCTTGAGACAATGGATAAACTGCATTATGAACGGCAAATACCTTTCTTGGATCCTGATGATACTCATTAATAACAGTACGACGAGTCAGCTCGGATACACACATGATACAGTCGGCATAATCCATACCGTTCTTTTCAATTGAATAAACAGTAGGATTGACTTTTCCGCGGGAACGGTCGAAATCTGTAGCATGAACATGAATACAGAGAGGCTTTCCGCTAACCATTTTTGCATGAACACCAGCCGGGTAAGTCAACCAGTCGTGAGCATGAATAATATCGAATTGTTGCTGTCTTGCAACAACACCTGCAATAATTGAGAAATTATTTATTTCGTCATGCAAATTTCCAGGATATCCGCCTGCAAACTCCATACATCCCAGATCGTTGACATTCATGTATGAGAAATCAGCATATATCTTATCGCGGTAGGCATAATATTCCTCAGGAGTCATTTTTGCATGCAGACGAGATTTAAGATAATCGTAATCCACATCACGCCATACTATAGGCACTTGGTTCATGCCAACTATTTTCAGGAATCCTTCCTCATCGCCAGTCGGTTTAGGCATACAAAACACTGTTTCTACATCGCCTTGTAAACTTAGCCCCTTGGTTATACCATAGGAAGCGACAGCAAGACCGCCGTATATTTTTGGAGGAAATTCCCAACCAAACATTAAAACTTTCATAAAACTCCTCCTTCTTTATTGATTCTCAAATTTATCCAACAAATACAAGCCACGAAGAATTTCCGCAACATTCATTGCAAATGATACTGCTCCCCTACCTTTGAAAGGTGGATTACCGTCAAACAACTCCGGAAGTGTTCCCAGACAGTGACATGTCATTTCATCCTCATAGCTAACAAACTGTCTCCACAAGAAAGAGATAGCGCTTCTCTTATAAATCTTCAGATAAGCTTCCATGTAGAAACCTTCAAGCCAAGGCCATGCTGTACCCTGATGGTATGCATAGTCTCTCTGCATCTGAGGTCCAACATAGTTAGGATTGTAGCCTCCACTTTTCGGGCTCAAAGAACGAAGACCTTTAGGAGTAAGCAATTCTTTTGTAACAATATCTATTACACCCTTTTTCTGTTTTGCGTCAAGTGGAGAATAATCGAATGCTGCCGCGAAAATCATGTTAGGACGAACACTCCAATCCATCATATCACCATCCACGAAATCCAACAGATAGCCATATTCATTCAAGAATGTGTCAATAAATGATTTTCCTGTTTTCTCAGCCAAAGATTTCAAACGATAAGAGAAGTCATTGTCACCGACTTCAGCCATAATATCTGCTGTGAAACACAATGCGTTATACCAAAGAGAATTGAATTCTACTATATATCCTGTTCTTCCCACTACAGGACGACCGTTAACAGTTGAGTTCATCCACGTAATAGCATTGTCTCTACCGTTTGCATATACCAATCCGTTATCTCTTACTTCAAGATTAGGATGTCTGCCATCAAGCAAATATGTCATTATATCTTTCAACAGCCCTAGATACTTTTCTTTAGCAGCATCTCTTGAAACCATCTTAGCATATTGCTGTATTGTCCAGACAGCCCATAGAAGAACATCAGGATGATAAATCTCATAAACTTTCAATGTAGATTTCTCGCCATTCATAAATGAATAGATGGCTTTTATGGCTGTCTCCATTATCATCTCAAATTTTGAGACTTCTCCAATGGACAATGTAAGACCTGGCAATGAAACAAACATATCTCTGGCACGGCACTTGAACCAAGGATAACCTGCCAATATATATGATTCACTATCCTGTTTATTCAAGAATTGGTGGGCTGCATTGATAAGACAGTTTTTGAAGTCTTTTCTAGGAGTTCTCTGTTCTGCCTCATCTGCAAACAACTGATTAAGTTTAGATGTATCTACAGAAGAAATACCACCGGAGAATGTAACACTTTCTCCCTTACTGATTTTAAATTCAAAATAGCCAGGAACATAAAGATCTTCATTGAAATCATAGCCACGTTCCTGTTCCTTTGGATATTCTATACCTCTGTACCAATCCGGCAGGAAATGGAATTCGTTTTCCTTACTGAACTGCATATACAATTCAGGATAACCAGGATACATACGTGTCTTGATTCCGTTGTCTATCACATCATATTCCCTACTAGCCTGAGAATTCTCATGAGTGTATTCTCTTACACTTCTGAAAGCCAAATAAGGACGTAATCTTAATATTGTTTCAGAATGTGCATCAACCAAAGTATATCTTATCAGAATACGGTTTTCATGATGAACGAAGACCTTTTCTTTCTTCAAGATAACTCCACCTACACGATACCATGTTGTTGGAACTTTTTCACACTCATATTCACGGATATATTTATGACCGCGCGGACTAAAATTATCTCCATGATACTTATGGAGTCCCAGGTTAAATTCAGCACCATGCTGTATTACTGTCTCATCCATTGCCGACAACAGTACATGGTTTTCGTCATCCAATTCAGGAACAGGAATAACTAACAGTCCATGATACTTGCGAGTATTACAATCTACTATTGTAGAACAATGGTAAGCCCCGGAACGATTTGTACGAAGAATCTCACGCGGTAAAGATTCTTCCAAATTCGTCATAAGAGTTTTATCAAAACGTAAATAACTCATAGATGTTATATTAAGGTTATTAAATAGTTCAATAAATATGTTATAAATCTCACCCCAAAATTAGTAATTAAAAAATCAAATCAAAACGTAAAACACGTTTTTTTTCAAAAATAGTTACTTTTTTCCAGCAAATAAAAAATCATTACTGAAATACTTGTTATAAATATGTTAACGGGCATATTTATTGCAAGTTTTACTATAAAAAAAATCCCGGATTAACCGGGATTTTATCGTGTTTTATATTTTAATCTATTATATCGAAACCGCAATACGGAACCAACGCTTTTGGTATTCTAATGCCCTCAGGAGTTTGATTGTTTTCCAGCAAGGCTGCAACGATTCTTGGTAAAGCTAGAGCCGAGCCATTCAATGTATGACAAAGTTCAGTCTTCTTGTCTGCATTTCTAAATCTACATTTCAAACGGTTTGCCTGATAAGTATCAAAATTAGATACAGAACTTACTTCCAACCATCTCTGCTGCGCTTCTGAATATACTTCGAAGTCATAACATATTGCAGCTGTAAAACTCATATCACCACCGCAAAGACGAAGTATTCTGTATGGAAGTTCCAACTTCTTTAACAATCCTTCTACGTGATCCAACATTTCCTGATGAGACTGTTTTGAATGTTCAGGTTTGTCTATTCTTACCAACTCTACTTTAGAGAATTCATGCAAACGGTTCAAACCACGAACGTCCTTACCGTATGAACCAGCTTCGCGACGGAAACATTGAGTATATGCACAATTCTTGATAGGCAACTGTTTTTCATCAAGGATTACATCTCTGTAGATATTTGTAACAGGAACTTCAGCTGTAGGTATCAGATACAAATCATCAAGATTGCAATGATACATCTGACCTTCTTTATCTGGCAACTGACCTGTACCATAACCAGAAGCAGCATTTACAACTGTAGGAGGCATGATTTCTTCATATCCTGAAGCGCGTGCTTCATCAAGGAAGAAGTTAATAAGGGCTCTCTGCAATCTGGCACCCTTTCCTTTATAAACAGGGAAACCAGCACCTGTAATCTTTACGCCTAGATCGAAATCTATCAAATCATACTTCTTGGCAAGTTCCCAATGTGGCAACGCATTCTTTGGAAGCTCAGTTTCCATACCACCATGCTTTACAACCACATTATCTTCTGCACATGAACCTTCTGGCACTTCATCGTAAGGAACATTAGGAATAGTATATAATATTTCCTGCATTTCTTCAGATGCCTTATCCATTTCAGCTTGCAATGTCTTGCTTGCTTCCTTGAACTCGGCAACCTTATTCTTTGCAGCTTCAGCTTCTTCTTTCCTGCCTTCTTTCATCAGCATTCCAATACTCTTTGAAAGAGAATTTACCTCAGCAAGATTTCTATCCAATTGATTCTGAGCGTTACGTCTTCTATCGTTGCATTCCAAAACTTTTGCTATCGCTTCTTTTGCATTTGCAAAGTGTTTCTTTTCAAGTCCACGAATTACCTTATCGGTATCTTCTGTAATTTGTTTAATAGTGAGCATATTATTTTTCTTTTATAATCGTTCCAAATAAAAAGATATGCAAAGATATATTTTTTTTATCAATTAAACAGATAGAGAAAACTTTTTAATCAGAAAACAGGCAAAGTATATACTAATCCTAAAGAAATGCGTTGCTGATTATAGCTATTTGCTCCATACTTTCTTGCAATATCTGTCAGATGAGTGTTTTTGTGAAGCAAATGGAGATATACAATCAGTTCACTGTCGGACATAGGATAATACTCAGCACAGAACTGTACATTCCATGTTCTTCTGTAGTTGCCTGCCTGAAATTCTTCTGACGACTTATAAACATTACCGAGTTCGTATGCTCCTTTTATATATAGATTAAGATGAGGAGAAACCCTATAATCCAAATTGGCAATGGTTGTAAAATATTCTACATTTTTTGCCGTAATTACATTGTTTCCATCAACATCATATGACGATGTTATTAGACCTTTGGAATCAAGTCCTTCACGTGAATACATAAAATCAATATAACCTAAGAAAGGCTTTTTATCCCATACATTACCACATGTAAAATAAAATATGTTCTTACCTTTTGCCAATTGACCATATGACAATGAATATCGCAACTGCATAGCTCTGTCAACAAAATATCCATCCCAATTTACGGTTCCCAGCATAGGTATTTTGGAATCCTCCACATCATCCGGCAAAGAATACATAAACTGGTCATTTATTGTTGAATTCCTGTTGTTGGTAAGCTGGAAATTCATAACCTGATTTTCATTTATATTATATGCCATATTCAATCCCACCTGGTAGGCTGGTATCGTATTATTAAAGTCGGAATAATGTCTCACTTTAATGGCATTAACCCAACATTCATATCCACTGAACTGTACAGGCTGTTTTCCGGCAGTCAATCCCCATTTGTCATTCAACTGCCATCCTACCATTGCCAATTCAACAGAGCCGGCAAGATTATCCAACGGAATATTCGGATTGGTGTACTTATTAAAAGATTGTCTGAAATGATAAGAAAACTTGTCTCTGAATGCTCCTAAAACCTCAAGTCGTACCCTATGTACCTTAAAGGCCATATTATCAAAGTCTCCATTATTAAATGAAGCATCTGCAGCAGTACAAAACTGAATATTCATGTTCGCCCAGTCAATATCACGCTTGCCGTCAGTAATACGTTGAAGCATTGTTTTTTCATCCGCAGGAACTAATGACAAATCCTGAGCACTAACACTAAAACCATTAAAGAATAAAATAAAAACTAAAGCTAAAACAAAAACCATCTTTGAGAATAACACTTTATATATAATTATCAATTATAACTATTTAACAATGTAACTATAATAAAAGTTCATTACTAAATGCATTATAATCAACGTGGAATGATAAGAGTGAGAGCTTCAGGCAGTACTGTCACTTCAAACGGATAATATTTTTCTGTCCACAATCTACCATCAATACTGACTTCGGCATTTCTGGCACGTAACACTTTTACAGACTTCGTTCTATATGACTTAACCGTCTTATGATTTAATATTCTTCCCTGCTGAAGCATCCACAGTCCGGAAATCAACTCCCTTAACTGCGGCCTATATATCACTGACACATCAAGCCATCCGTTATAAGGAACAGCACTTGGAGTAAGTCCATAGCCTCTGCAACTACCTATTCCGACAGCCATTATCCTTCCTCTGATATGTTCGTTGTTAAGTTTCAAATGCATTCTGTGCAGTTTGCGCTCGAAAGCAACCAAAACCAATGACGACAAATACGAAATAAAAGGTATTCCCCAAAACCTTTTTGTTTCATTTGTTATCATAACGATCTTGGCTCCAAGTCCCATATACACAGCATTAAGAAAATACCTGCAATTATGCTCATCACCATTATAGAAACTGAAAACTCCAACATCAACCTTTCTCAGACGTCTGTTGATTAACACATCAACAGCCCCTTTAAAATCATCGGAATCAAGCCCCCAATATTTGGCAAAATCGTTTCCTATTCCATTAGGTATTATACCAAAGGCTATTTCATGCTTTTCTTCTATATCCGATTGCATGATTCCGTTTACGGCATCATTTATTGCTCCATCACCTCCCACTACCACAATGGTTTTATATCCATTGTTAGCCAAAGTTCTGGCAAGCCTTTCAACCGAACCAAATCCTTCAGACTGTACATAATCATATTTTACATTCTGACTATCCATGTACTCGCGAATTTTCGCCCATCTTTTCTGCGCTTTTCTGCTTCCCGCTTTAGGATTATATATAATACCCCATCTGTTAGGTTCTACTGCCATAATACTAAAATTTTGATTACACAACAATCGAATAATATTTCCTTAGCTGTCAATAATTATCAGTTTTATTAATGAGATTCAATATTGCATCTACCTTACGCTCCAGACTCCATTCTGCATTTATCCAGTTAATAGAGAATCCCCTTCTCTCCATTCCTCTAAACCAAGTCATCTGTCGTTTGGCAAACTGATGTATTGCTATTTCAAGTTGAGAACACATATCCTCATAGCTCAACTTACCTGTGACGTATAAGGTCAGATATTTATACTCCAATCCATAATATATAAGATCATCAGCCGATATACCGGAATTCAACAAGCCCCGAACTTCATCTATCATTCCTTCTTCCAATCTTTGACGAAGGCGCTTTGAAATTTTTTCACGTCTTAATTCCCTATCTATGTCAACACCTATTATTATGCTTTTATAATCAGGAAAAGGTCTCTCATCAACTTTATTATTCAGATAATACTCTTCTATTTCTATCGCCCTAATAGCACGTTTTGCGGTATCGACATCAGTGGAATTGTGCAATTTTTTATATTTTGAAAGGATTTCCGTCAGTTCCTCAAGAGACTTGCATGACAAACTGTCCCTCAACTCTTTATTCTCAGGCACAGGTACAAGTCTGTATCCTTTTAGTACAGACTCTATATACATTCCGGTTCCTCCACATAAAATGGCTTCTTTATTCCTCGATTTTATATTTTTGTACGCATCTAGGAAATCTCTTTGAAATTCAAATACATTATATTTATAACCCGGATCAACAATATCTATCAAATGATAAGGAACATGATAACCGTCAACTACATAATCTTTGAGATCCTTTCCTGTTCCCAAATCCATTCCACGATACACCTGTCTGCTATCTCCACTTATAATTTCGGCATCAATAGCCTTCGCCAAAGATGCAGCCAAAACAGTTTTACCTGAAGCCGTAGGCCCCAATATGGTTATAAAATCATATCCCATAAAAATATTTCATCTAACGTATAACTATTATATTTACAAAGATAGTTTTTTTTAGTAAATATCAGTACAACAGTATTAAATGATTTATTAATATGCAAAATAAATTATATTATTTATAAAACGAATAAAGCCGCCTTGAAAAACAAGACGGCTTTAAATATATGGTTTTGTTACTGATTAGCAGTTTACAGAAGCCATGTGAGCGATCAAATCCAATACTTTGTTAGAGTAACCGATTTCGTTGTCATACCAAGAAACAACTTTAACGAAAGTATCAGTCAAAGCGATACCAGCTTTAGCATCGAAGATTGAAGTGTGAGTGTCACCCAAGAAGTCAGAAGAAACAACTGCATCTTCAGTGTAACCAAGGATACCCTTCAATTCGCCTTCAGAAGCTTCCTTCATTGCAGCGCAGATTTCGTCATATTTAGCTGGTTTAGCCAAGTTAACTGTCAAGTCAACTACAGATACGTCCAAAGTAGGAACACGCATTGACATACCAGTCAATTTACCGTTCAATTCAGGGATAACTTTACCTACAGCTTTAGCAGCACCAGTTGAAGAAGGGATGATGTTACCAGAAGCAGCACGACCACCTCTCCAGTCTTTCATAGAAGGACCGTCAACTGTTTTCTGAGTAGCAGTTGTAGAGTGAACTGTAGTCATCAAACCGTCAGTGATTCCCCATTTGTCGTTCAAAACCTTAGCGATAGGAGCCAAGCAGTTAGTAGTACAAGAAGCGTTAGAAACGAACTGAGTACCTTTAACATATGTTTTTTCGTTTACACCGCAAACGAACATTGGAGTATCGTCTTTAGAAGGAGCTGACATAACTACATATTTAGCACCAGCTTCGATGTGAGCCTGAGCTTTTTCTTTAGTCAAGAACAAACCAGTAGATTCTACTACGTATTCAGCACCTACTTCGTTCCATGCCAATTCTTTAGGATCTTTGCAAGCTGTTACACGGATTTCATTGCCATTAACAATCAACTTGCTGTTTTCAACGTCAGCAACGATAGTACCGTCGAACTGTCCGTGCATTGTATCATATTTCAACATGTAAGCCAAGTAATCTACTGGACACAAGTCGTTAATACCTACGATCTGGATATCGTTTCTCTTCTGAGCTGCACGGAATACGAAACGGCCGATACGACCGAAACCGTTAATACCTACTTTAATCATTTTGTTTAAATTTTTAATGGTTTTATAATAAAGTTTGAAAACTGTTCGATATAATCAATCATATCATTCGATATAATTAATCTCAAGTTTTACGATGCAAAAGTAATGATTTCTTTTAAATCTCAATACTCGCACTATTCTTTTTTCGTAAAAAAAACACTTATTCGATAAACTTCCAAGCACTTTATTTTATATATATTACATATAACACAGTTTTTGCTATCTGTACTATACAAAATAGAACTTTTATAAAGCACGATTATTTTTTATCTCATTCCCCTAGCCTTGTATATACGTTCTTTTGCATTATTGATATCCTGGAATTTTTCTTCTGCAGCTTTTCTTATGTCTTCTCCTAAAGTTGCCACCCTATCCGGATGATGCTTAAGAGCCATTTTCTTATAAGCCGCACGCACTTCTTCATCTGTTGCATCCGGAGAAATTTCCAGAACCTTGTATGCTTCGTCCAAAGACTTGCCCCTCATGTTTAACATCGACTCAACTTCCTGCTGTGACATTCCCATTGCCAGGGCGACTTCCTTGAGTGCATCTATTTCTTCTTTACATACATTTCCGTCGCTCTGGGCTATCTGAGTTAAGAAGCGTAACAACTGAAGACGTTCCTCATACGACATGTTTGACGCAATCTGCGCCCCACATTCATGAATAGTGTTTTTAAAAGCCATTGGATTTGACTTATCCATCTGCTTTCTCTGTTCAAACAAGTTCAGAAGTATCTGTTCACCTTCAGAAACGGCAATCTCACCGAAATTATTCCTTAGGAATTGTCTCACAAATTCCATTTCGCTATGCATTATTCTTCCATCGGCACGTATTATATATGATGCCATAACAAGCATAGAAAACAGGAAGCTGTTTCTCTGTCCAGCATATTCATTCTGGCTGTCTGAGCCTTCTATAGTATTTTCATTTGCATTATCAAATAATGATCCGATGGCAAAACCTGCCAAAGCACCCAAAGGACCCATGGTAACAAAACCCATAAGGCCACCTATCCATTTTCCATATCCCATATTATTCTATATTTTTACATTACGTGACAAAGTTATAAAAAAACTTCATATCCACAATAACATAAAAAAGCTGCCCCAATCAGATTGAGACAGCTTTCAGTCTAAATATTATATTTATATATTAAGCTGTGATAGCAGAACCCATCAAGAATGTAGCAGCAAGTGCAACGATAGCATACAATTCTGGGAATACGGCAAGAATCAATGTATTACCAAACACATTGTGTCCCTGACCAATAGCTGCTATACCATTAGCACAAACCTGTCCCTGACGGATTGCAGAGAAAAGGGCAACCAATCCAAGACCAATACCAGAACCAAGCACTGCACAAGCCTGAAGAGTAGTGATTTCAGGAGTAAGTACTCCGAAGATATTCTGGAACATAAAGTAGCCAGCAAAACCATAAAGTCCCTGAGTACCTGGAAGCGCTGTCAATACAAGGAAGTTACCAAAAGCACTGTCATTCTTTTTAAGTGCTCCGATAGATGCATTACCAGCTATTGTTACTCCGTATGCACTACCGATACCAGACAAACCAACCATAACAGCTATGCCAATATAGGCAATCAAAAAATTCATTTCCATAATTCTAAAGTTTTTTATTATTATTTTTTCAGTTTATATACACGAAATACATTTTATTTTTTTAATGGAGAGTATTCCTTTCCTCCACCTTCATAACCTGAGTTCTTGAAAAACTCAACGAAAGTCAAACGCATAGGGTGAACCATTGCACCAAGAACATTCATAAAGATATTGATTGAATGTCCGATGACAAATATAAGCACCATAACTATAGGGCCTGCTATTATATTGTCAGGACTCATACCTGCTGCAAGACTATTGAATACGCTTGCCAAAATACCTCCTGACAATCCCAATGCAAACAGACGAACATATGACAATATATCACCTAACAATCCGGTTGCCATATTATAACTGTCCCAAAGTCCAAGACCGATATTTACGAAAACATTCTTACCTGGACTATTGTAAAGATAAGCCATAAGTAATCCTGCTATCACAAACACCATGTGTACTGTTCCACCCATTTCCATTGCACCGGCAAATGCTATTGCAGAACTAAGAATGACAAATATCCATCCTATTGTTCCCACAGCATACTTAAATCCGAGCTGTATAGTCTGGTTAACAGCTTTCAGCATCATTCCGAAGATTATCTGAACTCCACCCAGAATAAGAGACAGATTAAACATTTGCTGATTATCGAGTGAAATAGCTTCCTTCATCTTCTGCAGGAAAGGCACCTGAATATCATAAATATTAAATCCGAAACATGTTCCTGTAAGCAGACCACAAACCATTGTAGAAGCTCCAAGGATTTGCACCAATGTAAGTATCGGTTTCATGCCCGGACTTATATTCTTAGCCATCAGCCTATATATAGTAACTGCCAACACCATAAACGCACCGTATCCTGTATCTCCAAGACACAAGCCGAAAAACAGCATGAAGAAAGGTGCAAAGAACGGAGTAAGGTCAAGTTCATTATATTTAGGCAACATATACAGCCTTATGATAGGTTCAAACAACCGTGAGAACTTATCGTTTTTAAACAATATAGGCACATTGTCTTCAGGTGCAGGGTTGGAAATCTCATAATAAGCTCCTTGATTATCCATGAAAGACTTAACATCTTCAGTTTTAACTTCAGGAACCCAACCTTCCAATAATACCAGCTTATTGTCGGCCAAGGAATCTCCGGTCAATACAACCTTTGAGAATTCTATTTCAGAATAGACCTTCCTTTGAGCTACTTCAAGGTCTGCAATAGATGTTCTTGCCAAATCCTTGATGCTTTCATCCACTTTGTTTATATCTTTTTCAAGATTCTCAACAGAAGCCTTCAAGCCACTCAAAGATTTATCCGGCAATTTTGCATATTCCACCTCAAGTTCAGGAACATCTTTTTCTGATGTTATAGTTACAAAATAAACTTTCGAACCTATTTTGTTTATAACTGTTGCATTATATGCCTGAATCCATTCATCTTTGAATTGTTTTTCAGAGCATATATAGAAATTCACTACATAACCGGCATTCCCAAGACGTTCAATATTACCAGAGTCGAAATCTCCCCATGGTTCTAACGAAACAATTTCCTTTTCAAGCGCCTGTTTCTTGTGAACCAGCTGTTGCTGATCAGCCTGCAGTTCAGACAATACCTCTAGAGTTTTTTCTCCTTTAGCAGCATCACCTTCATGCTTATCTGCCACAACATTCATTCCCTGAAGGTATTTTATCGCAGCAGCATATTTTGCAGCCAATCGGATACGATCCTGAAGTTCCTGATTTTCTGCCGCTCCCTGTGATTTCGTAAAAATATGAACTACACCAAGTTCACGCAGTTTTTCCAGAAACTGTTCGTACTCCTTATAATATATAAGGAAAGTCAGCTTTTTCATTTTAGCAATCATTCCTCAGCCTCCTTTCTCTTTTCCTGGATAGACTTCAGAATCTTCTGTGATGACTTCGACAGATTTTCCTCATCTTCCATGAAACGTTTAATTTTTCTCAATGCGTCCTGATATCCAGGGATCTGTACCTTCTCAAACAGGTTTACCTTTTGAGTAGTTTTTTTACGCGCATGTTCCAGCAAGCCCAATTTGGCGAGTGTAAATTCTCTCTCAATGGCAGTTTGCGCCAAAGTCTTCAATATATGAAGTCCGTCAGCATACCATTTAGGAGCAGAGAACATACTGAATTTACGGATATCGAAGTCCACCTCTTCAAGTAGCGGAACCCTGACACCTGCAATCTTTCTAACGCCCAAATGAACATCCTTCACTTTTATCAATGAAGCATCAAATTCATTCCAGAGTGCGAACATGGCTTCATACGCCTGAATCTGACTTTCAAGACGTTCCTCCAGTTCCACAGCTTCAGTTTTGCAACGTTTCACCTCAAGTCGCAACGCACTTTCCTTATTCTTTATTATAGGAAGCGTACGAACTCGAACCTTCAGTTGCTTTTCCAACTGCTGTAGCGAGGTTTTGTTATATTGAAATTTAATAGCCATTTCTCTGTTTTTTATTGAATTTGATTACTTCTTCCAATACTGATCAACAAATTCCTTCTTAATATTAACCTCTTCAGGCTTGAAATACTTGCTGAACAATCCCCAAGTAACATCAAGCATTTCTGTTGTATTGAGGTTGACGTCAATAGCAAGAAGCTGATTTGCATAATCCTTAGCGAAAGCCAATGTACGTTCGTCGTAGTTTGTAAGGTCAAAACCGTTTTCCATTTTTGTCTTGGCATTTGCTGCATCGGCATACAGACGTACGGCAGCGTTCATAACCTGCGGATGGTCTTTACGTGTTTTCTTACCGCTAACCAACTGTTTCAAACGTGAAAGTGAACGGAAAGGATCGACAATAACCTTACCTATATCGCTATCACGACGCAGGAACAACTGTCCTTCTGTGATATAACCAGTATTATCAGGTACTGCATGAGTGATATCTCCACCAGAAAGTGTAGTCACCGCGATAATGGTTATAGAACCACCGCTAGGGAACTGTACAGCCTTTTCGTAAATCTTGGCAAGGTCTGAGTACAAAGAACCTGGCATAGAGTCCTTCGAAGGAATCTGATCCATACGGTTTGACACGATTGCCAATGCGTCGGCATACGAAGTCATATCTGTAAGCAGAACCAAAACTTTCTGATTATGCTCTACTGCAAAATATTCCGCAGCTGTCAATGCCATATCAGGAATAAGCAATCGTTCTACAGGAGGGTTCTCGGTAGTATTCACGAAACTGATGATACGGTCCAACGCACCAGCGTTAGAGAACACATTCTTGAAGTAAAGGTAGTCATCATTAGTCATACCCATACCGCCAAGGATAATTTTATCTGTCTCGGCACGAAGAGCCACATTAGCCATCACCTGGTTAAACGGCTGGTCCGGATCGGCAAAGAACGGAATCTTCTGTCCTGACACCAATGTATTGTTCAAGTCAATACCCGCAATACCTGTAGCAATAAGTTCAGATGGCTGTTTACGGCGTACCGGGTTCACAGAAGGACCACCGATTTCCACTTCTACACCCTCAACCTCAGGACCGCCATCAATAGGATCACCGAACGCATTGAAGAAACGTCCTGCCAACTGTTCGCTAACCTTCAGTGTAGGCGATTTTCCTAAGAAAACCACTTCTGCATTTGTCGGAATACCTTCAGTACCCTCAAACACCTGCAGCGTAACATCATCTCCGGCAATCTTTACAACCTGTGCAAGTTTGCCGTTCACCATAGCCAGTTCGTCATACCCCACTCCTTTAGCTTTCAGTGAGCAGGTAGCTTTAGTTATCTGGCCTATTTTGGTATATATTTTTTGAAATGCTTTTGTTGCCATTTTATGATTCTTAGTTAATGAAATAAATTATTCAGCACGTCTTTCGGCAATAAGCTCCTGTAACTGTTTTCCAAATTCCACGTATTCGGCAGATTTATATTTGGAATAGTTCATTTGCTTGCAGATATTAATCATCTTCTTGAAGTATTCCATAACCTCTACAAAGTTATCGAATTTGAATTCTGTATGGCAAACATCTATTACCATATTTACAATTTCCTCCTGGCGTTCCATAGGAGTAACAGAATCCACTTCATCGAATGCATCCTGCTGAAGAATTACAAAGTCAATAAGTTCAGACTTCCAGAAGATAACATGATATTCTACAGGCACACCATCATCACCAAGGATATTGATCTGTTCTGCGATTTCCTTACCTCTCAGCAGTCTGGTCTTCAATTCATTGACCTTTCCTATCCATTCTCCGTTAATACGTTCTGCAATATAATTCTCGAATTCCGGATATTCCAGATATTTTGAATAAGAATCAATAGGATTAACAGCAGGATAACGTTTACGGTCGGCACGTTCCTGTTCCAACGCATAGAAACAGCGTGCAACTTTCTTAGTATTCTCTGTCACAGGTTCCTTCAGGTTACCTCCGGCAGGTGACACAGTACCGATAAATGTGATAGAACCAGTAGCACCGTTATTCAGATAAACATAACCTGCACGTCCGTAGAAGTTTGAAATAATAGCCGAGATATCCATAGGGAATGCATCAGGTCCAGGCAATTCTTCCATACGGTTAGACATTTCACGCAGTGCCTGAGCCCAACGAGAAGTAGAGTCTGCCATAAGAAGAACCTTAAGTCCCTGTGCACGATAGAATTCAGCCATAGTCATAGCTGTATATACAGAAGCTTCACGTGCAGCCACAGGCATGTTTGATGTATTAGCAACAATAATAGTACGTTCCATCAATTTTCTGCCGGTATGCGGGTCAACTAGTTCAGGGAATTCAGTAAAGATTTCCACAACCTCATTTGCACGTTCACCACAGGCTGCAATGATAACAATATCAGCTTCAGCCTGCTTTGAAATGGCATGCTGCAACACTGTCTTACCAGTACCGAAAGGACCAGGGATAAATCCTGTACCACCTTCCACTATAGGATTCACAGTATCAATAACACGTACTCCTGTTTCAAGCAAACGGAATGGACGTGGTTTTTCCTTGTAATTTGTCATAGCCTTCTTTACAGGCCATTTCTGAATCATATTTACTGGAATATCATTTCCTTCCTTATCAGTAAGAACTGCTACAGTATCTTCTATTGTATATTCACCCTCCGAAACTATAGATTTTACTTTATATGTTCCTGTCAACTGGAAAGGAACCATGATTTTCAATGGTTGATGGTTTTCCTCTACTTCTCCAAGCCAAGCCGAAGGTCCAACTTCATCTCCAGCCTTAACTATTGGTTTGAAAAGCCATTTAGCTTCTTTGTCCAAAGGATAAGTATATTGTCCGCGTTTCAGGAAAACGCCATCCATCTTATCTAGGTCATTCTGTAAGCCATCATAGTTTTTCGACAGCATACCAGGTCCTAAAGTTACCTCAAGCATATGGCCGGTAAATTCAGCTTCAGCACCAACCTTCAATCCACGTGTACTTTCGAATACCTGTACATAAACATTGGTTCCTACCACTTTAATAACCTCGGCCATAAGACGGTCACCACCTGTAGAAATGTAACAGATTTCATTCTGTGCCACCGGACCATCTACAGTTAGAGTCACCATATTGGCAATAACTCCAATAACACTACCTTTTGTTGCCATTTTATTATATTTAAACTAATTTCTAAACTCCTCAGGTATCTGAACATCATCCTTCAAAGCCTTGATCATAGCTCTGAATAATTCATTACCTTTATCTTTATCCAATGATATCCATCTTTCTATCATTTCAAGCTGTAATAAAAAGACAAATAAACGTTCTACAGTGAAATAATTAAAAAAAGACTCAGTTTCCAACCAATCCCATTTCAGTTGGTCTGTTTTCTTTTCCCTTTCTACCAAATCATCTATTTCAGCTATCCTCTGAATATTTTCCAAATATGTCAAAGTTTCTCCCAATCCAAAATCTCTGGCATTGGATACACGCAAAAGCTCACACACTTCTGTATCACCAACTATGGCCGAAGCTACATCCAACTTATATTTACGTGCGGAAATTGCAGTTTGGATATTATTCAGATTAAGATTAAACTCAAACCATGAAGAAACAAATCTATTCCTACTTTTCATTGCATAGGAATAATATTCAGATGCCAATATATCACCGGCTCTATACTCATCTTCTGGAGAAAGAGTCAAATATTCAGAAATGAATTTACCAAAATAAGATGGGAACTTTTTATCGGGAATATCTCCCTCTTTTACTGTATCTATCAATGTAAGAAGTTCCTCAGTACTAAAAATTCCAGATGTACTTACAGTATATTCCTTGTCTTTCAATAGATGTAAAAGGTTATCATTATCAAATTTAAGATAAAACAGATCTATTACTTTTTTATCTTTATCCGACAAATCAGGGTATATTTCCGACTTAAAACTATCAACCGTATAACTCAGCTTGCCATCTTCCAATGATATATCAGGCAATCCGGCTACTAGATAATAATAAGCATCCATAATCCTATTTTAAAACAACATTTGTACTAGCTGTGGACGTAAGAAATCCTTAAAGTAGTTTTCAAACTCTTCCTCACCAAAATTAACCTTATATGAACCGTCAGCAGGAGAAATTGTAAAAAGAACTTTCGAACCATTTACATTTTCTATCTTAACTCCCTTATCAAGCAGATCCTTAGCATTTTTTGAAAAATACTTCTTTAAGTTCTCTGCATCAGCCACTGATATAACAACAGGTTCATTTTCCACCCATTGTTTGGCCAGATTTACAATAAACATGTTAAGATAATCCTTTTCTGCTGTGAAATTTTTCACTGCTTCAGATACTGTTTGGTTAGTAAGCAGATTAGTCACTTCAGTTTTCAAAGCATTTAATGCCTGACCGGCAAAGAGTTTTAATTCCGACTTTGTGTTTTCCTTTAGTTCCTCAGCCGATTTTTTAGCCATACTAATAATCTCATCAGCCTGCTTCTGGGCTTCTTCAATCATCTTCTCAGCTTTTTTCTGAGCCTCACTGATAAGTCGCTGTGCTTCTTCGTTTCCTTTTTCCACACCTTCGCGATATATCTTATCGGTAAGTTCTTGAATTTTATTTTCCATAATTATATTAGTAAATAAATTGTTTTTATTTATAACCAAGGTATAAATAAGATTTCTAAGGTCAGAATCTTATTTCGCTGCTCAAATATAAGAAATAAGGATGAAGAAAACGAATTTAAAATCGATGATTTTATACAAGATTATCAATATTAAACATTAGATTAACATCAGGTCTGTAAATACATTACATAATAGTGTATAAACGCAAAAAATCCCCGAAGTATCTCTACCTCGAGGATCTCTCATATAAGACGGCGACTACCTACTCTCCCACAATATGCAGTACCATCGGCGTGACGAAG
>NZ_JACJLE010000004.1 GCF_016901995.1 Bacteroides caecigallinarum | reverse complement strand
TTGTTGTACTTTTGCATAACTGACAACCTTGTTAGGAATATAATGTTTAACCAGTCAACTTGGTCAGGAGTTACAACACAAACTGACAACCAAATTCAGTACACTTCAGCTACCCAAAAAGCATATTTTCAAGCGTGCGCACGTTTCACTTAAAACGGGCGTTCATTCGAAACAAAACGTGCGCACGTTTTAGATCAAATGTGCGCACGTTTTTTTCAGTGCTTTCTAAAAGGAAATAAACAGCAAAAAAAAATAAGTACAAAAAATGAAAATGGCGACGCAGTTACGCATCGCCATTCTATTAATAAAGATGAGACAATTTAATTCACATCATAAAAAAGTTCATCAATCAAAACTGATTTATAACTCTACCAAGGTTATTCAAGTACTTCTCCTTTTTCATTGAACAAAACAACACCTTCTTCACCTTCGGCATCAACCAAAGTTACCTGATAAACAGCTGTTCCGTCTTCTGAAACTTCAACTGCTGCAGATTTAACAGTAAAGTCCTTATAACTTTTTGCCAATACTTCCTGAACTGCTTTAGGAAGATCCTTGATTTCTATAGGTTTAAAATCGTTTACATTTGTTACTACAGTAACTTCAGGTGATGAAAAACTTGAAGCGAATGCAACTGTTGTTCCTAATCCCATTACCAATGCTAATGCAAAAAATACTTTTTTCATAATTCAATAGTTTTAAATGTTAGACAATTAGTTTAGTTTTCGTAGAATTAAGTGCAAAGTGCATGCCACAAAGTTTACACCATACATAACCGGTTAATAATCAATATATTAAATCAAAATCCAGATTTTCAGATTTTAAACCGGAATAAATATAGATGTGTAATTTTATACACAATATTGTGGAATAGGATTGTTTATGGGTAAAAATTACTCACAAGAACAGATATAAAAAAAGCCGCTTCAAAAGCGGCTTTTCCATATTAGAATCTTAATCAGAATTCAGAAGTAAAGTGGAACTTGATGTGTTTGAAATCCATCTGTGCCATCTGCAGTACATATCCACTGTCTGCCAGGAACACATCTCTTCCATCACGGTCTTTTGCCATATACTGGTATTTACGTTTCTTGAATGCTTCAAGCTCTTCCGGATCATCACTTTCTATCCAGCAAGCCTTATAAAGACTTACAGGCTCCCAACGACATTTGGCATTATATTCATTTTCCAAACGATACTGGATTACCTCAAACTGCAACTGACCTACAGTACCAATAATCTTGCGGCCGTTGAACTGGTTGACAAAAAGCTGTGCCACACCTTCGTCCATAAGCTGGTCGATACCCTTGTTGAGCTGTTTTGTCTTCATCGGATCGGCATTCTCTATATATTTGAACATCTCAGGAGAGAAGCTTGGGAGACCTTTGAAATGAAGGTTTTCACCTTCAGTCAGTGTGTCACCAATCTTGAATGTTCCGTTGTCCGGCAAACCAATGATATCTCCTGCCCAAGCCTCATCCACTGTAGTCTTACGCTGTGCCATGAACTGTGTAGGCGAAGAGAAACGCATTGTCTTGTTGTGACGTACATGCAGATAAGGGGTGTTACGGGTAAACTTGCCTGAACATACCTTACAGAATGCCACACAAGAACGGTGGTTAGGGTCGATATTGGCCGTTATCTTGAAAATAAATCCTGTAAACTTAGGCTCATCCGGATTTACAGTACGTTCTACAGCTGTAACAGGACGAGGACTAGGAGCAATCTCTACGAAGCAGTCGAGCAATTCCTGAACACCGAAGTTGTTGAGTGCAGAACCGAAGAACACAGGAGCTACATCACCTTTAAGATATTCTTCTACATTGAATTCAGGATATACTCCATCAATCAGTTCAAGCTCGCCGCGGAGTTTGTCTGCAAGATCATGACCTATATGATTGTCCAGTTCCTCTGTATTGATATCTACCTCTACCTTCTCTGTTACAACCTGCTTTGAAGGCTGGAAAAGGTTCAGTTTCTGTTCATATATATTATATACACCGCGGAAACGTGGTCCACTCTCGATAGGCCATGTAAGAGGACGTACCTGGATAACAAGTTCTTCTTCAAGCTCGTCAAGCAAATCGAACGGGTCCTTGGCTTCGCGGTCCATCTTGTTGACAAAGATGATAACCGGAGTGTTACGCATACGGCACACTTCCATCAGTTTTCTTGTCTGGGTTTCCACACCTTTCGCACCATCAACAACGATGATTACACTATCCACAGCAGTAAGTGTACGGTAAGTGTCTTCGGCAAAGTCCTGGTGACCCGGAGTATCAAGGATATTAACCTTATAGTCGTTATAGTCGAACTCCATCACAGATGTGGTAACGGAAATACCACGCTGCTTTTCGATGTCCATCCAGTCGGATGTAGCTGTTTTCTTGATTTTGTTTGATTTTACCGCACCGGCTACCTGAATCTGACCTCCGAAAAGCAAGAGTTTTTCTGTCAACGATGTCTTTCCGGCATCAGGATGGGCGATAATGGCAAACGTACGTCTTCTTTCTATTTCCTGATTCATATATTATTTAGTTGTTAGTCGTTGGTTGTCAGTTGTTAGATCTAAAAACTAAGAACTAATATCTAACAACTCGTCTTTTAAATCTTTATTTCATTAATATCTCCATACATTCCTTGAGACTGTCCATCCAGTATGGTATCTCTATTCCGTAAGTCTCCTTAATCTTGGTCTTGTCAAGCACAGAATAATGAGGACGTGTAGCCTTTGTAGGATAATCCTCTGTATGAAGCGGTTTAACATTGCATCCCTGAATGCCTGCAATAGCATGAATTGCCTTGGTAAAATCATACCATGAGCATACACCTTCGTTGCTGAAATGATACACTCCAGGAACGATTCCCTTGTTTATGGCTGCAAATATTGCCACAGCTAGGTCGCGGGCATATGTAGGAGTTCCTATCTGGTCGAATATAACGCCCAGTGTATCTCTTTCTCTTCCCAAACGCATCATTGTCTTTACGAAATTATTGCCGAAAGAAGAATACAGCCATGCGGTCCTTATAACCATTGTTTCAGGACAATACTTGAATGCTTCCTGTTCTCCGCCGAGTTTGGTCACACCGTAAACAGAGTTCGGGCATGTCTCTTCATCCTCACGGTATGGGATATGTGCCGTTCCGTCGAATACATAATCGGTTGACACCTGAATAAGGTATCCGTTTCTTGCTTTTGCAGCCTTGGCAAGGAAGCCCGGAGCCTGCTGGTTAAGCATCTTGCAAAGTTCAACATTATCTTCTGCCTTATCCACTGCAGTATATGCCGCACAATTGACAATGATATCTATATTGTTCGACATTGCATAATTCATTACAGCCTGCTCATTGCAAATGTCAAGTTCTGCCACATCAGTGAAAAAGTATCTGTACTGTGGATATGATTCCGACAGGATACGCATTTCATTTCCAAGCTGACCGTTGGCGCCTGTCACGAGTATATTTTTCATAACTCCAATTCTCCTTTCTTATCTTTTATATAATAATCGGCAAGAATAGCCAGAAGGTCGCTTATCACTTTAATGGCTTTCTGTGTTTCCTCGCTTATTTCCTTTTTCTGAAGTTTCAGCATAAGTACGCCATACATGGCATCAAAACATGTTTCCAGCTCCGGAACATCCTTATCCGCACCTTTTGCCCTAAGTTCTACAATAAAAGGAAGGGCCTTATAATATGCTGCACTATAATATGGATATTTAGGAGAGCGGAGCAATTGCAAATGCAGGTCTGTAAGCCAGACTATTATATTCTTGTTTATCTGGACATGACCTTTCTCCATCACACCCTCGTCGTGCATCATGTTTGCAAGATCCTTATACCATTGGAACAGTGTCGCTTTCTGTTCTTCCGACACAGGATATGGATCGACTATATCCTTCTTTATCCTGTCCATATCAAAATGATACGCACGAAGCAAATCTTCTATCTGCCACATATAAAGCAGATATTCAGCTATATTCTGCTGTTTTAACTGTTGAGATATATACATATATCAATATAATGAATTTCCTAATAATGCCAAAACCAAGCCCACTATAGAGGCTACTATTACAATGATACCAATAACACGGTTTAAAATCCAAATGCCACGGACATTGAAATGATTACGAACTTTATTAACGAAATATGTAATGCTGAACCACCATGTCAGAGCACCTAACACGATAGCCAGATATCCAACCAACTGAAAACCGACAGGACTTCCTGGCATGACAAATGAAAATCTTGCAAAAAGACCTACAAAAAGAAATATAATCAGAGGATTGGATAATGTAACAAAAAATGCTGTGATGAAATTATGAAGATATGAACCGCGTTTACCGGAAACCGGACGCAAAGCTTTTACAGGGTTACTTCTGAATGTATAGATACCGAAAGCCAGAAGCATTATACTACCTACTATCTGCAACAAAGTCTGGTGCTTGATAATAAGATCATCCATAAAGCTCATGCCGTAACCCGTTATCAATGAATAGCCTATATCGCTCAATGCAGCGCCAAGACCAGTTACAAAACCGAACCAACGTCCCTTATTCAGTGTTCGCTGAATACAAAGAACGCCAACGGGTCCGAGTGGTGCCGAAACCACTACCCCAATAACAAAACCCTTTACCAATAAATCCAGTATAGTAACTTGCTCTAACCAATTCATAGTGCAAAGATGTGACTTTTTTGCGAAAGTACCTATAATTCATGTAGATTTTCTTTCGTAAAAACAGGCTTTTATGTACCTTTGCAACATATTATATATGTTTTTTATTTGTTTTACAATTACAGAATGTCTTTAAACTCAAAAACAATATAAATGTTATGATTCTATTTTTCAGAACCCCTAGTAAAAGCGTGATTGCTACTTCATGCAGTCAGGAATTGAATGCTGAAGACATCAAAAAGTTATGCTGGCTTTACAGTGACGCAACTGTAGAGACTGAAGATAACCTGAAAGGATGCTTCATCGGTCCACGCCGAGAAATGATTACTCCATGGAGTACGAATGCCGTAGAGATCACTCAGAACATGGGTATAAGCGGAATACGCCGTATAGAGGAATATTTCCCTGTAAAAGATGAAAACGCTGAATACGACCCTATGCTTCAGCGTATGTACAAAGGCTTGAATCAGGAAATATTTGATGTGAATATCAAACCGCAACCTATTATTTACATAGAAAACCTGGAAGAATATAACGAGCAGGAAGGTCTGGCTCTCTCACGCGAGGAAATGGACTATCTGCTTAAAGTGGAAAAAGACCTGGGACGCAAGCTTACCGACTCAGAGGTGTTCGGTTTCGCACAAATCAACTCAGAACACTGCCGTCACAAAATATTCGGTGGTACTTTCATCATCGACGGACAGGAAATGGAATCATCACTCTTCCAGATGATCAAGAAAACAACAAACGAAAATCCTAACAAGATTATTTCAGCATATAAGGATAATGTAGCATTCGCTGAAGGTCCTGTTGTGGAACAGTTCGCTCCGAAAGATCACTCTACTTCTGATTATTTCGTAATCAAAGATATCAAGACTGTTATCTCACTGAAAGCTGAGACTCATAACTTCCCTACTACTGTAGAACCGTTCAACGGTGCATCAACTGGTACAGGTGGTGAAATCCGCGACCGTATGGGTGGTGGTAAAGGTTCATGGCCTATCGCCGGTACAGCCGTTTACATGACTTCTTATCCTCGTTCGGAAGAAGGACGCGAATGGGAAAACATTCTTCCTGTACGCCAGTGGTTGTATCAGACTCCGGAACAGATTCTTATCAAGGCTTCAAACGGTGCTTCTGACTTCGGTAACAAGTTCGGTCAGCCGCTTATCTGTGGTTCTGTACTTACATTCGAACATCAGGAAAACAACGAAAAGTATGCTTACGACAAGGTTATCATGCTTGCCGGTGGTGTAGGTTACGGTACTCAGCGTGACTGCTTGAAGGGTAGCCCTGAAGCTGGTAACGAAGTTGTGGTTCTTGGTGGTGACAACTATCGTATCGGTCTTGGTGGTGGTTCTGTATCTTCTGTTGAGACAGGACGTTATTCTTCTGGAATCGAGCTTAACGCCGTACAGCGTGCAAACGCGGAAATGCAGAAACGTGCTTACAACGTGGTTCGTTCACTTTGTGAAGAAGATGAAAACCCTATCGTTTCTATCCACGACCACGGTTCGGCAGGTCACGTGAACTGTCTGTCTGAGCTTGTAGAAGATTGCGGTGGTCTTATCCACATGGACAAGCTTCCTATCGGTGACGAAACTCTTTCTGCTAAGGAAATCATCGCAAACGAATCTCAGGAACGTATGGGATTGCTTATCGATGAAAAGGCTATTGACCACGTAAGAAAGATTGCTGAACGCGAACGTGCTCCTATGTACGTTGTAGGTGAAACTACAGGCGACCACCGTTTCGTATTCGAACAGGCTGACGGCGTCCGTCCATTCGACCTGGCTGTTGACCAAATGTTCGGTTCTTCTCCTAAGACATATATGGTTGACAAGACCGTAGAACGTAAATATGAAAATGTATCATACGATGCGGCAAAACTGAACGAATACGTTAGAACTGTTCTTCAGCTTGAAGCTGTAGCTTGTAAGGACTGGTTGACAAATAAGGTTGACCGTTCGGTAACAGGTAAGATTGCACGTCAGCAGTGTCAGGGTGAACTTCAGTTGCCATTGAGTGACTGTGGTGTGGTAGCTCTCGACTATCGTGGAAATGCCGGTATCGCAACAGCTATCGGTCACGCTCCTCAGGCTGCACTTGCAGATCCTGCTGCAGGTTCTGTTCTTGCCGTTTCTGAAGCTCTGACAAACCTTGTATGGGCTCCTTTGGCAGACGGTATGGACAGCATTTCTCTTTCTGCCAACTGGATGTGGCCTTGCCGCTCACAGGAAGGTGAAGATGCAAGACTTTATACAGCAGTGAAGGCTTTATCTGACTTCTGCTGCTCACTTCAGATAAACGTTCCTACAGGTAAGGACTCATTGTCAATGACTCAAAAATATCCTAACGGAGAAAAGATTATCAGCCCGGGAACAGTAATCGTTTCTGCAGGTGGTGAAGTAAGCGACGTCAAGAAGGTGGTTTCTCCTGTTATGGTTAATAAGGAAAAATCTACATTCTATCATATAGACTTCAGTTTCGACCAGTTGCGTCTTGGAGGTTCTGCTTTTGCTCAAAGCCTCAACAAGGTAGGTAGCGATGTTCCTACAGTACAGAACCCAGAATACTTCCGCGATGCATTCCTCGCAGTTCAGGAACTTATCAACAAGGGACTGATTCTTGCAGGTCACGATATTTCTGCCGGTGGTCTTATCACTACATTGCTTGAAATGTGTTTCGCTAACACAGAAGGCGGTATGGAAATCGAACTTGACAAGATTAAATGTGATGATATTGTCAAGATTCTGTTTGCAGAAAATCCGGGTATCGTTATACAGGTAGCAGATAAGAACAAAGCTGAAGTCAAGAAGATTCTTGAAGATGCAGGCGTTGGTTTCGTGAAACTTGGTAAACCGACAGAAGAACGTCATATCCTCGTTTCTAAGGATGGTGCAACTTACCAGTTCGGTATCGACTATCTGCGCGACGTATGGTATTCTACTTCATACCTGATGGATCGTCATCAGAGCATGAACGGATGTGCCAAGAAGCGTTTCGAAAACTACAAACAGCAGCCTGTTGAATTTGCATTCAACCCTTCATTCACAGGTAAGCTTTCTCAGTTCGGACTTGATCCTGACCGTCGTACTCCAAGCGGTATCAAGGCTGCTATCATCCGCGAGAAAGGTACTAACGGTGAACGTGAAATGGCATACATGCTTTACCTTGCAGGATTCGACGTTAAGGACGTTACAATGACTGACCTTGTAAGTGGTCGCGAAACATTGGAAGACATCAACATGATTGTATTCTGCGGTGGTTTCTCTAACTCTGACGTTCTTGGTTCTGCTAAGGGATGGGCCGGTAGCTTCCTGTTCAATCCTAAAGCTAAAGCAGCTCTTGACAACTTCTACGCACGCCAGGATACATTGTCACTCGGTGTATGTAACGGTTGCCAGCTGATGATGGAACTCGGACTTATCACTCCTGAAGACAAGAAGAAAGGCAAGATGCTTCATAACGACTCACACAAGTTTGAATCTAACTTCCTTGGCGTGACAGTTCCTATGAACCGCAGCGTAATGTTCGGCTCATTGAGCGGTTCTAAGCTCGGTATCTGGGTAGCTCACGGAGAAGGTAAGTTCTCATTGCCTTATCCTGAAGACCACTATAATGTAGTTCTGAAGTATTCATACGATGAATATCCTGGTAATCCTAACGGTTCAGACTACAGCGTAGCAGGTATCGCTTCACAGGACGGACGTCATCTTGCAATGATGCCACACCTTGAAAGAGCTTGCTTCCCATGGGAAAATGCTTATTATCCAGCAGAACGTCTTGGTGAAGACCAGATTACTCCATGGATGGAGGCATTCGTAAATGCTCGCAAATGGGTTGAAGCAAACAAGAAATAATACGTAACATTTTGTTATTAATAATATCAAAAAGGTTTTCCCGGGTAAAATCGGGAAAACCTTTTTTTCGTTTTATTTTGATTTCCAATCATTTTTAGCGACATTTGCAATGTATAACTTCATAATGCCATGTTTTATAGAATTGTCCTTACATTTATCATATTATTCTCATGTATATTAAATTCATACACTCAAATATACAAATACATTGACATGAAAGACGGCCTCAGCAGCCGACGTGTCCTATCTATATGCCAAGGAAATCAGGGATATATGTGGATTCTGACACACAAAGGTGTGGACAGATTCGACGGAAAGAATTTCAAGCACTACCAACTGACGAGAAATAACAATACAGTAAACTTCTATCCAAACCTTAATCAACTTGCCACCGACGCCGAGAACAAACTATGGGAAGCGGGAAAAGATGGATACATATATAAATACGAGGAGATGAGAGATTCATTTCGTCTTGTATTCGACATGAAACAGACATATCCGCAATACAAGGATCTACCCGTATCTGCCATATATTTTGGTCATAATGAAATATTAATGACTTGCGATAAAGATATTGTTATTTACAATACGGAGAAAGACAGCACTTCATGTATTACCAATCTGCTAAATGAGGATATTTCATACATAGCACAGGATGAAAATCCCGGTGAATACTTTCTGGCATCAAAAAGACATATTTACAAAATCAAGAGAACACTTTCCGGCACATATTCTAAAGAAAACTATGGCTTGGATGAGGTTGGATTGATAGATTACATTTATTACCACAAAGAAACCGGATATCTGATTATAAACTCCCTTATAAATGGATTATACCTTTATGATACGGATAAAGCCATTCTACATAATGTAGGTAAAGTATTGACAGACGTAAGCATAAATACAATAAAGCCGTATGGCAATTCAGGATGCGAGGTTCTGATAGCAACAGACGGAGACGGAGTTTATAAGCTGAACCTGAAGGACAGAACTTTCGCCAGCTTCCTTACAGAGGACTATTCCAGACAGAATAGAATGAATGGAAGCATTGTCAAGGACTTATGCATTGATCATGACGGACGTATATGGAATGTAATTTACCCTACCGGTATCACTGTATATACAGAAAAATATCAGCCATACGAATGGATCAGACACTCCAAAGACAATAGTAATTCACTAATAGACAACAGAATTAATGCCATTATGACCGATTCGGATGGCGATGTATGGTTTGCTACCAGCAATGGTATAAGCTGTTTTGACCGCTCGGCAAAGAAATGGATAAACTATCTGTCATCATTTGCTAAAGATTCGAAGAATGATAACCATATATTTACGTCTTTATGCGAATACAAAACGGGAGAGATACTGGCTGGAGGATATATGTCTGGAATATACCGCATAAACAAAAATAGCCAAACAGCCAACTATGCAATCAGACTTGCACCAGATAATGATGAAACACCTGACAAATATATAAGAAGCATAATCCGCGACTCTGACAATATACTTTGGGGAGGAGGCTTCCAAAGCTTAAGGATGTATGATCCCCAAAATAAACGTACAAGCATCTATCCATCAACATATCCGATAACATGCATAAAGGAAAAAGACAAAAAATCATTATGGATAGGAACAATAGACGGACTGTACATTTTCAGTAAGCCTGAAGAAAAGCTGGAAAAATTCAGAACTGAAGAAGAAACCGGGTGTGTAAATTCCATATGCATTACTCGGGATGGGAGCTATACATTCGTAGGAACGTACGGCAACGGACTTTTCATCATAGACAATATTTCAGGAGAGGTAAAACATTATACTACTGCAAACTGTAGCCTTATTACAAACAACATTTACAGTCTGGTAGAAAACAAATATGGCGACATAGTTCTGGGAACAGAAAACGGAATTTCCCTATTCAGCATCAAGGACAAAATGTTTACAAACTGGACAGGGGAACAGGGCCTTTCAGCATATAACTTCAACCAAGGGGCTGCCGTAAATACTGGATATGGAGAGATTATATTAGGTAGTAATGACGGAGCAATTGTACTTGCTGACAGTATGAAACTGCCTGAGAAATTTTCTTCTCATATGGTTCTTGACAACCTTAGCATAATGTACAAGCCTGCATACCCGGGCGAAAAAGGTTCGCCATTGAAAAAACTGCTTGACGAGACATCGATCCTGGAGTTGGAATTCAATCAGAATACCTTCTCCATAAACGTATCTTCTGTCAACTACGACAATCCGTCAAATATATATTATACTTGGAAACTGGAAGGCTTCTTCGACGAGTGGAGCAGTCCCAGTGAAGATGGAATGATAAGATATACTAACATATCACCGGGAGAATACAGACTAAGAATAAGAGCAATACTTCTGGACAACAACCAATTGCTGGAAGAGAGAAACATCAGTATTATCATCAAAAGTCCTATATGGCTTACTTCATGGGCCATAATGCTTTATATAGTATTAATATTCGGAGCGGCATTTTCACTTTACAGATATAAGATGATAAAGAAAGACAGACGTATATCGCAGGAGAAAATAAATTTCTTTATACATACGGCTCACGACATACGTACACCACTTACACTTATAAAAGCGCCTTTGGGAGAAATTCTGAAAAAAGAGAAGCTTTCGTCCGAAAGTACCATGAACATAAACCTGGCTCTACAAAACACTGACAACCTTTCGGAACTGGCGAACAAACTGATGAACTTCCAGAAAGAAGAGCTTTACAGTCCGCAAGTCAGCGTAAAAAAATATGAACTTAATTCATATCTTAAAGAATATCTTCAACAGTTCAAAAACTATGCTGAGCAACAGGAGGTTACTTTGAAATACGAAAGCGATTTCAATGAGCTGGAAGTGTGGATAGACCGTAACAAAATGGATTCGATATTAAGGAATCTTATATCGAACGCCATTAAATATACTCCCAAGGGTGGATATGTGGATATAAACGCATCACATAATAAAAAGAACTGGAATATCGACATAACCGACACCGGTATAGGAATACCTAAAAAAGACAGGAAGAAGATGTTCAGATATATGTTCAGAGGACAGAACGCAACAAACCAGCTTATCACCGGTTCAGGTATCGGAATGCTTCTGACATGGAGGCTAATACGCAACCATGAAGGACGCATATCGTTCACCAGTGAAGAGAATTCCGGTACAAGCTTCCATTTGTCGTTCCCTATCAGAAGCAGAAAATATATATACCGTGATGAAAATCCGGAAGAATGGAATGAAGCAAACATACAGGAAGGATGGGCATACACCATAGCTTCACAAGAAGACCAGCAGACAGAATCCACTGTCACACAAACGGAGAATAACATCCCGGAAAATGCTCCACACATTCTAATTGTAGAAGATAACGATGTGTTGAGAAACTTCCTGATGCAATCGTTGGCAGACACATACCACACATTCGGTGCAGAGAACGGAAAAGAGGCCCTTGACACAATAAGAAAGAAACAACCGGATCTGATTATATCGGATGTAATGATGCCTATAATGAACGGATACGAACTATGTAAAGCCGTAAAAGGTAATATGGCAACCAGTCATATACCGTTTATTATGCTTACTGCCCTTGGCGAAAAGAAGGATATTATTGACGGTCTGAAGACTAAAGCAGACCTGTATATAGTAAAACCGTTCGACATAACCCTTCTTAAAGCCAATATCAGCAATGTTCTTGAAAACAGAGACCTGATAAGGAAAAGGCTTCAGGAACTTATAGTATCCCTGCCACAACAAAAAGAAGATACGGACGAGAATTCTATATCATCAGAAGAAAATGACGTGCCGGAAATGATCTCCACACTTGACGAAGAGTTTATCCGTAAAGTGACCGGACTTATAAAAGAAGGACTTGGAAAAGGTCTGAATGTGGATACCTTATGTGCAGCCGTAAACATGAGCCGTACAAGTTTCTACAACAAGATCAAAGCACTTACAGGTGAACCTCCAGCCGAGCTTATCAGGAACATACGTATGCAGGAAGCTGCCATATTACTGAAAACAAAGGAATATACCGTATCAGAGGTTTCAGACATGCTCGGATTTGCCGACCCGAAATATTTTGCAGATACATTCAAAAAATATTACGGTGTTCCTCCTAGAGATTATATGAAATCAGTTAATAACTAAAAACAGAGAAAGAAGCTAGTTCTTAATTAACGACATGATATATCTAAATTATTTTACAATATTCTTCCGAATAGGACTATTCACTATAGGAGGCGGTTATGCCATGGTTCCACTTATTGAAGCGGAAATAGTTGATAAAAGGAAATGGATAAAAAAAGAAGAATTCCTTGACCTCATGGCATTGTCGCAAACAGTTCCGGGAATATTCGCCGTCAACATCGCAATCTTCATAGGATATAAACTGCGTAAATTCTGGGGAGCATTCTTCATGGCTTTAGGAACAATCATGCCATCATTTCTGATAATACTGGCCATTGCACTCTTCTTCAGGCAGTTCCAGCATCTGGAACCTGTTGAAAGAGTATTCAAGGGCATACGTCCCGGAGTAGTGGCATTAATTGCAGCACCTACTTTCAAAATGGCTAAAACCGCACGTATCAACAGATACAATATATGGATTCCGGCAGTATCTGCACTGCTTATATGGCTGCTCGGCTTCTCGCCTATCTACGTAATTATTCTGTCAGGACTTGGCGGATATATTTACGGGCGATATAAAAGAAAAACTGAGGATAAAAGCAAATGACAGAGAGTTGAAAGTCAGTAAAAGCCACACCCAAATTCTTAATTATTAACTTTTAATTTTTAATTTACAACATGATATTCCTACAACTATTCTATACATTCTTCAAGATAGGTCTCTTCGGATTCGGCGGAGGCTATGCAATGTTGTCCATGATACAAGGTGAAGTTGTGACACGTCATGACTGGCTCAGTTCTTCTGAATTCACAGATATAGTTGCCATCAGCCAGATGACACCCGGTCCTATCGGTATAAACTCTGCAACATACGTTGGTTATACAGCTGTAGTTAATGCCGGCTACTCTCATGGAATAGGCGTTTTAGGTTCTGCCATAGCAACATGTTCTGTAGTCTTGCCTTCATTCATCCTGATGATATTGATAAGCAAATTCTTTTTGAAATATCAGAAACACCCTGTAGTGGCTTCTGTATTCGACGGGCTACGCCCAGGAGTAGTGGGACTTTTAGCATCTGCTGCCCTTGTACTGATGAATACCGAGAATTTTGGTTCGGACACTTACAGCATAATAACGAGCATAGCGATTTTCGCTTCAGTGTTCATTGCTTCACACAAATATAAAGTCAATCCTATACTTCTTATCATACTCTGCGGCATCGCCGGATTTATATTATATTGACACATCATCTAATTACTCATAGTATCTGAAGATTGCATTTCATATATAGTAAAAATGCGAAAATAAAATAAATGATTTTCAATTTTCCGTTTTTTTCATATATTTGCAATGTTTTGTTCCAATATGCCTATTTACAGGATGAGGATGAAAAGGGAATCGGGTGAAAATCCCGGACAGTCCCGCTGCTGTAATCTCCACAGAATAAGGATAGCTTAATATCTGTTTAACCACTGTCAAACTTGATGACGGGAAGGTAAAGCCATCCGGAGTAAGTCAGAAGACCTGCAAAACAAGAAATCATACCACAGCATTCTCGAGGAAAGAATGATGCGGATACATGTAATTTTTGTAAGACACTTATTGAGTAAGAAATGGGCAAACTGAATTATGTTGTCCACAGGTACGCTGTAACTGTACTGTTTTTATGTCCGATAATGGTATCTATGGCACAGAAGAACAACACAGACAGCATCACCGGTAGGATACACCAAATTCCGGACGTTACTATCAGTGCGAGAAAGACTCCATCAGCCTTAATGGCAACGTCACCGCTTCAGATACTGAAAAAATCAGAGCTGGAGCGTATGGGAGTGTATGATGTAGCCGAAGCCGTAAAACACTTTTCGGGAGTTAATGTAAAAGACTACGGAGGTATAGGAGGACTGAAAACTGTTTCCATAAGAAGTATGGGAGCACAGCATACAGGAGTTATATACGATGGAGTAAGCATAAGCGACTGCCAGTCTGGACAAGTTGATATTTCAAGGTACTCTCTGAGTAATGTATCAGAACTTTCTCTTACAATTGGTCAGACTGATGATATATATCAAAGTGCAAAAGCTTTTGCCTCGGCAGGAGTTATCAACATAAAGACTATAACACCTGACATAGAAAAAGGTAAATACAGTATTAACGCTTCCTTCAAAACCGGCTCATATGGTTTGATTAATCCCTCTGTAATGTATAGCCATAAAATAACCAATAAAACTGGTCTTTCATTTTATGGAGATTATCTGCAAGCCGACGGTAACTACAGATTTAAATTATGGAACGGAAACCAACTGATTGATGCAAAAAGGAACAACAGCGACATACGTTCTTACAGAGCAGAAGCAAATCTGTACTCATCCATTACCTCCAAACAAGACCTACAAGTAAAAGCATACCTATTTGACTCTGAAAGAGGACTGCCGGGAAGTGTGGTTTACGACAATCCTTATTCTGCTGAAAGACTGTACGATAGAAACTACTTCGGACAAGTGCGTTACGAAAACAGATGGAATAAACGGTTGAAAATGCAGGTACTTGGAAAATTCAACTACAGTTGGAACAGAGACTATAACGACAAGTCATCCGGAATAACAGACGACCGATACAGACAGACAGAGACCTATCTGTCAGCCACTGTAATGGGCAGTCCGGTAAAGAATCTTTCTTTCTCATTTGCACAGGATTTTGCATATAATTATCTGCACACCAACCTGAGAGACTGCCAGTTTCCCGAAAGATTTACTGTACTCAGTGCTTTAGCTGCCAGATATGAACGGACTAATTTCTCAGCTTCGGCTTCACTGCTCAACACATACATAACAGAGAATGTGAAGATAGGGAAAGCTGCAGATGACAGGAAACGTCTGTCTCCTGCCGTCAGTATATCGTGGAAACCTTTACGTCAGCACGGATTAAGGATAAGAGCCTCGTATAAGGATATATTCAGAACTCCTACATTCAACGACCTGTATTATCTCCTTATAGGGAATACCAATCTTCGTCCGGAAACCACACGACAGGGAAACTTCGGAGTGACATACAATAGATCGGACTCTAACAGACGATTCAGATTCCTTAGCCTTTCAGCTGATGTATATTATAATAAGGTCAACGACAAGATTGTTGCAGTTCCCACCATGTTTGTGTGGAAAATGATGAATGTCGGTAAAGTTGAGACTATAGGAACAGACATAAACATATCGTCGGAATACAGTCTGACAGACAAAATAAACCTTTATCTCACAGCTAACTATAACTTTATCCAGGCAGAGGATATAACCGACCCTGAATCAAAAACATGGAGAAACCAGATTATATATACTCCAAAACATTCAGGAGGAGGAAGTCTCACAATAGAGAACCCATGGGTGAATATTACATATAATGTAACCTTTGCTTCTGAGAGATATACTCTGGCACAAAACCTTCCTTCGTACCGTATTGAGCCATATTCCGATCATAGCTTATCGGCATACAGATTTTTTTCCTGGAAAAAGCACAAATTCAAGATTCAGCTGGATGCATTAAACCTGAGCGGAAAAAACTATGAGGTCATAAGATTTTATCCTATGCCGGGAAGAAACTATAAAGTATCACTGAGTTATATTCTATAACAGATAAAACTCTATGAATAAGAATATTAAATCATTAAACAACAACAAATAAAAACAGAACATTATGAAATTGAAATTCATTTATCTTACAGCAACTATGTTTCTTATCACTGCAATGACATCATGTAATAACGATGAACCGGGAATTGATGGTGGAACAGAAAAACCTGTAATCACCACAGGAGCATACATAATTAACACTGGCAACTGGGGTGCCAATGACGGTTCAATACAATGGTACGATATAGACAAAGGCACAGCGTCATCTGATATTTATGCAGCAAGTAACGGCAAAGGAATAGGTGACCTTCAGGACTTATGTGTTTATGGCTCTAAACTATATGCAGTAAGCACCACTTCTTCAAAAATAGAGATACTGGACAAGGAAGGAAAAATAATAAAAAGCATGCCACTTACAACGTCCGACAATAAACCTCTGCAACCAAGATTTGCCACAGCAGGCGACGGATTTGTATTCTTTACTGCATACGACGGTACTGTTTCCAAACTTGATACCCTGTCTCAAGAAATAGTTTCTTCTGTAAATGTAGGGGATTATCCGGAGGGATTGTCATACACCAAGGGAAAAATCTTCGTAAATATCTCCGGATATGGTATGGGAAATACAGTTGCGGTAGTAGATGCAAAGACCATGACCAAAGTCGAGGATATTACAGTTTTGCTTAATCCTTATACGCAAAGCATTGTGGGTAGCGACGGATTTGTGTATATTGTATCAAATGGTAACTATGCCGGATCTGAAGGACTAGAAGAGGAGGATTATATCTACGGAACTATGCAACGTATAAATCCAGATACATATCAGGTTGAGGAACTATGCAACGCTTCATACATAGCCAACAATGGCGACAAGATGTATATTCTCTACTCTGAGTACCATCTGCCGGAAAGAGCAAAGTGTTTCGTATATGATATCAAGACCAGTAAAGAGACAGAATTCGTAAAATTCAGCGACATACCAAACCCAGGCGGTATAGCTGTTGACCCTGAGACAGAAGATGTGTACATAATAAACCAGCCATACGGAGCGTTGAACGACGTATATGTGTACGACAAAAACGGCAACAAAAAATCTCAATTTGAAGCCGGTCAATACACTACAGGAATACGTTTTGTAACAGAATAACAGCCAAAAGAAGAAATATCTGCATCATTATTATAATGAAGAAATCATTTTTACTATCTGCCAATATAGTAACATTAGTCCTGCTTCTCTCTGCATGCAGCGGAGGAAGCAGGACTTCCTCGCATTCTGAAACTCCTGTCGATACAGTAAAATTCAGTTATGCGGAAAACATCAGAATTCTGAAATTCAAGGATTATACCAAAGTGGAACTGCGCAATCCATGGGATACACTGAAAACTCTGCATACGTACATACTGACAGACAGAGACAATACCAACACCGGCAATCTGCCCGAAGGAACTATAGTTCGTACTCCTTTAAATAATGCCATTGTTTACTCATCTGTTCACAACTCCCTCTTGGCCGAAACAGGAGCTATCAAATCCATAGCCGGAGTGTGCGACATTCAGTATATCAAGCATCCACAGATAAAGGAGATGTACGAAGGTGGCTTCATAGCCGACTGCGGCTCTTCAATGAGTCCCGACATAGAAAAGATTATCGACCTCAATGCCGATGCGGTACTGCTCTCTCCTTTTGAGAATAGCGGCGGGTACGGAAGAATAGAAAGTATAGGAATACCCATCATAGAATGTGCCGACTATATGGAGACATCTCCCCTAGGCAGAGCAGAATGGATGAAGTTTTATGGACTCCTTACAGGTAAAGAGGAAGAGACTGACTCACTGTTCAGAAAAATAGAGAAACAATATCTCACTCTGAAACATATGACAAAAGATGTCCACGACCGCCCTACTGTGATTACTGAATTGAAATATTCATCTGCATGGTATGTTCCCGGAGGAAGAAGCACCATGGCCAGGATGATAAACGATGCCGGAGGAGACTACATATTCAGCTATACAAAGGAAAGCGGCTCAGTGCCTATGTCGTTTGAGACAGTTCTGGACAAAGGTCAGAAAGCTGACTTCTGGCTCATAAAGTATAATCAGAAACAGGATAAGACATACTCCGAACTGAAAAACGACTACTCTCCATATACCAATTTTGACGCGTGGAAAAATAAACGTATCTTTGGATGCAATACCTCGTACGTAAACTTCTACGAAGAGACGCCTTTTCATCCGGAGACTCTGCTCAGAGACCTGATTATAATCTTCCATCCGGAAATTATGAAAAATGAAAAGACACAGTATTATACAGAATTGAAGTTTTAACTGTTGATTTTGATTACTCGTCTATTAAAGAATAAAATTTTGAGAAACAAGAATACCATATATATCGCACTGCTTGCCATCCTGACTGTAACCCTTGCCGCCATAAGTCTGTATTATGGTTCAGTCAGTATTCCGGCATCTGTGGTTACCGATATACTTTCAGGTGGAGAGGCGGAAAAAGCCAGCTGGACTTACATTGTCCTACAGTCGCGTGTGCCACAGACCATTACAGCTATACTAACCGGAGCCGCACTTGCCGTGTCCGGACTTATGCTGCAGACTGTATTCAACAATCCTCTGGCAGATTCCTCCATACTGGGAATAAGTTCCGGCTCCAGTCTCGGAGCCGCACTGGTAATACTTGGTATGGGAGGAAGCATAACGGTATCTACCATCAGTCTCGGCGGATTTCTGTCCGTCATCGCTGGAGCCATGGCAGGCGCATTCGCCATAATGGCATTCATACTGTTTCTATCCACACTGATAAAGAACAACGTCATGCTTCTGATAGCCGGAATTATGACAGGGTACGTCACTTCATCGGCAATATCACTTCTAAACTTCTTCTCTACAGCCGAAGGAGTACACTCCTACGTCACATGGGGAATGGGAAATTTCGGAGGTGTATCGCTCACTCAACTTCCCGCCTTCTCTTCAATGATACTAATAGGGCTGGCAATATCCGTAATGCTCATAAAGCCTATGAATGCTCTTTTGCTGGGAACTAGATATGCGGAAAATCTTGGCGTAAATATCCGCCGAACAAGGAATATGCTCCTGCTGTCAACAGGAATACTGACTGCCGTAACAACTGCGTTCTGCGGACCGATTTCGTTTATCGGGCTGGCTGTACCTCATATTGCACGGCTTCTGCTAGGAACATCAAACCATAACTCACTTCTCCCCACAACCGCACTCTGTGGAGCAGCAATGGCTCTGTTATGTTCGATAGTGAGCATACTTCCGGGAGAGAATGGTATCATACCGATAAATGCCGTAACACCGGTACTCGGAGCTCCGGTAATAATATATGTAATTATAAACCAGAAGAAAATACAATACTTTAACTGATGGAAAACAACGATGTGATTACAGCTTCCAATCTGAGTATCGGCTACCACACGAAAAACAGGAAAACTACCGTACAGTCCAACCTCAACTTCACACTGAAGGGAGGCAACCTGACATGTCTGCTTGGTCCGAACGGTGCGGGAAAGTCAACTCTCCTGCGCACAATCTCCGCATCGCAACCTATATTGGACGGTAGCCTCAACATTATGGACAAACCTGTAGAAAGATATTCAGAAAAGGAACTGTCGCGCACCATCGGACTTGTACTGACGGAAAGGATTTTTGCAGGAGCATTGACGGTACGACAGCTTGTAGCCCTTGGACGCCAGCCGCACACCGGTTTCTTCGGACGCTTGTCTGCTTACGACAAAGAAATAATAGACCATGCGCTGCATCTTACAGGAATAAGCCATAAAGCAGAAACTTATACGGCTAACCTCTCTGACGGAGAACGCCAAAAGGCCATGATAGCCAAAGCCATAGTACAGGAATGTCCGATAATACTTCTTGATGAACCGACCGCATTCCTTGATGCAGTAAGTAGAATAGAAATACTCACATTGCTCCACCGGCTGGCGCATGAAGAAAACAAAGCCATATTACTCTCCACCCACGACATAGAGCAGGCACTGGTTACAGCCGACTATCTATGGCTACTCACTCCTAAAAACGGAATACATTCCGGAGTGACGGAAGACATAATATTATCCGGACTGATGGACAGGCTTTTTCCTGAAGCAGAAATTAAATTCGACCTTATGCACGGAGGATACTCCCCTACCGTGAAAGCCGACCGTTCCATCATACTATATACAGACGACCAGATACTTAAACACTGGACACAGAACGCACTGAACCGCCACGGATTTCTGTGTCTGGACAAACAGGCAGCACAGGAAGACAAAAAACTGCCGGAACTTAAAGTTCTGTCATCATCAGAAATGCAATTACATATTGATGAAAAGAACTATAGTTGCGGCAGTTTCGGCGAGCTTATATCTATACTAAGTTAAGATATATCAGATATATACACAGATTTCATCCATATCCTTTCTTTTCTTCTCCGGTATTTCAGTATCAGGTGTATAGCCCACAGGAATTAGAGCAACCGGCTCCATCTCCTCAGGCAAGGACATCAACTGATGGCAGAGTGCAGCATCGAAATTACATACCCAGCAAGTACCTAGCCCCTGTTCCGCAGCAGCAAGACACAGATGCTCGATAGCTATTGCCAGATCAATATCTGCATGATCCTTATTGTCCGAGCGACGATGCCATGACTCATCATGTTTGGCACATGCCACAATAATACATGGAGCAGACATTATCCATTCACGCTTATAAGTTGATTTTATATCATTCAGCTTATCTTTGTCCGTTACAATATAGAATTTCCACGGCTGGAAATTCACAGCTGACGGAGCCATACGAACACATTCCATGATATAATCTATCTTCTCTTTCTCAATCTGACGTTCTTCGTATGAACGTACAGAATAACGCTTATTTACCAAATCAAGAAAACTCATAAATTAAAGTATTATTTTAGTTGTTAGTATGATACTAAATGTTTTTTAATCTATCACAAATTGATTATAAACTCCACACCGGCAATATTGGTCTTTGTGGAAATATCATCCTGCCTGCAATAAAAAACCGATAATGAATACATATCAGTAAGATTCATCCTTAATCCCGGCATATAGCGGATTCTTTCAGCTTTGAAAGCATCATTATTCTCCAAATCATTGAAGGTCTCAATTGAAAAATACGGGACCAATATAGTTGATGGTATATTATAGTCAAACATCAGTCTGGAACGAATTATCATCTCATCATCGCCTAAAGCGAATGTATGTTGAAACCTCTCCCTCCAGCGGATTCTGAAATCGCCCTTCTTCCAGAATGCTTCCGAGCCCAGATGATACCTGTAGGCATTGAAGTTACCCTTCGAAGCACTACTCCTGCGATGATAGGCAAAGACACCTTTCAGTTCCCATTTAGGCAGAACCTTGTAACCCAATCCGGCATTTATAAAAAATCTCTCAAAAGCACTGAAATTATCCCTTGACCTGACTTGCACTTTCGACATAAGTCTAAGATTCTTATTAAACTTATGATTTACAGCTACAGATGTCCATGAACTCCAGTCAGCCCCGTCCTGCGCCATCAATGGAAAATTTCCCAATGCAAGAAGCCCACAAATTACCAACAATAATATACCCGACCTATGTGTTTTCATAATTTTATAACTTTTTACAGTCACAAAGATATAACAAATCAAACGATTTAACTAAGTTTGCAGTCGATTTATAAACTATAGGATAATCAAACAAAAAGAAAATTCTTTATTCATGAAACTTGTAATATTCGATTTAGACGGCACATTACTGAACACAATAGCCGACCTGGCTGCGGCTACCAACTATGCACTTGAGCAATATGGACTTCCTACACATAATGAAGAGGAATATAAGTTTTTCGTAGGAAACGGAATAAACAAGCTATTCGAACGTGCATTGCCGGAAGATAAGAAAAACGATGAATATGTTATGAAAATACGCTCTGAGTTTGTGCCTTATTACGATGCGCACAATTCAGATCTGAGCAAACCTTATCCTGGAATGAACAGTCTTCTGGCAGATTTGCAGAAAAACAACATACAGATAGCAGTAGCTTCAAATAAATATCAGGCAGCAGCCGTAAAGCTGGTAAGACAGTATTTTCCTGACATAAACTTCTGCGAAATACTCGGGCAGCGTGATGGAGTTCCATCAAAACCGGACCCAACAATAGTAAATGAGATATCAGAACATGCAGGCATATGCAAAGAAGAAATCGTGTACGTTGGCGATTCATGCGTTGACATGGAAACTGGTAAAAATGCAGGAGTAAAAACTGTTGGAGTAAGCTGGGGATTCCGTCCTAGAACAGAACTTGAAGCATACCAACCGGATTTCATTGCCGATGATGCGAATGAGTTGAAAAGTTTCTTATTGGAACAATAAATAAAACAGTAAAGGAGATAAAGAAGTTAAAGGAGATAAAGCTCAACACTTTATCTCCTTTAATACTTTTATATATCATAACAACAGAGCCGATACACCATCACGGCGTACCGGCTCTTTCTCTGAATTAAACAACCAATAAATAGAGAATCGTATATGTTATCGTATGAACAATAACTCACGATACTTAGGTAAAGTCCACATCTGGTCATCGACAATCAGTTCCAACTTATCTATATGATAACGGATAAGTTCAAGCATTGGAGCGATGTTATCGTGATAAGCTATGGCTTTCTCGCGTTCGGAAGTAATCTTATTAGCCACCTTACGAGCCTCTACCATAGAGTCAACGTGTTCTTTTATATATGCAGTGCGTTCTGAAATTTCCTTAATGATAGCCACATTTCCAGCAGACAGTCTTTCTGCTTCTTCAGCTGGGAACAAACTTTTCATCTTGAATACATTATCAATAAGTTTTGTCTGATAGCTGATAGCTACAGGCACTACATGATTCATAACCAAGTCTCCCAGAACACGTGCCTCAATTTGAATTTTCTTGGTATAAGTCTCCCATTTTACCTCATTGCGTGCTTCAAGTTCCTTACGTGTCATTACGCCTGTTGACTCAAACATCGCTACACTTTCAGGTTTCAGATAGTTATCGAAGATAACCGGACAGCTGGTTTCGCAGTCCAATCCACGCTTGAGAGCTTCTTCTTTCCATTCGTCACTGTAACCATTACCGTCGAAACGGATAGGTTTACTTTCTTTTATGTATTTACGCAATACCTGTAACAAAGCAGAAACTTTCGGTTCGCCTTTTTCAATCAGGTCATCCACTTCTTTCTTGAATATGACAAGCTGTTCTGCAACTGCTGTATTCAATGCAATCATGGCACTTGCACAGTTGGCTTCAGAACCTACTGCACGGAATTCAAATCTGTTTCCGGTAAACGCAAATGGTGAAGTACGGTTACGGTCTGTATTATCAATCAGCAATTCCGGAATCTGAGGTATGTCAAGTTTCATTCCTTGCTTTCCTCCCAATGATACTAAATCTTCATTGGCATTTTCCTCTATATGGTCAAGAACTTTGCTTAACTGTGAGCCAAGGAAAGAAGAAATGATTGCTGGAGGTGCCTCGTTTGCTCCCAGACGATGAGCGTTAGTAGCACTCATGATAGAAGCCTTAAGCAGTCCGTTATGTCTGTAAACAGCCATCAATGTATTGACTACGAATGTAACGAAACGCAAGTTTTCTTCTGTTGTCTTTCCTGGAGCCATCAGTAGAACGCCGGTATCAGTTCCTAAAGACCAGTTGTTATGCTTACCGGAACCATTAACACCCTTAAAAGGTTTTTCGTGAAGCAACACTCTGAAACCATGTGCACGTGCCACTTTACGCATAAGTGACATAACCAGCATATTATGGTCAACAGCCAGATTACATTCCTCATATATCGGAGCAAGCTCAAACTGGTTAGGAGCAACTTCATTATGACGTGTCTTTACAGGAATACCAAGTTCAAGTGCCTGTATCTCCAAATCCTTCATAAATGCTGCGACTCTGGTAGGAATTGCTCCGAAATAATGGTCTTCAAGCTGCTGGTTTTTAGAAGCCTCATGTCCCATCAGTGTACGTCCTGTAAGCAACAGGTCCGGACGAGCTGCATACAAACCTTCGTCAACAAGGAAATATTCTTGTTCCCATCCCAAGAAAGCTGTAACCTTCTTTACGTTAGTGTCAAAATAATGACATACAGCCACCGCCGCTTTATCTACTGCACTAAGAGCCTTAAGCAGTGGAGCCTTATAGTCAAGCGACTCGCCTGTATATGCTATAAACACAGTAGGAATGCACAATGTATCGTCAACGACAAATACAGGAGACGAAGGATCCCATGCGCTATATCCACGAGCCTCGAATGTATTTCTTATACCTCCGTTTGGAAAAGATGACGCATCAGGTTCCTGCTGTACAAGAAGTTTACCGGAGAATTCTTCCATCATGCCACCTTTACCATCATGTTCCACAAACGCATCATGCTTCTCGGCTGTTCCTTCCGTCAGAGGCTGGAACCAGTGTGTATAATGTGTTGCACCAAGTTCGCTTGCCCAACGTTTCATACCTGCTGCCACTTCGTCTGCAGTCTGTCTGTCAAGTGTCGCTCCATGATCCATCGCATCTACCAACTTTGCATAAACCGTACTTGGAAGATACTTGAACATTTTCTCCCTGTTGAATACATATTTGCCAAAATACTCACTCGGACGGCAGCTCGGAACGCTTACCTCCATAGGCTTTGTCTGGAAAGCCTTTTCCACTACATTAAAACGAATCATATTTATTTAGTTGTTAGGTTATTCAATGAATAATTAATAATTAAAAACGAGTTGATGTCTTCATTATTCACTATTAATTATTCATTGTTCATTATCAATTATTAATTGTTAATTATTAATTATCTGTTGTATGCCGATTCACCATGTTCATAGATATCAAGTCCTTCTTCTTCCACGCGCTTGTCAACACGCAAGCCAACAGTCGCGTCAGCAATCTTGAACAGGATAAAAGTAACTACCGCACTATATACAATAGAAACTACCGTAGCCAGAATCTGTATCCACAACTGATGCCAGTCTCCATACAAAGCACCCTGCACGCCGTCCTCTCCGGAAATAAAACGCGTAGCAAACACACCTGTCAGGACAGAACCAATTATACCACCCACTCCATGCACTCCAAAAGCGTCGAGGGCATCATCGTATTTAAACTTAGGCTTTACAGCGGCAACCATGAAAAAGCATACCACGGAAGTAATGACGCCGATACACAATGCGCCAAGCAAATCAACCGTGCCGGCTGCGGGAGTGATAGCCACAAGTCCGGCCACAGCTCCTGTACACGAGCCGATAATGGTAGGTTTCTTATTGCAAAACCAATCTATCACCATCCATGTTATGGCAGCGGCGGCTGTGGCAATATGCGTCACCATAAAAGCGTTCGCCGCCAGTCCGTCGGCCGCCAGCCCACTTCCGGCATTGAATCCGAACCAGCCTAACCACAAGAAAGAAGTTCCCATAAAAACGAAAGTCACGTTGTGTGGCGTAATGGGGTGTCCTACCCTATAATCCATTCGCTTGCCAAGCATGATAGCCATAACCAATGCGGAAATTCCGGCGTTAATATGCACGACCGTACCTCCGGCAAAGTCGATAGCACCCATTTCCTGCAGGAATCCTCCACCCCACACCCAATGGGCCATAGGGAAATAAGCTACAATCACCCACAAAGTAATAAACAATACATATCCGGAAAACTTTATACGCTCGGCAAAAGCACCGAGTATCAATGCCGGCGTAATAATTGCGAACATGCATTGAAACATCGCAAAAAGCAGTTCGGGAATATCGCCTGCTGTAAGGGTGCCGATGCTGATGCCGTGAAGGAAAGCCTTGTCGAAGCCTCCTATTATACACGCCAGCGGATTGCCTGTTTCGGCAAAACTGGTATCGAACGCCCAACTATAGCCGAACGCCACCCACAAAATACTGACTACACCAACAATAAACAGCGTCTGCATGATGACACTCAACACATTTTTCCGTCGAACTAGACCGCCATAAAATAAAGCGATACCGGGAATACTCATAAACAACACCAATATTGAGGCAACCAACAGCCAAGCCGTATTGCCGGAATTCAAAACCGGCTCGGTTACAACAGTTTCTTCACTCGCACACACATCAGGCACCCAACAAAACATAATCAGAAGCATTACGGCATACCGCAACATACACATGCCGCCTTTTATATATTTGTCCATAATTTATCTCGTTTATTTAGTTATTTTATTATATATTAAGGAATGACGAACAAGGTTATTTCTCCTGTTCCGCATTATAGAGTGCGATGTCTCCACGTTCTCCGGTACGAATGCGGACAGCATCTTCCACCGGGATTACGAAAATACGCCCGTCGCCTATCTCGCCTGTATGCGCAGCCTTCATCACGGCTTCTACAGTTTTATCCACATTCTTGTTTCTCACAACAATAGATATCAGAATGCGCTCTATGGAACTGGTATCATATACCACTCCTCGGTATATGCGTCCCTCGCGTGTCTTCCCGACCCCTCTCACATCGTAATAAGAAAACCATTCTATATCGGCTTTCAGAAGAGCCTCCTTTACATCGTCGAACTTCGTCCGGCGAATAATAGCTTCAATCTTTTTCATAATCTCATTCGTTATTGTATTTGTATATTGTATGTATATTGTATTTGTATATGCTATACCCGGATATCAGAAACTTATTCCGGCTACGAAGTATGCGCCTTTTGTTGTAGGATTCCAGATAGCCTGTGCCCAAAGCGGAAGAGAAAAACTGTCTGTTATCTTTATCTCTTTTGATGCCTGAAGACTTATGGCAGAAACTTTAAAACCGTTGGAATAACCATTATAGAAATCATTAGCCCAAGGAGTGGCTCCAATCTCTGCTGTCCAATCAATGCCTCCCAATGAGAAAGGTGCCGAAACAGAAAAATATGAAGCATATGCATCTTTACCATCTTCGTTTACACCTACCGAACCAGCAAAATTAGTAAACCAATTGACCGCTACAGGTCCGAAATCGTAACCCAAGGCAACTTCAAATGTATGAGCATCCTTATAATCGGAATAACGTGCAGGCGAATCCGCACTTGTAAACCAATAGTCGGTCACTCCGACACTAAAACCACCATACTCATATCCCAGTGTCAAATCAAGTTCTTTAGTATCTGTGCCTTCAAAACCTACAGAACCCCAGGCCGACAAAGAGAAACCTTTGTAAGAAAGTCCTGCTCCCGGCTGAATGCTTACACCACCCAGATCCTGACCACGCCAGATGTAACCACTGACCAAGTCAGCTCCTACCGACGCTTCAACCTTGTCCTGCGCCTTAACACCCGATGCTGATGCCAATCCAATAATAGCAAAAAGCAACATCATTTTTCTACCTTTAATCATTTTCATATCTCTTTACCTTTTTAAAATGAACTTTTGTCTTATTTAAACCAATATCCATGGATTATTGCTATCTATTAGAAAGTATTAAAGTTATATTTATATCTTTATGTCTTTCTTTACTGCAAAAGTACAGCTTTTTGAAAGAAAAAATTCAATTTACCTATACTTTGTGTAAATCAAAATACATATATAACAATCCCAAAGAAAATAAGATATTTTTAATTACAGTTTTTAATTATTATCCACTTCATTTTTACTATTTAATACATCGCTAAAATGTAAGAGAAAAATATATACCGGATTTATGCCATACAACATATAAATAACTTCTTCTTTTGACAACATATAATACTAAAGTTTATAACTTTGCAATATAATGATTTTAAAAACATTTTTACTATGATTCACGAAATGCCAAAGCTTCCCTACGACATGGAAGCATTAGCTCCTAAAATGAGCAAAGAAACTTTTGATTACCACTATGGCAAGCATCTGCAAACCTATGTGAACAATTTGAACAAGTTTATAGCAGGTACAGAATTTGAGAACATGAACCTGGAAGACATCATCCGTAACGCCCAAGGACCAACATTCAACAATGCTGCACAGACATGGAACCATACATTTTTCTTTATGTCGCTCACTCCTGAACAAAAAGAAATACCATCAACATTATCCGACAAAATAAACTCCACATTTGGTTCCATAGAAAAATTCAAAGAAGAATTTACCAAATCAGCATTAGGTGTATTCGGCTCAGGATGGACTTGGCTAGTAAAAGATAATGAAAACAATCTGAAAATAATGAATACTGCCAATGCCGGCAACCCTATCACCGAAGGTTTTACACCACTTATGGTTATAGACGTTTGGGAACACGCCTATTACATTGACTATAGAAACAACCGTGCAGCTTTCATTCATGCTTTCTGGTCAATTGTCAACTGGAATAAAGTGGCAGAAAGATTATAAACTCCCAATACCCATAAAAAAACGCTTCGATGTTTTACAAAGCATTCTTATCTAAAACATCGAAGCGTTTTTATTTTTACTCTATCACAGTTTCAGCTATCTTCTTATTAAGGAACTGCATCTTTAAATTAGCCTCTTTCTGTTCCTTTCTTATTTTTTCCATCGAAGCCAATACCTGAGCCAGTTTGCTAACCTCTACTATTGCCTTGATGTCCGGCGAGTACATAACAGTTCTGTAAGTTCTATCACCAATAAATTCAAGCTTCAATGACTTGGCATCCTTATTCGCTATTATAAACCCAACGACACCACCGTCTGCACCAACCTTATAATCTGCCTTTTCAATCTTTCGTCCCAAGTCCGAAGTGACATACATATCTGGCGATTCAGGTGTTTGAGCAAAAGCATCAGCAGAACTAACCTTTACAGATGTATGATTTAAAGAACCGCCTGCACAATAAATGGAAGTAAGTGACATTTCTCCCTTTTCACTTACACAAGCCCTCAAAAATGTTCTTCCTATATTTTTTTCAACAACTTGCGACGGATAAAAGTAATTTCCTATTTCCTGATATGCCGTATCTTTTTCAAGTACAAATGCAACTTTCATGGAATCCAAAACAGCCTGCTTTACCGCCATCATACTGTCAAGATATTCTAGGGATGTTTTCTGTTCTTCCAATTCAACCTGCTGCATAAGTCTTACAGCTTTCTTGCGGACTTCAAACACTTTAGGATATAAATTCCTTATACTATCTATCTGAAGTTTAGCCTCACTATAATTAGCCGACTTAAAAGACTCCTCTGCTCTATTGAACAGCTCTGTGGCTTTTTTTTCTTCCTGCCCACATGAAGCAAGAAATAAAATCATAAATGGAACAAGAAATTTTCTGACTTTCATATATACATTATTATATTATAATAGTACGACAAAAATACATAATATTACATCAAACATATCTATGTTATACGAAAAAAAATAATTTTTGCTCCCGGTTATGTAGAGTTTATCACACAACCCATTTAATTTTATCATTTTTTTCATCCTGATTTACAGGACTTTTTAAAATTTCATTATAAAAAAATCATTCAAATATTTTGCAGTTTCAAAAATAAGTCATACCTTTGCACTCGCAATCGGGAAATAACGATAGCAAAACAGGATTGATTCGCTAGCTCAGCAGGTAGAGCACAACACTTTTAATGTTGGGGTCTTGGGTTCGAGCCCCAAGCGGATCACTCAAAAAGAATACCGCTGATAACTAATCGTTATCGGCGGTTTCTTTTTTATCAATACTGAAAATTGGAACAGAATACGGAGTTCGGATGAAACCGCCAAAATATTGTGCACACGTTCAACTTTAAACGTGCGCACATTCAATACAAAACGTGCGCACGTTTTAGATAAAATGTGCGCACGTTTTTTTCGGACTATTAGAAAGGTGGAAATTCATACAACAGCGGTCACACTGTCAATTCTATATATTTCCATTTGTTTACACCTCAAATATCTTACGATTCAGCCCAAGTAGTTCTTTTTTCCTTTTATTGTCATTTGTTTTGCAAGCCAGTTTGCAGGCATTCATAACCATATTCCAATATATTGATTGATACCATATTGCTGCCGTACCATTCTATCTGTCCTTAGCTTCTGTATAAGATGTGTTCGTTTTATAGATATACTTGTTCCTGTCAATAGAATCATTGTTTTTATGTAAACAACAAATCATAAACATTATAGCAGTAAAACGCATCAATATTTTTACCTACACCTTATTATTCAATAAGATACAGACTACTTTATACTATTCAAAAGCTTCAATTTACCTTCATCAACCATTTTTATTATAAGTTCTCCAAAAAGAGAATTTTGCCAAGCAAACCATGCTCTAGTGAAATTAGATGCATCGTCCTTATGAAAAGATTCATGAATGAAACCTGTTCCGGCGTCAGTATTCATAAGCATTTCTATACAATCTTTTATTTCATCATCATCTGTACTAGTAAAAGCTTTCATCATTATACTCATAGGCCATACCATGTCATAACCTATATGAGGACCTCCAATACCTTCTCCTGCCTTACCTTTAAAAAAGTACGGATTATCCTCACTCCAAACAAAACGGCGTGTATTCTGATAAATTGGATCATCAAGCTTTACATCTCCTAAATAAGGCATTGCCAAAAGACTTGGAACATTGGCATCATCCATAAGCATATGATTACCAAAGCCATCAACCTCAAAAGCATATATTTTACCATATTTAGGATGATTATAAATAGCGTATTTATTTAATGCTTCTTCTACCTCATTGGCCAAAACCTTACATTTTTTAGACAAAATCTTTTCATCGTTTACCTTATCCAGTATCTCTGCAGCCTTACGAAGTGATGAAACAGCAAAGAAATTTGAAGGTACAAGAAACTGGAAAGTAGTTGCATCGTCTGAAGGTCTAAATGATGACGCTATAAGGCCTATTGGCTTAACAGGATTACCAAGGCCATTATTTGTCATTGTATCCAATGCTCTTTCTGTTTTACGCTGAAATTTATATGAGCCTTTTCCATCTGTTCTTTGCTGATCTCTGAATGTCTCAATAATCTTCTCCACAGCGCTTAACCATTTATCACCAAATACACTCGTATCACCTGTGATTTTCCAATAATGATAGGCCAAACGAATTGGATAGCATAAAGAATCAATCTCCCATTTTCTTTCATGTACATCAGGACACATATCAGTATTGTCACTCATCCATTCCCCACCTGTAGGACCATCATTAAATGCATTGGCATAAGGGTCAATACATATACATTCCATCTGCCTGTTTATAACTCCGGCTATAAGCTCTTTCAGTTTTGGATCTTCATTTGCAAATTGGACATAAGGCCACACTTGTGCACCAGAATCCCTTAACCACATTGCATGTATGTCACCTGTATATACAAAGGTATCAGGTCTGCCATCATCAAAATATCTAAAATGAACTGTTGTATCTAGAGTATTTGGAAAACAATTAGTAAACATCCAAGCAAGTTTGGTATTTGCCAAAAGTTTCTGCATTTGCTTTATCTTATTCTCTATAACCTGCGACGTAAAAAGTCTTTGACCGACTTCGGGACGGTTATCCTTATATATAGCATCATTTAAACATACATATCCTGATGATACAGTTTCAAAAGCAGATGTATCAGCAATAGCATAACCTCCTAAACTTAACAAAAATGAAGTTATAAATACTTTGTGTTTCATGATCTTATTTTTACTTCTAAATTACATTATATCTTACAAATATACAATAAAGAATAAACATCTTTATTAAAATCTTATTTTTCTAAACTCTTAGAGAAAGAATATGGGGCGTCTTCTATATCTATACCTCTAAGTTTATTAGGAGTTTCACTCATTTTAAATTCAAGCATAGCACCTTCTTGCAGTTGCTCATGAGTAACGTAATTATGATTATATTCATTTCCATCAATATATAACTTCTGTACATATTTTGAGGAATGAGTATTTTCTGGAGCAGATATCGTTACAGTTTTACCATTCTCCAAATGTAATTTTATTGAACGGAATAGTGGAGAACCTAAAACATATTGGTTTGAACCAGGACAAACCGGATAGAAGCCCATTGCAGAGAATACATACCAAGCAGAAGTCTGACCATTATCTTCGTCTCCACAATATCCATCTGGATTTGCATTATACATTCTATCCATAACCTCACGTACCCAATATTGAGATTTCCATGGCTGCGCTGAATAATTATAAAGATATATCATGTGTTGTATAGGCTGATTACCATGTGCATAATTTCCCATATTCATTATCTGCATTTCACGTATTTCATGAATAACGCTACCATAATAGCTATCATCAAAGACAGGAGGTAAAATAAATACGGAATCCAGCATTTCATTGAATGCATCTTTTCCTCCCATAAGATCAATCAAGCCTTGAGGGTCATGGAAAACAGACCAGGTATAATGCCAACTGTTTCCTTCGGTAAACGCATCTCCCCATTTCAAAGGATTAAAAGGAGTTTGAAACTTACCATCCTCATTTTTTCCACGCATAAGTTTATGTTCTTTATCAAACAAATTTCTATAATTCAATGCTCTTTTTGCAAATGGTTCCAATTCTTTCTTTGATTTTCCTAAAGACAACCCTAACTGATAAATACACCAATCATCATAAGAATACTCTAATGTGCGGGCTGCATTTTCATTAATCCCGACATTATAAGGGACATATCCTAATTTATTATAGTATTCATATCCCAAACGTCCTGTAGAAGGAACATCCGGATGAACATTTACAGCACCATGCTTAACGGCTTCCCACAAAGTTTCTATATCATATCCACGTAGGCCTTTTATCCATGCATCAGAAACTACAGAAGCTGAATTATTTCCTACCATGCAGCCACGATGTCCTGGACTTGCCCACTCAGGCAAGAAACCACTCTCTTTATATGCATTAACAAGACCTTCCTGAATTTTTAAATTCATCGAAGGATACATAAGGTTAAGAAAAGGGAACAAACAACGGAAAGTATCCCAAAAGCCAGTATCAGTAAACATATAGCCTGGTAGCACCTTACCATTGTAAGGACTATAATGCACTATGTCACCTTTTGAATCAATCTCATAGAAACTTCTTGGGAACAATACCGAACGATAAAGACATGAATAGAAAGTACGTAGTTTGTCTATATTATTATCTTTCACCTCAATACGACCCAATACTTTATTCCATTCTTCCTTGGCATCTTGAGAAACCTGTTCCAAGGTACGGTTTCCAATCTCTCTCAGGTTCAACTCAGCCTGTTCAAAACTGATAAACGATGATGCCACTTTTACATTAACATGCTCTCCGCGGACAGTTTCAAATCCAATAATTCCACCTGCATGATTGGTTGTCTGCTCTGTATTCTGGGTATCAATCACTCCATCCTTAACCGTAGCAACATAGCTGAAAGGCTTGTCAAACTTTAAAACAAAATAGTTTTTAAAATTCTCTGGCACCCCTCCACTATTTTTAGTAGTATAGCCTATAATCTTATTTTCGGATGGAATTACCTTGATATACGAACCATTATCAAAAGCATCTATAACTACATAAGAATCTTTTGATTCAGGAAACGTGAAACGAAATATTGCAGCACGTTCCGTAGGAGAAAACTCCGCCGTTACATCATGATCAGCCAAATATACTTTATAATAATATGGAGTAGCAATTTCTGCTTTATGAGAAAACCAACTTGCACGTTCATCCTGATTAAAGACAACAGCACCGGTAACCGGCATAATTGAAAATTGTCCATAATCATTAATCCACGGACTAGGCTGATGAGTCTGTTTGAATCCCCTTATTTTATCTGAATCATAAGTATAAGCCCAGCCATCGCCCATTACACCTGTCTGTGGCGACCAGAAGTTCATTCCCCAAGGTAATGCAACCGCCGGATAAGTATTACCCGTAGAAAGTGAATGCTTAGACTTTGTTCCAACAAGAGTATTTACATAATCAACAGGAGTAAGACTCTCCCCCAACACAATCAAACTATTTAACGCAAGAACAGTCGTAAAAAATATTTGTTTAATTCCCATGATAATATTAAATGTTAAAAATATTAGAAATAAAAAGCATTCTTCCTGTCCATATAACTTCTGAACAGGAAGAACTGCTTATATTTTACTCAAATCAGTTGTTATCTTTCGTTTTGCCAAGCAGTCTGTTCTCAAGCATTCTCATATAGTATCCACCTACCACTGAACGAGCTTTAAAACCTCTATAATTTGGTTTATCAGTAAATACCCAGTCAGACATAGGAACTCTGTCTATGGTTTCGTTCATAAACTTATACATAGGTGTTATGAACTTGCGGAAGGTGGACTGATCATTAGATAAAGCTGCTGTCCACATAACCCAGTCTGTCTTGGTATAAGTTTCACGACTGTCAAGTGGCAAGCCATACACATTCATTTTATTCAGATAATAAGCGACTTCTGTTTCGGCTATTTGAGGATTGAAGATTCCAAGCTTCAATATTTTATCCCATACCAGATTGTACTTCTGGCTCCACGTTCCAGATTTGTCAAAAGTAAGCTTATAATGGTCACCATCATTAGCCATTTTTTCCCACTCGCCAGCCATCTCGCGTGCTTTTGCCATATAATGTTTTGCAATATCATTTTTACCAAGCATTTCAGCCAAACGTCCATAAGAAGCAATACCCAAAATAGCCTTAATAGACAGATTTGCATTATGAGCAAAGTGTCCGGCAAAATCATCAGTACAAAGTTGATTCTCAGGGTCCAGACCTTTTTCTACCAAATAATCAGTCCAAGTAGTCAATACATCCCAGTGTTTAGCTGCATAATCAGCATTTCCTTCTACAGCAGCTATTGCTGCAGCTACAATAAGCATATTTCCGCTCTCTTCTACAGGCATGTCACCGCCATATACCTGACCGTTGGCCAAAGGATAAGTTCCCAAATCATGAGCCGCAAAAGGTTTTTGATGTTTTCCGCTTTCACTATAATAAAAAATGCCATTCATCATACCCTTCATCAAGTCCGGATTATAAATAAGGAATAATGGTGCAGACGGATAAGTCAAGTCAACAGTATTTATACATCCGTTACTGTTATTTTCTTTTGAAAGCCACAACAAATCACCATTCGGTGCTTCAACAAGTTTATGAGCAGCAATTGACTGACGGTAAGCTAATGCACAAAGTTCAGCATACTCTTTTCCTCCTACATTTGCTGCTTCTTCAATCAACTCTTTATCAAAAGCGTAACAACGTGAAATCAGTTTATCATAATCTCTGAAAGCGGCCAGGAACTCAGATTCAATTTTTTTATCACCTTTTTTATTCCAATAAGGGCGAAGATTGGTATTAAAATACTGTATAGAGTAAATATCATCATATCCAATCATAATCTTGTCTGCCACTTCCTTTACCTTTCCATAATCACGTACCAAAGCCATATTAGCCATATTGCCTTCACCTGAAGCACTAGTCTGAGCAAAAGTACCGTCTGCAAAACTCTGTCGTAAAGCGTCTGTATTTCCAATATTATATATTGTATTTTTCTTGTCACCAACAAGATAGAAATAGCCCCAATCTATACGCAAGTCATCACCGGATTTTGCAAGAATATTTTGCTCCTTACTGCCACTCTTAATAAAAATCAGTCCGTCCTGTTCATATACGTTGCTTACAGAAGGTTGGTGAGGCTGGTCCAAAGCCCAACGAGGCGATGCCTCAAAATATATATCTATATCATGTTCTTTTCCATCTAAAGATGTAACATTATATGTAATATAATTTACAGGACGGCTCACTAATGATAAATCTTCCAAAAACAATGGTGCTGCAAATGATAGCTTTAAGTCAACATTGCCACAATTAAAAGAATAATGAGTCTGAGTAGCTTGCACATCAACAGAAGTCTGAACAGCAGTCTGAGCAAACGAAGTTTTAAGATCTTTAGGAATAAGTAATCCGAAATCCAACAATCCATTACCAACCGGATTTACACATTCTGCAGCAATAATATTTAATCCAGGTTTCAACGCCGATTTTGCTTCTTCCGACAATTTTATCTGTTTATTCTTATAACATGTAGAACCTGTACTATGAACTTTTACTCCATTTATATAGAAAACAGCATCATCATCATTCGAAAATTCCAAATATACAGGATAGTCATCAAGGTCACGTTCTATATTTACAGAACGACGTACCCAAATATTTTTTGTTCCCCATTGTGTCTTGGCTGTAGGTTCATACTCCATAGTACCGAATGCACCTTTATCAACTTTCCAGCTAGAATCATTGAAGTTCTCTGAAGTCCAATCCCCTTTTGGTCTTTCAGTGGTATAACGACCACTCCAATCTCCCTGCAAGGAAGTTGGTACAACAGGTATCATCTCTTTATCTTCTGTTCCCATAAATCTATATGATACACCATCTACCTTGATTACTCCGACAAAAGGAAAACTTTTGCCTGTCCAGTGACATACAGGGCTATCATATAAATTATCGCTCATTGACCATGCACTGGTATAAGGATCTATTGTTACCAACGGATAGGCAGGAGCACGTAAATCATTTTTTACAATCTCATAATTAGCTTTTTCAATGCTGCACGAAATGAAAAATGGAGCAAGCAAAGCTGACAATAAAATTTTTTTCATAAATATTTTTATAAAGCAAAGAATTAAATATTAAAAATCACCATTCAAATGTCACATTGACTCCGTCAGGATTATTCTCGAACGCAATCAAATAAGTACTGCTTTGCTTGTCCCAATTTCGCAAATCGATTTTTTCCTTACCATCAATCTTTACACTTTTTGGACATGCAGGCAGCAGGACACGAGATATATTCGATGTTTCGGAAGGAGATTTTGCTACGTACGAATAATATCTTTTACCACGCTCTTCATTTTCCTCACGACTTGCAGATGCCAATACTTGAGGTAACTTTTTATTAGCTATTCGATTTACATCGAGCAAAAAAGCTTGTTCTCCAGTATTTACCTTCTTATTGGTTATAACCGGTAAACTAGGATCAAAAAGATCTATCAAACAACCTTTTACAACATAAGAATCACTACTTACGCTTTCATCAAGAACAGCTACCAAATCGTATGCCCCACGTTCCAGATAAAAATTATTCTTAAACTCAAGTTCTCCAGCCTTAGCATTCTGTCGGTACATACGTGAAAGCAATTTCAGGAATTCCTTATCGCCGTTTTTGTTTAATATATAATCTTTAGGATCTGTACGTAAAACACATACCGTACCTTTTCCACAACGATACTCACCCTGGGCAGAATCCGGAATATCTAGTAACTCAAATAAATGAGCTGACGGAGTTGCATATTTCTTTTCACCTGTATTCCACCATTCTCTAACGCTTTGGAAAGGATCCTTATCTGTTCCACTATATATCAAAATGCCACCATCTTTTACCCATTGAGCCAAATATCTGTGCGCTTCCGGTTCCAATGGTTTCATATTCGAATAAGTCATCAATAATATCTTAGTATCAGCCAAAGTTTCTTTATACCCCAAATTCTCAATATGAGCTGTTTTTACAGGAACTCCACGTTTCAGTAAAGGCAATGCCAGGCCATAAAAATTAGCCAACTGAGGATCTTCATATCCATCATGCGTAGGGAAACGCTGGAACATGAGAGAATTTGACATCAATACACTGATTCCGTGGCTGCCATTCAATTTATTCTCAGACAAAGGCATTTTATTCAGAGTATTTATCATGACCTGCATTTGAGTAGAATAAAACCGGGGAATACGTTCTTTTTTGTCACTGTTCGCACTAGTGCGATAAAGTCCTTCATAGATTCGTTCCGGCCAAGGCATTACTTCAAAATCAGCGATATTAGGATATAACAGCTGAGCTGTAAAAGTAGCCTGATAATTCTTCTTATAATCAGCCCAGTCACGAGGCCAATCCTCAATAGGGTCAGTCAAAAAAAACATTTTACGCCCCGTAGGTGCTGTCATCGACTCCATAGAGCCATATTCCAGATAAGCGTTTTCAAAAACACGTTCACGCTTAATACCATCAAAATAATTTGGTTCACGTGATGTTCCAGTCCATACCTGAGCTATGTAGCCATCCACACATGGCAATGAAGCCAAACTAGCCTCAGGACTTACAATCTGCCATTGCGAATAATTAACCAAAGAATGGGTAGGTACATAACATTTTACATCCATTCCCTTGCTTTTACCATATTCCTTAGCATAAGTAAAGACTTCATTAAGAGCTCTGTAGTACAAATGGTATTTCAGTTTATTTGCTAGATAAGTATTCTCTGGAGATTCATGTTGAGGTCTCCAGTCGAACCCATAATACTCTTTCCATTCTTTCTTGAAAGCATCACTATATCCAGCTCTTGCCCAAAATTCAGGTTCTTCCATAAAAATAGCATCAATTCCGGCATCAATAACTCTTTTCACATGTTTTTCCTTCATGTACTTCAGAAAGTTATTTGATGGAACTATATATGGAACCAAATGTCCATGCCAAATTGTATCCCCCGCCATTGTAACCTGACCTTCGTCAAGATGAGATTTTCCATCCCATGCTCCAGTAAAATAGTCTTGATATTCCCCCCAGGCAATACCTGTCATAAAATGTACGGTATAACCTTTTTCTCTCCATGACCGTACTCTGTCTTCAAATGAAAGTTTTTTAGAATTATCAGATGGATTACCGCCTACCCCATATACCATAACAGCGTCAGCGCGATTGTCTATTGTTGACTTCCATTCTCTTGAAGTTTGAAAAGTTGTTTTAACATTCTTGTTTGTCTGAGCCATAACTGGAATACTCATGGCAAGAATGCTTATTAGAAAATAATTGCGTTTCATAATTAAAAATTATTTTTCAGGTATTAAATCCAATAAATTTATCGGCAAGAAGATATATTATAAGACTATATTTTCTTGCCGACAAAAAATTATGGTATAAGAACCTCTACAGGTTCACTATAATTCCAACGACGAGTTCCACTACCAACAGGAGTGTCATAATTTATACGAGCTGCAGCACGAATAAATACTTTTCTTCCTGAAGGGATATTACCAATTGAACTTATTTGAACAGGTTGACCTAAAAGTTCATTAAATTCATCCCCAGAATACTCTATCTTATTCGACCAGCGATCATCACGGGCACGATATCCAACCGTACTTGAATAACTTACAAACAGTTGTATATCTGTAACATTTAAATATTCATCTTTCCAATTACCCATTGGCTCAATTTTTTCACGAAATATTTCATTCGTAACTCCTCGTGTAACCTTAACCTTTGCACTTATTACACCATTACTAACTTGCGGATCGCCCACAAACTCTACATTAAGAAAAGGCTGTACCTCAAATTTCACTTTAGTAGTACCACTTATCCTTGTATTTTGAGAACCATCGAATAATAATGTGCCATCAGTATTTTCACGCACTAACGGAATAAAAGGACCATCGATACGAATATTATAATCACCTTCAAAAATTTTTGTATTGCGGAAAGTACCGTCAAGCATACAATAGAAATCAGGGTTATGCTGAACATTTTCTCCCCAACTTAACTCAGTAAGGCGTACTCTTATTCCTTCACTTCCTTGATCTGTAAGAACTCTTTTACCTGTTGCCTCATCAACGACCTCTCCCCAAATTGTTTCACTTGGTTCATCATAATTATCCATCTCAAACATTTGGCACGATGTCATAAGAAATACTGCACAAAGCAAGCTGTAAAATTTTATTTTTTTCATATCGTTTACTTTTTTATGATTTTATTTTTTATCTATTAGGTTGCTGATCTATTACAAGACTCTTAGAAACCTCACCACTAGGTATTTCAAAATAATAATCCAAAGGAGTATATCCAAATGTTTTTTCACTTACATATTGGAAACGAACATCAAAGAACCATTTTTTATCCTTAGTTGAATAAAACGGATAAATACCACGGAAACGATAGTTAACGTTATTACTGAAAAGGTTCTTATCACGCTTAATACCCCAAAAACCATCTCTACCTTCATCATGATTAACACGCCAACGACGCAAATCCCATTTGGTCTTATTTTCAAACGCCAATTCTTTTCTACGCTCTTTACGAACGATATCACGGCTCTCATTTGATGCAGTTAAATTTCCATTAAGAGGTTCCGCACCGGCACGTTCACGAATATCCTTTATAGCTTGAGTAGCAACAGCCAACATATCTGTACCGTCAGGTGATGGAACACCAGCCAAAGATAGTTCTACAGCTGCTTCTGCCGCATTAAGCAGAACTTCGGCATATCTCATCAAGACAAATGGCTGCGCACTATTACCTTCACGAGGTTCAAATGACGGATCAGGATTAAGCCATTTACGCAATAATAAACCTGTTAGAGCAGAACCACCTTCATCATAAAATGGACCATTAAATCCAGAAGCAGTCATTGTTGTTCCGTCCTCCAGTTGTACTATTTCCTGGCTACCTTCAGGCTTTGGACTTAACCAAAGTGTCTTTGGAGTATCCTTATAAGCTGACAAATGTTGATATTTTGTTGTTCCTGTTGCATAAGAATAGTCATCGAAAAGAGGTTTAATTGGAGTATTACCTGTATAAACTCCTGCATAAATTTCTATAGTCTGACCTTTAAAAACATCACCAGGGAAAATAACATAAGCACGTAAACGTGGTTCGGCATTCTTAAAATAATCCATTGGCTTATCATACATAATATAATTGCCATCTGCATTAGAATTACCATCAGTAACCTTCAGTGTACCGTCAGCATAATGTTCAAAGCCATCAAACAACTCTACAAAATCTGCAGTCGGACAAGTTCCACAGTTTAATGGAGCCTTAAATGTACGTGGCAAATTATATGAGTCAAAAGCGTGTGTACTAGTTGGATATGAATATTCTTTCACATAGATATTTTCCGGATTATCAAGATCTGAGAACATATCAACCATATTCTGATATTGTGCTTCAGGATCATTTGCAAGCCATTTCTTCTTATATAGTTCATATCCACCGTCTTTTATAACTTCTGAAGCGGCTTTGTAAGCTTCTGTAAAATATTTCTTCGACGCTTCTTGCCAACGGTCCTCAGCAAAACCAATAACACGTACACCAGTCTTCGCACCCAGACCAGTAAGTCTACCACTTACAGTTTCATTATACTTAGCAACGCAACCTGCATACAACATTGCTTCTGACTTAAATGCCAATGCAACATACCTGTTACTGTATCCGCTTTTAGGACTTGTAGGCATCATTAGTTCTATTGCTGTATCATAATCAGACAATATCTGGTCCCACGTTTCTTCTTCGCTAGCTCTAGGAACTTCGAGATTATCATTTCCAGGATACTGCAATACTTTTGTAACCAATGGTACTCCACCAAACCTACGAGCCATTGCATAAAAAACAGTAGCTCGTACATAATAAGCTTCTCCCAGATAATGATTGTAAGTAACACTAGCGAAAGAATCTTTGTACTTAGGAAGATTCTCAATCAAATAATTTGCATCGCGTATCAATTCAAATGCCTTTCCCCAATATGGATTATCTTCACCTGTAAAGGATTTACAAATACCATCTCGGTTCAAAGCTTCACCGGTACCATCAATACCTACCGCATTTAACCATCCATTAAAATTTATACCCCATTGACCTAAATACTTGAAATCCTCCCATGGCATATTACTATACATACGAGCCATGTATATATCCATACCGGACTCATTGGATATCAAAGATTCAGAAGTAATAATATTTTTAGGATCAATATCTAAATCCAAGCACGAAGTAGCAAGTGTCAAACACAATGCTGCGGATATCAATTTATGTTTCATATCAATCGTTTTTATTTTTACACTACTTATTAAAATGAAAGTGACAGACCAACTGTGTATGTCTTATTCAAAGGATACATACGTCCAAGTTCATCATCAGGATGTTCAGGATCTACAAATTTTACTCCTGTAAATGTTAACAGATTATATGCATTTGCATAAACTCTTAAGCTTGCATTAGGTATTTGTTTTAACTTAGGGAATGTATAACCTAATTCAATACTCTTAAGGCGAAGATATGCAGTACTTACACGATTAAAAGAAGAATTATTCTTAGTCCATCGTCCTGTATATGCATAATATCCAGAAACCCACTCAGCAGAAGGATCATATGGATCTATTTTTGGATCAACTGGATGCCAACGATCGAGGAACTGCTCTAGGGCACCTCCACCATTCTTACCCCATATTTCATGTAATGGTTCCTTATATTCCATTGATCCAAGTGCAGAACCCTGGAACAACATACTGAAATCAATGTTCTTCCACTGTATTCCTGCATTCAAACTGAACTGAACCCATGGTGTTTGGTCAAAAGCATATGGATGTTCATCCTGACTGTTTATCTCACCGTCACCATTCCAGTCTTCATATTTGTAATCACCTGGCAAGATGTCTCTTTCCTTAAAGATCTGATAACTCCAAATATCTTCCCAACCTGTATATCGTCCTGCAGATGTATAACCGAACTGCACACCTTGATAGCGGTTTGTCAGGTTATCATTTCTCCAACGGTCATAAGAATTAGCCCATGGTCCTTTTTCTGATGCTGTAAGATATTTCCTACGTGTTATTGTTGCAATACCTTTTAAGTTATAGGCTACATCACCAATTCTATTGCGATGAGAAAGTTCCAACTCCATACCAAACTGTCGGTCACTATCCAGATTTTCACGTGGAGCAGTAGCACCAACTACAGTAGGTAAAGCTCCTGTACGACGAGCGAACAAACCTGAACGACGTCTATCAAAATAATCGAATGAAGCTCCAAGTTTACCGTCCCATGCTTCAAAATCAAAACCTATATCAAAAGTCTTAGATTTAAACCAAGTAATACTTTCGTTTGGCAAAGCCATTGGAGTTGCTGCTGATATAAATTTACCTCCAAATATATATCCTGGAGAATACTGATTATAGTCTCCATTTGCCATATTACCACTAGTAGCCGGATAAGTATATCCCATAGCCCAATCATAGTTCAAATCTCCGTCATCTCCTAATACTCCATAACTTGCACGAAGTTTTAACATATTTACAAACTTCAGCCAATCAGTGTTCTTAAAGAAAGGTTCTTCAGACATTCTCCATCCGGCTGAAACAGAAGGGAAGAATCCCCATTGATGACCTTTAGCGAACTTACTTGAACCATCATATCTGAATTGTGCTTCAAACAGATAACGATCAGCATAAGAGTAGTTTACACGTCCGATCAAAGCCTCGCTAGCTTGTTCATAAAGATCATTACTTCCTGTATTCATACCACCAATCTGACCTTCATCTACTCCTGCCAATAGATATGGTATTGAAAATGCCAAATCCCTATAAGCATAGAAATTGTCACCGTTGCGTTTTTGCAACTCCCATCCTATCATGGCACCAACATTATGTACCTCTTTAAATGTACGATTATAATTTAATACAAATTGACCCAATGCTTGTGATTTGTCATAAAATTCACGACGCATACTACTTGGAGAGCTTTCGCTATATATTACCTGACTGTACGAGTCTGTTGTCTTATCATAAGCATACAAAGAATATTCTTTACGAAAAGCTTCATTATTGTCTGAACGATAATCATAGCTGAACATAGCCTTAGCAGTCAATCCCTCCAAAACGGATGTATATTTACCAAAATCTACAGATAAAGTTGCTGATGACTGGAAATATTTCTGTTTGTATTTCTTATAACCAGAAATATCAGATGTCATCATTGCAACAGTATTTCTTTGCATATCAAGACCCTCATAGTTCAACATTGTATTTTCCGGATCAGCATATGCAGGGAAAAGTACACCTTGACTCCAATAGTTCTTAATAATTTCTTGCGAGTTTGTATAAGGAGTATTTCTCTCATCAGAAACACCGCTGAGATTAAGTTCAAATTTAACACCCTTTGCTACTTCAGTTGAAATATTTGAACGTACATTGAATTTATTATAGTTCAAATCTCCAGATTTAAAAATACCTTCTTGATAAAAATAACCCATACTGATATAGTATTTGGTTTTATCATTTCCTCCAGAGATGCTAATATCATGCTGTGTCTGTGGAGCAGTTTTAGCAATAATCAAATCATTCCAATCTGTTGTCCTACGTGAGCCATTGCGGAAAGCCTCAAAATCATCCTCATTATAGACCCAATTACCACCATTGATATTATTCATGGCCATTTCGTTATAGAGAGTCATTGTTTCATAAGGATCTGCAAGCTTTGGCATACGAGATGGCTGCTGCACTGTATAAGAGCCATTATAAGTAACCTCAGTTTTTCCAGAGTTTCCTTTTTTAGTTGTTACCAGAACAACACCATTAGCAGCACGTACACCATATATTGCAGCCGAAGCATCCTTCAATACGGAAATATCTTCGATATCTGTTGCATTCAAACGTTGAAACTCTTCAACACTACGTGGAATACCATCGATAACAACCAAAGGACTACCCATACCACGAACATCAAAGCTATTGCTATATGTACCTGGCTCTGAACTTTTTTGCCATACACGCAATCCTGGGATACGTCCGGTAAGCATGTTTTGAGGGTTCTCACTCTTTGTCTTAATTAAATCCTGTCCTTTAACTCCTGATACAGCACCAGTCAATGACCCTCTACGTTGTGTACCATATCCAACAACAACGACTTCATCAATCATCTTTGCATCAGTCATCATGGTAACATTCACAGTGGTACGTCCATTGACTTTTTCTTCTACACTTTTAAGACCTACATAGCTAAAACAAAGTATAGCATCATCAGCTGCATTGATTATATAACGTCCATCAATGTCTGTTATAACTCCAGTGTCCGTGTTTTTAACTTGTACGGCTGCACCGATAATCGGATCATTATTTTCATCAATGACTACTCCCGATACTGAAATTGTTTTCTGAGCAAACATATCAACAGGAATCAGCACTAACAGAAATGCTAAAGCCAAATAAGATAAGTTGCATTGTAATTTACCTAAATTCTTCATAGTTCATTTATTTGTTTTTAAAGTTCCATTCTATATTTGCTAATACAGCATATTCAGCCGCAAATGCAAAAGTGAACATGCCTTCTACATTATTCTTTGTCGTTTCTGACTTATTCCAACCTACTAGCAAATTAGTAGGAAGCATATGTTCATAGTTAAAATTCTCGTAAGCATAATCCAGATTATCTTGAAATGCATTAAGATAATCTGCTGCTTTAGGATAACTAGCTCTTACATCAGCATAACCTCTCATAAGGACACCGTTAAACCAATTGTTGAAACCACTTATTTCAAAATAATAGTACCCTTTGACAACAGCGTCAAGCTTTGCAAAATAAGAAAAACTATTGTCGGACAATGAAATCATGTCATCACTATAAACTTTATCACCAGTTACTCTATATAAATCTGACGCACCAGAAAGCATTGTACCGGAATTATATGAAATAGCTGGTCCTACACGGTCTGGCAGAGGCGTATTATCACGATATCTTTCACCGTCAACTATTATATACTTTATTTCATCTCCTCCACCCATCATATCATCATAAACACCTATTCCTGGATTCATAAGATGTCCCTTCTGATAATCATATACTGCTTTTGCGAAATTCAAGTAATAATCAGCCTTTTTCTCCGTCTTAACTTTGCGGCTGTTATTCTCAGCTACATATCCATATGTTACTTCATCTGCTTTGCCTTTATATATCTCATGCAACCAGACCAAAGGGCTTACCAAAGGACCGTTACTACAAGAATGCTTAGTGAAATACCCAGGTCCCCATGTAATACCTCCATTTTGCTTTCCGCTATTATCTAAAGTACAATCCCATCCATCCAAGACATATGAAGTTAAGTATTCGGCTTTTTCCAAATACTTTTGCTCGCCAGTCAGATGATAAGACTCTATCAGCTCACGTATAAGCCACATCTGGTCATCATAGACATTAAGAACTCCTTCTACGTCGGCTGCTCCCTTGTCCCTACCTCTGTTCACTCCATACACAGTCCATTCCTTTGTTTGGGTATAAGAAGTTAAAGTATAAGTTCCGGCATAATACTCAAGATTATCATATAACGTCTTCAAGAGCTCCTTGTAACGCTCGAAGTTTTCGTCATATAAAGACGCTGAACCGTTATCTTTCCCAGTTTTCATAGCTTTCATGGCCGCATTTACTGCCTCTATAGAACTGGTATACATCCATACACTAGCTATTTCTGTAGAATTCGTTTTTGTGTAAGGATTATAATAGCGAGTCATACTCGTTCCAGATTCCGGGAAATAACATTTTATTGCATTATCTATAATTTCAATAGCACGGGCAGTGTTCTGTTCAGCTACATTTTCAATAAAAATTCCTCCATCTTTGTCAGGAGTATTCACTTCTTCGGAATTACATGCACATGTAACAAGTGTCAACATCGAACTTGTCACTAACATAAAAAACGTTTTCATCATATTGTGGATTTGATTTTGTTTCTGCATTCCATTTAAGGAATACAGAAACAAGTTTCTTTAATTATTCTAAGGTTAAACTGTGAAGAACTAACTTATTCTCATCACCATTAGACTCACCTTTATAAACACCTATTGCAATCAGAACATTTTGTCCGTTAAATTCAGACAAATCATATTCAAAAGTAGCATACTTGTCCGGGCTTCCGGCTCCACCATCCTGATGTACAAACTTCCAGCATCCATCATTATCAGAAGAAGCACTATTGGCTATATGAGATACAGGTGACAAATGTTTGATATTTATATCTTCAGTAATAGCTGTAATTTTAAAGAATGTAGGATTATCACTAAAATTGCGTGTACTAAACTTCAGTTTATTCGAACCATCAGCAATAGAGAATTTGGCATAGAAATATGACTGAGGTTTTGTAGTACTTACTTGAGCATCAGATCCTTTTGTCTTTATCAAATAACCTTCACTAGGGAATACTTCCGGGTCCTTTTGTACAGGCATAAAAGACCATTCTGCAGCAAAATGTCCTGTTCCACGCCATGCTCTATAAGCATCAACATAATTATCACGATCGCCAGTAACACTGCTTATTCCTGTAAATGAAGATTTTGTTTGAGGCATTGTAGAACGTACCATTTCCTCGGTCATTTCCCAACCGTCCAACGCGGCTATTTTTGTACCAGGGAGCCAACCCCAACCTTCTACCTTTTCTTTTGCAAAAGCTATTCTACGCAAAACCAACTGTTTCCAATAATCTCCTGTCTGCGCACGGAAAGTACCTATTGCAATGATTACTTCCTTACCTATATATGCACTTAAATCAAAATCAAACGAAACATAGTCCTCAGATGCAAGAGTCTTTATGCCACCTATCAATTGTGCCATCGGAGTAGATTCAGACAAATCAACTACCTGAACACCAAATGTTGTTGGAGAATCATTATCTGCATTATGAGTACGAACCTGAAGTGTCATGATATTATTGTCAGAGGTTATCAGCTTACTACCGAAAACAAATGAATCAAACATCTCCAGATCTGCAGGATTTTGCCTGTCGCTTTCATCATTTCGTATTCTGAGTGTTGTACCTTCGTTCTGTTCTTCCCAATCTCCGCGGAAATCTAATGTGCACATATAATCACAAGCCCAGTCCCAATGAGGATATTGTTCTGAATTACGGCCTCCTCTATACTCATTGTAATACCATTTTTCAGCATTCTGCAAATCCTCAGCAGTTAACCCACGTAAAATTTCGGTTGCTCCCATTCGTGCATCAGCCACAGCAATACCGTCATTAAAATCAGCTATAGTTACATTTTTAGTAATTGAAGTAAAACCGTCCTTAGCAAAAGTAACCGTATAATCTGATAAAGGCAAATTATCTATTACGTATGTACCATTATCATCTGTCAATACAGAGACAGTAGGACTTATACTTACTTTAACACCCGACAATGGAGAATCTGCATTCGAAGCATCAGTAACTGTTCCACGAATTTCTGCTGCAGCATATTGCATAACTGCTGAAATATTTGCAACATTTTCACTATTAAACTTGCCAGGCACTACAGTAATACTTACTGTCTGATAATCATTTTTCTTAAATGTAATTATATGTGTACCTATTGAAACATTTTCGAGTATAAACTCTCCCTTAGAATCTGTAACGGCTGTTGGACCACCTTCAGTTGCGTTCAACCCTGATTCATCAACAACCACAGCAACCCCTTCTATCGGCATAGAAGAAACATCCGTTACTACACCTTTCACCTTACCATAAAACATAGATTCATTGTCGGAAACATCATCCGTACAAGAACCAAACATAAACACCATACATAAAAGTACAGCTATAAAACTGAAAAAAGTCCGCATTTTTGTAAGTTCCATAGTTTAAATTTGATTAATAATAAATGAATAATCACATTAACGAACAAGCGCGCCACTTAATCATTAAGCTGACACAAAGTTTAGAAATTAGGGTTAAATTTAGGGTTAAAATCAGGTTAGAAGATACATAAAAGTTCTAATCTACAGCAAATTAACCCTTAATTTAATAATTCTAATATGGAAACTTAGAAAAATGGGATTAGTTATACTAGTTACTATGCAAAAACAAAAGATCAACACCAGAAATCGGTAAACGGACGTGGATATTCTTCTCCTGTTCCTTTTAAATATTCTGCCATAAATCTCTGATATTCTACTATCGCCAGGTTTTCGCGTTTTAGATTAAAATACGATTTAATGCAGCATGACAAAGCCTCTTCATTTATAGGATCAATATTAAACTCAGACTTAGCAAAATTTATTGTCATATGATAATCATTATTATTAAAAGCACTTCTCATCTGCTCCAATATTACAACCTCAAGCTTACATTCTACGTCATCTTTAAAATGATCGAATAATGGATTGTCCAAAAAGGTCATAAACTTACCACGACTTATTATTTTAATAAATTCTTCTCTAAAGGGATTTTCTAATTTATTGGAAATAAGTTCCATGCAGCGTAAATAATCACAATAAAAAGTATCACTCAATACAAATCTAAAAAAACCTTTTTCATATACCAACATGATACCATCCAATTCATTAAGCAAAGACCTTAAATGATTTAATGCTACACCTCTTGAGTTTTTCACCTTATCTTTAGGCTTGTCAGGCCATAGTCTGTCGCTCAGTTCTTTCGAAGAAATACCTTCAAAAGAACTATAATATAATATCAGAAAAAAACATTGTTTTATCTGTAAAGAAAACATATAAGAAATATCACGTCCCTTATTGTCGTACACTGTAAAGTTTCCAAAAATATATATAGCATTAGTTCTACGAGCCTCTTTTTCTTCTATTTCTTTTTTCACAACAGACTTTGAGGATTTCAATTCGTCGATACAGCTTTCCTCATTCAAATATTTTTTGGGTTTTCTTTTATTCCTTATTATATAGCCTAAACCAAATACACAGAGAATACCCAAAGCCCCTCCAATTAAAGTATAAGGAAGATTATTTCTACTTTTTACCTTTTCATATGTCGAATAGGAGACTGGGGGATAAAGTAATGAATAAATTGTAAACGTTGATGAAATATCATCAAAAGATTCCTGAACTGTGGCAAAAAAGCGTTTTCTTCGTTCATTATAATACAGATGAGCATTTGTTGTAATTTTATCAGAAATTATAGGAATAGAATCTCCTAAAACATTATAAATACCATCATTAATAGAAAATTTATATAAATGCAAATGTGAACGTGAAACACTTTCACGATATTGAAGAACATAAAAGACAGAATCCGCCAATATTGTCATGCCATGTGCGGGAACAATATTAGGTTCGCCATTGAGTTCCCATAATTTATTTATTTGATTATCTTTTAAATTAACCCTATACAAATCATGTAAATAGCGTTTCCCAACAATCTGCTCACCAGTTTCATTTCCCATCCCCCCAAAAATATAAATAGAATTATTCTCTGGAGAATACCCTACAGATGAAAAATAACGTGGACATATTCTATCACCCGACAAACCGGTTATTTCATTCCATTTTAAATTTAAAGAGCTATCCCTAACACCTGTTCTTAAATTATAGAACCTGTTACTGTAATACATATTTCCGAATCCGCCAAAAATGGTATAAGAACCATTCTGTACATCATAATAGGAATCATGATGATGCAACTGCATATCCAGATGATGCATTCCTTCTATCTTCCACTCTAAAGTTTTTAAATCCAGACTAACTATAGAAGGGTTATTATCATATGGTGGTTCATGATAAACCTCATACACATATAATTTTTCATTAACCGAGTCAAAAAAGCCACTAGCAAGAAACAATTTCATAGGGCAACTTCCATTTGTTTTCTTAACTTCATAGCTACCGTTCTCTATATTATAGGAAAAAATAGAATCTCTATTAAAATAATATATAATACTATTATTTTCATCATAGCAAGAACCAGCCTCAGACGATGAGCTGAATATATATTCTTTTTTCCAGTGAAAAGCCTCGTTTATAAGCCATTCCGGATTTTCAACTTTTCCATAACTCTTACCTACAGAATCATATACAGATTCACCTTCTGCCTCATTCAATGGGAAAATATATTTTTTATCTCCATTAACAGATAAACTGTTTATGGCAAAAGAAGGTATATCTATAATATGCTCACTTCTGCCAAAAACGATAGAGGGCTTGAAACTATTGGACAAATAAACACCCGAACAAGTTTTTTCACGGTTATGTATTTTTAATGTAACCTCATTATGCTTTAAATCAAATGCAATCTTAACTTTAAACCAGTGGTTCTTTGTCATATCTTCTTTATTGACCGGCAAAGCTATTAAAACACTTTTACCTTCCTGATTCAAACGAAACAACACATCTTCTCCACGTATATCAAAAAAAAGATTAAATGCCTGCTCATTATAATCACCTCTTATATCTACAATATAACCTATTTCAACGGCAGGATATAATGCCATATCAAACTGTACATCAAAATAATCATTATAAACAGGCACCTTTTTATCAAAAACACGATACGATGTTCTTTTATCAATAGGATAGTTTGATCCTTTAAATCTCAGTCCATAAGAATAGGAAGAAACTGGAAATAAAAAAAAGTAAGTGAGTAAAAATATATATTTTTTGTATACGGACATCATAAATTCAAACTTAAGCTTTAATCTTCATTGTGCATAATTATGGCAAAAATAATTATTTTTCTACATAAAACAAATTAAGGTAAAACTTTAGATATGCTATCAATTAAAGAACTAAGAGTAAAATAACGGATTGCTCAACATATTTATTAAAAATCTTTAGTTGACAACATCTATTTATTTCATGTTATCAGATAGAAAAATATATGTTTTAAAAGCGGGCGCACGTTCCACTTTAAACGGGCGCACATCCAATTCCAAACGTGCGCACGTTTTAGATGAAATGTGCGCACGCTTTTTTCTGACCATTAGAAAGGTTGAAATCCGTACAACAGCGGTCACTTTTTACTATATTAAAAGAATTTGCGCTAATCGCTAAATCAAATAAAGAAACGAATTATCTGCGTTTTTTAAAGAAATCCTTCATCAACTGCCCACACTCATCAGCCATAACGCCTGAAAGAAGAACAGTCTTGGGATGAAGAGCATCAGGAGCATATTTCATGAAACCACGCTTATCGTCAGAAGCTCCATAAACCAATTTTCCGAGTTGCGACCATGCTATAGCACCGGCACACATCACACACGGTTCAACAGTGACATACAGTGTACAGTCATTCAGATACTTTGCTCCCAAAGCATTCTCTGCAGCCGTTATAGCCTGCATCTCGGCATGAGCAGTAACATCATTCAGTGTTTCAGTCAAGTTATGCGCACGGGCTATTATACGGTCACGACAAACCACTACGGCTCCCACCGGAACCTCTCCCCTCTCTGCCGCGCGTTCAGCCTCAGCAAGGGCCTGCTTCATATAGAATTTATCGTCTGCCATATACTATCTGCGCATTTCGTGTTCATTGAAAAGAGTAGGATAATCATCGTCCAACTGCTGATGGATATGAGACAATACGGTCTCACGAAGCCATCTCGCCTTGTTTGTTATCTTATATTTCTTGAGATAACAATCTACTATGCGGATTTCTTCTTCACTCATCAGACATACCATACGCTGCTTGCGTGGTGGAACAGATGACGGGACTCTCTTTCTTGTTTTACCTTTTGCTATCATTCAATGTGCAAAATTAATCTACTTCCGGTTAATTAAGAAAAAATAAATAAGTATTTTTGCAAAAAATGACAAAATGGCTCAACATAATATTTTAGGAAAAACAGGAGAAGACATAGCATGCCATTTCCTTCAGGAAAAAGGATATGAAATATTGGAAAGAAACTGGACATGGAGAAAACTGGAACTGGACATAATAGCCAGAAAAGACAACTGCCTGATTATTGCTGAAATAAGGACAAGAAGTACCGATGCCTATGGTGAGCCTGAATATACAGTGTCCGACAAAAAGATAAGGAGAATCATCAATGCCGCGGATGTGTATATAAAGAAGAATATGATTGACCTTAATGTAAGGTTCGACATTATATCCATAACCGGACAAGACGGAAATTTCAAGATAAAACATATTGAGGACGCCTTTATTTCTCCTGTATGGTAAAAACAATACATTAATTAAAGATTTAAAATGAATTATCCTAAACCTATATATATACCACAGACGATTTCTACTAATGTAAGCCTGGCTGATATTTGTTCAAAAGGTTACACAGAAGACCTTACATCTGTATATTCATCTTTTCAGACCGACGGCAGGGGACAGCGAGGGAACAAGTGGGAATCGGAAGACGGAAAGAATCTGCTGTTCAGCTTTGTGGTTTTCCCGAAGGAACTGCCTGCCAGAGAACATTTCATACTGCTGCAGATTACCGCTCTTGCGTTGTTCGACACTCTGTCGGAATTCACTGACGGAATAAGCATAAAATGGCCCAACGACATTTATTGGATGGACAAGAAGATTTGCGGAACATTAATAGAAAACGACTTGAGCGGTATGAACATAGAACGATCCATTTCGGGAACAGGTGTAAATCTGAATCAGAAAATTTTCAGAAGTGACGCCCCTAATCCTGTCTCTCTATCACAGATTACAGGACAGGAATATGATATTGAGGCCGTGCTTCACAAAATAATGAATTCGGCAAGCGGTTACTATCATATGTACGAGAATGGAGAAAGTGATATTATCCGAAAAAAATATTTTGATGCCATATACAGAAAAGACGGTTTCCATAAATATAAAGATGACAACGGAACATTTGACGCTACCATAGAGGATATAGAGAAAGACGGACGCTTCGTACTTAAAGACAGAGAAGGAAACGTTAGGAAATATCTGTTTAAGGAAGTGTCATATATTATATAATATACCAAACACAGGAACATGAACCAGACAAACAAGGAAATTCTGCAGATAGCCATACCATCAATTATCTCGAACATCACAGTACCGCTGCTGGGACTGGTAGATGTAACCATAACCGGGCATTTGGGTGATGTGGCATACATAGGTGCCATAGCCGTGGGAGGTATGCTGTTCAATATGATTTACTGGATTTTCGGATTTCTGAGAATGGGAACCGGAGGCATGACTTCACAGGCATATGGAAGCAGGAATGATAATGAATGCCGTAATATACTGCTGCGTTCGATGGGGATAAGCGTTCTGCTGGCATCCATACTTATTATGCTACAAACACTCATTGTCAGCATAGCATTTCTTTTTATCGACACCAGCACTGAGGTAAAGACATATGCGTCGGAATATTTCCATATATGTATCTGGGGAGCTCCGGCTGTATTGGGACTATACAGTTTCACAGGATGGTTTCTTGGAATGCAGAACTCCAAGTACCCAATGTTCATAGCCATAACACAGAACATCATAAACATTGCAGCAAGTCTTTTCTTTGTAAAAGAAATGGGAATGAAAATTGAGGGTGTGGCATACGGAACACTGATTGCCCAATATGCCGGATTGTTGATGGCTATACTCTTGGGATTAAAATACACTCAAAAATATACATGGAACATATCTCCAGCCAATGTATTCAACAGGAAGAGCATGTCGGTTTTCTTTAAAGTAAACAGAGATATATTTTTCCGAACATTATGCATAGTGGCTGTTACAGTATTTTTCACATCGTCCGGAGCGGCATACGGAGATACTACTCTGGCAGTAAACACTCTGCAGATGCAGCTGTTTACAATTTTCTCGTACATAATGGACGGATTTGCATATGCAGGAGAAGCTTTGGTAGGCAAGCATGTAGGCAGCCGCAACAACGCACTTCTACGACAGACTATAAAACACCTAATTTACTGGGGAACAGGTGTTGCAGTATTCTTTACATTATTATATAGTATAGGTGGAAAAGATTTCCTGCAGCTACTCACTGACGACACGGATGTAATAAAAAACTCATCCGAATATTACTATTGGGTACTGGCAATACCTTTTGCCGGATTTATGGCGTTCATCCTCGACGGTATATGTATAGGAGCCACGGCAACAGGCATAATGCTGCGCTCTATATTCGTGGCTTCCGTTGCATTTTTCTCTACTTATTATATATCGGACAGTACGCTTGGAAATCATTCACTATGGATGGCATTCATATTATATCTGTTCGTAAGAGGAAGCGTGCAGGCAGCACTCACCTACCGTCTTATTCAGTCTGACTTTCGGGCCAGTTGACAAGATAAAGCTTCTCACTTGCTCTGGTCAAGGCTGTATATAGCCAACGGTAATAATCGGGGGTAAAAGTATCTTCGGTGATATATCCCTGGTCGATAAAGATTCTTTTCCACTGTCCACCCTGCGCCTTATGACATGTCACGGCATAAGCATATTTCACCTGAAGAGCATTATAGAAACTGTCTTCTTTGAGTTTCTTCATACGTTCCTTCTTGTTGGTTATGTCCGAATAATCTTCCATTACGGCATTGAACAGACGGTCACTGTCTTCTTTCGACAGCGACGGATAGTCCGAATGAAGTGTGTCAAGCAATATCTTCAGCTCGAACTCTATATCATTATGATCTGGGAAAGAGAGTACTACATCGGCAAACCTGAACCCGTACATTTCTTGAGTCCTGCGTACGCGGCGCACAACGGCTATATCTCCATTTGCAATGAAGTCCATCTCCTTACAGTCCGCAGTCCAGTGATAATTATTCTTGGCTATCATAAGTATATCGCCTGTACTTAGTTCTTCTTCTCTATAAAGAATGGTATTCCTTATTCCTTTATTATAAAGATAAGCCCTCTTGTTTGAACGACATATTACCATAGTTTCATCCATACCTACTTCATTATAGGATGAGTTTATAGCCTCAATCAGTTCACTGCCTGGTATGGAAGAAATATCTTCGTATCCCTTAAGCGTAAGCACCGGAAGATCGTAAATATCATCGGCTGCCATTCTTTCGCGAAGCATGGTTGCGTTTGACAGAATACCGTTTCTGCCAGAATATCGGATTACTTCCGTCAGGATACATTCCGTAACGTCAAGTCCGTATCCGCTCAACACTTCGGCAGATAAAGCCGGACTTTCATCTTCACCAACTGGCGGCAGCTGGGCATCATCACCTATTATAAGAAGGCGGCATCCCTGTCCGGCATATACATATTCTATCAGGTCATCTAGAAGCCTTCCGCTTCCAAAAGATGCTCCCGTCAGCCCGTCATTAGAAATCATGGAAGCCTCATCCACTATGAACAGTGTATTCTTGTGAAGATTGTCATTCAAAGAAAAATTATCAAGATCATTGGAAAAGGATTTCTGACGATATATTTTCTTGTGTATTGTATAAGCTGAAAATCCCGAATAACGGGAAAAGACCTTGGCGGCCCTTCCGGTAGAAGCCATAAGTACATAGCCGGCCCGCATCTCGGACAAAGTCCTGACGACAGCCCCAATCAGAGTTGTCTTACCGGTTCCTGCATATCCTTTCAGTAATAACAAAGTATCATTTTCAGGCTTAAACAAGAAATCTGCTATACATTCTATAGCTTTTTCTTGCTCTTCTGTTGGTTGGTAACAAAAATTTCGCTTAATTTGTTGCGTTAAATAGTTATTTAACATAAAAGTAAATAAAAAGATTGAGTAATATTTACGTTGTTCAAGTTATTTATCTTATTTTTGCGCTACGAATATAAACTAAAAAAATAATATTATCATGAAAACAGTTATTAATCTTGTTTTAGCAGCCTGCGTTGTAGGTTTGGTTTACATCTGCTATGGCAGTGTAATGGGTCCAATAAATTTTGACAAAGAAAGAGGAATTAGAGAAAAAGCTATCATTGCTCGTCTTATCGACATCCGTAAAGCACAGCAGGAATACCGCGGTATGCACCAGGGTGCTTACACAGCTGACTTCGACTCTTTGATAGACTTCGTAAAAACAGCAAAACTTCCATTCATCCTTAAAGTTGGATCTCTGACTGACGCTCAGCTTGAAGCCGGTATGACTGAAAAGAAAGCTATGGCTATCATCAACAAGGCTAAGAAAACTGGTAACTATAAAGAAGTAGAAAAAGAAGGACTTCAGAACTTCCGTCGTGATACTATGTGGGTAGCTGTACTTGACACTATCTTCTCAAAAGGATTTAACCCTGATTCACTTTGCTATGTTCCTTACGGTAACGGTGCTAAATTCGAAATGGCAGTACGTAAAGACACTATGAAATCTGGTGCTCCTCTTAACTTGTTCCAGGCACAGGTTGCATACGATGTATATTTGGACGGTATCAACAGACAGGAACTTGCAAACCTTAAAGATATGCAGTCTAAACTTGGCAAATATTGCGGTTTGAGAGTAGGTGATATCGAACAGCCAAACAACAATGCCGGAAACTGGGAATAATCATTTATACATGACAGAAACTTTAGATTTTAACAAATCAGAACAATATACATTATCCATCCGTCTCAGTACGGATGGATTTTCTTTTTCTATCTATAACCCTATAAACGGGAATGACTTCTATTATCGCGCATTTCCTGTAAACACACAGCGTTCGATGGCCGCAAACGTAAAAGCTTTCCTTGCAGCCACAGAAGAGCTGAAATACACATTCAAACAAACCAACATTCTGATACACTCACCACGCTATACGATAGTACCTTTGGAATTTTTTGAGGATGACTCCATGGAAAATATTTTCTATCATAACGTAAGGGAAAAGAAGAATGAAATCATATTGTGCAATATATTAAGTAACAGCAGCTCTGTTGTTATATTTTCACTGGACAAACTTACGCACGTGTTCTTGTCCGAACATTTTCCTGATGCAAGATTCTTTTCTTCAATAAGTCCACAGATTGAATATCTGACTATAAAAAGCCAACTTGGTAACAGCAAGAAACTATACACCAATATTCACCACAACAGTATTGATGTAGTAGCACTGGATAAAGGCAGACTTATGCTTGTAAATACGTATTCAAGCACATCAACAAATGACATCAATTACTTTATACTCAACATATGGCAACAGGCCGGATTTGATCAGGAAAGAGACGAGTTGTATTTAACAGGACTATCCGATATAAAAAAAATCATTATCCCGGAGCTTAAAAAGTATATAAGCCACATTTACAGTATTAACCCACAAGCGGAATTCAATAATTCATCAATAAGTGAAATAGAGAATATCCCGTTCGACGTTCAATCACTAATATTATGCGAGTAATAAGCGGTATATATAAAAGAAGAAGATTTGATGTTCCTCATACATTCAAGGCACGCCCTACAACGGATTTTGCAAAAGAAAATCTGTTCAATGTACTGAACAACTATATTGATTTTGAAGATGGCGTTTCAGCGCTTGATTTGTTTGCCGGAACAGGAAGCATAAGCATAGAACTTCTGTCGAGAGGATGCGACAGAGTTATTTCTGTAGAAAAGGACGCCCAACATCTGTCATTCATCAGCAAGATAATGAAAGAAGTGAAGACAGACAAATGTTTCATGTTAAAGGCTGACGTTTTCAAGTATATAGAAAGATGTCAGGAGAAGTTTGATTTTATTTTTGCCGACCCACCTTATGCACTTGAAAGGCTGTCGGAAATACCTGATTTGATTTTCAAATACGGATTACTGAAAGAAGGAGGGCTGTTCGTTCTTGAACATGGAAAAGACTTGAGCTTTGAATCACACCCATACTTCATAGAACACAGATACTATGGAAGTGTCAACTTCTCATTTTTCGGATATCCGTCTGATGCGGAAGCAAACGACGAAAATAATGACATTACAGAAGAGGAGACAACAGTCTCATGACAGACTCGGAAATCTTATTCTTTCCTGAACGGGAATTCCATATCTTTTGTGTCAGCAACATACTTGATTTTATATCATTATAAAATATATTTTTCAGAGCCAATGCCGTTTCTTTGTCATAAAAGAAGGCATTGGCTTCAAAATTATGTTCAAAACTCCTGAAATCCATATTTGTTGAGCCAACAGTGGATATCTCATCGTCACTGACCATGAGTTTGGAATGTAAAAATCCTGCCTTATACAGATAAACCTTCACCCCGGCCTCGAGCATATCGTCAATATATGACATAGTTCCTTTATGTATAAGCCACGAATCGCCTCTCTTAGGAATCATGACCCTTACATCTACACCAGCCAAAGCTGCTGTCTGTAAAGCTGTAAGCACAGGCTCGGTAGGAAGTAAATATGGAGTCTGTATATATATATAGCTTCTGGCATTATTTATTGCCATAACATAACCTTGCATGATATCCCTCCATTCACCTACCGGATCAGAAGTTACTATCTGAACCAATGAATTGGACTTCCTATCATTTTCAGGTTGTTCCGACATTTTAGGAAAATATTCAGGAGCGGTAATCAGAGATCTTTCCACAGTAAACCAGTCTGTCAGGAAACTTGTCTGCAATCCATATACAGCTTTTCCTTTAATCCTTACATGAGTATCTCTCCATCTTCCCCAATCAAATCCATACAAATATCTATAGGCTATATTCATACCTCCGACATAACCCACTTTACCATCAATAACAACAATCTTCCTATGATTTCTATAATTGACCTTTGAGGTAAAAATAGGATATCTCACTTTCAGAAAACCTTGCACCTCTATGCCTTCGCACAACATCTGTTCATAAAATCCGTTATCAACCTTCCAACATCCTACATCGTCATAAAGCAATCTAACCTTTACCCCTTGTCTCGACTTGTCTATCAGAGCATCTCTCAGCATACGGCCAACGGGATCATTTTCTATTATGTAGAACTCAATATGAATATGATGCTTTGCATTATAAACAGACCTCAATAATGAAAGAAACATGGAAAAACCGTCTGTGTATATCTCAACCTCATTTCCATCAAAAGGCAAAGCTTTGTTGACATTTTTAAAGAATGATATTATCCTGTATTTTCCTGTACTGATATTTAATGTTTCCTGTGCCTGATATTCAGCCATAGGCCTTTTTATAAGCCTGGAATATCCTTTTTTACTTATCAGCCTTTCCTTTCTATTACTTCTCCCCAAAAAGAAATATAGTACAAGTCCTACCAATGGAAGGAAAAACAGAACCAGTATCCAAGCCATTGCCTTAACCGGGTTTCTATTATCAAGTACAACAAATACCACAGTTGAAAAAACAACCAGGATATAAGTAAAATAAAACAGCGAGAAGAAAACATCATTCATAATAGTTCCATTTCAGGTCAAAAACAAAAATACATGTTTTTCATGAAAAACATATTACTTTTCAGCCTTTATATTATAAAAAAACGCATGAAATCATTTCTGACTTCATGCGTTTTTCTAACGTTATCATTATCTCCTGTGACCAAATCCAGGTCCATGTCCCGGAGGTCCGAATCCCGGGCCGCCCATAGGACGTCCACCCTGTTTTCCACCAAATAAATTAAGACGATATATAAAATGAACCATACAATAACTGTAGATGGCATTATACTCTGTATCAGAACGCATGGCAGCCGAAATTACACGACTTATATTGCTCTGATTGCGTAATATATCGTAGAACTGTACACTTACTGTTGCTGCATTTCCCTTGAGGAAATTCTGTGAAATCTGTGCATTCCATAAAAGTTCGTCACGATTCATGGAAGCATCCGTGTAACCACGTCTGGAATTCTGTGACAAATCAGTAGAGATGGACATATTCCACGGAAGATTGATATTTGTACTTGCACCGTAAGAGAACTGGTAAGTGTCCATATTGCTGGACTCCTGATAGCTGTTTCTTGAATGAGTATAATTGATAGATCCATTCAATGAAACTTCCCACCAGTCTGATCTGTATGTACCTCTCAAGCGCTCGCCAAGGCTTAACTGCTTGGTTATATTCTTATCTGAATTTGTGGTAACCTCCTTACTGCTGATATAACTAACCATATTACTATATCTGGTATTAGTAAACGTGTTAATTGTATATTTCTTGTTCTTCAAGGCAATGTTACCACCTACCATACCGAATATATTCCAGTTTCCGTTAATATTTTCAGGTCTGGTAGTATATCCTCCGGTATTTTCATCATAAGTTCGGCGGTTACTGATACTGTTAAGTGTATTGTTGTATGTAAAGAATGTCATACAACCTCTCTGAGTATCAACATTGAACGTATTATAATGAACACGCAATGTATTTGTAAAGGAAGGCTTCAGATTAGGATTTCCCTGTTTTACATTAAGCGGATCCGTATTGTCCTCAATAGGTAACAGATCTGTCATGCTTGGCTGTGAACTACGTCCTCTATAGTCAACCCTGAGCTGACTTGTTTTCGAAAACTTATATCTGAAGTCCAATGTAGGAGTGAAGTTAAACACCTTACGCACACTTACAGTATCCAAATCACCTTTCTTATAATCAAGTTTTGTGTTCTGTGGCTGTAATGAGACACCCAAGTTAAACTGAGACTTTTGGGTTATCCATTTATAAGACACATCAACCTGATGATTATAATAGTCATATGCTGCACTTTTACTTAAATCATCATTATAAGTACCATTTATATCTCCTGCTATGCCTTGAGGTACTGTCCATCCTTCGGGCATATCATAAGTGGAATTATCCGAGGTGTTTCTCTTATACTGGAAATTATAGCTGAACTGCAAGAACATATTCTTGAGTATAGGTTCGCTATATGAAACACGGGCACTGTAGCTGTAACTTTTTGTCGGTGTAGATATATAACGGTTCAATATTTCCAGTTGCTCTTCCGGTGTCTTCTGGAAATAATTGGTTTCAGATGTAGAGAATTGCTCTGATGTACTGTTTGTTACATTATAGTATCCTCTCAATGTTATATTTCTTCCAGCTTTACCAAGACGTCTGTTATACATCAATGAGGCTCCATGAGTAAGCGAATTTGAACGCGACAGACTGTTACGTATAATGGTGTTGATGATGTTCTCTTCAGGAACAAGTTCTGTCAAATCATCAGCATTGATAAGTTCGTCTGTAGAGAACACCGGATCCTGATTAAAGGTATATGTCTTGGAGTCAGTTCCGTTGTCAGTATCTCCCAACTGAAATCTTGGACGGAAAAGCACCATAGTCATAGTGTCAGGATTCCATTCAATCCTAAAATCAGCCGTAAGATTAAGATTCTTATTATCTTGGATATTCATCGCATTTGTAAAAGAGCTTGAAGAACTGGACACAAATGTTTCAGAAGCACTTTTACTTCTTATATCCGAATTTTTCAGATTAAAGTTTACACTTCCGTTATTATGCCACTTCTCTGTTTCTGTAGCGAAGTTGAAACCTGCCATATGAATGGTGTTCAAACCATTCTGACGTCTCCAACCGCCACCTCCCCCACCGCCGGGAAAGCCGTTGTCATTTACATTGTTTGACGAACCGATGACAGTAAACTGATTTCCACCATAAAAACGGTTTAAAAGGACTTTTGCACTATACCTATCCTGAGTACCACCAGCAACATCGGCATTACCAAACCAACCTTTGTTCATACCCGGCTTTACAGTAAGGTCAAGTACTGTTTCTTCTTCTCCATCCTGAATACCTGTAGCCTTTGCCATATCCGACTGCTTATCGTACGCACGGAGTTTATCAATAATGTTTACCGGCAAATTCTTCAGGGCAATATTAGGATCGTCGGCAAAGAACTCCTTACCGTCAATCATAATTTTGCTTATTTCTTTTCCGTTAATGGTTATTTTTCCGTCATCATCTATCTCTGCTCCAGGAAGTTTCTTAACCAGTTCCTCCAGTGCTGATCCCTCCGGCACTCTGTATGCAGAAGAATTATACACCAAAGTATCCGCCACTGCAGTTACTTCGGGAGCCTGTGCAACTATCACAGCTTCCTCAAGCATAATAGCATCAGAAGAAAGTTCTATATTTCCAACCGAAGCCTTCGGCTTTTGTCTGGTTATTTCGAAATCTTTAAAAACCGGCTTATATCCCACAAAGGACACTTTCAGCAAATACTTTCCTAACTTTGCATTTAGCGAAAATTTACCGTCCAGATCTGTAATATTACCGATTATCATAGTACTGTCCTTTGGTGACAACACTTGCACCGTAGCCTGCATTACCGGCATCTTATCATCAGCATCTACTACTGTTCCGGAAACAGTACCCCGAGGAGTCCTTCCTTGTGAGAAGATTAACGAAGGGGTGAAAGCCCCCAACAAAAAACACAAAACCCAACTTTTCATAGTCCCAAAACTATCATTCCATATTTTAACAAATTATATTCAATACGCTTTTGATAGAGAAACTAAGAAAAGGTTTAATCCAGTAAACGTCATTTTAATTTTTCCTACCAAATTTTTTCTCTATTTTACGTTTTTGCACCAAAAACTCAAAGCATATAACATTCATTACCATATAATATATACCTACAGAATTATCGGCACTTTGATAATTCAAATCTGCAGCAGCCATTCCTAACGCTATCAGATAGTATATTCCCCACAGAAACAAAGCAAATTTTGCAGCTTTTGCACGCAAAGACGATGTCATCTCATCCTCATCGACAGTCTTCGCAAAAAATATGAAAAACAATGAAATCCATATGACTGCTTTTGCTGCAAGTTTAGAATATATAAAACCTGCATCTGATGTTATCATTCCAAACATATACATAAGCATTGGAACAAATACAGACAATATAAGAAGTGTGTATCCCGCCACACGAAAACAAGTTGGAAAAAGTCCTTTCATAACTCTTATCATTTAGTTTTTAATTAGTGGTACAAAAATAATTATTTGTAAACGTTATAAAGTGATTTTCTAACTTTTTTTCTATTTTTGCCGTCAAATATGTAAAATCATGAGCAAACAAAAAATTATTATTTGCAAAGAGCTGGAAGAAGATCTGAAAACAGTAATATCTTCTCATAAATTCGATAAACTGTTCATATTAACAGATAACCATACTTCACGTCACTGCCTGCCTTTGACCAAGAACATAGATTTCATACATAAAGCCTCGGAAATCACCATAGGAGTTGAAGACACAAACAAGAATCTGGACACCTTAGCTTACGTATGGTCTGAATTAAGCCAAAGAGGAGCCACAAGACATTCCCTATTAATAAACCTTGGAGGAGGAATGGTTACAGATCTGGGTGGTTTTGCTGCCGCAACATTTAAAAGAGGAATACAATTCATAAATATACCTACCACGCTTCTATCAATGGTAGATGCAGCAGTCGGTGGAAAAACAGGAATAAATTTCAACGGTCTGAAGAACGAAATCGGAGCTTTCGCGCCTGCATCTGAAGTAATCATTGACAGTGAGTTTCTGAAAACGCTTGACTATGAGAACATAATGTCAGGATATGCAGAAATGTTGAAACATGGTCTTATAAGCAATTATGACAATTGGAAAGAACTCATACAATTCGATTTTTCAAAAGATATAGACTATAAATCATTACAGACACTAATAGGAAAATCAGTAGGAATAAAAGAGAACGTGGTTGAACAAGACCCGTTTGAAAAAGGAATTCGCAAGTCTTTGAACTTAGGACACACGGTGGGACATGCTTTTGAAAGTTATTCTTTGCGTGGAAAAAATCATTCACTGCACGGATATGCAGTAGCATGGGGGTTGGTATGCGAATTATATCTATCGCACATCAGAGTCGGTTTTCCTAGTGACAGGCTTCGACAAACGGTGACATTTGTAAAAGAACACTACGGAAAACTGGGATTCACATGTAAAGACTACGAAACTTTATATGAACTCATGACTCACGACAAGAAGAACGAATCTGCCAATTCCGTAAACTTCACACTTTTGAGCGATGTTGGCGAAATAAAAATAAACCAGATAGTTTCAAAACAAGAAATTTTCGAAAGCCTTGACTTCTATTCCGAAACAATGGGATAATTGATTAACATAGTATAGACCATGGCATGGGCAAAACCAAGGATATAATTTGGTGTTTATAAAAAAAACACTAATTTTGCATCCGCAATTCGGGGTGTAGCTCAGCCCGGTTAGAGTACGCGTCTGGGGGGCGTGTGGTCGCTGGTTCGAATCCAGTCATCCCGACTGAGGATAAAGCATTGATAATCTGATGATTGTCAATGCTTTTATTGTTTTATATAGTTTATACATCTACAACAATCGAATAAAGAAAATTGCAAACTAAATAAAAAACAAAGGAAAGTAAAATAGAACAATTATTTACTTTAAAGAAGTTTGAAATACTTGAATTTATAATATTATACAATTAAAAATTTTAAACATTCATATAATATATCATATATATAATAAAAAAAATCCAAGTTAATGAGTATAAACTAATTTTTATTGATTAAATTTGCGTCATTAAAAAAATATATCAGAAACTAATCACTATCTATCATGTTAACCCAAATAATTAACGCTCGTATTTTAACGCCACAAGGATGGCTTAAAGACGGTTCTGTAATAATTTGTGACAATAAAATCCTTGAAGTTACTAATTGCGATCTGGCTATTGTCGGCGCAAAAATAATTGACGCAAAAGGTATGTATATAGTACCTGGCGGTGTAGAAATCCACGTACACGGTGGTGGAGGTAGAGATTTTATGGAAGGATCGGAAGATGCATTTAGAGCTGCAATCAAAGCACACATGCAACATGGTACGACTAGTATCTTCCCTACTCTGTCATCATCAACAATCCCAATGATACGTGCTGCTGCTGCAACTACAGAAAAATTAATGCAAGAACATAACAGCCCTGTCCTCGGATTACACTTGGAAGGTCATTATTTTAACATGAAGATGGCAGGAGGACAAATGCCTGAAAACATAAAAAATCCAGACCCTGAAGAATATATCCCTCTGCTGGAAGAAACAAATTGTATAAAAAGATGGGATGCTGCTCCTGAACTGCCTGGAGCAATGCAATTCGCAAAATATATCACATCTAAAGGTATCCTAGCATCTGTGGGACATACTCAAGCTGAATATGAAGACATATTGACAGGTTATGAGGCCGGATATACACATGCAACACACTTCTATAATGCAATGCCTGGATTCCATAAACGCAGAGAGTACAAGTATGAAGGTACCGTAGAAAGTATATATTTGATTGATGATATGACTGTTGAAGTTGTAGCCGACGGTATCCATGTTCCACCGACAATTCTCCGCCTGGTACACAAGATAAAAGGTGTTGAAAGAACTGCATTAATCACAGATGCTCTTGCCTGCGCAGCCAGCGACAGTCAGGAAGCTTTCGACCCAAGAGTTATAATCGAAGACGGTGTATGCAAATTAGCAGACCGATCTGCATTGGCTGGAAGTATCGCAACAATGGACAGACTGATACAGACTATGGTACAGAAAGCCGAAATACCTTTAGAAGATACAATAAGAATGGTTTCTGAAACACCGGCCAGAATTATGGGAGTATTAGACCGCAAAGGTACACTGGAAAGAGGCAAAGACGCCGATATCCTGGCTTTAGACAGAGATCTCAACGTACGTGCCGTTTGGTCTATGGGAGAAATAGTAGAAGGTACAAATAAATTATTCTAAGAATCATACAAACTAATAATATCGATTATGCTTACTCAATTAATAAACGGACGTATCCTTACTCCACAAGGATGGATTATGGATGGCTCTGTACTCATTAGTAATGGTAAAATACTGGAAGTTACCAATAGCGATTTGGCTGTAATAGGTGCTAAAGTTATTGATGTAAAAGGAATGAATATTGTTCCAGGATTTGTAGGTATGCATATACACGGAGGAGGAGGCCACGATTATAACGAATGTACAGCTGAAGGATTTAACGCTGCCACTCACGCACATTTAATTCATGGAGCAACAACAGTGTTCCCTACATTGACTTCCACTTCATTCGATAATATCACAAAAGCAGCCGCTTTATGTGAGGAAATGATGAAAACCAACAAAGTAATACAAGGTTTACACATTGAAGGTCCTTACTTGAATCCTAAAATGGCAGGTGCCCAGTGGGGAGAATACTTATCAGAACCTAACAAAGACGAATATACACAAGTAATAAACTCAACTTCATGTATAAAAAGATGGGATATAAGTCCAGAAGTTCCAGGTGGTTTTGATTTCGGCAGATTCACTTCCTCAAATGGTATATTAACAGCAATCACACATACAGAAGCGGAATATGACGATATTAAAAAGGCATTCTCTGCCGGTTTCACTCATGCTGCACATTTTTATAATGCAATGCCGGGATTCCATAAACGTAGAGAATACAAATATGAAGGAACCGTTGAAAGTGTGTATCTGACAGACGGCATGTCTGTAGAAGTTATAGCTGATGGAAGACATCTTCCTGCTACAATATTAAAGCTAGTATATAAGCTAAAAGGTGTAGAACAAACCTGTCTGGTAACAGACGCATTAAAATACGCTGCATTTGACGGAGAAATTAATGACCCGCAATATGTTATCGAAAACGACGTATGTAAGCTGGCAGATCATTCATCATTGGCCGGAAGCCTTGCTACCATGGATAAACTGGTATGGACTATGGTTAAAAAGGCAGGAATTCCATTAGAAGATGCAGTAAGAATGGCTTCTGAGACACCGGCAAAGATTATAGGTATAGACGACAGAAAAGGAACTCTTCAAAAAGGCAAAGATGCCGACATCGTTATTTTGGACAAGGATACTAATGTCAGATGTGTATTTTCTTATGGAGAAATCGTTGAAGGCACAAACACATTAATACATTAATAGTTTTACATTCAACTATTTAATAAAATCTTTATTAGTATAGATAAACACACATTTGTAATATCTGGGATACACACTTCAAAGGTGATTATCCCAGATTTCTTTTTTTATTAATATTTTCCGATAAAAAAGTCTCAAATATTTTGCAGATTAAAAAAAAAGTCATACCTTTGCACTCGCAATCGGGAAACAACGATAGCAAATAGGATTGATTCGCTAGCTCAGCAGGTAGAGCACAACACTTTTAATGTTGGGGTCTTGGGTTCGAGCCCCAAGCGGATCACTCAAACAAAAAGCAAAACAATGAAAACCGCTGATAATCAATCATTATTAGCGGTTTTTCTTTTTATCCATACTGCAAATTGAGGCAGAATACGCCATCCCAAAGGAGGTGAAATAGGTGGACTTGATTTTCACTTAAAAAAAAGTCCACCTATATGTATCATATTTCACTGATTCTCTGTGTTTTGCATGATGCAAACTCTTTTCAAAACATGTAATTTTACACCAACTAAAAAACAAAGAGTATGGCAATGCAAAGAAACTATTTTACGGTATTGTTTTTCCTGAAAAAATCAAAGTTACTTAAAAATGGAGAAGCACCAATCTGTATGCGTATTACAATAAACGGGAAACGTGCGGAGATCCAAATCAAGAGAGGCATAGATGTCGCGAAGTGGAATGCGCAAAAGGAATGTGCGATTGGCAAGGAAAGAAAGTATCAAGAAATAAACCATTATCTTGATACAATAAGAACTAAAATCCTTCAAATACACCGTGAACTTGAGCAGGATGGTAAACCAATTACAGCAGATATTATAAAAAATATCTACTATGGAGGACACTCTACTCCCAAAATGCTGCTTGAAGTATTCCAGGAACACAATCTGGAGTACCGGGAATTAATGAACAAGGAATATGCCGAGGGAACTGTACTCAGATATGAACGTACTGCAAGATATTTGAAGGAATTTATCAGTGAACAGTATAACTTGACTGATATTCCATTAAAATCAATCAATTATGAATTTATAACCAAGTTTGAACATTTCATTAAGATACAGAAAAACTGTGCGCAAAATGCGACAGTGAAGTATCTGAAGAATTTAAAGAAAATCATCAAAACTGCATTGATTAAAAAGTGGATAACTGATGATCCGTTTGCTGAAATACATTTCAAACAAACTAAATGTAACCGTAAATTTTTAAACGAGACTGAACTACGTAAGATTATCAACAAAGATTTTGATATTCAGCGGTTACAAACGGTAAGGGACATTTTTATCTTCTGCTGTTTCACAGGCTTGGCCTTCACAGACGTAAAGAATCTGAAAAAGGAACACCTTGTACAGGCAGATAATGGTGAGTGGTGGATAAGAAAAGCAAGGGAAAAGACCGATAATATGTGCGACATTCCATTGTTGGATATACCAAGACTTATTTTAGAAAAATATCAGTCAAATCCAATCTGCAATGAAAAAGGATTATTACTTCCTGTTCCCAGCAACCAACGAATGAACAGTTATTTGAAAGAAATAGCTGATGTATGTGGCATTCAAAAGAATCTTTCCACACATATTGCAAGACATACATTTGCATCACTGGCTATTGCAAATAAGGTGTCATTGGAATCCATTGCCAAAATGTTAGGACATACGGACATTCGTACAACTCGTATTTATGCCAAAATCATGAATTCTACCATTGCCAATGAAATGAAAGTATTGCAAAACAAGTTCGCGATATAATTTTCAACCATTATTTCATTTCTTACAGCAAATATCGCCCTTTGCCACTGACTGTGCAAGGCGGCCCTGTCGGGCTGGTTGGCTGGAAAAAAATCATCCTCGCTTCGCTCCGGTATTTTTTTCCGCCAAGCCTTGCACCGGTCATTGGCAAAGAACAGCCGGGCCAGTAAGAAATTGAAATACTGGCTCCACGGAGCCGGTCATGTCTAATTTAAATAAAAGAATATGACTGAAGAAGTTGGAAAGAAGGTATGTGAAGGTACAGTAGCAGACCTCATGAAGGACAAGACCGGAAAACAGACGGTTATCACGTTGACAAGAAAGAATGCTTACCGAGTGAAGAAAATCAGGAAACAAGGGACGGATGACGAAGCCGTCCTTTTTCATTTCCGTAAACGCTGTACGGGAATGGGCTCCTATGTACACACAATCGAAGCGGCAGACGGAGAAACAGAACTTCATCCGTCTGAATTTGAAAAATGGGAAGCTGTGGAATTCCTGTATCCCGGCTATCTGGAAGACCTGCTTGATACTGCATACAACGCATACAGATGGAGTTCCTTCGAACCTGAAGCAAGGGCGGAAACAGACATCATGCAATATGAAAAACAACTTGTAGAGGATCTGAAACAGATTCCGGAAAAAAAGCAGAACGAGTATGTCAGTGCATACCACAGTAAGTTCTCCGCCCTTTTGGGCAGTCTCTCACGATGTGCCAGTCCGATGGTGACAGGGCCTGCCAAGTTCAACTGCCAGCGCAACAACAAGGCCTTGGACGCATACCAGAACAGATTTGATGAATTTCATGACTGGCGTAACCGCTTCAAGGCTGCCATGAAAAGGATAAAAGAGGCTGCCAAACCGGAAGAACAGAAGCAGGAGGAGGCATGGAACCGCCTGAAGCGTGACATTGCAAGTAGCGCACAGACCATTCATGATATTGATACCGGTAAAGCAAGAGGATACAGCCGTGCCCTGTTCGTCAGCAGCATCCTTAATAAGGTAAGCACCTATGCAGGAAAAGGAGAAGTGGAAATCGTACAGAAAGCGGTGGACTTCATTACAGACTTCAATACGCAATGCAAAAAACCGGTTATCACTCCACGGAACCGTTTCTTTCAACTGCCGGAAATGGCACGGCAGGCCAGACTGAAACTTCAGGAAATCAGAGAACGGGAAAACCGTGAATTGAAATTTGAAGGCGGAACGCTGGTATGGAACTATGAGGCAGACCGCCTGCAAATCCTGTTTGACAGTATTCCGGATGACCAGAAGCGAAAAGAACTGAAATCATACGGTTTCAAATGGTCACCGAGATACCAGGCATGGCAACGGCAGCTTACGCAGAATGCTGTATATGCCGTCAAAAGAGTGTTGAACCTTCAAAACCTATAAGACATGAAAGACCAATTGAAATATGTAATCGATTCCCGCTACTTCAACGGAAAATGCCTGACTCGCATGGCCGATGGAATCCACAATGACCATGGCGGTGAAACTCTTGAGGAGCTGCGAATACGGGAGAATAACCCTTTTCTGATTGCCATTCCCCGATTTAGAATTGAAAAGATGTTACGTATTTATCGTGAATCTTTGGAGAGGCCATTCAAGGAAATCACTGAAGAAGACTTCTTTTACTTTACAGATGATACACCTTTGTTATATTTAAGGGACGGTTCATTTTTTGTTGATGAACCGCACTATGTAAATATATATCCTTTCCACTTTGAGCGAGACGGGCGCTATTTTCATGGACTGCGCTCTATAAAAACTCCGAAAAATGAATTAGACAGACAAATTGACCGATGCATGAAAATCATGAATAGAAAAGCAACAATTCTAAAAGTCAATCCTTTACATTCTGTTTCAAGTAAATCGGATTGCCTTAAACTTATTCCTTATTACTTTTCTGTGGATGGAAAACAGCCTGCATTCATCTGTAATCTTGTCATCCAGTCAGACTCCAAACAGACAAGGATGGACATGGCGAATATTCTGAGAAGTCTTCGCAGTAACCATTTCCAGTTCTATAAAGGAAAAGGACGGTACGAAACTCCGGACGAACTGATAGACTATGTATCTCGTAAGAAACTCACTCTTATTTCAGACGGACACTTCCTTCAATATCCTCCCAACCGGGAATCAGTAACTTTCATTGGACATATCAAGGAGACATCAGAGGAATTTCTTTTCCGGATCTATGACCGTGAATATTTCCTGTATCTCCTAAAAAGATTGAGGATTGTGAAAAAGGAGTTCGCACAGGAACAAATAAATATCAAATCATAACATTCGGGGGGAATGCGGTATAATGACTACCGTATTCTCTCATAAAGACAATACAAGTATGAACAAATCGAACACTCTATACTGGAAAACAGCCACAGATCCGGCTGAACGCATTGAGGTCAGACTCATCCTGAACAGTTATATCGACAATGACAATCTGTATGTAGGACTTGAATCCCGGTCTAAGGAGAATCCGGAATGCTGGGAATCCTACACGGACATCACCGTCAACCTCAATTCCCTTCCCCCGTTCCATGCCTATGTGGACAGCCGGGACTGCAACAGACACGTACATGATTTCCTGACCAGTAACAGAATAGCGGAGCCTGCCGGATTTGAATATCAGGGATTCAGAATGTTCCGCTTCAATCCTGACAGGTTGAAGGAACTCGCACCCGAACAGTTCAAGACAATCAGCGCCAAACTGCCACCACAGGATGACATGATAAAGGACATCATCTACCAGGAAAGACGTTTCCCTTTGAGAACTGTTCAGGACAATCACGGAATATATCTTGTTTCGAGCAAGGAACTGGAAGAATCTTTAATCGAAGGAGTACGAAAGCAGGATGTCGCGGCAAATGAATTGCTGGATGGCATCTGCCTGTTCTGCTCCACACTGGAACTGCGCTATCTTACGGATGCAGAACTTATAGAAACAATCTACGCACAATAAAAAGGAGGAACAAATATGAAAACCGGAGACATTGTATTTCTGAAACGTCCCTATAAGAGATACCGTGCCGTTGAACTGATGGAAAGACTGGAATGCCGCTGGCTGGTTAGGATTGTCGAGAGCGGTCTTGAACTGGAGGTATATGAAGATGAACTTATATCAGAATTTTAATACGGATAAAGTGTTATGGAAAAATATCAGTTTGCATTCCATTCGGAAATAATCGGCTATACCTCTCCTCATATCGGCGAGGTCAGAAAAGCCATACACAGAAAAGTGGAAAAGGAAAAGTCTGCCGCCATAAAGAATGATATTGAGCTGCACATGTACAAGGTGCATGACGGCATACCGGTTCTCCTTAACACCTGCTACCTGTACGATGAAAAGGGATGTATGGTACACGGAAGTATCAAGGGAACCAAGGATTATCTGCTTGAGACATGGAGATACCATACAAACAGACATTCCAAAGATTTCAGTTCCACAAGAATCAGGCCCTGCACGACAAGCAGGGCTTTTTCGTTTGTATAACTCTTAAAATCAGGAATCATGAACCAGACATTACAACTTACAGACTATATTCCACAGTATGTAAGCCTCTACTACGTGGACTACCGGGATGATCTTGATGAGCATGAAGACATCCAGGAGGAATGCATCCGTTCCAACAATATGGAAAAACTCTATGAAAAGGCATACGAATGGTATGAGGAACAGGAAAGCTCAAACATGCACGACTATTTGGAGGAGACAAGAAAGAATATGGAAGCGGACAATCTTGCCGGAGAGTTTGAAGAGCATGAAGATGAAATCAGGGAACTTATTTACGACCGGAACGATTCCGACCCGGTAAAGGACCTGATACGCAACTCGTCCGTTACTAATTTTTTCTATTCGCTTGGAGTGGAAATCATCGGATATCTGACTGGTTGTTCATTGCGGGGAGAATCGGTCGCCATGGCTTGCCATAAGGTACGCCGCGCACTGCATCTGAAAAAGGGGCAGTTTGACGAGAAGATTGAAGAACTGGTAGAGAATGCCACGTACGGTGGAGAACTGCGCATCTACTTCAACGCCATGTTTGACAGGCTCATCAGTGAAGACCCTGAGAAGGATTTCAAGAGCATCCGTTTCCACGGGAATGTAGTGGTGGCCATTGCCGACAGCCGGAACGGTTCCGGACATCATGTACGGATTCCATTGGACATCACTTTCCCTTTCCGAAGGGAGAACCTGTTTGTCGATTCACAGGTACATTATTCTTATGCCAATGAAGTCTGCGGTATGACCAATGATTGGTGTGATTCCACAAAATGGGCAACGGGCATGAAACCTTTTACCGGATCAGTCCGAAAAAGCCGGATGGCTGAATACAAGAAACAGGAAGCCGCTTACGAGCAGACATTCCGAAGCGGGAAATGCACCTTCGGTGACATGAACTACAAACGCCACCGTGACGTGCGATATTCGAATGAGTATCCTGCCGAATGCAGATGCCCTCATTGCGGTACTTTCTGGATTGACTAAAAAAACATTTACTAACCAATAAATTCAAATTATATGAAAATCTGCTGTTCACAAGAGTATTACGACAAGGTCGTACAGTATGCAAAATCCATCAATGACAAGACCCTAGAAAACTGTCTTGAACGTCTCAAACAATGGGAGAAGAACGAGAACCGTCCATGCGAAATCGAACTTTATTACGACCATGCACCATATTCGTTCGGATTCTGCGAACGCTATCCGGACGGAAATACAGGCATTGTCGGAGGACTGTTGTATCATGGAAATCCGGACGAGTCCTTTGCCGTCATCATGGAACGTTTCCACGGATGGAGCATACATACATAGATCCTAAGTTTTACAATAACTGATATCAATCCGATAATGTACCTTAAAGTCTAGAAATTTATAAAGAAAACAAAACCTTGGAAATATAGGCATCACTGAATCTAGTATGCTTACATTGTCAACGACAGGAATTTTTCAAGATTATAGTCTTTTGTATATAAAACTTTCACGTTTTTCCATCCTATAAATACTTCATCCATGTAATTACATCGATAAACTCACTTCAAAATCAATTAGAATATTGATATATTTAAACTACAAATATTTTATGCAGGAATTAGGCAGATATACCTTATAAAATGAAGTATAACAATTCCAAGGAATCGTATTATATTATTCCTTTTATTACTTACAAAGTAAAAGTCCGGAAAAACTTACGATGCTATTATTACAAACCCGATATTTTTATGCTAATTACAGTTTAAAATTAGAAGAAACGGAAAATAGTTCATTAATATTTTGCCCAGATTAAGAATATTATCTATTTTTGCCGGAGTTTTAGTAAAAATAGAAATTGAATATATGAAACAGACCATATTTAAAATAATGCTGTTACTGGCGGTCATCTTTATGAGAGTAGAGATGGCAGGGGCTGTTTCATGTAACCATGCGTTCCATGATGCCCAGACCTCATCTGCGGTATCAAACCAGACGGATGCAGACGAAACCTTCCATTTTATCTATGCGACTCTGGATAAAACGCATGATTTGTTCAGCACGCTTACCCACGACCATTCATTCAACAAATTGCTAGATAAACGTGTGATGCGCAATGATGAACAAAACATCAAGTTTTCCTTACGTTTATTATTATTCTATCATTCCCTACGTGAGGTAGGTTTATTGAAGGACAAGGAGAGCCTTTACCCTTCAACAAACATTCATTGTGTGATTCCTTCATGCGAATACTATGTATTTGCCATGAGGAAAATCATTATTTAGCCGTTTTATAGGTTAGTTGTTTTTCACTGCTCCGGCACCCTTGCAAAGTGTCGGAGTGGATATGGATTTCTTGCTTCACATGCTTGACGCAAGCCAGTTACTTATTGTCTAAACTTTTCAAAAAAACAAAACTCTATAAAACGATTAAATTATGAAAACGAATAACTCAAAACAATCTTTCAAAGGAATAGAAGCCGCAGGTTTAATCATCATCGCATGTTTCATCGTAGCCATTTGCATTTATCATTTTGTGTTTGGAAACCCGGCCAACTTCATGAACAATGACCCTAACAATCATCCGCTTCCAGGAAACATGTTGGGAACTATCTATAAAGGAGGTATCATTGTGCCTGTTATCCAAACTCTTTTGTTGACTGTGCTCACCTTAAGCGTAGAACGTTATTTTACCCTTCGCGCCTCTTTCGGAAGAAGCAAGCTCTCCAAATTCGTGGCGCAGATTAAAGATGCCTTGAATAAAGGAGACATGGAGAAAGCACAAGAATTATGTGACAAGCAGCGCGGCTCAGTGGCCAATGTAGTGAGCTCCACTCTCCGTAAATACCGCGAAATGGAGCAGAACAATGAACTGGCGAAAGACCAGAAAATTCTTGCCATACAAAAAGAGCTGGAAGAAGCCACCGCACTTGAGCTTCCCATGATGCAGCAGAACTTGCCTATCATCGCTACCATCACTACCTTAGGCACCTTGATGGGATAGCTGGGAACCGTAATCGGTATGATCCGTTCATTTGCCGCGCTTTCTGCCGGAGGAGGTACTGACTCAGTTGCATTGTCTACAGGTATCTCTGAAGCCTTGATTAACACCGCATTTGGTATCTTGACCGGTGCACTGGCCGTTATTTCCTATAACTATTACACCAACAAGATAGACAAGCTGACGTACAGCCTTGACGAAGTGGGCTTCTCCATTGTACAGACTTTCGCAGCTACTCATTAATTCTGCCAGCCGAGGTTTTCCTCATGCAGACAGAAACAGAAGTTTGATTTAAAATTTTCAATTATGAGTAGAGCTAAAATTCAGAAGAAAAGCATGTTCATCGACATGACAGCCATGAGCGATGTAACCGTACTGCTGCTTACTTTTTTCATGCTGACAGCCAGTTTTGTGAAAAAAGAGCCTGTGCAGGTTGTCACTCCCGCATCAATTTCTGAAATAAAGATACCCGAAACAAACATCATGTCCATCCTGGTAGGCCCTGATGGAAAAATCTTTATGAGTCTTGACAAGCAAAGTGACATGGCAGCCACATTAGAAGCAATGGGAAAGGAATACGGGCTTTCATTTACCCCGCAAGAAATAAAGAAATTTTCTTTGTGCCAGACTTTCGGAGTACCAATAAGCCACATGAAATCTTTCCTGGCCCTTAGCACAGAACAGCAGGACCGCACCTTAAAAAACCAGGGAATCCCTTGTGACAGTATCGACAACCAGTTCAAAGCATGGGTGCGCAATGCACGTGCCACGAACCATGACTTGCGCATTGCCATCAAGGCCGACCAGCAAACACCCTACGCGGTCATAAAAAAAGTGATGAACTCTCTTCAAGACCTCAAGGAAAACAGATACAATCTGATTACCTCCTTAAAATCGGGTCCGGAAGAATAAAGAAAAAGAAATATGGCTGAAATTCAAGAAAACAACAATAAAGAAAAGAAAGGTAACAAGCAGAAAAAAATGAATATCCGCGTGGATTTCACTCCCATGGTCGACATGAATATGCTGCTGATTACTTTTTTCATGCTGTGTACTTCATTGAGCAAGCCGCAAACAATGGAAATCAGCATGCCATCCAATGATAAAAACATCACCGAAGAGCAACAGAATAAAGTCAAGGCCTCTCAGGCACTGACTTTATTGCTGGGCGAGGACGGAAAACTCTATTATTACGAAGGCGAACCGGACTACAAGAACTATGCTTCACTAAAAGAAACCACCTACGAAGCCAGCGGATTGCGTAAACTATTGCTCAGCAAAAACTACGAAGCAGTCAAGAAAGTACGTGAGCTTAAGGATAAGAAAGCAAGGCTTGAAATCACCGAAGAGGAATGTAAGAAGGAAATTGCCAGCGTGAAATCGGGAAAAAACACTCCTACCGTCATCATTAAGGCAATGGACAAGTCGTCTTATAAGAATCTGATAGATGCGCTGGACGAAATGCAGATTTGCAGCATAGGGAAATACGTAATTGTCGACATTACGGACGGCGACCGTTTCCTGATAGACAACTACCTCTCTCATGGTGAGTTAAGTCAAAAAGCGACAGATAGGAATGTATAACTTCAAAAAAGGGAAAAATGTCAAAGGTTGATTTAACTTCTTTGGAATGGTGCGAACTCATTTTCAAAGACAGAAATAAAAATTACGGTGCCTATAAAATGCGCCGTGACCTGGGAAGACGGCAGACGGCCTCTCTGGTTATTGTCACAGTTGTGGCATTTGCCGGATTCACCTTACCCCGTCTTGTCAAAATGGCTATGCCGGAACAGAAAGAAGAAATGGTGGAAGTGACACAGCTTTCTGCCCTGGAGGAGCCGGAAGTGAAAGAAGAAACATTGAAAAAGGTAGAACCCATTGCCCCACCCCCTCCGGCTCTCAAGAGTACCATCAAATTCACGGCACCGGTCATCAAGAAAGACGAGGAAGTGCACGATGACGATGAGCTCAAGAGCCAGGATGAGCTGACAGAGACCAAGGTACAAATATCCATCGCCGACGTGAAAGGCAATGACGAACTGAACGGAAAAGACATTGCCGACTTGCAGGAAGTCATTACCCAGGCACCAGAAGCTCAAGAAGAAGAGCCTTACATGATGGTAGAACAGATGCCACAATTTCCGGGAGGGCCTGCAGAGCTTCTTAAATACATAGCCAAAAACCTGAAGTATCCGGTCATTGCACAAGAGAATGGCATACAAGGAAAAGTCATTCTGCGTTTTGTTGTCAATGCACAAGGCCATGTGGAAAATGTCAAGGTGCTCCGTTCACTGGATCCTTATTGCGACAAAGAAGCGATACGCGTGGTAAAATCGCTGCCACAATGGATTCCCGGGAAACAGAACGGCCGTAACGTACCGGTTTATTATACCTGCCCTATTGTTTTTAAATTACAGTAATCACCAAGTGTATGAAAAAGAAATTAATGCTATATCTGTTGTGCATGCTCACGTTCTCGGCTTGTAATTCCTCCGGGAAAAACGGTAAAGAGGAAACCTTGTATTCGGGAGAAATCCGCATTGCCGTAGACGAATCGTTCAAGCCTATCATGGAAGAAGAGCTGCAAGTATATCAGGCACTGACTCCCGAGGCTTCAATCACCCCGGTTTATTGCAGTGAGGTAGAAGCTGTCAACCTGTTGCTGAAAGACAGCGTACGTCTGGCAATCACCAACCGCCGGCTGACAGAAAAGGAATTAATTTCTTTTCATACACGCAAATTCTTTCCGGAATCCATTCAAATGGCTTCCAGCGGAATCGCACTGATTACCCACCATTGCAATCCCGACTCACTCATTACAGTGGAAGACTTCCGGCGTATCGCCACCGGAGAAATCACGGAATGGAAAGAGTTAAACCCAAAGTCAAGGCTGGGACGCATGCAAGTAGTGTTCGACAATCCGAACTCAGGAACCGTACATTATGTCATCGACTCCATCTGCCAAGGGAAACCTCTTTCTTCCTCATTAAAGGCACGGAAAAGCAATGAAGAAGTAATTGATTATGTAGCTGCCACACCGGATGCCATTGGCATTATCGGTGCCAACTGGATAGGCAACAAGGCAGATACGACACGGCTCTCCTTCAACCAAAGAGTCAGGGTCATGTCGGTTTCAGAAAGCAGTGAAGCTACTCCAGAAAACAGTTACAGACCTTATCAGGCTTATCTGGCGTTAAAACAATATCCGCTGACGAATGAGGTGTACATCCTTATCAATGACCCCAAAGGAGCACTCCCTACCGGACTGATGACGTTTCTGACAGGAGAGCGCGGACAACGGATTATCCTCAAGTCAGGACTGATACCGGCTACACAGCCAGTCCGGATTGTAAACGTAAAAGATAATTTCTAATTTAATGAGCAATTTATGATGAAAAATAAAATTTTATGCTTTGTATGCAGCGGAATGATATTTTCTGCCTCATACTGCTATGCCCAGGAAACTCTTACAGCTGAAACCCACAGGCTAATTACACAGATAGCTTCCGGTATCAATGAAACACCGGAAACAGCCGCCAAAGAATTCAGCGAGTTACTAAAGGGGAAAAACAAGAAAAACATCTCCTTGCTGGTTGCCATAGGCAACGCCTATCTGGATCATAACCGCCCGGCTGAAGCACAAGTTTATGCTGACCGTGCCATGAAAACAGACTCCAAATCGGCTCCGGTATATATGCTGGCAGGTGACATTGCCCTGGCACAGAAAAATGTAGGCACGGCATGCGGATATTACGAACAGGCCATTTTGTTCGATGCAGATTGCTACGATGCCTATTACAAATACGCACGTGCCTACATCGGGGTGAACCCTCAGCTCTCTATTGACATGCTGACAAAATTGAAGGCAAACCATCCTGAACTGCTGGAAGTAAACCGTGAATTAGCCAATGCGTACTATCAGGCAGGGTACTATGGCAAAGCAAAATCTGCTTACGACGAATTCATGCAACAAGGAACTCCTGATGCGCAAGACTACGGGTATTACGCCATGCTGCTATATTTGAACAAAGACTATGCGCAATCACTGAAGGCCGTAGAGAAAGGGCTTGCTACAGACAAGGACAACCATCTCCTGAAACGTCTGCGTATGTACGATTTGTATGAAATTGCCGCCTATAAAGAAGGGCTTGAAGCTGCTGACGCTTTTTTTGACCGTCCGGACGGAAGCGACTACGTCTACCTGGACTTTCTATACCGTGGACGTCTGTCATTGGCAGACCAGAGGAACGACGAGGCAATGCAATGGTTTGAAAAAGCCCTCGAAGCGGATGCGGCATATGAGCATCCGGAAATAGCCAAGGAAGCGTCTGCCGCCCACGAAAAATTGCAAAATTACCCTGAAGCCATCCGCCTGTACCAAGTGTATCTGGACGGGCTGAAAGGAAAGGCCGAGGTGAGCGACATGTTCTTGATGGGAAGACTGTATTACATAGCGGCCGGAAGCAGTACCGCCAATGAAACCGAAAAAGAAGCTTATTTGAAGAAAGCCGACGAAATCTTTGCAGAAGTATCTCAACGTGTACCCGACAATTACCTGGGCTATTTCTGGAGAGCCCGCACCAATGCCATGGCCGACCCTGAAAGTACGGAAGGACTGGCCAAGCCTTATTACGAATCGGCTCTGGCCTTGCTGGAAAAGAAAGCAGACGCGTCCAAATCACTCCTCATCGAATGTGAAAGTTACCTGGGATACTATTATTTCCTGCAAAAGGACTATGAAAAGTCTAAAGCATACTGGAACAAAATTCTGGAACTTGATCCGGAAAACGCTACGGCCAGACAGGCCCTGCAAGGGCTTCAGGCTACCCAATAGTTCTCTTTAATTTTCAACTACAAAAACAAGAAATTCATGGAAACATTTAATCTATCACAGTCATATCCCACACAGGATATACGGAAACGCACCAGTTTCCTCACCATAGGCCTTTCAATTTGTTTGCTGGCTGCCGGTATCAGTCTGTTTTTCTTACCGGAAAGCACCTCAGAATCCAATATTAATGCCCTGAAAATCGCTGCCGGAAGCTTGCTGGCAGTCATTTCATTCTATTTTCTGATTTTCCGTGCCCGCTATCAGGCCTATGCAGGAACAGGCAGCATGGTATGCAAAAAAAGCCTGACATTCAGCAAAGAACAGTTCCAAGGCTTGAAAAAATACCTGGCAGATTATTGTGACCTGCCTGCCACGTCAAGAGAAGAGCCGCAGCTGTATTTGCTGATTGTTCACTCAAAAGACAACCAATATGCCGCATTTCAACTGCTGACCTATAGTTCTTTCTTGTATAAACCAGTCACAGAACTGTGCTGCCTGAAAGGAGAAAAAGCCAGTACATTCATAAAAAACCTGCATACGTCACATGGATTTCTTCATTGATATTTTCCTACATATAGACCAGCATCTGATTACACTCGTGCAGGAATACCATGAATGGACATATGCCTTGTTGTTTTTAATCATTTTCTGTGAAACCGGACTTGTAGTCACCCCCTTTCTGCCCGGAGACTCCCTTCTGTTTGTCTCCGGTGCAGTGGCATCCCTTCCGGGGATGCCACTGGAAATAAGCCTGCTGATGATGGTTATTTTCATCGCAGCCGTGCTTGGTGATTCCTGCAACTACCTGATTGGACATTATTTCGGGAAAAAACTGTTCTCCCAACCAGACTCAAAGATCTTCAAGCAAAGTCATTTGGAGAAAACCCATCATTTCTTCCAGAAATATGGCGGAAAAACCATAATCATTGCCCGTTTTGTCCCCATTGTCCGCACTTTTGCACCGTTTGTCGCCGGAATGGGACACATGAATTATTACTTGTTTATGATTTACAACCTTGTCGGGGCAGCTGTCTGGGTCTTACTTTTTTGCATGACAGGCTATTTCTTTGGGAACATCCCTTTTGTGCAGCAAAACCTCAAAATACTTTTGATGGGCATCGTACTGGTTTCACTCTGCCCTGCCCTCATTGAATATATACGAATAAAAAATAAACGAACAACAGTATGAAAAATTCCCTGTTAAACCGATTTGTACCCAAAGAAAGCAAATTCTTTCCTTTATTAAACCAATTGTCACAAACCGTACTCAATGCTTCTGAACTTCTGATTGACAGCATGAACCATGACACACCAGAGACATGGCAGGAGTATTATCACAAAGTGAAGGAGGCTGAAAGAAAAGGCGACCAGATAACCCAGCAGATTTTCATGGAGCTAGGCCAGACCTTTATCACCCCCTTTGACCGGGAAGACATACATGACCTGGCCTTTTCCATCGATGACGTGACCGACCGCATTCACAGTGCCTCGAAGCGGATTGCCATCTACAAGCCGCACGCCATTTCAGACAGCGGAAAAGAGCTGGCTGTCCTCATACAACAAGGAGCCTCCATCATCTGCAAGGCCATGGATGAGCTGGAAACCTTCAGCAAAAATCCGTCCAGACTGAAAGATTACTGTCAGAAGCTCCATGAGATAGAAAACCATGCGGATGAGGTCTATGACCTTTTCATCATGCAACTGTTTAATGAAGAAACAGACTGCATTGAACTGATCAAGACAAAAGAAATCATGCAGGAACTGGAAAAGACGACAGATGCCGCCGACCATGTAGGAAAGCTCCTGAGAAACATTATCGTAAAATATGCCTGAAAAAAAGAATTGCACATGGAATTACTCATCACCATCATTGTACTGGCCCTGATTTTTGACTATATCAACGGTTTTCATGATGCAGCCAACGCAATAGCTACCATTGTTTCTACCAAGGTGCTGACTCCGCTCCAGGCTGTAATCTGGGCTGCCTTTTTCAATTTTCTGGCGTTTTTCATCGCTAAATACCTTATCGGTGATTTCGGCATTGCCAACACTGTGTCAAAAACAGTCTATGAGCAATACATTACTTTGCCAGTCATCTTGTCTGGAGTGATTGCAGCCATCATCTGGAACCTGTGGACCTGGTGGAGAGGAATTCCTTCTTCTTCATCCCATACACTTATCGGCGGGTTTGCGGGAGCCGCCATTGCAGCTTATGGATTTGGTGCCATTCAAAGTTCGGTTATCCTGAAAATCGTGCTTTTCATTTTTCTGGCTCCAGTCATAGGTATGCTTGTAGCCTTCCTCTTCACTCTGATAGTGCTGAATCTGTGCCGTAAGGCCCATCCCCACACCGCAGAGAAATGGTTTAAAAGACTACAGTTGCTCTCATCCGCCCTGTTCAGCATCGGGCATGGACTTAACGACTCGCAAAAGGTAATGGGTATCATTGCAGCTGCCCTGATAGCAGCCCATTCGCAAGGCATTGGCATGGGGGTAAACAACGTAGGCGATTTACCCGACTGGGTCGCTTTTTCCTGCTTTACCGCAATCTCACTGGGAACCATGTCGGGAGGATGGAAAATAGTGCGCACCATGGGAAATCGAATTACCAAAGTTACCCCTTTAGAAGGTGTCATTGCTGAGACTGCGGGTGCATTCACTCTTTATCTCACAGAATACCTAAAGATTCCGGTAAGTACTACCCATACCATATCAGGAGCCATTATAGGAGTAGGTGCTACCCGTCGTTTATCAGCTGTTCGTTGGGGAATTACCAAAAGCTTAATGACGGCTTGGACCCTTACGATTCCAATAAGTGCGATACTCGCTGCAACTGTTTATAGTCTTATATTATTAATAACTTGATCTTACTGAAACATCAACACTAAATTCTAATAAAGTAAAAGTTAAAACTATATTGAATATTTCATCCAAATTATAAAAGGGTGAATATGAAAAGTATCCTATCAGACTCCCTATTGAGGAACTGATAGGATTTTTTTATTATAGCTAATATTGTGTTTTTTCACCCTATAAAATTTGAAGTTTTTCACAAGGCAATCTTTTGTTTTTTACGATAATGAACATTTGCCAAAAGGCAACAATCATCTTTAAGTTTCTAATTGTTTCAGTTTTTGTATAAAGACTTCATGTGTTTTATAGTCCTAATATGATTATTTATAAGAGTTTATAGGTACATAAATTAATATATGTAAGCAAAGCTAATCTTAGCAAAGATACATTTATCGGGAAAATCTAAGGCGTTAGTTTATAAGTCTTCAGTGTTATATGTAGACAAAGCCTACAACATCATTTTAGCCATATTTGCAGGCTTCATAATTCGGCATATGTGCATGTTATTACTATAATCATAATCATTAAATTCCCAGTTTTTACAAGGATAAAATGACTGCATCCTCATTTCTTGCTGCAAAAATAGCTGTTTGCCGCGCAACTCCCGCAAGGCGGCCCTGCCGGGCTGGTTGGCGGGAAAAAATCATCCTCGCTTCGCTCCGGTATTTTTTCCCGCCAAGCCTTGCAAGGATGCGGGCAAACAGACAACAGGGACAACAAGAAATAAGAATGCCTGTACCTTACAGGCAGACGATATATAACAATAAATATCAGAAGTCATGATTACAGACCAGAAGACACAGAACAGGCTTCACGCGGATACCGGAACGGCACTGTTCTCCATCAGAAAAAGGAAGGAAGCCGTCACAAGGATGGATTACTTCAACATATCAGATGTAAAGGAAAGCAGTACTGAAATAGTAATTTATCTTGAAGAGAAGAATGAAGTTCCCAAAGAGTACTCTGATAGTAAAGTTGAGAGTAAGGGCTTTTATGATCCGGTAGTTGTACAAGACTTTCCAATCCGCGGGAAGAAGGTATTTCTAAACATCCGTCGTCGCAGATGGGTCTTAAAGGATGAGAACCGCTATGTAAGCCGTAACTGGAAACTGGTTGCCCAAGGCAGCCGTACGACGCAAGAATTTGCGTCTTTTTTAAAAGAGTTATATTGATACGCTTCCCGTCAGCTGTAAGCTTTTGGGAACACTGTTCGGTATTGACGGTGAACTTCTTGAAAGGCAGTACCGCAATCATCTGAGCGGATATTTGAAATGGAACCAACTCCCGCATGCAGAAGAATGGGTACTGTTTGAGAAAAACATCGGAGCATACGTAGGGATAGACGAAGTGTGTCTTTCGCGCGGTGAATTATATACCATATTGATTAACAAGGAGAAAAGAGGAGGTGCCGGAAGTATTATCGCCATCATAAAAGGTACTGACGTAAAGACTGTCACATCCATCCTTCTAAAACTTCCCAGACGCAGACGTTTCCAGGTAAGGGAAATAACACTTGATATGGCTCCCAATATGGAACAGACGGCACGTATATGCTTTCCTGCTGCGCGTCGGGTTACAGACCGTTTCCATGTACAGAAGCTTGCTTATGAAGCCGTTCAGGACATGAGAGTTAAAGCCCGTTGGGAAGCACTTGATGAAGAGTACATACAAATAGCACATGCAAAGGCATGTGGAAAGACATATCATGCTCCGGTATTTGAGAACGGAGATTCAAGAAAACAGCTGTTGGCCAGAAGTATATATCTTCTGTATAAGAAAGAATCATTATGGACCGAATCACAACGTGTTCGTGCCGGTATCCTGTTCAGAGAGTATCCAAATATAAAGAAAGCGTACTATTTTTCCATGAGATTAGGATTGATTTATCATCAGTGCAGACATAAGGATGTAGCCTTGACAAGGCTTGCCAGGTGGTATGACGAGGTGGACAAATCAGGATTCCTTGCATTTGGAAGAGTGGCAAGGTCAATACAGACACATTATCTTGAAATAATAAACTACTTCGAAAGACGTTCTACGAACGCTGCATCAGAATCTTTTAATGCGAAAATAAAGAACTTTCGATCACAATTCAGGGGAGTGAAGGATAAGGCTTTCTTTCTGTTCAGACTATCGAAAATTTATGCCTAATTTCAGAATCCCTCAGGTTTTTACGTTGATCCATTTTTACGTTGATCCATCAAATACACCAATAAAAAATAGAGGAACTAACTTAATCATAAAACTAAAGTTAATTCCTCTATTTCGTGCGCCTGATAGGACTCGAACCTACACGTCTCACGACACCAGATCCTAAGTCTGGCGCGGCTACCAATTACGCCACAGGCGCGTGAGAAGCTTTATTTCTCATTTGCGTTGCAAAGGTACGCATTTTTTTTACACTTACAAATTTTTCAACTATTTTTTTTCAAGAAATTGCATGCAGCTTCTATTATAGTGTCTTTTCCACGCAAAATATCTTCTTCAGTCATATCAACATGTATGTCCGGCTCAATACCAAATTCTATCTGATTCATTTCAGCATCATACATTGGGGCCGCAGAAAATCTTATAGACCATCCGTTAGGAATTTCCGATGAAAATGGTAACCCCGAACCACCACCGGTTTTATCTCCTATTATTGTTACAAGAGGCATATTCTTCATGCAATTAACAAAATCGTTTGTCGAACTATATGAACGCCTGTTGGTTAAAACAACAGCTTTTCTTTGCCATCTGACTCCATTGGAAGGTTCAATATACACCGGTTGGGGCGATGAAAACTCATTATGCCCGGGCCCAGTTTTATGAGACATATATCCGACATGAATTTTCTCATTGGTAAATCTTGAAGCTAATTTCTGAGCCGTTGTAAGATTTCCTCCCCCATTATTTCTGACATCAATTATCAATCCGTCGCACAATTCCATCTCCTTCAACATGTAATCAAGATTACCATCTCCTATTCCGTTAGAAAAACTTGAGCAATACACATAGCCTATATTGTTCTCCAAAATCTGATATGTAAGTCCGGAAGTATTTACATAATCTTTTCCCAGGTAATTACTCTGAATACTGTCGCTGAAATTACGTGGATAAGAATCAAACCATTCTCTGTATTGAGAAGTTCCATAAGCACTACTAAGATTAACATGACCATCGCGCAACTCGTTTACCATTTCTGACAGCACTTCAAAAAGATTATAGCTGGACATATCGGATGTTATCCGTTTGGAATATCTCGAATAAACCTCATCCCAGTCCAATCCATACACATCATTCTTATAGTCAAGAAAACAGTACTGTTCATCAATAATTCTCCACAAAGATTCAAAGTTTGCCTGTGGGGTGTTGCCAGAAACATCTTCTCTGATACACGAAGAATACAACACTGATAAAAAGACACAAAGCAATATTATAAACAAAGAATTATTCCTGCTATTCATACCAAAAATCATTTAATCAAAATGGAGTAACCTTGGATGGAAGACTGATTTTGTTCTTTCCCCGTATAATAGAGAAATTTCTTACAAATCCAATCATAAAATTGTGCGAATAGAAATGGCTTTTTAGGTTATTTACCTTGGCTTGCTGTATATCGCACAAATATCCTGCACGCATTATTGTCTTGCCTATAGGAAAATCTAATGTCAACATTTGTCTAAACGTGGGAGCGTTATGAAATGAAGTAAACAAGACATTGCTGCCACCATGTTTCAGCGAAAATATTTCATAATAGGACTGACCATATTCAGGTGAAAACATAATACCTATAAAAGGTAAATTAACCTGATATCTTAAAGTCATAGGATATCTGAAAATCCTGAATTTATATATCACCATAGCAGAAGCATCAATACTTCCATATGCTTTGGCTTGTGCCGGATTATTTGAATTACGTGTGTTGTATATAAAACCGCAATTCAAATCCAACATCGGTCCAAACAAAATCTTCAGATTTTCATCAACATTATACTGATAATGAAGAGCATAAGTCCAATTAAACATTCCTGAATATGATTTCGAGGATTTTGAGATATTCTCTGCAGATGAACAGTTGACCTGTATCACACGTTGGGCAGATACCTTACCTCCCATAAGCCTGGTCATGCGCATATTCTCGTGCATAAACCTCAGTTCAGGTCCACGATATTCCAAAGGGGAAAGATATGTATCATATACATTGGATATTCCCGCACCTATCATTACGGAACGTACTATGTATTTCTGATGAGATAAAGTATCCTGCGCCAATACTTCGGCGCAAGACACAAATAATATAATCAGAGTTGATATATAACCATATATTCTATTCATAATTTTAGAACAGTTTCATCTGACCATCATCTTCATTTGACAGATCCACATCATCTGTATTCACATCATCTGCTTCCGTTTGTGATTCAGGTTCTTCCTTTATGACAGGTTCGAGTTCTTCTATTTTGTCTATAGTAAACGTAGTAAGACGTTTTCCTTTGGCCTTAAAACTCTTCACACCGACAAAATCATCTGCATCGACTATCATTGGCTCTCTGAAACTGTCATGTCCACCAAACAGTACATTAATACGCGGATAAGTTTCGGATGTAAGCAACAATAATACATTCTGCTTGTTTTCACCAAGGAAGTTCTGTCGTTTGGCACTTTGTTCTAAACAGAATCTTTTAAGATATGGATAATTCTGCTGGTCTGCATCATAAAGAACTGCAGTCCAAACCTTTTCTGGATCATATTTTTCAAGAATCATTATATCCGAATCATAATGGTTGTTCAAATCAAAATCAGTCGTATAGAACTCACCATTCTTCATGATTACCAATATACTGTCTTCGCTTTGGAATTCTCCCAGATACTCACCGCGTCCATCATAATTAAGACGAAGCACATCATGATCAAACCACACTTTTCGTCCTCCCAATGTAGAACCTCCCTTATGCTTCAGACTTATCTTATGCACTTCAAGACGTGTAAGAAGGTTACCCATAGACTGTCTTCCCTTAATGGAAATCTCACTGAAATCGCGTTCCAAAATCAATTTCTTTATTCTAGGATTAGGTCTTAGAGTTACTTTCACCACTTCAGCCTCACCATTTGGATTTGCTGTAAAATACATTATCTTAGACCCAGGATTTCCTTGTGTTACATCATACTCACGGTCACGTATCATCGAAGTGACATTAAAACGTTTGATAAAATACGCACCGTCTTTACCGTCACGATATATCACATTATAAATAGTACGCTTGTCGTTCTTCTTGAAAATATTTACATACAATATATTCTTACCGACAAAAAGTTTATCACTTATTCTTACTATCTTATATTTTCCGTCCTTATAGAATATAATGACATCATCTATATCAGAACAGTTGCAGACATATTCATCTTTCTTCAGTCCCGTTCCGATAAAGCCTTCCTCTCTGTTTATATACAGCTTCTCGTTTGCTTCTGCCACCTTAGTAGCCACTATGACATCAAAATTTCTTATTTCTGTTTTTCGTTCGAAATTCTTGCCATACTTGGCCTTCAAACCTTCGTACCAGTTTATAGTATATTCAGTAATATGGGCAAGATGATTATCTATTTCCCCTATTTCACTTTTCAGACGTGCCATCAATTCATCCGCCTTATCTTTATTAAACTTCAGGATACGTGCCATCTTTATCTCCATCAGTTTCAATATATCTTCCTTGGTGACTTCACGCACCATTTGCGGATAGAAAGGCGTAAGACGTTCATCAATATGTTCGCATGCAGCATCCATATTCTCTGCCTGCTCAAATTTCGCATCTTTATAGATACGTTCTTCTATAAAGATTTTCTCCAGCGAAGCAAAATGCAGAGCTTCTAGTTTTTCTTCACGTTCGATATTCAATTCCTGTCTTAGCAGATCCAAGGTATTGTCCGCAGACTTCTTCAACACATCACTTACAGATAAGAAATGAGGTTTCTTGTTGTCTATCACGCAACAGTTAGGCGATATATTGACCTCACAGTCAGTAAATGCATAAAGTGCATCCAAGGTCTTGTCTGAAGAAACTCCAGGAGCAAGATGCACAAGTATTTCCACTTTATCAGCTGTGTTGTCCTCTACCTTCTTTACTTTGATTTTGCCTTTTTCTACAGCCTTTAATATAGAATCGATAAGTGACGAAGTAGTTTTTCCATACGGGATCTCACTGATACATAAAGTTTTGTTATCCAATTTGGAAATTTTTGCTCTTACACGTACCACTCCACCTCGCTCACCATCGTTATATCTTGATACGTCAATAGATCCACCTGTTTGGAAATCAGGATAAAGCTGGAACGACTCACCTTTTAGATAAGCGATGGCAGCATCACATAGTTCATTGAAATTGTGAGGAAGTATTTTTGATGACAATCCGACAGCAATACCTTCAACACCCTGCGCCAATAGCAAAGGGAATTTAACAGGCAATGTAACAGGCTCTCTGTTACGTCCGTCATAAGACGACTGCCATTCAGTGGTCTTCGGATTGAAAACCACATCAAGAGCGAATTTAGATAAACGTGCCTCGATATAACGCGGAGCGGCAGCACTGTCACCGGTAAGGATATTTCCCCAGTTACCCTGACAGTCGATAAGCAATTCTTTTTGGCCCAACTGTACCAGAGCATCACCTATTGAAGCATCTCCATGAGGATGAAACTGCATAGTATGACCTACAATGTTCGCAACTTTATTATACCTTCCGTCGTCAAGACGTTTCATAGAGTGCAATATTCTCCTCTGCACTGGTTTCAATCCATCATTAATATGAGGGACAGCTCTTTCAAGTATTACATAAGATGCATAATCAAGAAACCAATTCTGATACATTCCACTCAACTGATGTCTTACCGCATCATCGGACGTATCTGCCGGTTTGTAATCAGAATGGCCTTCACTCCCCTGTAAATCGTTTTCCTTATCAAATGTATCTTCGCTCATTTTTAGTATATTAATCAAGAATAAAACAGTCTTTGCAAATTTAATAAAAAAGAGGATATACCATGAAAAGATATATCCTCTTATTTAACTTATTTTATTCTACAGTATATTACTTGGCAACTTTTTCAAGCCAATTTACCATAAACAACATTACTCCCATCGAAATAAGACATACTATCATAAATATAGCCCAGCAATAACCGATAGGAATTGCATTATACATAAGTGGACCAATCCACAAGAGAAGATTTCCTACGGCAGTAGCTCCGAGCCACAATCCCTGACAAAGTCCTAAAAGATGTTTTGGTGCAACTTTCGAAACGAACGACAATCCAAGAGGAGATATAAACAACTCTGCAACTGTAAGAAGGAAATAAAGTACTATCAATACCCAAGCACCTGCTTTCACCTGTTGATCTATAGGAAGCTCTCTATATTCAGCAGCCGAAGGATAACCCATCACAAGTGAATATGCAGAAAGGAACAGATAAGCCAGACCTGCTATAAACATACCTATAGCAATCTTACGCGGAGTAGATATCTCTTTTCCTCTTCTGGAAAGTGATCCGAAAATCATCATTATAATAGGAGTCAGAGTTATCACGAAGAACGGATTAACAGCCTGCCATATTTCAGGAGCTATTGTTGTTGTATCGACAAAATCTCTCGCAAACAGAGACAAAGAAGTTCCGTTCTGATGGAATGAGAACCAGAAGAATATTACAACACCAAGCACAGCAAACAATGCATAAAGACGTTGCTTGATTTCTTTTGCCATAGCAGCCTTTTCTTCAGCTGTATATGTAACAGATGCTGCCGATTCTTTCTTTCCCGGATTTGGGAACTGACGTTTTGTCGCAAAGAAAATTACAAGCGAAATAAGCATGGCAGCAACAGAAGCGAGGAATGAATAATGGATACCCTCGTTGAAAATCTGCAAATACCGCGAGCATGATGCAGCCAAATCAGATGTTTCACCTACGCACTGAGACATCAGCTGATTTAAATTTCCCATAGCCTCAGCAGACATTCCATCTGCCTTATTTATATAGTCATGACATAGAGCAGGAAGACTGGCGTTGTAAACCATATTATGCGCACTCAGCCACCAACTTCTCAACAAAGGAGCAACAAATGGTGCTATAAGTCCACCAATATTTATAAACACATAAAAAATCTGGAATCCGGAATCTCTCTTTCCTTTAACCATTGCCAATTCCTTTTCACCCTTTACGGCTGCTTCAGCTTCCAGGTCATCATACATCTGACCAACAATAGCCTGAAGATTTCCTTTAAACAAGCCATTACCAAATGCGATAAAAAACAAAGCCACACAAGTTAAAGAAAGCAACCATGTAGTGTTGCTTGAATTTGCAGTAATCGGAATAGATAATGCAATATATCCTATAGCCATAACGACCAAACCTGCCATGATGGTACCTTTATAATTCTGTTTTCTGTCGGCTATCAAACCACCAACAAGACTTAAAAGATAGATACCTGCATAAAAGAAAGAATAGATAAGTGTGCTTTTCTCCTCACTTATACCAAATTTCGAACAAAGGAACAATACCAGTACAGCGTTCATAATATAGTAGCCAAAACGCTCACCCATATTAGACAAAGCCGCAGGAATTAATCCTTTCGGATGCTTTTTAAACATAAATAATGAAGATTTAAATGATTAATGATAATTTTTTATGCAAAAATATAGAAAAAACAAATAACAAACAACTTTACTTATTCCATTATTTTACAGTTGCACTGCTTTCAGCAAAACAACTTGCGATAAAACAAAAAAGAGAAGCCTAAAAAGACTTCTCATATTTTAGTTGCGGAGGCCTGACTCGAACAGACGACCTTTGGGTTATGAGCCCAACGAGCTACCAACTGCTCCACTCCGCGATGTTCATATTTTAGTTGCGGAGGCCTGACTCGAACAGACGACCTTTGGGTTATGAGCCCAACGAGCTACCAACTGCTCCACTCCGCGATGTTATTTCTCATTTGCGAGTGCAAAGGTACAGCTTTAAATTGTAAAAAACAAATCTTTAAACAGAAAAATCAGACCAATGAGGTTAAAGAAGTTAAACGCATCATGAAAAATCTACTCAAAAGTCTTCATAAAGTGAAAAAACGGATACAACCTAACATTTTTCCATACATTTCTTCAGTTTACCCACACAAAGCAGAATTTGATAAAACAAAAAAGAGATAAAGGTTAATCCTTTATCTCCTCGAATTCTATATATTCACCCTCATTTTTATCAAACACTTTATTCTTAGTCTTTGGAGTATCTTTTCGCTTATACTCCGAATAACCTTGATTATTGCTGTTATCAAAGCTTTCCGTCTGTTTTTGGGTATTTTTTCTTATACCTAATACTGTTCTAACCACTTTATATAGGATTGTAAATCCTATAATCAATACAAAAAATATTATAAAAAATATCAGTCCTAATATTTGAAACATAGTTATTGCGTTTTTAATATTTTAAATACAATAACCGTGCCACGATTATTATATTATGATTTTTTGAATGTAAATGCAGACAATATTATATACCATATTATTACCGCGGCAAGACCATTTATGGCATAAACCAACAGCAGGGCTACACTGACTGCCAGAAATATATATTTTATTTTATTATCTTTCCACGTAAGATTCTTGAACTTCAATGAAAACATTGGCAGCTCAGACACCAACAACAAAGACATAATGACAACCAGCAGCAGCAAATAAAATGCATTAAAATACTGCAACATATACTGATTTCCATCTATACAAATAGCCAAAGAACTCCAGAAAAGAGCATTTGCCGGCGTAGGCATACCTATAAAAGAAGTTGTCTGACGCTCATCCAGATTAAATTTTGCAAGCCTTAATGCAGAAAATACAGATATAATAAATGCTGTATAAGGCAGATACTCAGATACACCTGACATAAAATCAGGAATATGAATTTCTTTAAACAAGGAAAAAACAATAGCAGAAGGCGCCAAGCCAAAAGTAATATTATCAGCCAAGGAATCCAATTCTTTTCCAATAGGCGATGAAACTTTCAAAAGCCTTGCACTCATACCATCAAAGAAATCGAAAACTGCACCTAACACTATGAACAGCATTGCCAGACGGAAATCTGACTGAAATGCCATATACGATGCTATACATCCACAAAATAGATTACAGCTTGTTATACCATTTGGAATATTCCTGATTATAATATTAGGCATAATATCTCTGATTATTTAAGTTTTGCTATAACAGTTGCGTTTCCTGTAGTTTTCTGATTCATTTCAACACAAACTTCTGTTCCAAGAGGCAAGTAAACATCAACTCTTGAACCGAATTTTATGAATCCCATATGTTCATCTATATAACAGTCCTCACCCGGAGTAGCATAGGTCACAATTCTTCTGGCCACTGCACCAGCAATCTGACGAGTCATGATAGTTTCACCTTCCGGTGTTTCTATAATTATAGTAGAACGCTCATTTTCCGTACTGGCTTTCGGAAGCCAAGCTTTCATAAATCTTCCATTATGATGCTTTACCATTTTCACAACCCCATCAACAGGATACCAATTGGCATGAACATTGGTTATATCCATAAAAATGGAAATCATCAGCCTGCGGTCATGAAAATACTCATGTTCTTCCACCTCTTCTATTACTACCACCCTTCCGTCAGCAGGAGCCACAACTGTCTTTTCCGTTTCTCCTTTAAACAGTCTTATAGGACAGCGAAAGAAATTCACCATCAAAAGATACAAGACTATACTTACTACAGCTAATATATAGAAGAATACATTAGTACCCAAAAGATAATAAGAAGCAAGATTTATAGCCAAAAGGACTATAGCACTTGTGATAAGTATATTGGTTCCCTCATGGTGTATGCGGATTTTCTTCAATTTTTTTATTCTATTCATGATGGTAAAAGTAATGATATAGGTATTTTAACATGCAAAAGTAAGCGTATTTTAATTACTCTGCAAATAAAATATAAGAAAAAACTCTTTGTAATGATTTTGCAACAGCTTTGCAAACATTTTAAATACAAAAATTTCTTCTATTACAATTACGATGAAGAACAATGAAGAACAAAAAAAATCCCGGATAGCGCAAAGACTAATCCGGGAATATATATATTTTTTTCAGTTCTATCAGATTGACAATTCGTTCAAGACATTGACAAGTTCTCTATCGATAGGCTTATCATTCTTGATAGCTTTAGCAAACGGTACATATACGATCTTGTCGTTTTCTATACCTATCATAACGTTTCTCTGACCTTCCATCAAAGCCTGAATACTTGCAACACCCATACGGCTGGCAATAATTCTATCGTGAGCAGTCGGTCGTCCACCACGCTGCAAGTGTCCAAGAATAGTCACACGCACATCATACTGAGGATATTCGTTTTTAACACGCTCTGCATAATGCATTGCACCACCTGTAATTTCACTTTCAGCCACAAGAACGATTGAACTACTCTTTGACTTGCGGAATCCGTTTTTGATAAATTCTTCCAACTGGTCAACTTCAGTATTGAATTCAGGTATAATAGCAGCTTCAGCTCCTGCCGCTATAGCTCCGTTCAACGCAAGGAAACCTGCATCACGTCCCATAACTTCAACAAAGAACAGACGTTCGTGAGAAGTTGCAGTATCCCTGATTTTATCTACAGCATCAAGAATTGTATTCAAGGCAGTATCATAACCTATTGTAGTATCAGTTCCATAAAGGTCGTTATCAATAGTTCCCGGAAGTCCGATACAAGGAACATCATATTCTTCTGCCAACAATCTGGCACCAGTGAGCGAACCATCACCACCTATTACGATAAGAGCATCAATACCCTCACGCACCATAGCTTCATGAGCCACCTGACGTCCCTCCGGAGTTTTGAACTCCATACATCTCGCAGTCTTCAGGATTGTACCTCCCAGCTGTATGATATTGCTTACATTCTGAGTTTTAAATTCCTGTATTTCTCCAGTTATAAGTCCTTTATAGCCTCTATAAATTCCCTTAACTTTCAATCCGTTGTATATTGCTGCACGAGTCACGGCGCGAATAGCCGCATTCATACCCGGAGCATCTCCTCCAGAAGTGAGGATACCAACACATTTAATACTTGCCATATTGTTGAATATTATTAGTTTGTTTCAATGCCGCAAATTTACAAATTCCGTCGTAAAGTTGTATTAAATAGATATGTATTTTAAGTTAACTTGAATTATGAATTCTTTAACATGACTCCGATATCACATTCTTACATTTATCCATAAGCCATTTAGGTGTTGAAGTAGCACCACATATTCCTATAGACTTTGCATCCCTGAACCACTCCATGTCAATATCTTCCGGTTTATCAACCTGATATGTATTTGGATTAATTTCCTTACATTCGTGAAACAGTATTTTCCCGTTAGAGCTTTTCTGCCCACACACAAATAGGATCACATCATGTGAAGCAGCAAACTTTCTGATATTAGGCATTCTGTTTGCCACCTGACGGCATATTGTATCAAAATACTGAAAAGTGGCAGACTTTGAAATATTCTGTTCTATATACGAAACGATACTTCTGAACTCATCCAGCGATTTTGTCGTCTGCGAATACAGCCTTACATCTTTATTCAAGTCTATCTTATCTACTTCCTCTATTTTTTCAATAACTATAGCCTCACCATTTGTCTGTCCTACCAGCCCAAGCACCTCCGCATGACCGTTCTTTCCATATATTACTATCTGCTTTTCTTTTTCAGGTTCTTTACTGGTATATTCCTGCTTAATTCTTTTTTGCAACCGTAATACTACAGGACAGGTGGCATCAATTATTTCTATATTATTCTCTGCAGCTATCCTATAAGTTTCCGGAGGTTCACCATGCGCACGTAGCAACACTTTTACGTTTTTAAGCTTTGCATACTCCTCATGGTTAATAGTTATAAGCCCCAGTTTTTTCAAACGTTCGCATTCCTGACCATTATGCACTATATCTCCTAGGCAATACAGAGGAGTTCCTTTTGCCAACTCTTCCTCAGCCTTTTTTATAGCAGTGGTCACGCCGAAACAAAACCCTGATTCACTATCAATTTCTATATTATACATTAGCCGCCTTTTGGTATTCATTAATTAACCATGCTTTCTGTTCTTCTACTGTCATATTGCTATTATCCAATACAATAGCATCATCAGCCTTTCTCAAAGGACTTACAGCTCTAGTCTGGTCTATCCTGTCTCTTTCTTCAACATTTTTGAGGATCTCATCAAATGATACTTCCTGTCCTTTTGCCATCAGTTCATCATATCTTCTTTTTGCCCTGATTTCAGCCGAAGCTGTGACAAATATCTTTAACTCCGCATCAGGAAATACCACCGTTCCTATATCGCGTCCGTCCATAACAATACCTTTACTTTTTCCCATTTCCTGCTGCAATTTCACCAAGGCTTCCCTTACAAATCCCAATGCAGCAACAAGGCTTACCCTGGATGAAACCTCCATAGTCCTTATCTTAGACTCTACGTTTACGCCATTCAGGAATGTTTCCGGTTTCAAAGTCGCTTCATTAAGACAGAACGATACCGAAATATCATTTATATGTTTTTCCAGCTCTTCCGAATTCACGCTTCCATCAGAGGTAAAAAGCGAGTTTTCAAGGCAATACAAAGTAACTGCCCTATACATCGCGCCGCTGTCTATATATATATATCCAATTTCTTTTGCCAGATCTTTGGCCATCGTGCTTTTTCCGCAAGAAGAAAAACCATCTATCGCTATGGTTATTTTTTTCATCATAAGATATCTATATTATATAATGTGTATTCTTTTCCGTTCGAAAGTCAAAGATATGGAAAAGTTTTTACTGTTTTATCCGCATGTGCAGAAATATTTCCGTTTTAATCTATTTTTATCTTTTTGATATTGCTTTTTAAAATAAATATACTACATTTGCACACAGAGAATTATTAACAATTTATCAAATCATTTATGGAAGTTAAAAAATCGCCCAAAGCAGACCTCGAGGGAAAGAAATCCACGTGGATGCTGATTGGTTACGTGCTGATATTGGCAGCAGTGTTTGTGGCTTTCGAATGGACAGAACGCGACAAACAGGTGACTACCGATACTGGTGTCGTTGAACCGATTTTTGAGGAGGAAATGATTCCTATCACAGAAGAAGCGGAGCAAAAGCAAGCACCTCCTCCACCAGAAGCTCCGAAAGTTGAAGAAGTAATTCAGATTGCAGAGAACGATGCGGATGTAGAGGAAACTACTATCAAATCTAGTGAAGATGACAATACAGCCGTAGAAATCAAGTACATCGAACCTGTAGTTGAAGAAGAAGAACCTGTAGAAGAAGAAATCTTCATGGTTGTAGAACAAATGCCTGAATTCCCTGGTGGTATGGCAGAATTGATGAAATTCCTCAGCAAGAACATCAAATATCCTACTATCGCTCAGGAAAACGGTATTCAGGGACGTGTAATCGTTCAGTTTGTCGTTAATCAGGACGGTTCTATCGTTGACCCTGTAGTTATGCGCTCTGTCGATCCATATCTTGACAAGGAAGCTCTTCGAGTTATCAGCTCCATGCCAAAATGGAAACCAGGTATGCAGCGTGGTAAAGCTGTACGTGTAAAATACACAGTGCCTGTAACATTCAGATTGCAGTAATAACTTTATAACATTAAAAAGGCTGTCCGCAAAAGGGCAGCCTTTTTGTTTTTTTATCCCAAAGACAAAAAACTATGAAGCAGTACGAAGACAAAGAACTATTAGAAAAGATTCAGAAGTATATCGGAGAATTGTCATATACTCACGAACCGGAAAATCTATACAAGCCAATAGAATATGTACTTGGATTAGGCGGTAAGCGTATCCGTCCGGTTTTGATGCTAATGGCCTACAACCTATACAAGGATGACGTTGAAAAAATCTATCAACAAGCTGCGGCACTGGAAACATACCATAATTTTACACTGTTACACGATGACCTCATGGACAAAGCCGACATGAGAAGAAACAGACCAACCGTACATAAGAAATGGGATGAAAATACCGCAATTCTTTCCGGTGATGCCATGCTCATACTTTCGTTCAAAATGATGATGGAATCATGTCCTGCCGAATACATATCAGAAGTCACATCCACTTTCAGCAAGGCTGCTCTGGAAGTTTGCGACGGACAACAGTGGGATATGGATTTCGAAAAAAGACTCGATGTGACAGTTGACGAATACATGAACATGATTTGCCTGAAGACATCAGTCCTACTTGCCGCCTCACTGAAAATAGGCGCGATACTAAGTGGAGCAAGCGCAGAAGATGCAAATCTGCTTTACGATTTCGGTATAAAAATGGGGGTTGCCTTCCAGCTCCAGGACGACTATCTTGATGTGTATGCCGACTCTTCCGTTTTCGGTAAAAATATCGGTGGTGACATCTGCTCAAACAAAAAGACATTCATGCTTATCACAGCTCTTGAGAAGTCATCGGGAAAAGACAAAAAAGAGCTTGAGAATTGGATAAATGCCGAAACTTTTATTCCTGAAGAAAAGATTAAAGCTGTTACTGAAATATATAACAACACCGGAGTTCCAGACATATGTATGGATAAAATCAACACCCTATACGATGAAGGGCTTGCCATACTTGATAAGGTATCGGTAGATGCATCATTAAAGACCAATCTTAAAAACTTCACGAAACAATTAATGAAAAGAGTACTATGATTGGATTGATTGACACCCATACACACCTCTTTTGCGAGGAGTTTGACAGTGACAGAGAACTGGCCATCATAAGAGCAAAGGAAGCTGGAGTCACAAGAATGTTTATGCCCAATATCGACGATGAGAGCATAGACGCACTACTCAAACTTTGCGACAAAACATCAGGATGCTATCCTCTTATGGGGTTGCATCCCACTTCGGTTGCTGACGACTGGAAAATCAGGCTTGAAAAAGTAGAAAAAGTCTTGAATTCAGGAAGAAAATTCTACGGTATTGGAGAAGTCGGTTTGGATCTTTATTGGGACAAGACATACGTAGAAGAACAAAAAGAAGTATTCAGAATACAATTGGAATGGGCCCTGAACCTCAATTTACCCCTGATTATACATTGCAGGAATGCACACAAAGAAATGATGGAAGTAATGTCTGCATACAGAGATACCACTTTAAGAGGAATATTCCATAGCTTTGGCGGAACACTGGAAGAGGCAAACGATATGTTGTCCTACAAGAATTTCATGCTGGGAATAAACGGTATTGTAACATTCAAGAAAAGTACCCTTCCGGAAACACTAAAACAACTGCCAATCGATAGAATAGTACTTGAAACAGATTCGCCATACCTTGCACCTGTACCATACAGAGGAAAAAGAAACGAAAGTGCATACATCACATCAATAGCAAACAAACTTGCCGAAATTTTTAATACATCAATAGACGATATTGCACGCCATACAACAAGAAATGCACTAAAAGTGTTCCAAAATGCCGACTAAAGTCTTTAAATAATATTAATTTTATGCGTTATCGCAAACTTTTTCGTCTTTTAGGCTATGTAAGAAAAAAAAAAAGAATACATTTGTGACTGAAAAAGGACAAATGAGTACCGATTACGGATATAATTAAATATGTAAGAAGGGAAAAATAGGTGCTGAGGAGAGGTGCTCGAGTGGTTGAAGAGGCACGCCTGGAAAGCGTGTATACGCCAAAAGCGTATCACGGGTTCGAATCCCGTTCTCTCCGCGATAGTCAAAGAGAAAAAATAACAAATAAGAATAAACAATAAACTATTAATTAATTAATCTTAAAAAATTAGACACACAATGAAAAAGTTATTTGCAATTCTTGCAGTAATGGGAGTTCTCTCATTCGGAATGACTCAGTCTGTTATCGCACAGGACGCTCCTGCGGCAACTGAAACAGTAGTAGTTGAAGAAGGTGGTATGCACAAAGAACTTAAGACTAAGTTCATCGAAGGTGACGCCGGTTTCATGTCTTTGGTTGCTATCGCATTGGTACTTGGTTTGGCTTTCTGTATCGAACGTATCATTTACTTGAGCCTTGCTGAAGTTGACACTAAGAAATTGATGGCAAAACTTGAAGAAGCTTTGGAAAAAGGTGATGTAGAAGGTGCAAAAACTATCTGCCGTAACACTCGCGGACCTGTTGCCTCTATCTGCTACCAAGGTTTGATGAGAATTGATGAAGGTTTGGATGTCGTAGAACGTTCGGTTGTATCTTACGGTGGAGTTCAGGCCGGTTACCTTGAAAAAGGATGTTCATGGATTACACTGTTTATCGCGATGGCTCCGTCACTCGGATTCTTGGGTACTGTGATTGGTATGGTCATGGCGTTCGACCAAATCCAGATGGCAGGTGATATTTCTCCGACAGTCGTAGCAGGTGGTATGAAAGTGGCCTTGATTACTACTATCTTCGGTCTTATCGTTGCTTTGATTCTTCAAACTTTCTACAACTACATCTTGTCTAAGATTGAAGCTATCACAAGCCAGATGGAAGACTCTTCAATCACTTTGCTTGATATGATTATGAAGTACAACTTGAAATACAAAAAATAATAAGAACGATGACTAAATTATCATATAAAGTATCATACTACGTGTTTTATGCATGTATTGCCGTAATCTTGGTAGTACTAGGCATGTTCTACGGAGTAGGATACAGCGAAACAAACGCAGCAGGTTTGACAGAACCTGCCAATACTCCGGCTTTGATGTATTTAATGTACGGATTGTTTGCATTATGCGTGGCTGTGACTATCATAGCAGCGGTTATCCAATTCGGTGCCGCACTAAAGGATGACCCAAAAGCTGCATTGAAATCATTCTTGGGATTTATTCTTTTGGTAGTTCTACTGATCGTAACTTATAATATGGGTTCTGACGAAACCGTAGTTTTAGGTGGTGGCGTAACCTATGACAATAAGTTCTTGATTAAGGTTACTGATATGTTCTTGTATTCAACCTATGTACTGCTCGTAATAGCAGCAATAGGTACTTTGCTGAATTTATTAGGCGTATTCAAGAAAAGATAAAGTTTTAATTTTATTATAAGATAAAAAGATATGGCAAAAACAAAAAGAAAAGTGCCAGGAATCAATGCAAGTTCCACGGCCGATATTTCTTTTATGTTGCTTATTTTCTTCCTTATAACGACATCAATGGACACCGACCGTGGTTTGGCAAGGCGTCTGCCCCCACCACCGGAAAGTGAAGAACAAAAAAATGACATTATCATTAAGGAAAGAAACATTCTCCAGGTTAAAATTAACAAAGATGACAATTTGATGGTTAACGGAGAAATTGGTTTTGACATAAGACAACTTAAAGACAAAGCAAAAGAATTCATTGCCAATCCGAATGATGACCCTAATATGCCGGAAAAGCATAGAAAGAATCTACCATTCTTTGGCGATGTTATGATAACTGAAAAGCATGTAATTTCTGTACAGAACGACGTTGGTACAAGCTATGATGTTTATATCCAGGTTCAGAACGAATTGGTAGCTGCTTATAATGAATTGCGTAACGAATTAGCGATGTCACAATTCGGCAAATCATTTGCAAACTGTTCAGAAGAACAAAAAGAAGCTATCATAGATTACTATCCACAGAAGATTTCTGAAGCAGAACCTAAAAAATATGGAGGAAAATAATAATGGGAAAGTTTAATAAAACAGGTAAGCGAGAAATGCCGGAGTTGAATACTTCGTCTCTGCCTGACCTTATTTTTACCATTTTGTTCTTCTTCATGATTGTGACTACTCTTCGTGAGGTTACATTAAAGGTTCAATTTAGGGTCCCACAGGCAACAGAATTGGAAAAGCTTGAAAAGAAGTCATTGGTTTCCTTCATCTACATCGGTAAACCATTACCTGAGTTCCAGAAAAAGATGGGTACTACAGACCGTATCCAGCTGAACGATAAATTCTCTGAAGCAAACGAAGTTCAGGATTATATCTATCAGGAACGTGAAAATATGAAAGAAGAGGACAAACCATTCATGACTGTATCACTGAAAGTTGATGCAAAAACTAAGATGGGTATTGTTCAGGAAGTAAAACAAGCACTTCGTCAAGCATACGCTTTGAAGATCAACTATTCTGCAACACAACGTCAGTAATAGTATCAAAGATAAAAAAAGAGGGTGTGTCAAAATGCATGCCCTCTTTTTTTTATGACAAAGCCTCGACTTTCCCAAGCCGAGGCTTTGTTATGTCCTAAAGATTTTGTATCTTTAAGCAT
>NZ_JACJLE010000030.1 GCF_016901995.1 Bacteroides caecigallinarum | reverse complement strand
TCCTTGTCTGTAGCTACAAAAGCCTTTTTCAAGCCAAGACGTGATATTTCTTTTGGAAGCACTTCTCTGGCTCCGGGACCGAAGTAAGATACTTCGTTCAATACAAATCTATTTACCATAATAATGAATTTTACAGGTTAAATACTCTTTTAAGTTCGTCCATCTGTTCGTCTGTCATTCCTTTTGGTACAAATCCCATTGAACAAGCAGACTCATAGATCTTGGCTGATTTTGATAATGTATCTATCATATCGAATGCCTCAATCAAATCCTCGCCAATAGCTACGGCACCGTGTTTTTCCCACATTACGACATCATATTCGTCAAGCTGTCTGATAGTTTCCTCTGCAAGGACTACCGAGCCTGGTAACTGATATCTTGCTATTCCTAAACCTTTCGGACAGAAAGCACGTGTTTCCGGTATCATACTCCAAAGTATCTTGCTCAATACGTCTTTCTCAAGGAAAGCAGGATTATGAGTCATTGCTACGAGTTCTATAGGGTGTGTATGAACAACGACCTTATTATTTCTACCTTTTCCAAGAAGATAGTCATGTATCATCAGATGTGAAGGTAATTCTGAAGTAGGACGTATATATTCTTCTGCAATGATGTCATAATATGTACCGTCTGCAGATATACGTATTATTGACATATTCTTCATAGGATTAGAATGTACATAACGCATTCTTTTTCCAGTGCCTGTCACTATAAAATAATTGTTGCATAAGTTCTTTACTGGCTGTGGAAGTACAATTGCTTCACCAAGCGGTTTTAGGGAAGTTATTGTCTCGTCCACTACATCTGTAATATTATAAGATATATTACCGCCATTACGTTCAGCCCATCCGCGTTCCCAAAGGTAACCGGCTACTTCAGCTATCTGGGAGATAATTTCTGAAATTGAATTGTTGTAAACCATATTTGAGTTTTTAAGTTTTTGAGTTTGTAAGTATTTTGGTTTAAATACTGTTTAAACACTATTTAAACACCGTTTAAAAATCTTCTAAACCAATGAAGGGAAGAAGATTGAGAATATCAAAATCAATAGACCTATACCTAAAGTAACAAGAGTCTTGCGGTCTGCCCCTGCCCATTCGCGCAGGATAATTCCCCATAAATTCGAAAAGACAACATTAAGCGACATAAGTATGCTCCAGGCAAATGCCATAAGGACAGCATTGTCGGTAAAGAAGCTTTTACCCATTTCCAGACCGAAGAACTGTGAATACCATAATACTCCTGCAAGCATGCAGAACAATACATTGTTGATAAACAGTGATGGAGAGACCTTGAAATAGTCTTTCGTAGTTCCATTCTTTATATTCTGCCAGAAACAATAAGCTGCATTGGTAAGGAAACCACCAAAAGTAACCAACAGAATAACAGGCAATCCGGCATAAAGAGGATTGACACCGGCTGATAAGGCAGCCTCCTTAATAGGAGTTCCCGCATCAAGTCCAAGTGCGAAACATGCACTCATAACTCCGGCTAGAAGAGCTACAAGAAGTCCCTTGGTAAGGGCAAAGTCTTTAACTGCCGCTTTCTTTTCTTCTTCACTCATTGACTGCGAGCGAAGAGAACCGCTATAACCGATAACAGCTATACCGGCAAGAGTGATACATACACCTAAAAGTAGTACAAGTCCTTCGCCATGAAACAAATCTGTACCGGCCATAAGTGCAGGGAACAATGTACCGAAAGCCGCACATGTACCTAAAGAAATAGACTGGCCTAAAGCCACGCCAAGATAGCGCATGCTTAACCCGAATGTAAGTCCGCCAATTCCCCACAACACTCCATATACTATTGCCTTCAGTGCTCCTCCGGAGGATAGTAACGAAAAAAGGGAACCACCCTCGGGCACTGCCAAGAGTGCTCCGAGAAGTGGAAATACCAACCAGGCGAATATACCTTGTACCAACCAGAAGTTTTCCCATTCCCAAGACTTGATTTTCTTGATTGGAACGTAAGAACTGGACTGGCCAAAGCTGCCTATGGCTATTATTAATAAACCTAATAAAACATCCATCGTTATCAACGTTTTGAAGTAACCTCAGCTTCGTATTTTTCTACTTCTGCAATAAATTCATTGCCTACAGGTACACCATTCTTCAGGCAGAACATATCATAGACTGCATTCCAAGGTAACGCTTTAGCTTCTTCAAGAAGAGCCAGACGCTGGAATCCCATGTCGTTTGCCTCATATTCGCGAAGTTTTACAAGTGGTTCAAGCAATGCACGTGTCATACTCTTCTGTGCAGCACGGCTACCGATTACGTATGCACCGATACGGTTGATTGAAGCATCGAAATAGTCAAGACCGTAATGAACTCTGTCGAGAGCATCACAACGAACGATTTCACTGAACAGATCGAGTGTAGGATCGTCCATTATAGTTACATGGTCTGAGTCCCAACGAACAGGACGGCTTACGTGAAGCATCAGTTCCGGAACATAAAGCAGAAGTGAAGACACTTTATCTGCCACACTTTCAGTCGGATGGAAGTGACCTGTATCAAGAGTCACCATCTTATTGTTCTGTGCTCCGTATGCTACATAGAATTCATTTGAACCTACAGTGTAGCTTTCAAGTCCGATACCGAACACTTTTGATTCGATACAGTCTTTCATGTTCTTATATTCAGTAGCGAAAATCTCGTCAAGCGAGTTCTTGAGGTTTTCACGATACTTCATACGGTTTACAGTAATATCCTTGCTACCGTCGTGTACCCATACGTTCATGATACATGGATCGCCCTGAGCTTTACCCATATCTTCTGCAATGGCACGGCAACGTTTGCTATGTTCAATCCAGAAATCACGAATACCCTTATCCGGATTTGAAAGTGAAAGGTTTCCACTCTTCGGATGTCCGAAACATGTAGTGTTGAAGTCAAGCTTCATATCGTTTTCCTTACCCCATTCTATCCAGCTTTGAAAATGAGTTGTGTCAACTTCATCACGGTCAACTACCTTACCCTGAAAATCACCATATATTTCATGAAGATTCAGACGGTGTGTTCCCGGAATCATTGATTTAGCCTTTATGATGTCAGCACGAAGTTCGTCAATGTTTCTTGCCTTGCCAGGATAATTACCTGTAGCCTGAATTCCTCCGCTAAGCTGTCCTGCCTGTACTTCAAAACCAGCTACATCATCAGCCTGCCAGCAATGAAGTGAAAGGTGGAAATTCTGCATCTGTTCCAATACTTTGTCTGTATCTACACCTAATGCTGCATAACGTTCTTTTGCGATCTCGTAAGATTTTACTATTAATTCTTCTTTCATGGTTTTTGAGTTTATAAGTTTATGATTTTTATTTTATTACTTGTTTATGATTTCCAAATACTTCTGATATGCTTCATTCCAGTTTTCTGAATCCATAGGATTATATGTGGAAAGCTCTACGTTTGCAGAAATTACATTTCTCATTTCCTGAAGTGAATTTACAATTCCCGCAGCCTTGGCCTGTAGCATGATATTTCCTACAGATGAAGCCTCAGCAGGACCTGCAATAACAGGAAGTCCTATAGCATTTGAAGTAAACTGATTAAGAAGTGCATTTCTTGAACCTCCTCCTATGACATGAAGTTTCTCTATAGGATTCTCTGCCAAAGTCTTGAACACATCAAGTGTTTCGCGATACTTCATTGCAAGGCTCTCAAAAATCATTCTAATATAAGCGGCATGACTCTGAGGTGCGGTCTGTCCTGTTCTCTTACAGTATTCATTGACAGCTTCCGGCATATCTGCAGGATTAACAAACAAAGCATCATCAGGATTGATAAAGCATTTGAAGGCCTCTGCTTCGGAAGCCATCTTGACCATATCAGGATAAGAATATTCTATACCGTCCTTCTTCCAACGTTTCAGACACTGTTCCACTATCCACATACCGGTAATATTCTTCAGGAGTCTGATTGTACCATCTACTCCTCCTTCATTTGTAATATTGTATTCAGCAGTCTTTTCATTTACCACCGGATGTTCTGTTTCAATACCCATAAGTGACCATGTACCTGAGCTGAGATAAGCAAAATTCTTATCCAATGCAGGAATTGCAGCCACTGCGGAAGCCGTATCATGTTCGGCTACAGCTACAACTGGCACAGGCTGTATCTGGAGTTCTTCCGCCAATTCGTCAGTAATATTTCCAATTACAGTACCAGGCTTTACAATAGGAGCCCACTTTTCTCTATACACTCCAACACTCTTAAGCAACTCATCATCCCAATCTCTTGACTCCGGATTAAGCAAACCAGAAGTAGATGCTATGGTATATTCTGTCACTTCCTTTCCTGTAAGCATATAGTTCAATGCATCCGGAATAAAAAGTATTTTATCTGCGTTCTGCATTGAATTACATTTACGCTCGTTCATCACATAAAGCTGAAAGATTGTATTGAAATCCATGTGCTGTATGCCGCTGCGCATATACACATCCTTGGAGTTCATAACTTTATCGAAATATTCCTCTTTCTTTCCGATAGTCTGCGGATCTCTGTATGCGTATGGTATGCCACACAATTCTCCATCCGGGTTTACACATACGATATCCACTCCCCAGGTATCAATACCTGCCGATGTTACAGGAACTCCCTTACGGGCTACTTCTGTAAATCCTTTCTTAAGATTTTCATACAATGAATAAATGTTCCAATAGAAATGTCCATTCCACTGCAACATCTGATTTGGAAAACGTGTTATTTCTTCCAAGGTCAACTTCTCCCCCTCCAGTTTTCCAAGTATAGTTCTGCCACTTGTGGCGCCTAAATCGAATGCGATAAAATAGTTTACTTTCATAAAAACAATGGTTAACTTTGATTATGTTGCAAATGTACAGACTCAGGAAAGAAACAACAGGTAAAAAATGATGTTAGAAATGGAAGATTTGATGGAATTACATATCTTTGCAAAAACCACGATATAATGAAAAACAATTTTACGAAAAACTATAAATATCTTATAAGCAGCCAACGTGATGAGGACTGGGGAATAACTGTCAATACCGTAGGATGTGAAACTATTGAAAAGAACTACGAAACATACCCGCCCCGTACAGGTCATCCGGCACAATTTTTCTTCACACCGTCGCGTGGCAGGAAACTGGACAGCTATCAACTTCTATATATAATAAAAGGTAAAGGGATATTTTTCACTTCACCTGAGGATAGCATGGAAATTAAGGAAGGAGATATGATTATACTTCGACCGAACCAATGGCACAGCTACATGCCTGATAAGAAAACAGGATGGACTGAAATGTGGATCGGTTTCGAAGGAGCAAACATGGACAACAGATTCAAAAACAATTTCTTCAACAAAGAACAAATAATATACAGGATAGGAGTACAGGACAATATTGTAAACCTATATAATCAAGCCATAAAGGTTGCCAATGAAGAAAAAGCTGCCTGCCAGCAATATCTAGCAGGAATAGCAAATCTGATTCTTGGTATGACAATGTATTATGATTATAACAGATGTTTCGACACTGCTACTGAAGAACAAATAGACAAAGCCAAAATCATTATAAGGGAAAATCTGCTGAAAGGAATAACAGCTGAAGATGTAGCTTCCAAGATAAACATGAGTTATTCATGGTTTCGCAAACTCTTCAAAGACTACACAGGAGTATCGCCTGCACATTACATTCAAGAACTGAAAATACAGGAGGCCAAACAGTTATTGTCGGGAAGTGACACTAATATAAAGGAAGTATCATACTATCTTGGTTTCGACGATATAGCGTATTTTTCAAAAGTGTTCAAGAAATATACGGGATTTACTCCTATTGAATATAAAAAGATATACTATTAATGAAAGCACAATACATTAAATATAAACTAACAAAAATAGATATAAAAAATACTGCAACATTAAGACTCTTAATCCTGTTATGGATATTTGCAGCAGAACCGGTCTTTTCTGAAAAGCATTATGTTTTCACACCATTGGACGCATCACAAGGACTGTCCGGCAATAAAGTCAGAAACATATCACAACTACCAGACGGACGTATGATGATAACAACAGAAGGACAAATAAACATATACGACGGAACCAGCTTTACATATCTTCACTATAATAAGAACAACATATGCCGATTATCGGAATATTCTGGATTTAACCATACGTATGTTGACAACAGCGGATATGTGTGGGTTAAGAACAATCATACTTTAATGGTTGCCGACATTACACGCGAAGAGTTCCTGAATTGTCCGGATTCCATATTCAGAGAATGGGGAATAAACACACCGTTGAAAGATTTGTTCATGGACAAATATAGTGATTTATGGGTTATCACGGAAAAAGACGATTTATTACACATAAGTAAAGACAGGAAAAATACATTTATTTTCAAAAATAAGGTTTCACTGGACAATGATCAGATTTATGATTTAGGAGTAATAGACGACAAACTTTATCTATTCTACAAATCAGGAATGCTGATATGCCATGATATAGTGTCAGGAAAAGAATTGTACAGACGTAATGTACCGGCCGACCTGCCCAAAGCACTATACGGAAATACTTCGTATGTAGTACAAGGCCATGATTCGTTTTATCAGTTATGTAATGGCACAGGCGGTGGCATAATGCTAAATTTCAACATATATAAAAAGAACTGGGAAATAGTCATGAACACAGACTCATGGTTCAACTATCTTTCCATTGACCGCGACGGCAGCATTTGGGTTAGCGGACATGACGGACTCTACAACATTTCACCCGATCTGAAAGAAAAGCAATACATACAGACACTTAAACTGGTTGACGGTAGAAAAATTGACACAGAAATAAGCACGCTGTACAATGACCTTCAGGGTGGAATGTGGATAGGTACGTTAAATCGTGGTATCCTATATTACCATCCTAACCGTTTTCGTTTTCAAAATATCGGAAAAGTGATGTTCTCTCTTCCTGAAGAAACTTCAATGCACGTGACAGGATTTGAAGAGACTGAGAACAAAGATATCATAGTAAAGACTGATACAGGAAATTATTTATATAACCCCAAATCAGGCAGCATTTCAGTGTATAAAGGTAAGGTAACGACAATTAAAGAAGAAAAAATCGACAACCTCAATAATAAAAGAATACTTCAGACTGCCAAAATCGGAAAAGATTTATTGGTAGGTATTACCAGAGACGGATGGTTTATATTTGATAAACAAAACAATAAAACCGATTTCCATCCGACATGTCATCCTTGCAACTGTATTTATACGGCAGGAAGTGGAAAAATTTGGATAGGATTAGAAGACGGACTTATGCTACTGGATGTGAAAACCGGGAAAGAACACAGATTTCACACATCCGATGGCCTTGTAAATAATTCAGTCCGTAGCATAATACAAACGCCTGACAGTTCCGTATGGATTTCCACTGCCAATGGAATAAGCAACATGCAAGCGAACAGAAACACAGCCGATTCGCTTGGATACTCATTTGTCAACTTCAATCAATATGATGGAGTCATAACCGATGAGTTTTGCGAACGTTCTGTCTATATCACTTCCGACAACACCATCTACTGGGGTGGTATTAACGGTTTCAACATATTGAATACATCTTCTGCACAAACAGAAGAAATCCCTTATTTGCCATTGTTCGTCGGATTTAACCTGTTTGGAGAGAAAATCAACAACGGAATGTATTATCATGATAAGCAGATATTAAAAAATCCTATAACAACGACAAAAGAGATTGTTCTGCGCCATGACCAGAACTTCTTTACAATAGAGTTTGCCGCCATGAACTACATAAATCCGACACAGACATACTATCGTTATCAACTTAACGGAATAGACAAGACAGAACTGGAAATCCATTCAACAGACGGTAGAGGAAGAGCCACTTACACAGATTTGCCTCCCGGTGACTATACATTCAAAGTACGCGCTACAGGAAACGGCAAAGGATGGACAGATAAATATGCCGAGCTTAAAATACGAGTAAAAGCTCCGTTCTGGAAAACCGGATATGCTTATACCGTTTATATAATATTAGCCGGCAGCTGCATAGCAGCTTTCATACTTCTATATATCAGAAAAAAGAAACGAAGCATAATACGTGAACAGAAAGAAAAACTGGATGAAATGAAAACAACATTCATCCAAAACATTAATCAGGAACTGGAAGAACCGATTAAAAAGATAATATCTCCTCTGGATGCTGTAATTATGCACATGGACGAAGGAAGGAGCAAATTACAACTGCAGTCTATTCGTCAGAATGCTACAGAACTACAAACATTAGTAAAGCAACTTTCAAAAGGAGCATTATTGCCTATACCGACCGATGAAAACAATATAAACCTAGATGTACTGATTGTTGAGATGCGTCAATTGCTGGAACAGCAAGAAACGAGAAAGAAACAAATAAACACTATCAACGAGAAAGAAGAAAAACAGGAACTCTTAAGCGAAACAGACGAAGCATTTATACGAAAAGTCCTTAAAAATGTAGAGCAGAATCTGGACAATCAGGAATACTCCGTGGAAACACTAAGTCGCGACATGGGAATGGACCGCACTGGACTTTACCGTAAGTTGATAGCTTTGGTTGGAAAAACGCCTACCAGTTTTATACGCTCCGTTCGTCTTAAACGGGCAGCACAACTGCTGGAAAAAGGTTATACTGTTGCCGAAGTGGCAGACAGTGTTGGCTTCAGCACTTCAAGTTATCTGTGTAAATGTTTTCAGGAAGAATTTGGTGTACGTCCTTCACAATACGTCCAACAACTGAAAAAGCATTGATAAATTTCAACCAATATATTGTTATCTGCAACATATTTACAACTTTTTCTTATGCCATCATGATAATTTTGCATGTACGAAAAACATTGAATCCACATTTTAAAGTGTAATTAAATTATCTCTTAATCAAACATACAAACCATGAGAAAAAGTTTATTGATTTTAGCATTATGTTCATTGCCGATTTTTGTATGGTCGCAAAAATACCAGGAAACAGAAAACGGCATAAAGACTTCCATCAATGAAAAAAAAATAGATGTAGAAGTTCAGTGGTTCACTCCAAACAGTCTGAGAATTTTAAAGACACCGCTAGGAAAGACTGTAGAAAAGAAAAGTCTCTCCGTTATTGCAAAGCCGAATAAGTCCGGAGTAAAAATCGCCACATCAGACAACAGCAAGATTGTAATGAAAAGCCCTGTACTGACTGTTACTCTCAATACAGAAAATGGTATAATAACCTATGCCAAAACAGACGGTACTGTTCTATTGAAAGAGAATGAAAACTCAAAGCCTTTTACTCCGATGAAGGATGCCGATAGAGATACATATACCGTTTATCAGGGATTTATTACAGATAAGGAAGAAGGACTGTACGGTCTGGGACAGTTACAAAACGGACAGATGATGCAACGCAACATGAGTAAAGTATTAATTCAAGGTAATGTTGAAGATGTGTCACCTATCTTTCAGTCAACAAAAGGTTATGGAGTATTTTGGGACAATTATTCCGCGACTACTTATACAGACAACGAAAATGAAACCTCATTCAGTTCCGAGGTGGGAGACTGCATTGATTACTACTTCATGTATGGTGGTTCTGCCGACGGAGTTATAGCACAAGTACGTGCTTTGACAGGAGAAGTACCGATGATGCCACTGTGGAGCTACGGATTTATGCAGAGCAAGGAAAGATACAAAAGCCAGGAAGAAAATGTAGGTGTGGTAAAAAAATACAGAGAATTAGGTATTCCATTAGACTGCATCATACAAGACTGGCAATACTGGGGACATAACTATCTGTGGAATGCAATGGACTTCCGCAATCCGTCTTTCGACAATCCTAAAGCCATGATTGACAGCATACACGGAATGAACGCGCATATGATGATTTCTATATGGTCTTCTTTCGGACCGGCAACAAAACCATACCGTACATTAGATAAAGAAGGACTCTTATTCAACATAGAGACATGGCCACAATCAGGAGTTGAAGGCTGGCCGCCAAACATGGAATATCCATCAGGAGTTAGAGTTTACGATTGTTACAACCCTAAGGCACGTGACATTTACTGGGATTACCTTAACAAAGGTATATTCCAATTAGGTATGGACGGATGGTGGATGGATTCAACAGAACCAGACCATTTCAACTGGAAAGATAGCGACTTTGACCGCCAGACTTACTTAGGTTCATACCGCAGCGTACGCAATGCATATCCTCTTATGACTGTTGGAGGTGTTTACGATCATCAGCGTGCAGAAACCAGCGACAAACGTGTTATCATATTAACCCGTTCAGGCTTCCTCGGACAACAACGTTATGCCTCAAACGTATGGTCTGGCGACGTACAGTCATCATGGGATATGTTCCGCAAACAAATAACTGCAGGACTTAACTTCTCACTCACAGGAATGCCACATTGGAATTCTGATTTGGGAGGCTTTTTCGCCGGCTCATATAACACTAATGGAAATGCCAGTGCCACAAGAAACCCAATGTATCAGGAACTTTATGTACGCTGGTTACAATTCGGAGTTTTCTGTCCGATGATGCGTAGCCACGGTGCCGACACTCCCCGTGAATTTTTCTGGTACGGCAAAGCCGGCGAACCGGTTTATGACGCATTGGTAGATGCTGTGAAATTACGTTATTCCCTACTGCCTTATATCTATTCTACAGCCTGGGAGGTTTCACACAGACAGTCAACATTTATGCGTGCCCTCTACATGGATTTCCTAAATGACAAAAACACATGGGAAATAGGTAACGAATACATGTTCGGAAAAGCATTCCTCGTAGCGCCTGTTCTTCACGCGCAATACACACCTGAACAAAAACAAAATATCTTAAAAGAGAACGAAGGATGGAATAAGACAACAAACAATCAGGTAAACCTTTCATTAAATGTTGACTTTACACAGTCTAAAGAAATGGAAGTTTATCTTCCATCAGGAAACAAATGGTATAATTACTGGACTAACGAGGATTTCGACGGTGGACAAAAATTGAAAATCAAGACATCACTTGACAGAATACCACTTTTTGTCCGTGCAGGAAGCATCATACCTATAGGTCCGGATGTGCAATATACAAACGAGAAGAAATGGGATAATCTGATAATAAACGTATATCCGGGAGCGGACGGAACATTTACACTTTATGAAGACGAAGGTGACAATTACAATTATGAATCCGGAGCATACACTGAAATACAAATGAAATGGAACGACACAAAACGTATTCTCACAATTGATGCACGTAAAGGTGAATATAACGGTATGCTGACCAAACGTAACTTTACCATACGTACAGCCGACGGAAAAGAAAAAGTCATTACATACAGCGGAAAGAAAATAAATGTAAAGATATAATAGTACAAATAAAGTTATTATTATAACCATATAGGAAAGTGAATATTGCGTATAAATTGTAATATTCACTTTCCTATTTATGTTTATATATTGCAGAAAAAAGACATTTTTGTACCTTTGCACTTCAAACAACAGATTTCTATATATGGAATTAAAAGAACATTTCTCCGATAAAATATTTAGTATAATATCCGAAACTGCAGACGAACTAGGGTTGGAATGCTATGTAGTAGGAGGCTATGTGCGAGATATATTCCTGAAACGACATTCAAAGGATATTGATGTGGTAGTGGTAGGAAGCGGTATAGAAATAGCACAGGCACTAGGCAAAAAATTAGGCAAAGGAGCTAATGTTTCGGTGTTCAAGAATTTCGGAACAGCACAGGTGAAATTCAGAGACATCGAAGTGGAATTTGTAGGTGCAAGAAAAGAATCATATAGCCACGACAGCAGAAAGCCAATAGTGGAAAACGGAACACTGGAGGATGACCAGAACAGACGAGATTTTACAATAAACGCTATGGCCGTCTGCCTGAACAAAGACCGTTTCGGCGAGTTGGTTGACCCATTTGACGGTATGGAGGATCTTAAAGACAGAATCATAAGAACCCCTCTTGATCCGGACATAACATTCAGCGATGACCCTCTGCGAATGATGAGATGTATCCGTTTTGCCACACAGCTGAACTTCTACATAGAGGACGAGACATTCGATGCTTTAGGAAGAAATAAGGAACGTATCAAGATTATATCAAAGGAACGTATAGCAGACGAACTGAATAAAATAATATTATCTCCTATACCGTCGAAAGGATTCGTAGATCTTGACAGATGCGGGCTTCTGGAACTTATATTCCCTGAGCTATGTGCCTTACAAGGTGTAGAGACAAGAAACGGAAGAGCCCATAAGGATAATTTTTATCACACGCTTGAAGTACTCGACAATATATCGAAAGCTACAGACAATCTGTGGCTCAGATGGTCTGCCCTGCTTCATGACATAGGCAAACCCAAAACAAAAAGATGGGAACAGAAAGCCGGATGGACTTTCCATAACCATAACTACATCGGTGAGAAGATGATACCGGACATATTCAGGAAAATGAAACTTCCCATGAACGAGAAGATGAAATATGTCCAGAAAATGGTGAGCCTCCACATGCGTCCTATAGTAATAGCCGACGAAGAGGTTACTGATTCTGCAGTAAGACGACTACTCTTTGAAGCAGGTGACGATATTGACGATCTGATGTGTCTGTGTGAAGCGGATATCACCTCTAAGAACGAAGCCAGAAAACAACGTTTCCTGGACAATTTCAAGCTTGTAAGACAAAAGCTGAAAGACCTTGAAGAAAAAGACAGGATAAGAAATTTCCAACCACCTGTAGATGGAGCTGAGATTATGAGAGTTTTCAACTTACAGCCTTGCCGCGAAATAGGTGACTTGAAAAGTTATATCAAAGATGCTATTCTGGACGGTGTAATACCTAACGAACACGATGCAGCATTTGAATATATGATGGAAAAAGCAAAAAAGATGGGCTTGAAACCTGTTAATGAATAATATAATCCCAATTTTTATCATCCTGTAGTATTATTGTAATATACAGGATGATAAATCTTCACAAGACTAAAGCAAAACCTAAAACAAAATTACCAAAAATCTAATATATTTTAAATCCACATCAAATATAATTTCCCACAAACTTCGTCCACAGACCACTCTAGAGCATTTTCAAGAATTAAAAATTTCCATTTTTGTAAATTCCAAACATTTTGATGTTTTTTATTTCAGAAATTTGTTTATAGCTTTGCAATACTTTTCAGAGTGACATCAGTCTCAAAAGGGAATACCGTGAAAATCGGTAACAGTACCCGCTGCTGTGATTCTTGATGAAACGGAACAAGGTTATTCCGACCACTGCCTCATTGGCGGGAAGGTGTTCCGCGGAAAGATCAGTCAGAAGACCTGCCCTGAAAAGAAAAAACAAACAATTGTATGATTTAAAAGACAAAAAAATGGAAACAAAAGACATCTGCATCATCAAAAGAGACGGGAAGCGGGAAAACTTCTCATCTGCAAAAATCTACAACGCCATTACAAAAGCTTTCGTAGCATCAGATCTTACAGACTGCGAAACCCTTATCGACGAAATAACACAAAGGGTAATCAACCATTTCAATACGCCTACCATAGGTGTGGAAGAAATACAGGACCTTGTAGAAATGGAATTGATGAAAGTAAGACCGGAAGTAGCGAAAAAATATATCATCTACAGGCAGTGGAGAAACACCGAACGCGACCGCAAGACGAAAATCAAACATATCATGGATGGTATTGTAGCTATCGACAAGAATGATGTCAACCTTAGCAACGCCAACATGTCAAGCCATACTCCGGCCGGGCAGATGATGACTTTTGCATCTGAAATTACAAAAGACTATACTTACAAGTACCTTCTGCCTAAAAAATATGCAGAGGCACACCAGTTGGGTGATATTCATATTCACGACCTGGACTATTATCCGACAAAGACTACCACATGCATACAGTATGATCTGGAAGACTTGTTCGAGAGAGGATTTCACACAAAGAACGGAAGCATACGTACTCCACAGTCTATACAAAGTTATGCCACTCTTGCTACTATAATCTTCCAGACCAACCAGAACGAACAGCACGGAGGACAAGCAATACCGGCATTCGATTTCTTTATGGCCAAAGGAGTTCTGAAAAGCTACCAGAAGAGTGTAGCTTCAATCATGTCTTTCTTTATGGAAATGAAAGGCATTGACATAACAGAAGAGACTCTGAAAGACCGTGTAAAAAAGCATCTCATGACAATAATCCCGTCTGAAGATGATAAAAACAACCTTATAGAGGAGCTAAAATCCATAGGTGCAAGCATAGAAAAGGGAGACCTGGAACATATATTAAACAAGGCAAACGAACGTACTCGCAAAGATACTCACCAGGCGATGGAAGGTTTTATCCACAATCTTAATACGATGCACTCAAGAGGCGGTAACCAAGTAGTTTTCAGTTCTATAAACTATGGTACAGACACGTCGGCAGAAGGAAGAATGGTTATAGAAGAGTTGCTTAAATCTACAATAGAAGGTCTTGGAGCTCACGGTGAAGTTCCTGTATTCCCGATACAAATTTTCAAGATAAAGGATGGAGTATCATATTCGGAAGAGGATTATCAACTTGCAATGAGCGACTTCGATGCCGCAATGGAAGGAAAGCTACAGTTCAAGGCACCAAACTTCGACCTTTTCCTAAAAGCATGTCGTACCACAGCCAAGGCTTTATTTCCTAACTTCATGTTCCTTGATACTCCATTCAACAAACATGAATTATGGAAAGCCGATGATCCACACAGATATAAATACGAGCTTGCCACAATGGGATGCCGCACAAGAGTATTCGAAAACATTAATGGCGAAAAGACATCACTGGGAAGAGGAAACCTGTCATTCACCACGATGAATATGCCAAGACTGGCTATAGAAGCCAGAATTAAGGCAGAAAGTATTATCGATTCAAACAACAAGGAGGCTATTGAACAAAAAGCCAAAGAAGTATTCCTTCAGTCGGTAGAAGAGATGGCAGAAATGATCGCCGAACAGCTTTATTCAAGATACCAGTATCAGAAGACAGCCTTGGCAAGACAATTCCCGTTCATGATGGGCAACAACGTTTGGAAAGGCGGATGCAATGTAAATCCAAATGAAGAAGTCGGTGACATACTGAATCAGGGAACACTTGGTATAGGTTTCATCGGAGGTCACAACGCAATGGTTGCACTCTACGGCCAGGGACACGGACACAACAAAAAATCATGGGATACCCTTTACGAAGCTGTAGAGAAAATGAACGAGGTAGCCAAGAGATATAAAGAAAAATATCATCTCAACTACTCTGTCCTTGCCACTCCTGCAGAAGGCCTGTCTGGGAGATTCACAAAGATGGACAAGCGCAAATATGGTATTATAGAAGGAGTAAATGACAGAGATTATTACGTCAATTCATTCCATGTTGATGTAAAAGAGCCTATCAACATCGTTGACAAAATTAAATGTGAGGCTCCTTTCCATGCACTTACCCTTGGAGGACACATCACATACGTAGAACTGGACGGTGAGGCGCAGAAAAACGTAAAAGCCATAGCCAAAATAGTAAAAGTAATGAACGACGAGGGCATTGGATACGGTTCGATAAACCATCCGGTTGATACATGCCACAACTGTGGATACAGAGGTGTGATCTACAGCAAATGTCCGATATGTAACAGCGAGAACATACTCCGCATGCGCCGTATCACAGGTTACCTGACAGGTGATTTGAACAGCTGGAACTCGGCAAAACGTGCAGAAGAACGCGACAGGGTAAAACATGCCTAATCTGAAACATGCTACATTATTTATATACATATCCTGAAACAATAGTCGATGGAGACGGCATCCGGTATTCTATTTATCTGGCCGGATGCAGTCACCGTTGCAAAGGATGCCATAATCCTGAATCGTGGAATCCCAAAGCAGGGAAACCACTTACCGAAGAAGCATTAGAAAGAATAATAAAGGAAATAAACGGTAATCATCTACTAGACGGAGTAACTTTTACAGGAGGAGATCCTTTCTTTAATCCTGAAGAATTCGGTAATGTTCTAGAAAAAGTTCGTAAATCAACAGGATTGAATATATGGTGCTACACCGGTTATACACTGGAAGAACTCATAAACGATAACAGAAGAAAGAATTTACTGCAATATATAGATGTACTTGTAGATGGGAGATTTGAAGAAAGCTTATACTCCCCTACCCTTGAATTCAGAGGAAGCAGCAATCAAAGGATATTACACCTTAAGAAACTACTTAAACAATAAGAAAAGCCATATACAAAGGACTGAAGAAACCATTACGGAAGTTCTCCAGTCCTTGTTTTCTTTATAAAAGAACATATATATACACATTGTATCGCATAATTATTACGTTTTCAAATTTGAAGGCATAAGGTGTATATAATATGTTATACAACACAAATATCAAATACCGTATATAATCTTAAAATTAACATTATCGCTTCAAACTCCGTTTTTTAATTGCAATTTTATCAACTAAAACACAAGATTAACCATAATACATACTTAATTGTGTTTTTCCGTTCGCGGGCACGGAGCCTACATACACGAAAACATGATATAAATCAAGAAAAACATATATTAATATAAAAAACAATCACAACTTATTGCAGAATAAAAAAATATCCATACCTTTGTATCGTGGTTGTGAAACCAGAGAGTAAATTAATAAATAGCACAAAACATTTAAGGTATTAGACTTACTTAAGGTATAAAAATAAAAAGGTATTAGATAAAGGTTATTAGTTTAAAGTAAAGATTAGGTATTAGGTTTAAAGTTAAAGGTATTAGTAAAAAGGTAAAAGGTTTTCAGTTTAAGGATAAAAGGTAAAAAGATCAATAGGTTTAGTGCTAAGGTAAAAAGAAAAGATTAAAAAGGATAACAATTAAGACTAGAAAAACCAAAGAAACAAAGAACCCTAAATTGGGGGGTTCTTTCAGGAAGCCGGCGGCATTCAAGATGATGAATGACGCCTTTTTTTATTTTAATTCTAATCAATCTAACTTTTCTCTTTATATAATAAGTTCGAACATTCATCAAGAAATCATATACAATCTCTCAAGATACGAAATACACACAAGTTATCAATATCCATAATTGCAACATCATCATTACAATTTCAATACAACTAAAATGAAATAATGATTTTTTTCCGTAATTAAGTATAAAAGCACAGAAAATACTATTTATTTGCCATCGGTAAATCTGTTATTTCTTCGATTATTTCTTAACTTTGTAGCGCAAGAAAGAAAAACAGACAATAAAAACACTTTTATAACATAACATAAATAATTAGAATTATGGAATTTGTAACAAACGAAAAACTTACTATCGTAGGTGCTGCCGGTATGATCGGTTCTAACATGGCTCAGACTGCAATCATGATGGGCTTGACTAATAACATCTGCTTGTACGACCCATACGCTCCAGGTTTGGAAGGTGTAGCAGAAGAATTGTTCCACTGCGGCTTTGAAGGTGTAAACATCACTTTCACTTCTGATATCAAAGAAGCTTTGACAGGTGCTAAATATATCGTTAACTCAGGTGGTGCTGCTCGTAAAGCAGGTATGACTCGTGAAGACCTTCTTAAAGGTAATGCAGCTATCGCTGAAGAATTCGGTAAGAACGTTAAGGCTTACTGCCCAGATGTAAAACACATTGTTATCATCTTCAACCCAGCTGATATCACTGGTCTTATCACTTTGTTGTACTCAGGTTTGAAGCCAGGTCAGGTTACAACTCTTGCAGCTCTTGACTCTACTCGTCTTCGCAGCGAATTAGCTAAACACTTCGGTATTTCTATGGACGCTGTTGAAAACTGCCGTACATATGGTGGTCATGGCGAACAGATGGCTGTATTCGCTTCTACAGCTAAAGTTAACGGCAAAGCTTTGACTGACATCATCGGTACAGATGCTTTGACTAAAGAACAGTGGGCTGAAATCCAGCAGAAAGTAACTAAGGGTGGTGCTAACATCATCAACCTCCGCGGACGTTCTTCATTCCAGAGCCCATCATACGTTTCTATCGAAATGATTGGTGCTGCTATGGGTGGTAAAGCATTCCGTTGGCCAGCTGGTACGTACGTATCAAATGATAAGTATGACCACATCATGATGGCGTGGGAAACTTCTATCGACACTGAAGGTTGCCACTGCGCTGCTTTGAACGGAACAGCTGAAGAACAGGCTGCTTTGGATAAGAGCTACGAACACTTGTGCGCTCTTCGTGACGAAGTTATCGCTATGGGCGTTCTTCCTCCAGTATCAGAATGGAACGCATTGAACCCAAATATTAAATAATAATATACAGGTTTTAAATTATATCAGGGGAAACCGCTAAATGTGGTTTCCCCTATTTTTATACCCATAAATCATATTTTTTTATGTACTTTTGCAGCTAATATGATAGATCAGGCCACCATAGACAGAATTCTTGATGCAGCACAAATAGTTGATGTTGTTTCCGACTTCGTTACTCTGCGCAAACGTGGAGTCAACTACGTAGGTTTGTGTCCTTTCCATAATGAAAAGACTCCATCGTTCAGCGTTTCTCCAAGCAAGGGAGTATGCAAATGCTTCAGCTGCGGAAAAGGTGGAAACGCGGTACATTTCATAATGGAACACGAACAACTGTCGTACTATGAGGCTCTGAAATGGCTCGCAAAGAAGTATAATATCGAAATAAAGGAAAGAGAGCTTACAAAGGAGGAAAAGCAGTCTCAAAGTCTGAGAGAAAGTCTTTTCCTTGTCAACCAGTTTGCAGCAGAATATTTTCAGGACATTTTATACAACAACATTGACGGACAAAGCATTGGTATGACTTATTTCCGCCAGAGAGGATTCCGTGACGATATTATCAAGAAATTCCAGCTTGGATATTGTACTGAGTCAAAAGATGCATTGGCTAAAACAGCAGTACAGAAAGGATACAAGCAAGAATTGTTACTCAAAACCGGACTGTGCTACATGAAGGACGACGGAAAAACCATACGCGACCGTTTCTGGGGACGTGTGATTTTCCCGGTTCACAACATCACCGGAAAAGTTGTTGCATTCGGAGGACGTGTACTCAGCGCTGCAACAAAAAACGTACAGATGAAGTACGTCAACTCTCCTGAATCAGAAATCTATCATAAGAGCAAGGAGCTGTACGGAATATACTTTGCCAAACAGTCAATAATCCGCCAGGACAGATGCTTCCTTGTGGAAGGCTACACAGACGTTATCTCAATGCATCAGAGCGGTATTGAGAACGTAGTGGCATCATCAGGAACAGCACTTACATCAGATCAGATAAGACTGATACACAGATTTACGAACAACATCACAGTGTTATACGATGGCGACGGTGCAGGTATAAAAGCCAGTATCCGCGGTATTGACATGCTTTTGGAAGAAGGTATGAATATAAAGGTATGTCTGCTTCCAGACGGTGAGGATCCTGACAGCTTCGCCAGAAAGCATAATGCTACGGAATATCAGGCATACATCAATAATAATGAAGTTGACTTTATACGCTTCAAAACCAACCTGCTTATGGAAGAGGCAGGCAAAGATCCTATTAAAAGGGCTGAACTGATTTCAAGCATAGTAAAAAGTATATCGGTCATTCCCGACAGCATAGTCCGTTCTGTATATATCAGAGAGTGCAGCCAGCTGCTTAAAATGGATGAAAAAATCCTGGTTGAAGCTACAGTCAAACTTATTGAACAGGCAGCAGAAAGTAAGGAAAAGGAAGAAGAAAGAAAGAGACAGAGAGAGGAATACAACAGAAGGCAGCAGGCAATCTCCACTACGCAACAGGAAGAGGAAATTGCTTCAGACAGTAATACAAAGAGTAACAATACTGCAGATATTGTTCCACCTGTGAGCAATCCTACTATTGATAGAAATGAAACTCCCGTTCTTCCACCTGAAGGAAATATACCCCCTCCAGAATTAATGCCGGAAGAGATATCACCGGTTGACACATATTCATCATACATCCCTGCACAGGGAAATGAGAACAAGGTTTTCTACAAGCAGGAAGAAAGTCTTGTGAAAATGATTATCAGATATGGAGAGAAAGTAGTGTGCTGTGTAGAAGACGAAGAAGGCAATGAACAGCCATTCACCGTAACTGAATATATTGCATACAATCTGAAAGTTGACGACATACAGTTCCACAATCCTATACACAGAAAGATACTTAAGGAAGCGGAAGAGAACGTACACAATGAAAACTTTGTGGCAGAGAGATATTTCCTGTCAAATCCGGATCCGCAGATAAGCAAGGTTGCTGCCGACATGTCGAGCGACAGGTACCAGCTTAGCAATTATCATTCTAAAGGCCAGAAAATAATAACAGACGAAGAACGTCTCTACGAACTAGTTCCCCGCCTGCTGCTGGATTTTAAGATTTCTATTTTAAAGGAAGAGATGAAACATACCCTTCAAGCACTGAACGATCCTGCCGTAGCTTCCAATCCGGAGAAATGCGCAGAAATAATGGCACATTTCAAAGATTTGACAGAAACACAGAATATGATTCTGAAAGATGCAGGCGATCGTACCACCAGCCTCTATTAATGGTTGTTTCTGATAAGATTCATGAACTCCTCACGAGTCTTTGCCTGATTAAAAGCTCCTGTAAAATCGGATGTTGTGGTTATTGAATTCTGCTTCTCTACACCACGCATCTGCATACACATGTGTTTGGCTTCTACAACAACCATCACTCCAAGCGGATTCAATGTTTCCTGAATACACTCCTTAATCTGCAGAGTCATTCGTTCCTGCACCTGCAAACGATGCGAGAAGATATCCACCACTCGTGCTATCTTGCTTAATCCTGTTATGTATCCGTTAGGGATATAAGCTACATGAGCCTTACCATAGAAAGGAAGCATGTGATGTTCGCATAAAGAGAAGAAATCTATGTCCTTCACGATGACCATCTGACTGTATTCTTCCTGGAATTTCGCTGCATTAAGCACTGCTTTCGGATCCATTTCATATCCTCTTGTAAGAGTCAACATTGCTTTTGCAACACGTTCCGGTGTTTTCAGAAGTCCTTCACGCTCAGGATCTTCTCCAAGCAATGACAATATCTCCCTGTAATGCCCCATCAATTTCTGAACCTTCTCTTCAGGCCAGTTTATCATATCGGTTGTCATCATCATCTGTATATATTATTCTATAGGAATATTTATCTGTTCACGCACTATTGCCACTTCCTTAAAACTTCCTTCAGCTTTCAGCTGTCTCATTGCTACATGGGCCTCTTCTATACTTTTATAGTCGCCCACTCTGCATAACCAGCGAGGCGGTTGGAAAAATGTATATACCGGCATATCTGGAAACTTTTCCTTAACCTTCTCTGCCACAATGTTAGCCTCATCTCTGGCCTGACGGGAATTATTGCCAGCATAGACCTGTACACGATATCCGCGTGTTTTTATAACTCTCTGCGCTTCAGAAGAGCCAGTCCTGACAAAACGTTTGCCTATCATATCGGTTATCTGGGCATCCTGATGTACAGTCACCTTACCTTGACCGGGAACGTTTGTCTGCAAACTTTCCACTATATTACTCTGTGCCACGGCAATTCCCGATGAGACAGTAAAGACTAAAGATAAAAAATATTTCATCATACCGGTTGATTGAATTTTTAAAGACAGTATTCCGGACATAACTTCCGGAATACTGCCATATTATTTAAACTACAGACCTGTGTCTGCAATAAATTATTTGAATGCGTCGATGATACCCTTGAAGTCAGCAGCTTTCAAAGCAGCTCCACCAATAAGACCACCGTCAACATCAGGATTAGCGAACAATTCCTTAGCGTTAGAAGGTTTGCAGCTACCACCATAAAGGATAGATGTGTTTTCAGCAACTTCCTTACCGTATTTAGCAGCAACCAATGAACGGATGTGAGCGTGGATTTCCTGAGCCTGTTCTGGAGTAGCAGTCTTACCTGTACCGATAGCCCAAACTGGTTCGTAAGCCAAGATTACTTTACCGAAATCTTCAGCTGACAAAGAGAATACAGAAGCAAGCTGAGCTTCAACTACTTCATTCTGCTTGTTAGCTTCGCGTTCTTCAAGAACTTCACCGATACAGAAGATTGGCTTCAAGTTGTTAGCCAAAGCAAGTTTAACTTTTTCTTCAAGGATTTCTACTGTTTCGTGATAGTAAGCACGACGTTCAGAGTGACCAAGGATTACGTACTGAGCACCTGTAGAAGCTACCATTTCTGCAGAAACTTCACCTGTATATGCACCAGAAACTTTGTCTGCACAGTTTTCTGCACCTACACCGATGATTGAGCTGTCAACGATAGGAGTTACAGAAGCCAAGTGGATGAACGGAGTACAGATTATCACGTCGCAGTTTGGCTTGTCAGCAGTCAAAACTTCATTCAATTCTTTTGCCAAAGCAATACCTTCTTGCAGGTTCTTGTTCATTTTCCAGTTACCTGCTACAATGTTTTTTCTCATCTTGTTGAAATAATTAAATAGTTAAATATAAAAGGTTATAATCAATCTTTCTTTTCATTTACTCCTTTATTTGGAGCAGGAATAAACTTTTTCTTTCTGTGTATGTTCAACCATATCAAATCTATGATTATGAACAATATCAACGGTCCGAAGAACCAAACCAACATTTCTGTAACCTTTGTCCAGAATGTATTATCGTCAAGTTGTCCTATAGGAAGTTCCTCCAAAGGCCCAGACAGCTGATACTCGTCAGGCAAAGAAAAATTACTCCATTTTCTTATCACCACACCGTCTTTCAACAATATCATACCCGGATTGGAACGAATAATGGTTTTCAGCGTTATCTCGTCCATTGTGGCAAACGGATATTCCGCTCCAGTATAATCCTGCCATCTTGATATAGCTTCATCCGATGATGCTGTTACACAATAGAACTTATAGCCATGATCCAACGAATAATCATACACTTCGTTTATCAGATCCATTGAACTGTCATCAGCCTTTTCAAGCCATGGCGAAACCAGAAGAAAAACATAGTTACTATTCAGAATTTCTTCAGTTATATCAGCGCCATCGTCATTCGATATCACAACAAAATCCTTGATTGGCGGTTCATAGCCCTTTTCTTTCAGTACAGTCTGCGACTCTACAAATGTCCATGTGGTATCGGTCGGGAAATTATCTATAGTAAAATCCTTCTTCACACCATCTTTCTGGTATGTAAATATGGTTTCATAAACAGGAAGTTTCACCCCCTCAGGTATCTCCATTCCAGCCTTGATGTCAGCCCCTATATGATACGGACGAAAGTCAAATACCGGTAAATGATTAAGGGTGAAATATGTGAACAGAAATATAAAGACAGTACTGTACATTGCTACCAGCCAATCCACCTTATCAGTCACTAACTTGAATACACTCCTGTTACGCACAAAGACAAATACTGACGCCAGAAGAAGGACTACATTCTTCCAAAAAGTATCCCAATTTGACAAATGAACGGCATCTCCGAAACATCCGCAATCTGAAATAGGATTGGAAACAGCAAGCCACAACGTAAGAGGAGTCATTACAAGCATAAAAAGCAGACAGGATATTGAAGCCAATTTACGTCGTATCCCAAACAGGAGGTAAGAACCTAAAGTAAATTCCACTATAGCCATTATCCAGGCTATAAGATAAGGTACAAAACCGGAAATCCATCCGGCCAGCCCGAAAGCTTCAAAATAGTCCTCTACTTTATAGACTGTTCCCATCGGATCATTGGCTTTAATGAATCCCGAAAACAGGAATACTATAGCCAAGAGGAAGCGACATATATTTACGCCTACATAAACAGCCCTATGTATATACTTATTCTCCAAACTCAAGTTTTATTAATCCGAACACCGAATAGTTAATCATATCCATGTAGTTGGCATCCACTCCTTCCGAAACCAATGTCTCACCACCAAGTTCTTCTATCTGTTTGGTTCTGTATATCTTCATAAGAATCAAGTCCGTATATGACGATATACGCATACTGCGCCAAGCCTCATCGTAATCATGGTTTTTTGCCAACATAAGCTCCAATGCTTTCTTTGCGTATTTGTCATACATCTCAAGCGCACGCTCTATGCTCATATCGTTAGTCTCGGCAAAACCCAGTTCCAACTGGATAAGTCCTATTATACCATAATTTACTATTGCTATGAATTCCGAACGGATACCTTCGTCGATAAGGGCAACACCCTTCACTTCTATACTGCGGATGCGGTTAGCCTTTATGAATATCTGGTCTGTTACCGAAGACGGACGCATGATGCGCCACGCTGCGCCATAATCATGCAATTTCTTTTCGTAAAGGCTACGACATATTTCTATAACGTGTTCAAACTGTTGTTTAGTATCTTTCATAAACCAATTGAATATGTGGCAAAGTTACTTATTTTTCGTATAAACACATAATAAAAAAGGTGGAAATGCTTTTGCATTCCACCTTTTTTAATCATATAAACGTCAAATAAGATTCTATATTAAAGTATTATACAGAATTATGAACAACGCAACACCTGTCCGATTCTGAGAACTGTATTACGTTTTATACCGTTCATGCTACACAGCTTGTCAATTGAGATATGATATTTTCTTGATATTGAGCCCAAAGTGTCACCACTTTTAATTTTATGATAACGTATGGAGTTAGCGGCTGCTGTAACCTTCTTCATGTCACCGTTCTTTAGTGCAGCCAACGCTCTTGTACGCTGATAATTATACATATTGGCTCCCTTTATGAATAGATAGCTGTCTGCCACAATATCCTGTTTTGGAAAATCGAAAAGGAACTCAGGATTGATTACCTGACCGAGCAATCTTGTTTCGAAATGAAGATGCGAACCTGTTGAACGTCCTGTATTCCCCCCCAGACCTATTACCTCGCCAGCCTTTACGAACTGGTCTTCCTTGACTAGCTGCTTCGAAAGGTGACCATAGATTGTTTCAAGTCCGTTATCATGGCGAATTACCACATACTTACCATAACCAGAACGTTCATATCTCACGATTCTTACTCTACCGCTGAACGCCGCACGTATTGTATCGCCGATATATACCTTTATGTCAAGTCCGTTGTGCATACGTCTCCATCTGGGACCACACTTCGAAGTAATCTTTGTATGTGGTGTAGGCATACAGAAGCCTGTTAAATCTATTCTGAAAGTATCCGGTACAGTCACTTTGTTTCCGTAGGCATGAACCCTTTCATTGCTCCATTCCGGATAAAGCGAATAAGCCGGGTAGAAGGCTTGTTCTGTTTCAATCTGACGTACCAAAGCTAGTGAGTCAACAGACTTTAGCTTCCTATCTATGGGTGCCTGCTTGGCCAACAAGTCCTGTGCCGAAGTATTTACAGACACCAAAGCAAAAGCTGCGACCGATAATGTTCTAAGAATTTTAATAAGCATTTTACAGTTAATATTTTTATATATGAGTATAAGAAATACACGTTTTATACATATTATCCCTTATACCTAACAACTCAAAACTAAAAAGGTTTTCAAAAAATCCTTGTAAAGATAAGTTTTTTTGTGGAGCGAGGCAAGTCAGATTAAGCATTTTTTACGTATTTTCATACACTATATACGTAAAAACAAGTATTATATGTTGAGTAACATATTTTGAGCAAATTTAGATGTTACTATTCCTTTACATACTTTCCGGCATTCCAATTGAATTTTAATGAATCCACTGTATATGGCTTCATGATATCGGCACTTTCCTTGCCCATAGCTTCAAGAGTATTACACTTGAATACAATACTATTGTCCTTGTCTGACAATTCAGCTTTCATTATATACATTTCATTGGCGAAATCTTCTCTTGAAACTGTGCTTACACTGTCATTAGAAGATTTATAGAAATCCTCATGTCCCGGAAGAGAAATAAAGTTATGCAACGGCAATTCTTTCCAGTCGGTAGAATAGAAATATACCTGACTGTCTTCTGCTGGTCCGTTGTATGTTTTTACCACACAAACCACATTTACCGAATCATTCAATGGCAACAGTTTCATTTCCTCTGATGATGCCTCTGTGGTTTTAAGCTTCAGATAATCGTCCGTAAGCTTAAGCATTTCCGATTGACCTCCGAATCTGTTCTTTACTACAGCCTTCATTCCCGATGACAGGAAATCGGCAAAGTCCTGACGGTTTACCTTAGTCAGTAGCGGAGAAAGTGAGTCAGGCATTGAAACGAATACTGAGTTTATATTTTGTGCATTAGCCGAAAGGCTTAAAAGTATAGAAAACAATAGAATTAATCTCATATTTATATTTTAAAAGCATTTAATAAACATCGAAACTCCTTGATATATTCTGGTACCGACAATTGTCGGCAGTGGTGCAGACCAAGGTCGGCAATGCTACCGACAATTGTCAGAAGCTCTGCTCACAGCTGTCAGCAGCAGGATATATGCTTTCAACGGAAAAGTTTCTCTATATCATCATCATTCATAAGTGCAAGAACAGTCTTTCCGTCTGGTGTATAATTTGGTGCCGGAGCAGAGAACAGCCCGTCAACCAAAGCATTCATTTCATCGTTGGAAAGCACCTGACCAGCAACAATGGCAGAAGCACGTGCCATTGAAAGTGCAATCATGCTTTGAACCTCTTCTTTCACCTTACAGCCTTTCTCTATTGCCGAATGAACAATATTAGTTATCAGCTGTTCAGGATTGAGTCCCTCAATATCGGCAGGTACACCATTAATGGAATATGTTCCTCCACCAAGCGGACTGAGTTCAAATCCCAATGATGTCAAATCATCCATAATTTCTTCCAGTACAGGAACTTCGGAAGGTGAAAAATGAATCATGTCGGGAAACAGCATACGCTGTGACAATCCTACGTGTTTCTGTATCTGATCCATATACTTGTCATACAGTATCCTTACGTGTGCCCTATGCTGGTCGATAATCATAAGTCCGGATTTCACCGAAGTAAGAATGTATGTTCCTTTGTACTGATAATGCTGCGCAGCTTTTTCCGTAATGACAGCATCCGGATGCTCATCATATATGGTAGCCTCTTCTGCATCCTCATGAAATTTTCCCGAGAAAACGTTTTCTTCTGAGAAAGGACTCACATCTTCCTCCACAGTACGTGTCTGTCTCTCCAATCCTTGATAGAATGGCTCCCATTCTGTCTTTTTCTTGCTTGCTGAAGAATAAGACGACGGGGGAACAATAGAAGACGATTGGTTGAACGGATTATATGAAGGGTCATACGAAGTAGGCGGAAGTTCACTTCCTATTGAACCGGCCATATCAATGGCTGGAATATCAGGCATACCCTCGGTATCAAAATCTATCGAAGGTACGGCATTAAATCTGCCTAATGTTTCCTTTACAGCCGCAGATAATATCTGCCAGATGGCTTGTTCATTCTCAAACTTTATTTCGGTCTTGGTAGGATGGATATTGACATCTATATTGGCAGGATCCACATCAAAATATATAAAATAAGACACTTGTTCACCTACCGGAATAAGATGCTCGTATGCATCTGCCACAGCCTTATGGAAATAAGGATGACGCATATATCTGCCATTCACAAAGAAGAACTGACGTGCACCTTTCTTTCTGGCCGTTTCGGGCTTACCTATAAAGCCGTGAATGTTTACCATAGTAGTATCGATATCCAGCGACAACAGATCCTGGTTCAGTTTCTTGCCGAACACTCCCATTATGCGCTGTCTAAGCTGTATGGCAGGCAGGTTCAGAATTTCCGTTCCATTATGATGGAATGTGAACGATACTTCCGGATTTACGAGAGCTATTCTTTCGAATTCCGATATTATGTTGCTCAGTTCAGTCTGATTTGATTTGAGAAATTTTCTTCTTGCAGGAACATTAAAAAACAAATTTCGCACTATGAAATTACTTCCTTCAGGGCATGCCACCGGTTCTTGTTTTTCCACTTTGGAGCCGGAAATCAGAATAGACGTACCCAACTCCTCACCGTGCTGCCTTGTACGCAATTCTACTTCGGCTACTGCAGCTATAGATGCCAGCGCCTCTCCGCGGAAGCCCATAGTCCGTAGAGCAAACAAATCCGAAGCCTCGCGTATCTTTGAAGTGGCATGGCGTTCGAAGGCCAGACGCGCGTCTGTTTCCGACATTCCTTTACCATTGTCTATCACCTGGATGCATGTCTTTCCGGCATCTGTCACAGATACATCAATATGTCCTGCTCCGGCATCAATGGCATTCTCAACCAGTTCCTTTATCACCGAAGCCGGCCTCTGGATAACTTCACCCGCTGCAATCTGATTGGCTACAGAGTCGGGCAACAAACGGATTATATCGCTCATAAATTATGTTTCTCCTTTATTTAATCAAAAAGTAAAGCTACCTGTTATAAGATAATGCAGGATATAAAGCAATAACACAATAGCCACAAACAATGTTGCATAACTGAGCGGTTTTCTGCCACTCTCCTTACGACGTTTCAGATATTTTGTACCTTCAACAAATTTTCCTCTGATATCTTCAGGAGAAAACTCCTTAGGAGGCAACATGCCAAGCTCACGTTTTGCAGTTTCCTCTATCTTCTGCAGCTTTTCCTTACGCTCATCCACATAGATATACTCATGGTGATACGCTCTCGGTTTTCTCATTGTAAACATTCCCATAATATTATCTATTTATCGTTAAACAAATGCTGGTTAGGCAACTCTATAGGTCCGCGAACATTCTTCTTCAGCTGATCTTCAAGCTTCTTGCCACGCCAGTTGAATATATCCTTCTTATTCAAAGGACGAATATAGTCAAACCATACGAAATTATCAAGATGACTTTTCTCCAAAGGTATCTGAGACATAGGATATAGAGTACCATTCGACTTAGGACTCATCACCATGCGTTCCAATTGCTGGTTTTCAAGATATATATCCAGCTGACTGGTTTCAGACACGTTCATTCCTATAAGAAGACTGTCGGAGTCCATTGGATAATACACTAACCGGACAGAACCTATCACCTCTACTTTTTCCATAAGTCCGTCTTCGAAATACGCCTTGATTTCCTTTCCGGAAATCTGATTGAACAATGTAGTATCTACAGGTATCTGTTCCACAGAAAGAGCCTGATTGATGATATGTGCCCAGTCTATGGTACTGTCGTTCATATATATATTTATCTGTTCGCCCAAAAGTTGCTGGTTTTCATTCCATAGGACAGGATCCTTATACATGATAAGACATGAATCTTTCGACGAGAACACCAGTGAGTCCGCTACTCCCTGGACATCTGTTCTGTAAAACCTTACCTTATGGTATGCCTTTACCTCCCTATACATAGAGTCAGTGTCAAGATGGAAAGTATTCATACTGAGGGTATCAGCATGTAGGAAAAGACTGTCTCCCTGAGAGTAATCTATAGCTACTGCATTCTTCGTAACGAAAGCACTTTTCAGTTTCTCATTGTAATAACCATAGTCCCCAAGCATCATGTTCTTGTTTAGAGTATCTGTCATTACTATGTTTGAGAAAGCCTCGCCAATACCTGTGTTTCTGTCGTAGAACAATGAATCTCCTGTCAGTTGCTTGCTGTCGCTTGTCAACACCGAACGCTGATACAGGTCTGCCTTACCGGTCTGTGTATCATAATATCCCGACTCGGAATAAATATAATTGTTGTCGCTGTAAATATCAGAAGGACCAACAATATTTGCCACCTTTGTCAATGTACTGTATTTCAACGTATCAGACAGCATTGTAAACTGTGGGTTTTCCAGTTTCACATTGTAATAGAAAACAGACATTTTGGTAGAAGGACTATATTCTCCCCATTCGGAAGTCAGTACATTCTGGTCGTCCATCATTGTTCCACCATCGAAGAAATATCCAAGATTGAATATTCTGTCATAGTTCAAGCTATCGGTAAGCAATGTTGTTGTTCTGTTTTCCATTCTTACGTTCATTCGCATCTGCGCAATCTGGGTCAGCCCGTCATAATACAATCTGTCACCATATAGGAACAAAGTATCCCCCTGTTCCATACGTACATTGCTGAATGCCTCGAATGAATTTATCTTGTCATAATAATATGCACTGTCGCAATACATATACACACTGTCATGACGGAAGACTACGTTTCCAACCACTATTTGCGCGTCAGGATGCAGAGCGTCTTTTTTCAGTTTGTCGGCACGCAACAAATATACCTTACTTTTCTGTTTCGGCTGAGTCTGTGTCCTGCCGTCCTGCATATTGGCAGCCGTCAGGCAAAAGCCCAACAGGCAGAGAGTACATAACAACAGTACTCTCTGCCCGCCAAATAACATTATTTTTTTCTTTATATCAAACATTCTGTCTATTTAGGCAATAATGTAAATTATCATTCCTTGATCCATCCCGGATATTTAAAATCACATTTTCTCCAATTAGGATTAATTCGAACGTATGTATTTTTCTGTTTTTCAACAATCCATTCCTGAATTTTCTCTTCACTGCGTTTTGCAGTCACCATACTCTTCAGTCGTTGATAATCTTCAGTTATGGTAGCCTTGTGTGCATCAATTCTGTTTTTCAACTTAACGATGGCACACACCTCCTTACCTTTTGAGTTAATCATCGTAAATGGCTTTGATATTTCACCTATCTGCATACCTTCAACCACCTTTGCTACTTCCTGAGATACCAGTCCGGCAAGATGCTGCATTTCGAAACGAGAAGTTCCTGTTTGAGGATTGGCCAACAATCCATGATTATTCTTTGTATCCTTGTCCTGAGATACCCATGTGGCAGCCTCATCGAATGTCACTTTTCCTTTTCGTATATCATTAGCCAAGGTATCGAGTTTGTTGAGCGCCTCTTCTATTTCCTGTTCATCAACTTTAGGCTTCATAAGTATATGACGATAACTTACTCTATCACCTCTTTTTTCAATCAGCTGTGCTATGTGGTATCCATACTCTGTTTCAAAAACTTTTGAAATCTTCTTCGGATCTGTCATATTGAATATCACATTCGCAAATTCCGGTGTCAACTCACCTCTTCCTGTAAATCCGTATTCACCTCCACGGCGTGCAGAACCAGGGTCTTCGGAATAATACATAGCCAATACAGAGAATGAAGATTCTCCCTTGTATATCTGTTCAGTGAAATCACGAAGTTTTTTCTTTACTCTTTCTATTTCCTCCTCTTTAATCTTAGGTTCGCGTACTATAATCTGCACCTCAACCTGAGTAGGAATACTAGGAATACTGTCAGAAGGCAAATTCTTGAAATAATTTCTAACCTCTGCCGGTGTCAGTTTAATATCCCCTACAAGCTCACGTTGCATCTGCTGCACAATAAGTCCGTTACGGATATTCTCTCTCAACATTTCGCGTATTTGAGTAGATGTCTTATTATAATATTCCTCCATTTTTTCCTTTGAACCTATCTGATCGATAAGCCATGCAGTCTGCTGCTCTACCTTCTGTATAACTTCCTGCTCTGAAACTTCTATACTGTCAATCTCTGCCTGATGCAAAAACAGTTTCTGCACAGCCAATTCTTCCGGAATGACACAATATGGATCTCCGTCAAAACGTCGTCCCTCATATTGGGCATTCAACCTTTCATTCTCAACATCAGATTTCAGAATAGCTTCATCGCCAACCACCCAAACGACTTCGTCTATAACATTGTCCTGGGCATTTACTGTCAATCCCACAAAAGATAATAGTAGGAACAAACCAAATCGAATTACACTTAATTTATTCATTTGAGGCATTAAAATATTTTATATCATTATTATCACAGGCTTCGTCATACAAATCTTTCTTCATTTTTGTTATAAACTCCACCCTTTTATTATTCATAATTATTTCTCTAATATCTTTCCCTGCATATTCCAAAGGCAAAATTTCACCCTTTCCAAGGTAATCTTCTATATGAAGGAAATAATAGAATGCAGAATCACTTAACTCTATATTCTTATTCTTTCCAATATTGTTTTTTTCTTTGTCAGCATCAGTCGGCAATCTAAGAAAAAAGTCATTCACAGATCTCCACCTGTCATAAAAATACTCATAATCAACAGCATTACGCAAACCGTATTTTTCTATCTTGTCAACTGAGCGTTCAGAACCGTCCTTATACCACTGCCTTACTTGAGAAATCCCTGAAGCTGTTTTCGGTACTTTTATATAAAGACCTTTTATGTATGGCTCAACAGCCAGAAAGGCATCCTTATTTTCATTGTAGTACTCTTCAACCTCACTATCAGGAATTAAGTTTTCAACTTCCTGACTTACAATCTGCTCTATATATGTATGAGTTATCAACTCCCTACGATACGAATTGACCAATTCATTTATTCCGGCATCATCAGGTATATTACCCTCAGCTTTTGCATAAAGCAACATATCATCAATCCAGTTTTTGATATATCTGTCAGCCATCTCGGCACTATCCTTTTCAGATATTCCCGGAGGTGTTACCGCCATGACATCTTCCATATAAAGATAATTATCCCCCACCTGAACAAGTGGTGTCTTACCTTTATGGTCAACTGTCTCGGTACACCCGGAAGCAAGCAATACAAAAGCCGTTATAATACAAAAAAGATATCTGTAGTACATTTTTCAATAAATCAGTGAACGAAGATACTGTATAAATCAATTACTTCCATCACAATTAACTGTTTTTAAAACGTCTATATACTTTTCTACCCTAAATTTACGTTCCAAATCCTGAAAATAAAGCTTCTCGCATTCCTGTTTATAATCCTGAATCAACACATCATATACATCATGATAATTATCAGCCATATAGTCAAGCTTCTTTCCAAGAATAAAAGTATATGGAAACTCATTCATTTCTTTATATTCTCCGCATTTAAAGGCCAATTTATCTATGTATTCATTTTCGCCGATTTCAAAAAGACCGACTTCAATTACAGAATCATAAACTTTATTTTCACGTATCAATTCATTCAGTTTATCATTCCATAACTCCATAGGCAACTTTTTCAACTTACGTCTTATTTTAGAACCTGACTTTTTGCTTTTACAATGAATTACAGCTCCTTTGTAATGCGGGAACTCCCATCTGTATTTACCCCTGTTCCGTTTGAAGAATTCCTCCAAATCTTTTTTCGATGCTTTAGAAGTTAACAAATCATCCTTCTTATCAAGTTCTGCTACAAGCAACGTTTCATAAGCCATTTTCAAAACAGAATGAGCATCACTTTCATCATGAAGCAATCTTACTATATTAACTCCTTCCGGAGAGATAAAAGGCTTTGAACATCCTCCTACAGAAATGCCACTCATGGCATCTTTTACTTCATTCAGCAAAAACCTTGTATCATGATATACACATTGCTCTAATCTTGAGTCTGCATCTCTGGCAAGAATACGTTCTGTCTGTTCGCCGGACATAATCTTAGAATACACATCCTGCATAAAAGCAAATGCCTTATCAGACACTTCATTCTGACGTAGCTTATAAGTAATCACCTGAATAACAGCATTGCCACTTTGCTGTTTTTCATTAAGATTATCTATTCCCGACAGTTCATTACTTAAAAGCCCAAATTCCTTCTTAAAACCGGACTCTTCGTCTAGACCTCTACTCTTGGCCTCATATACTTTCAACTTAAACTGAAGGAAATAATAAAAATAATCCTCTACAGAACAATCTGATATTTTTGATATGTTTCTATAATACTGTTCATATTCCGACAAAAGGATTTCATCACCATTTATTTTCAATATGACTTTGTCGGACTGATTATACGGATACAGTCCGAGACAGCACCATATAAACATAAAACATAATACAAATAATCTTCTCATGATAAAAAAATAGCATGGACCATACATAAGCGTAAACGCATTATATATAATCCATGCCAACACTAATATTCTAAATGATATTATTGAGGACGGCTGTAGTTAGGAGCTTCACTTGTAATAGCCACATCATGTGGATGACTTTCCAATACACCAGCATTTGTAATACGTGTAAACTTGGCGTTATGAAGTTCCATAATGTTGTGTGCTCCGCAATATCCCATACCGGCACGCAAACCACCAGTCAACTGATAGATAACTTCGTAAAGTGTACCTTTATAAGGAACACGTGCTGCGATACCTTCCGGAACAAGTTTCTTAACATCAGTAGTAGAACTCTGGAAATAACGGTCTTTAGAACCATTCTCCATAGCTTCCAAAGAACCCATACCACGATATGACTTGAATTTACGTCCGTTGAATATGATTGTATCACCAGGAGCTTCTTCTGTACCTGCAACAAGCGAACCTATCATTACACTGTATCCACCGGCAGCCAATGCTTTAACCACATCACCAGAGTAACGCAATCCACCGTCAGCAATCAAAGGCACACCTGTACCTTCCAAAGCTTTAGCCACATCATATACTGCAGTCAACTGAGGCACACCAACACCGGCTACCACACGTGTAGTACATATTGAACCAGGACCGATACCTACTTTAACAGCATCCGCACCAGCTTCTACCAATGCTTTTGCTGCAGCACCTGTTGCCACATTACCAACTACGATATCTACATTAGGGAAACGCTTCTTTGCTTCTTTAAGCTTATCTATTACATATTTTGAATGTCCGTGTGCTGTATCAATAACAATTGCATCTGCTCCGGCATTCACCAATGCCTCCATACGTTCCAATGTATCAGCTGTAACACCTACACCTGCAGCTACACGCAAACGTCCCTGTGCATCCTTGCAAGCCATCGGTTTGTCTTTTGCTTTAGTTATATCCTTATAAGTTATAAGGCCTATCAACTTACCATTCTCATCAACTACAGGAAGCTTTTCAATCTTATTTTCCTGAAGAATCTGAGCTGCTGTCTCCATATCTGTTGACTGTTTTGTTGTGATGATATTTTCAGAAGTCATCACTTCCTGTATCTTCTTTTCCATGTCCTTTTCGAAACGAAGGTCACGGTTAGTAACGATACCTACAAGATAATTCTCGTTGTCCACAACAGGAATACCACCGATTTTGTATTCAGCCATGATATTCAAGGCGTCAATCACCTTTGCATCCCTATTTATAGTAACAGGATTTGAAATCATACCGTTTTCAGCACGTTTCACTGTTGCAACCTGACGAGCCTGTTCGGCAATAGACATATTTTTGTGGATTACACCGATACCTCCTTCTCTGGCAATAGCAATAGCCATCTGAGATTCTGTAACTGTATCCATAGCGGCAGTCACGAAAGGAATTTTCAACTCGATGTTTCTTGAGAACTTAGTCGTAAGTTCGACTGTTTTAGGTAATACTTCAGAATAGGCAGGGATCAACAAAACGTCATCGTAAGTCAATCCATCCATAACAACTTTATCTGCAATAAATGACATAGGGCTTTATGCTTTTGATTATTATTGCGTGCAAATATACGATTTTTATACGAATTATATAAGAGTAGACAATTATATTAACATATTTTTATGACAAAAAAAAATGCTTCGCCAAGGCTACAAACCGGCGAAGCAAGTCGTTTACATCAAAATATCAATTAATTTGCCATTTCTGAAATAAACTTAATTCTGACTAGTCTGATTTCTTCCTCTGTATAGTCATCACCAAGTTCATCCATGGCATCTTCTATTTTATCTGTTTCCGATTCCTTAAAATAATCATAGATATCCAACATATGGTCTTCGTCCATAATTTCATCAAGGAAATAATCAATATTAAGCTTAGTACCGGAATATACTATAGCCTCAACTTCATCAAGTAATTCCTGGAAGTCAATACCCTTTGCAACAGCAATATCGTCCAAAGCTACTTTTCTGTCTATACTCTGAATAATAGAAACCTTCAGTTTAGATTTGTTGGCTACAGTACGCACCCTTAAATCTTCAGGTCTGTCTATTTCGTTCTCCTCGCAATGAGTCTTTATCAGATCACAGAATTCCTGACCATAACGTTTTGCCTTACCGGCTCCGACGCCCGGAATATTCTGCAACTCTTCAAGGGTAATCGGATATATAGTAGCCATTGCCTCCAGAGAAGGATCCTGGAATATTACGTAAGGAGGAACATCAAGTTTCTTCGACATTTTCTTACGCAAATCCTTAAGCATAGAATACAATACAGGATCCACAGCACACGAAGCTCCACCTCTCATCGGAGTTTCTTCAACTTCATCTTCGTCAAAGTCTGTATCTTCAACTATCTTGAATGATTTCGGGTTCTTCAAGAACTTATGTCCGCTTGGAGTAACTTTAAGCAATCCATAATTCTCTACATCTTTTGCCAGATATCCGGCAATAAGTGCCTGACGTATTACAGAATTCCAGAGACGCTCCTCTTCACCCATTCCTGAACCGAACACTTCCAGTTCATCATGTTTATGAGCCAACACTTCTGATGTTTCTTTACCCAATAACACATCAATAATATAATCTTGTTTGAAATTTTCTTTAACAGCAACGATTGTTTCAATCACTGCACACAATAATTCCTGAGCCTCCACTTGTTTCTTAGGATTTAAACAGTTATCACAATTACCACAATTATCTTCCGTATATTCCTCACCGAAATAGTGCATCAGAATCTTCCTTCTACATACTGAAGATTCCGCATATGCAGCAGTCTCCAAAAGAAGCTGTTTGCCTATTTCCTGTTCAGACACAGGTTTACCCTGCATGAACTTTTCCAGTTTCTGTAAATCCTTGTTCGAGTAGAATGCTATACATTGTCCTTCACCACCATCTCGTCCCGCACGTCCTGTTTCCTGATAATATCCTTCAAGACTTTTAGGAATATCATAATGCAAAACATATCTTACATCCGGTTTATCAATACCCATTCCAAATGCGATAGTAGCAACTATGACATCTATATTTTCCTTCAGGAAATCATCCTGATTTATGTTTCTTGTAGCTGCATCCATTCCGGCATGATATGGTCTCGCCTTAATGCCATTGGCTACAAGTATTTCAGCCAACTCTTCAACTTTTTTTCTACTCAAGCAGTATATGATACCTGATTTCTCAGGATTCTGCTTTATGAATTTTATTATATCCTTATCAATATTATTTGTCTTCGGACGAACCTCATAATACAAATTAGGACGATTAAATGAAGACTTGAACTCGGCTGCATCAGTCATTCCCAAGTTCTTCTGGATATCCATTTTTACCTTAGGTGTGGCAGTAGCCGTCAAAGCTATAACAGGCGCCTTTCCTATCTCATTTATGATAGGTCGTATTCTTCTGTACTCAGGTCTGAAGTCATGTCCCCATTCAGATATACAATGCGCCTCATCAATTGCATAAAATGAGATTTTCACATGTTTCAGAAAATCCACATTCTCTTCTTTGGTAAGAGATTCCGGCGCAACATACAGCAATTTTGTTTTACCTGACGAGATATCAGCCTTAACCTGATCTATAGCCGACTTTGACAGTGACGAGTTGATGAAATGCGCAACTCCATCTTCTTCACTAAAGTTACGCATAGCATCCACCTGATTCTTCATAAGCGCAATAAGCGGCGAAATTACAATAGCCGTACCTTCCATAAGCAAGGAAGGTAATTGGTAGCACAACGACTTTCCACCTCCAGTAGGCATTAATACAAAAGTATCATGACCGTCAAGAAGACTTCTTATGATAGCCTCCTGATTTCCTTTGAAAGTATCAAAACCGAAATACCTCTTCAATTGTTCCGCTAAATTGATTTTTTCCGCCATTGCTTCCTATGAATTAAATGATTCAACGATATTCTGAAAAGTTCTTATGTAACAAAGTTATAAACAACTTTCAATATTACGCAAATAAAACGTGAAAAAAAATCATCTGAAGATGTATTTTTTTCATTTATAATTTAAACAGACTGCAAGCGGGACAGATTAGTCTTTCCCATTTGTTCTTTTGCATAATCAAGCGTCACCACAAAGTCGCTTACATTGCTAGAAGGCACATTATACATGACATCTATCATTATAGTTTCAACGATAGACCTCAGTCCTCTAGCGCCTAATTTATATTCTACCGCCTTATCCACAATATAGTCAAGAACTTCAGGTTCGAAAACAAGTTTCACTCCATCCATTTCAAGAAGTTTGATATATTGTTTGATAATAGAATTCTTAGGCTCTGTCAGAATATTACGCAAAGCTGTTCTGTCAAGCGGATTCAGATAAGTCAGTATAGGAAGTCGTCCGATTATTTCCGGAATCAATCCAAATGATCTCAAGTCCTGAGGAGCAATATACTGCATCATATTATTCCTGTCAATCTTCACAGACTCTTTTACCGAATTATATCCTACTACATTCGTATTAAGTCTTTGCGCTATTTTACGTTCTATACCTTCGAATGCGCCACCGCATATAAACAGTATATTCTTTGTGTTTACCGGAATCATTTTCTGCTCAGGATGTTTTCTTCCACCTTGAGGAGGAACATTCACTATAGAACCTTCCAACAATTTAAGTAATCCCTGCTGTACTCCTTCTCCACTGACGTCTCTTGTTATTGAAGGATTATCTCCTTTACGGGCTATCTTATCTATTTCATCAATAAAGACGATGCCTCGTTCAGCTTCTTCCACATTGTAATCCGCTACCTGAAGAAGTCTTGTAAGAAGACTTTCAATATCCTCACCTACATAACCGGCTTCTGTCAATACAGTAGCATCAACAATCGTAAACGGAACTTTCAACAGTTTAGCTATAGTTCGTGCCAACAGAGTTTTACCCGTACCGGTACTTCCGACCATAATTATGTTGGATTTTTCTATCTCCACATCATTATTGTCCGATACCTGGAGCAAACGTTTATAATGATTATAAACAGCCACTGATAAATATCTTTTTGCATCATCCTGACCAATAACATACTGATCAAGGAATTCCTTTATTTCTGCAGGCTTTGGCAATTCATCCAATTTCAGATTGCCGTTTTTCCCTGCATGGGAATGCATATTGGCTTCCTTGACAATTTCGTGAGCCTGTTCCACACACGAATCACAAATACAGCCATTCACTCCGGTAATCAGAAAACCTACTTCATTTTCCGAACGTCCGCAAAAGCTGCATTTGTTCCTATTTCTAGTTGTTTTTGAATTTTCCAATGACTATAAATTTTAGTTCTTTAGTTCTTTTTGAGTTTGCAAGTTTTTAAATTACAAAGAAGGCTTGCGAGACATAACTTCATCAATTATACCATATTCCTTCGCTTCCTGTGCAGTCATCCAGTAGTCTCTGTCCGAATCCGCCCACACCTTGTCAAAATCAGTATGCGAATGTTCAGCCACGATAGTATATAACTCTTTCTTGAGCTTCAATATTTCGCGCGCTGTAATTTCTATATCCGAAGCCTGACCTTGTGCGCCACCCAGAGGCTGGTGTATCATCACTCGTGAGTGTGTCAATGCAGAACGTTTGCCTTCCTGACCAGCCACAAGCAACACAGCAGCCATTGAAGCAGCAAGACCTGTACAGAAAGTAGCCACATCACTGCTGATAAACTGCATTGTATCATATATTCCCAAACCGGCATATACAGATCCGCCCGGTGAGTTTATATATATGGAAATATCCCTTCCTGAGTCTATAGAGTCAAGATACAGCAACTGAGCCTGCAATGTATTGGCTGTGTAATCATTGATTTCTGTTCCCAAGAAGATGATACGGTCCATCATCAAACGAGAGAACACGTCAAGCTGAGTAACGTTCAGTTGTCTTTCTTCAAGGATATAAGGATTAAGATAACCAGCCTGTGACTTTATAACATCATCAAGCACCATGCTGCTCATTCCCAAATGCTTGGTTGCATATTTTCTGAAATCATCCATAAGTTATATTTTTTTATCTTTTAAAAATACAGAAAGAGACTTTTAGCCATTTCTTTTCCGAGTACAGGACTAGAGCTTGCACCAACCAGAAAAGCCTCGGTTAAAAGCCTCTTCCATTATAATAAGCCTCAGCAATTAACTTCAGCCTGGAATTATATTACTGAAACATTTTGTTGAAATCTTCTACAGATACAGCTTTGTGGTTCAATGTTACCTGACCCTTAACAGCTGCAGCAAGCTTAGATTCAATTGCTCTGTTTACAAGAGCTTCAACGCTTTCGCGTTTCTTAAGCATTTCTTTAGAGTAGTTTTCAAGCAATTCTTCAGGAACATTGATCATACCGTACTGAGCGAACTGAGCACGAGTAGCTTCCTTAGCCATATCCTGAATATCAGACTGTTCAATCTTGATACCGTTAGCTTCAACAAGTTTTTCCTTGATCAAGTGCCAAGTAAGTTCTTCAAGGCTCTTTTCGTAGTTTTCGTTTACGTATTCTTCACCTTTTTCCTTGTTGTTGTCAAGCATGATACGTTTCATCAAATCGTCAGCAAATTCCAATTTACCAACCTTACCCATAGTGTAAGCGCGCAAGTCGATAAGGAACTTATAGTCGCTGTCAGCAACGAACTGAGTAGAGATGCTTTCCTTAACCTGAGCACGGAATTCTTCTTCGTTTGAAGCCTTGCCTTCGCCAAGAACCTGGTCGAACAATTCCTGATTCAATTCACCCGGAATCATACGAGTGATTTCTTCAATCTGGAAGCTGAAGTTACCTTTGTAGTTAGCAACTTCTTCTTTCTTAACTTTCAGAAGAGAAGCAAGTTCTGCTTCGTTGTTATCGAAAGCTACAGAAGGATTGAACACCAATACAGTGTTTACCTTAGCACCGTTGAAGATAGCTTTCTGGTCGTCGTTCTTCATGTATGTAGGCATCATAACTGCACCTTCTACCTGAACACCGCCTTCTTTTGTATTTCCGTTTTCATCAAGCTCAGCCAAAAGACCTTTCAGCATATCCTTTTCCTGATAGTCTTCAACCTTGTCATATTTAGCTGTACGCTGTCTGTACATATTAACCTGCTGTTCTACCATTTCGTCAGTTACATCGATATCATAGTAGTCAACAGTATCATTGTTTGACAATTCTATAGAGAATTCAGGAGCCAAAGCGATATCGAAAGAGAATTCGAAGTTTTCGTCTGTTTCGAAGTTAGCGTTGTTTTCCTTTGGAAGTGGAGTACCCAACATGTTCACTTTGTTTTCGCGGATATATTCACCAACTTTTTCCTGCAACAGCTTGTCAACTTCTTCAAGAAGTACAGAAACACCATACTGTTTCTTGATAAGACCCATCGGAACCATACCTTTACGGAATCCAGGCATATTTACTCTCTGACGAAGTGTCTTCAACGCTTTTTCAACTTTTTCCTGATAATCAGCTTTTTCGATTTGCGCAGTAAGCACAGCACTTACGTTGCTTACATTCTGTAATGAAATATTCATTTCTTAATTGTTTTATATTAATTATTATTCTTATTTTCAAAAGTATAAACTTTTTGGGGTGTGCAAAAATAGTGTTTAATCTTGCAACTACCAAAAAGTCAGGACAAAAAAAATTTCAAACAGGTCTTCACTCGATTTCATCAATCACGTTCAGGCTGTATCTGGAAGTCTTTTTTTCTCAACACAAAACTATTGCTCAAATACTTCTCACGCACAATTTTGTTTTCTGCCAACTCCTCCGGAGTTCCCTGAAAAAGGATTCTACCTTCAAACAGCAGATATGCCCTGTCCGTAATGCTCAATGTTTCCTGCACATTGTGGTCGGTAATCAGAATTCCTATATTCTTGTCTTTAAGCTTCCAGACAATATGCTGAATATCTTCAACTGCAATAGGGTCAACTCCCGCAAAAGGCTCGTCAAGCATAATGAATTTAGGGTCAATAGCCAGACATCTTGCTATTTCCGTTCTTCTACGCTCACCACCCGAAAGCTGGTCACCCAAGTTTTTTCTCACTTTCTGCAATCTGAACTCAGCTATAAGGCTTTCCAGTTTTTCCTTTTGATATTCCGGACTTTTGTTTGTAAGCTCAAGAACAGAAGCAATATTGTCTTCAACGCTCATTTTTCTGAACACAGAAGCCTCTTGTGCCAAATAGCCAATACCCTTTTGTGCACGTTTGTAAACCGGATATGATGTAATATCTTCATCATTCAAGAATATATGTCCCTCATTTGGAACTATAAGTCCGGTTGTCATATAGAATGAAGTGGTTTTTCCGGCACCGTTAGGTCCTAAAAGTCCTACGATTTCTCCCTGTTTGACATTGATGGAAACATCGTTAACAACGGTTCGTTTACCATATTTCTTGACAAGATTCTCCGTACGAAGCACCATACATTCATTATAATCCGCCTGCGAACCGGCATCAACGGACTTACCTTCGTATTCTTTATCTTTCAATTCTTCCATATAGCTTATTTTGGGCACAAAAGTAGTAAAATTCTTGGGTTATATGGTCATTTACATTAAAATCATCCTATCTTTTATTATTTAATAGCTAAAAAACAGTACTTTTGCAACAAATTATTTTTTGACATCATGATAAAACCAATCAGTATTCTAGGCAAATACGTTATTCTCATGGGCAGAGTTTTTTCACGCCCTGAAAGAGTAAGAATGTATTTCAAACAATATGTAAACGAATTGTACCAACTTGGAATCAACTCCATCGGTATAGTACTCCTGATTTCATTCTTCATCGGAGCGGTTATATGTATCCAGATAAAACTGAACATAGAAAGTCCGTGGATGCCGCGATTTGTAGTAGGATATACCACCCGAGAAATCCTGTTGCTTGAATTTTCTTCAGCCATAATGTGTCTTATCCTTGCAGGTAAGGTAGGTTCCAACATTGCATCCGAATTAGGCACAATGCGTGTCACCCAACAAATAGACGCACTTGAGATTATGGGTATAAACTCGGCATCATACCTTATCCTACCTAAGATACTGGGACTAATGACAATGATTCCGTTTCTTGTCATCTTCAGTATATTCGCAGGAATTATAGGAGCATTCTGTACAGCATGGTTTGCTGGTATAATGAACGCCACCGACCTTGAATACGGTCTTCAATACTGCTTCATAGAATGGTATATCTGGTGCAGCTTTATCAAGTCACTGTTCTTTGCATTCATTATAGCCAGCGTTTCGGCATATTTCGGATACACAGTTGACGGCGGTTCCATTTCCGTAGGTAAGGCAAGTACAAACGCCGTTGTTTCAAGCAGCGTACTCATTCTATTCTCAGATTTAATTCTTACACAACTATTAATGGGATGATACAGTTAAAATCTATATGTAAGTCATTCGAAGGAAGAACAGTCCTTGATGACATCAATTTCACTTTCGAAAACGGAAAGACCAACCTCATCATAGGTCAGAGCGGTTCCGGTAAAACCGTTCTAATGAAATGTATTGTGGGACTTCTGACACCAGAAAAAGGTGAAGTGCTTTATGACAACAGAAATCTCCTCGGTATGGGAAAGGTCGAAAAGAAAACTCTACGTAAGGAAATGGGCATGATATTCCAAAGCGCAGCATTATTCGATTCACTGTCCGTACTTGAGAATGTTATGTTCCCTCTTGATATGTTTTCGAACGACACATATCGCGACAGGGTAAAACGCGCACAATTCTGTCTGGACAGGGTAAACCTTCTGGATGCACAAAACAAATATCCAGGCGAGATAAGTGGAGGTATGCAAAAACGAGTAGCAATAGCCAGAGCAATAGCATTGAACCCGCAATATCTGTTTTGCGACGAACCAAACTCAGGACTTGACCCTAAGACATCTCTGGTGATTGACGAACTTATACACGACATCACCACAGAATTCAACATGACAACCATAATCAACACTCACGACATGAACTCAGTGATGGGTATAGGCGACAGCATCCTGTACATATATCAGGGACACAAAGAATGGTCAGGTACAAAAGACGAAGTGTTTACGGCAACAAATGAAAGGCTGAACAATTTCATTTTTGCATCCGACCTTTTAAGGAAAGTAAAGACGGAAGAAAATAAAAACAAGAACCTATAAAAACAAAATTTCCCTGCCGATATCTCATGAAAATATTGACAGGGAAATTTTATTTTTTATAAAAGATTTATGCTTCTTTTCTCATTTTATATCCGTAAGCCACTATTACAACAAAACAAATCAACGGAAGTATAAACGAAACATTCACGGCTGGCATTCCAAACAAAGTCTTGCAGTCTATAATGGATGCCTGAAGCGGTGGCAATACAGATCCTCCAAGAATAGCCATAATCAGCCCGGCAGCACCGAATTTGGCGTCATCTCCCATACCCTTCAATGCTATACCATATATAGTAGGGAACATCAGAGACATACAAGCTGAAACTCCGACAAGACAATACATTCCCAAAATATTCTCCAGACAGATAACTCCTGCAGTAAGTACAATTGCCGCTATGGACAAAACCATAAGCAACATTCCTGGCTTTACAAAACGGAGCATAAATGTACAGACGAAACGACTTACACAAAATATAATCATTGCCACTATATTATATTTCTGAGAGAGTACCTCAGCCGCTTGTTCTTCCATTCCCTGTGCCATAAACAGACGTGTACCGTACTGGATAATGAATGTCCAGCACATTATCTGAGCACCTACATAAAAGAACTGTGCTATGACACCATATTTATATCTTCTTCTTGAGAAAATACGCTTCAACGTAGGTATAAAATCTATAGAATGTGACTGATCTGCATTTCTTGGCATCTTTGACATCCTGATAACTATAAGCATAGCTATTATGACCAGACCAATCACCAGATAAGGAGCAATGAGAACAGACAAATCTGAGTCTCTGACTGCTTCAAATTCTGCCTGACTCAACTGTGCCCTTTCTACTGTATCCATTGGATGCAACTTATTCTGGATAAAGTTCATCGCAACATACATTCCCATCAGAGAACCTATCGGATTGAATGCCTGAGCCAAATTAAGACGACGCGTAGCTGTTTCTTCCGGACCCATTGAAAGTATATAAGGATTACAACTTGTTTCCAGAAAAGACAATCCGCACGTCATTACAAAATATGCCAATAGAAACGGATGATAGTCACCTGTCAGTTTTGCCGGGAAAAAAGCCAATGCACCGAGAGCATACAATCCCAATCCTAACAATACTCCGGCTTTATATGTATATTTCCTTATAAACATGGCTGCCGGAAAAGCCATAGCAAAATATCCGCCATAAAAAGCCACTTGAACCAAAGCTCCGTCGGTAACACTCATTCTGAATATTTTTGAAAAAGCCTTTACCATCGGATTGGTAATATCGTTTGCAAATCCCCACAATGCAAAGCAAAACGTAATCAATACAAAAGGGAACAAATAACTTACGCCGTCTTTGCTAATAATAGATTGTTTCATGAATAATTTTAAAGTTTAGGTTAATGAATTAATAGAAAGGCATAAAAATCAATACAGGTAAAACATCCTTTCCATAGGCTGCCACTTCTCGGATGATGTACTTCCCGGTTCAGAGCACTGGAATATAGACATATAATCTTCCCACTCCTGCTGTCTTGGCAATACTGCCAGTTTTTCCATTGCCGAATCCCAATCAAAATCCAATGGAGTTTCCACAATCATAAAAAGCCTTGTTCCCAAAATATAAATTTCCATTTCCAATATGCCAACGCTGCGTATGCCTTCAAGTATCTCAGGCCATATTTTTTCTTTGCTATGACGCAATTTGTATTCGGCTATCAACTCCGGATTATTTCTCAAATCCATTGTTCTACAGTATCTCTTCACATTACAGCCATGATTCTTTGCCGCATATCCAGTATTTTCCATATGTATTACCTTAATATATTATTTATCTAAATTTTGTACTAAAATATTTCCTATGGCAGTAGCCTCAACCGGACCGGCATCTACATCAAGTCCTGTAGCCAAAGCCGTCAGTCGGTTAAGATATTTGTTTTGCGAACCTCCACCAATTATATGTAATTTTTCAACAGAACGGGGCAATAATTTGTTCAATCCCTCTATTCCTTTTCTGTATCTGTCTGCCAATGACAACAATACGCATTTCACAAATTCTCCCTGTGTCTGCGGAACCTGCTGTCCGCTTTCCTTACAGTAAGAGATTATTGTTTCTGCCATATTCAGCGGACTGGTAAAGACATTATTGTCAACATCTACCATTGATGATATATCCGCTTTCTCTGCTTCAGGAATCAGAATATCGTATTCAGTACATTTACCTTCTTCAGTCCATTCGGACATAAGTTTCTGAAGAATCCACAGTCCGGTGATATTCTGGAGGAAACATATTTTACCATCCACACCACCTTCGTTTGTAAATCCGTTAACTCTGGCTTCTTCAGAAAGAATCGGCTCGTCTGTCACTACTCCAAGCAAAGACCATGTTCCCGAACTTAAAAATGCTGTCACTTTTTCGTTTTCATCAGCAGGAACAGCATATACCGCACTCGCCGTGTCATGCGATGCCACTGCTATAACCTTTACATCATAATCCAGCCCAAGTTCTTCCTTTATCTCAGGCTTCAGCATTCCTCTTTCCTGCCCAGGCATTACGATTTCGCAGAAGATATGTTCAGGCAATCCCAATTGGCGTATAAGTTCATAATTCCACTTACGCGCCTTGATATCCATTAGCTCCGAAGTAGATGCTATGCTATATTCATTATTTGCAACACCGGTAAGGAAATAACTGAACAAATCAGGCATGAACAACAACTTATCTGCCACAGAAAGCAACGGACTGTTTTCTTCTTTCATCGCATAAAGCTGAAACAGCGTGTTTATTGCCATCACCTGTGTGCCACTGACAGAGTAGTGTTCGCTTGGATCTATAATCTTAAAAACCTTTTCAGGCATACCGTCCGTACGACTGTCACGGTAACAGACCGGATTACCTATGAGATTTCCATTCTTATCTATAAGTCCGAAATCAACACCCCATGTATCTATGCCGATACTCTTTATTCTATATCCTTTTTCAACAGCCATACGTATTCCTCTCTTCATATCTTCAAAAAGAGAAAGGAAATCCCAATATATATGGCCGCCCATCCTTACCTGCCTGTTCTGAAAACGATATATCGTATCCAGACAAGTTTTACCATCGGAGACGTAGCCGGCAATCACTCGCCCGCTACCCCCTCCGAAGTCTATTGCTAGTCTTACTTCTCTCATTTTGTCTTCTTACCTAAAACGTATGTTTCCAAGTCGTCTATCTCGGCATTTGTCAGTGTCTCATACTTTTCACCTGTAAGGATTATGATTCGGCAAGCCATTTCGAAGAACATCGCTCTTTCAAAAGCCTCGTCAAAATCTTTTCCACAAACCACCTGACCGTGTTTTTTCAGAAGAACAGAGTTATGGTCTTTCAATGCTGATATCACTCCTTCTGCCAACTCTTTTGACCCCGGTCTGTAATATGGAACTACCGGAATTTCTGAACCTACATGGCATGGAACTTCCGCTGTAACATTATAGTCCTTAGGCAATTCCTTCATACATGCAACAGCTGTTGCGTAAGGTGACTGGAAATGAAGAACAACATTTACATCAGGTCTTTCTCTCAATACTCCAAGGTGAAAGCCGTGTTCCATTGATGGTTTTACACCGTTAAGAACTTCACCTGTTTCAAGTTTACATATTGCGACCTTTTCTTTCGGCAATGACGGTACCCATGAACCTGTACCTGAAAGGAGAACTTCATCACCTATTCTCCAAGAGATGTTACCGCTGCTGCATATTGTCAAACCTGCATCACCTACACGGTGAGCTTCCGAAATAAATTTTTCTATCTGTTCGTTAGTTATCATAATACTTTCTTATATAAATCCAAAATAATTTCTTCTGTCACTTCACGAGGATTTCCAGGTGTACATACATCTGCATAAGCAGCCTTGGCAAGACGAGGAAGGTCTTCTGCCTTGATTCCCAACTCTGACAAATGCTGAGGTATTCCTACACGTACAGACAGTTCCTTAA
>NZ_JACJLE010000029.1 GCF_016901995.1 Bacteroides caecigallinarum | reverse complement strand
CTAAAATCAAACTATTCAGAGCCAATCTGCATGGAGTAACGGATAAAAAGTTCTTTCTCTTCAGAATTGCTAAGTTGTATGGTTATCCCCACTAAATTTCTACTGTCCCAAAACAACTGTTGAAATGAAAGGCGATTGGAAGCCTATCATTTTCCTTTTTACTGACGGGATGCCAACCGACAATCCACAGCAAGCCTTCAACCGATGGAACGCACATTATAAGAGAAAAGCGAATTTGGTATGTATCTCAATCGGTGACAATACTGATACTAAAATGCTTGGGAAAATCTCAGACAATGTGTTGAGACTGAATAATACAGGGGAACAATCCTTCAAGGCCTTTTTCAAATGGGTTACGGCTTCAATCAAGTCAACAAGTGTTTCTGTTACCGATATGGGAACTGATGAAATACAACTTGCTTCCACATCGGGAATTGACCTTGAAAAGGTGGATACGACTAAAGACTGCACTGTGGATGAGAACTTTGTCGTACTGCTCGGCAAATGTTCAAATACAAAAAAGAAATACCTTATTAAATACGCCAAGCGGATAGGTAAAATTCCCGGCTTAGAGCAACTTGACGTAAAAGGTATAGACTACAAACTTGTGGGGGCTTATCCAATTGACGATAAGGCTTATGAAGAATTAAGCGATGGCAAGTCCAACCGCAACATCAACACCATGTCTTTGATAGGAGTACCCACCTGTCCTTGTTGTGGCAATCAATTCGGCGTAGTCGTATGCGAATGTGGCAACATTATGTGTTCAGACGGTCAAACTACTGCTTGTCCGTGGTGTGGAATAGAAGGCTCATTAGGAGCTATTGGTGATGGTGGTTTGGATATAACACGGGGAAGAGGTTGATTATGAACATAGAAAAAGCAATAGACCTCCTAAGCAATGGAGAATCTGATGAACGCATGAGTGGCTTCATCAAATATTATGCTAACAAGCTGTGGGCTGAATATAATGAATATCTTATGAATGAAATTGTTGTGATAGAGAACAAGGTAAAAGAACTGCCTATCGTCATACCTAATGCGTCTATCAGAAAGCCGTATAATGCGATTGTGTCAATACCGTGCGAAGAAATGACTGACATAACATTATCCGGTCTCACAGAAGAAGTGCAAGGGCTTAAAATTGAAAAGCAGGAGGATGGCAAATCCTTTAAGATAAGTGGAACTCCCAAAGAAAGTGGAACTTTTGATGTCACGCTAAGATACAAATATCGTGGTTTATCTGTTGAGCGTCCTTATCTGGAACGTATGTTACAAATTATCATCAATCCAGACCCAAGGGATTTATGGAAAGATATTCCTGTACCCGAAGATATGGAGTATCCGAAAGATAATGCTGCAAAAGAATATGTAAAAGTTGCTGCACTTTCCGATGGAACTCCCCAAAAAGATATTGTGGCTGCAAGCAAAAGAGGCCGTTCACATGCACAAGAAGGTAAGCCACGTGATGACGATTTCCGTTTGTATCATGACGAAAAAACGAATTGGTATGTCATTGCCGTGGCCGATGGAGCGGGGTCTGCACCCTATTCCCGTGAAGGTTCAAGAATAGCTTGCAATGTAGCAGTTGATCATTGTAAAGGACAATTGGCTGATTCTGAAAATTTTGATGATGACATCAATCTCTATCATCTTGACCAAAAATCGGAAGCGGCAGGTAAGGCTATTAGTGCGGATATATACAAAATCGTAGGTAATGCCGCCTTAAAAGCGCATAAGGCAATAGCGGCAGAGGCTCAACAAAAAGGTCGCAAGACCAAGGAATACTCTACAACATTGTTACTGGCTATCTGCAAAAAATATGATTTTGGTTGGTTTGTTGCCTCATTCTGGGTCGGCGATGGGGCGATATGTCTTTACAACCAAGATAATGAAACTGCGATGATGCTCGGTATGCCTGATGAGGGGGAATATGCCGGGCAAACACGTTTCCTTACAATGCCTGAGATATTTTCGGATTCCAATAAATTCTACCAAAGAATGAATTGCCGGATTGTTCCGGACTTTACAGCTTTATTCCTTATGACGGATGGCGTTAGCGATCCCAAGTTTGAAACCGACGCTAATCTGAAGTCTTATGATAAGTGGAATGAATTATGGGCTGACCTCAAAGAGAATGGAGTAGAATTAACGGATGATAATGAGGAAGCGGCAAGCCAACTGTTGAACTGGTTGGACTTTTGGTCTCCGGGAAATCATGACGATAGAACCATTGCAATATTGTACTAAAAGTAAAGCATAATGGCAAATAAAATAACTCTGACAGCAAATGACGGAAGTATCGTTGAGTTTTATGATGAAATAAAAGCTCAAGGTGGGGTTAAGGATGTATATTTCAGCCCTGACAAAACCTATGTTGTCGCTTTCTATCGCAAGCCAATCAATGCTAATGACAGGGAGCGTATCACCAATATTGTTGGTATCTATCGCCAGCGGATTTTCGATACTCCAGAGGGAAATTATTGGAAAAATCTGTTTGCATGGCCTACAAAAATGGTAGAATGGAATGGAAAGACAGGCATCGTAATGCCATTTTATGACAAAAGGTTCTTCTTCTCATCAGGACCATTCAAAGGCAAAGAAAAAGAGGGAAAATGGTTTGCTTCCGCTAAATTGCGTAACAAATTCTTGCCTGCTGACCAAAAAGGGAATTGGCTGACAAACCTTCATATGTGTATCAAGATAGCACGTGCAGTCCGACGACTCCATGCGGCAGGATTGGCGCATTCGGATTTGTCCTACAAGAATATACTGGTTGACCCGATTACAGGAAGTGCGTGTATCATTGATGATGACAGTTTAGTTGTTCCGGGCAAATTCCCTCCTGAGGTTATAGGTACGCCAGATTTCATTGCTCCTGAAGTCATTGAAACCAAGCATCTTGCATTAGATGATAAACAAAGGAAACTACCGAGTATCTATACAGACCGTCATGCATTGGCTGTCCTGATATATATGTACCTGCTTAATCGGCATCCATTAAGAGGCGGCAAGGTGAATGATGTCAACGACAGCGGACGTGATGAAGAATTGTCTATGGGGGCAAAAGCCTTGTTTATTGAGAATCCAACAGACAAGTCCAACAGGGTTAAAGCCCAGCAACTATCCCCTGCCGAGTTGCCACAAGGCGACCCGGCAAAGATGCCATATACTATTTGTGGTCCGTATCTGAAGAAATTGTTTGACCGTGCTTTCGTAGAAGGTTTGCACGACCCGTCAAAGCGTCCGAGTGCAGCGGAATGGGAAGATGCCTTGGTCAAGACAACCGATTTGGTACAGCCATGTCAGAATCCTAATTGTGAAGCCAAGTGGTTTGTATTTGATAACACTACCAAGCCTAAATGCCCGTTTTGTGGCCAGCCATATCACGGACAATTGCCGATATTGAATTTTTATTATGCTCCCTCACATGGCAAATTCATATCGGAAAATTATCGTTTGATGGTATATGACAAGCAAACTCTATATAAATGGCACGCAAATAATTTAGTATCTCCAAGTGAACGGACATCTGAAGCTGATAAAAAACCTGTTGGAGACTTTCACTTCTTCAATAATCAGTGGATTCTGATAAATCGCAATCTTCCGGATATGATGGATGTTACGGAAAAGAAGCCTATCGCTATAGGCGAATATGTGCCGCTTACAGAAGGTAGGCAGATATTGCTTGACAAAGGACAGGGAGGACGACTCATTGTCGTTCAACTTGTTAACAATTAGAACGATAATAACCATTAGATATAAAGCAAAATGAAAAAATCAATAGCTCTGCTAATTGGTATTGCATTAATTTTATTAGGTACGTTGACAAGAGGTAATTGGATTATCGGACTAAAATTATTATGCGCCATATTTCTAGTTATGCTCATACTCTATTGGAAAATAGCACCCTTTAAGCAACAGCTATTCCCTAAATATCAAAAGGCTTTTGGCATAACAGAAAGAATATTCATGAGATTACAAAACGTCTTAGGGTTTATTCCAAAAATACAATTAGGACAGCGTTTACAGCTTGACACTCCATTGATTGTCTGCATCATTTTTACACTTATGATATTGGTTGTTTTGTGAAAACATTGACTGTATCAATCAAACTGATTAAATCAGAACAAAATTATATGGCAAAGAAGAAAATCGTAAGAATACCAGGAGTAAGTTTTTCTTGGAAACGTGCGTTGGGCATAACACAGGCTAAACAGAAATTTGCCCGTCAAACCGGGATACCAACATCCAAGGCTGGATTGGAGCGTAAATTGGGAAAAGCTCTACTTAAAGTTCTATTTGGCAAATAATTATTAATCAATAAGTTTTTCAGTATATGCAACAGAAAAAACATTACATTGGCTTGACAGATGCAGAAGTCTTGGAGAGCCGTAAAAAGTATGGAGTAAACATCCTTACTCCACCAGAGAAAGAGCCATTGTGGAAACAATTCTTGGAGAAATTCACAGACCCTCTTATCATCATCCTAATGATAGCGGGTGTTTTGTCCATTGGAATTTCATTTTACGAGTATTTCGGACTCAATGAAGGTTTTACTGTGTTCTTTGAACCCATTGGTATTTTTGTGGCAATTTTACTTGCTACCGGGTTAGCTTTCTATTTTGAATTAAAGGCGGATAAAGAGTTTGCCATATTAAACCAAGTGAATGATGACGAACTGGTTGAAGTCATACGAAACGGCAATGCAACTCAAATCCCCAAGAAAGATGTGGTTGTTGGGGATATTGTCATTATTAATACTGGTGCAGAAGTTCCTGCTGATGGTGAACTGCTGGAATGTGTTAGTCTGAATGTAGATGAATCCACGCTTACGGGAGAACCGATGTGCCATAAGAGTGTTGATGAAAAGGATTTTGACCCAGAAGCGACATATCCTACCAATCACGTTCTTAAAGGAACAAAGGTATTAGAAGGTCATGCTGTTTATAGGGTTGCGTCAGTAGGTGATAAAACGGAAAATGGTAAACTTCTACAGTCATTAGTTGGAGTGGAAGTTGATGATGATATCGCAGATGACGAACTTTCTGAAGAACAAAAAAAGAAAAAACGGCTTGAAAAGAATTCTAAAATAGGCAAAGATAAGAAGACGCCACTCAATGAACAATTGGATGGGTTAAGTGACCTGATAACAAAATTAAGTTATGGATTTGCGGCATTAGTAGTCGTAGGGCGTTTGCTGATTTACTTTTTGGGAGACAACTCAATGGAATGGGCACATATTACGGCATATGTACTCCAGACATTAATGATAGCCGTCACTTTAATTGTCGTTGCTGTTCCAGAAGGATTGCCTATGGCTGTCACGCTTAGCCTTGCATATAGTATGCGTAGGATGTTGAAAACGAACAATCTTGTACGCAAGATGCACGCATGTGAAACGATGGGAGCCACGACTGTTATTTGCACAGATAAAACCGGAACACTGACCCAAAATCAGATGAGCGTTGAGGAAACCCAATTCTACGGTTTGTCTAATCAAGTATTGGGTACAGATGAAACAAGCCGTTTAATCAAAGAAGGCATTGCTCTTAATTCTACGGCATCATTGGATTTAAGCAATCCCGACAAGCCTGAGGTATTGGGAAATCCCACAGAGGGAGCATTGCTTTTATGGCTTAGAAATAATGGCATTGATTACCGCAATCTGAAAGAAGATGCCAATGTAGTGGAAGAATTGCCTTTTTCTACAGAAAGGAAATATATGGCTACAGTTGTTGAGTCCGCCCAACTGGAAGGGAAGAAAATTCTCTATGTCAAAGGTGCTCCCGAAATAATCCGTTCCCTCTGCAAGCAAATCGACAAGAACGTAAATATTGCCGATATTGACAAACAACTGACAGACTATCAAAATCGTGCAATGCGCACTTTAGGTTTTGCATATCAAGTATTGAATGACAGCGATATGGCTATCGCAGATGGTAAAGTGATTGCTGAAAACCTTACTTTCATGGGGATTGTTGCCATTGCTGACCCTGTCCGTAAAGATGTTCCAGCAGCCGTGCAAAAGTGTATGGCTGCAGGCATTAATGTGAAAATTGTAACAGGAGATACTCCCGGAACTGCCAAAGAAATAGGACGACAAATCGGACTTTGGACTAAAAAGGATAGTGACAGTGCAATAATAACAGGAGCGGAGTTTGAGAAACTTTCAGATGACGAACTTGATAAGAAAGTGCTTGGATTGAAAATTATCGCTCGTGCCCGTCCAATGGATAAGAAACGTTTGGTTGAATCCTTGCAAAGAAACAATCAAGTGGTAGCAGTGACAGGTGACGGTACGAATGATGCTCCTGCACTCAAAGCGGCTCATGTGGGCTTGTCAATGGGTGACGGCACTTCCGTAGCCAAAGAAGCCTCGGACATTACCATTATAGATAACTCATTCAGCAGTATTTGTCGTGCAGTAATGTGGGGGCGCTCGCTTTATCAAAACATTCAGCGTTTCTTATTGTTCCAACTTACGGTCAATGTAGCTGCATGTTTTATCGTGTTGGTGGGTGCGTTCATGGGAACAGAATCTCCGTTGACCGTGACGCAAATGCTATGGGTGAACTTGATAATGGATACATTCGGTGCTATGGCTCTTGCCTCATTACCACCTTCACAATCTGTAATGAAAGACAAACCTCGTGACCGTAAAGCCTTCATCCTTACAAAACCTATGATGAAAGACATTCTCGGTGTTGGCGGATTTTTCTTCTTGCTGCTTGTTGTGTTCCTTTATATATTCCAGCACACTGAAATCACGCAAATGACAGACCTGTTGCATTGCAAGCTCGGTGAAGCCAATGGATTGTCACCATACGAACAGACTCTATTGTTTTCAATATTTGTATGGACGCACCTTTGGTATATGTTCAATACTCGTTCATTTGAAACAGGAAAAAGTTTTTTCCAACTCAAGATGAGTAAAGAGTTCTTTACTATTGTTGCTATTATTTTCATAGGACAGGTTGTGATAGTTGAAGGTCTTTATGATTTCTTTAACTGTACTCCGATGAAATTGATGGACTGGGTAATAATAGTTGTTCTTTCCTCACTAGTTCTCTGGGCAAGAGAGTTGTGGCATTTGCTAACCAAGAGGGGATAAGGTGTTTTTCAGAAAAGCAAGCAAAGAGGATATGAGGAATAAACCTATATCCTCTTTTTCATTAATACAGGGTTGCCCGACTTCGGAGCGGTAACCAGCGGCAAGGTTTTCGGGAGTAACCCGCAAAGTTTTGAGTAACTCAAAACATACCTTGCTGCTGCCTTTTCGACAGTAACCGAAAAGCCTTCGGGTAACCTGAAGGACACCTTGCTGATTTCTCGTGAAATCAGTAATCCGTCAGCAAACGGATTGGAATTTACACAGTAATTCTTACCCTCAAAGCATCGTTTCCCGGTGCCCAAACTACCCAAAAGAAGAATAGGAACTGCGAACGGGTACAACCCAAATAGTTGCTTAGAGGGTTTGGAACAGACAAACCTGAACTTTGGTCTTACCAAAATTGCAGACTGGACTGTCAATCAATGCCATTTATCGCTAGAATTGCACCATTTCCAGAATACTTGGATTAAAACGCAGTTGGACGGGAGTAATCCAGTGAAACACCGATGGTTTACTGTTGTATTGTCGTACTGTTATACTTCAGCACAACATCATATAAAGGGTTCAACAACAGTTTACCAATTCAAATATGTGAATGTGAGATACCACAAATTGTTGGTACGCTATTTTTATAAAAAAAACGATATATGCAGCAATGAGCTTGTGTTGAATTGCTTATATTGTTAATTGTAGAACAATATCACCGCTGATGCTACGGAGTTTCATTGTTGAAGTAAAATAGGATACTATTTCTAATTGGCAAGGCTAGAATTGTATTTGGAAGTTCTATTTTCTCTATCTTTCAAGGTATTACCTTTGGCATTACAAGTGAAATATGTTATTTTTGCAAATAAGAATAGCGTTCTTTTGATTGATACAGGACATTACAAGATAGAAAGCTTGCTGGTTTCTATGCTGTTACCAGTCAAGTTAATAGCCTTTGTTAATTTCTTGTTCTAATGGAATAAGAAGAAACAAAACGTCTTCTCCAACATCATCAATCTTCCGCTTTGATAGATTGATGGATACAATAGTAAAGATGCTATAAAAAGATTATACAAATTATATTTCAAAATAGAATGAGCAAAAAGTATTATGAATATATGTCTGAGATATCCTCAGAGGAGCTTTTAAAAGGTCTTTTAGAGTATGGACTCTTTGCAGATAAATTACCTCCCATATTCTCATGTGAGTCTTTCTACGCATATTGTAAAAAGAGAAAGTTTGAAGGATTCTCCAAGAATCCTACTGATTATATTCGCTATAATAGCACTAGAAATACAAACATACCACGCCTGTTGTCTATTCCCACTCCATTTAGTTATATGTATCAGTGCAAATGCATATATGATAATTGGAATAAAATATGCAACTTATTTCAAGAAAAGACTAGCAATCAAAGCTATAAATACAGTCAAATACATATTCAAAAATTGAAACATAAGAACTTCCTTTTTGAAATGAGTCATTCGTACTGTGATAAAGACAGTTTATTGGATGTTGAACTTAGTAAGTTGTCAATTTTAAAGCGATTCAAGGTTGAAGCTGACATTTCTTCGTGTTTCCCTAGTATTTACACCCACTCCTTATCATGGGCACTTGTAGGAAAAGATGAAGCAAAAAAGAATAAATCAAATGTAAATATATGGTATAACGAACTAGATACTACATGTCGTAACACAAAAAATGGAGAAACAAATGGTTTGCTCATAGGACCACATGCATCCAATTTACTTTCAGAAATAATTCTGTGCAATATCGACAATGAATTAGTCAAAAAAGGATACAAATACATTCGTAACATAGATGATTTTTGCTGTTTTGTGAAATCAGAAGAGGAAGCAGAGTGTTTTCTGTTAGACTTATCTGAAGAATTGAAAAAGTTTGAACTAAACATTAATACTAAGAAAACTAAAATATTAAAACTTCCATTGCCTTCTGATATCGATTGGATACGTGCGCTAAATGAATTTATTAAAGGTGATACTTACACAGAAAACGGAAAACTTATTTTTAAATATCAGCGATTAAAATTGTATTTGGATTTAGCAATTAAATTAGCAATGGAAACAAATAATTGTGCAGTTTTTACTTATGCGATAAAAATAATAGCGAATTGTCATTTGGGAAAGAAAGCAAAATATTACTATATAAACACATTGCATCAATTAATTTGTTTTTATCCTTATTTGGTGCATTGGATGGAAAATTTTGTGTTTGATATTTTTGACATTTCTCAAGAAAGTATATCGTTAATTGCCCATGATTTATATGACATAGGAATAAAAAGGCATATATATGAGGCATGTAGTTTTTCTATATATTGGTCATTGAAATATGATTTTAAGCTGAACAAAATGATGGAAGAGGATTCGATTAGAACAGAGGATAGTCTTTTTATGCTATTATCTTTTTTGAAAGTCAAAAAGGATAGAAATAAAGATGCTAAAAAACTACTGAAAGAACATGCTAGAAGTTTATTGAATGACATTGATAGATATTGGCTATTTTTATACGAAGCATTGCCCAAAGATGATTTAACAGGTGACTATAAATGTTTAAAGAATAATAGGATTTCATTTGTTAAACCTGAGTTTAAATAACATTATAATTTGCAAAAGCATGACTATGCTCACTGAATCCCAAAACATAGAGTTCAAAGAATCATGGCGCGACGAATACCAGAAATGGATTTGTGGTTTTGCCAATGCACAAGGCGGTACGCTGTATATAGGTCTGCGTGACAATGGTGAAGTGTGCGGTGTACAGGATGCCAAGAAGTTGATGGAGGATATTCCGAACAAGGTGCGTGACATGATGGGCATCTTGGTGGATGTCAATTTGAGAGAAAAAGACGAAAAGCAATATCTGGAGATTGTGACGGATGCCTATCCTTATCCAATCAGCTTTCGTGGAAAGTATTACCAGCGAAGCGGTGCAACCAATCAGGAACTGAAAGGGGCTGCACTTGACCGTTTCATGCTTCGCAAGCAAGGAAAAACGTGGGATGGTGTGCCAGTACCTTATCTGAAAGCGGAAGACTTGGATAATGCCACATTCGATTTGTTCCGCAAGTATGCCAAACGGAGCGGACGTATGGAGGAAGCGGACTTAATGGACGACAATCACGGATTATTGGAGAAACTCCGGCTTTATGAGGGTAGTTACTTGAAACGTGCTGCCGCTTTGTTGTTCCATCCCGACCCGGAACAATATGTGACCGGGGCATTTGTAAAGGTCGGCTTCTTCCGCGAAGGCATGGATTTGGTGTATCAAGACGAAGTACATGGTAATCTGTTCCAGCAAATTGTGAAACTGATGGACTTGCTATGTACCAAATACATGAAAGCCATCATTACCTACGAGGGCATCCAACGGATAGAAACATTGCCTATGCCCCGTGAGGCTCTGCGTGAGGCATTATTAAATGCCTGTATCAACAAAGACTATGCAGAACCTTCTCCCATCCAAATCCGCGTGTATGAGAATAAGTTGGAGATAATAAACGGTGGGGTATTGCCCGAAGGGTGGACGGTGGAAACCTTATTGTCTTCGCATCGAAGTATGCCTTACAACCCTGATATTGCCAACACCTTTTTCCGTGCTGGTGAGATTGAGGCATGGGGACGTGGCATCGAGCGTATCATCACGGCATGTAAGAATGACGGATTCTCCACGCCGGAGTTCCGCTATGATGCTTCAGGTATATGGACAACCTTTAAGTTTGAGTACCCGGAAAGGGCTACGACCCAAAAGGGCGACCCAGAAACGACCCAGAAAAACGACCCAGAAACGACCAGAAATCGACCAGAAACCGACCAGCAAAAGCAAGAAAACGTTATTCTTGAACTAATCAAAGAGAATCCTTATATACAAAGAAAAGAAATGGTAAGTCGCTTAGGTATACACGAAAGCAGCGTAAAGCGTCGGTTGGCTTCACTTCAAGAAAAAGGGATTATAAAACATGTCGGTCCGAATAAAGGCGGTTATTGGGAAGTCCAAAAAGGATTTTGAACCAAGGTAGAGAAGTTTTCATGATTACATGCCTGACATTCAAAAGAAAGCTGTATATTTGTAATCGATAAAGGAAACCTCCACGCAACCTGACGCAGAACGCTGCAACAATCCGGTGGAGCAATAGCGGGAGATTACGCTACTTGCAGAAAGATAAATCAAAGATATTCAGTCACTTGAATCAATAGTTCGATTCCTGGTGGCACCACTTCGAAGAAAAACCAAAAACAGTAAAATCCTGATTTCCAAGCGAAATCGGGATTTTTTGTTTTCCCCCGACACGCAAAAAACGGCAAAATATCGGATCAACGTAAAAACCTAAGGGATTCTGAAATTAAGCATAAATTTTCGATAGTCTGAACAGAAAGTAAGCCTTAACTCCCCTGAATTGTGAACGAAAGTTCTTTATTTTAGCATAGAGGAGAACATAAATATGAGTAGTAAATAAAAGAAAGGTAGAAAGGCTGTATGGCATATGTTCTTCAAAACTGTAACACAGCCTTTCTGCTTGCATAAAGCACAATTATAAATCTTCTGGTAAAGGAATAACTAGGATAGAGTCACTGCACCGTATTCCGTAGAATACGTCACGAACCCTCCCCTGTTGAGGTATCAGAATACCTTTCTCTACCAAATCTTTTATATCGCGTGTTGCTGTATCTGTTGATACCTTTACACGTTTTGCCCAGTTCTTAGCCGTCAGTTTGCCGGGATAACCGTCCAAATATAAATTCAAGACTTCGCGTTGTCGTTCGGACAGGACTGTTTCGGCATGGGTTTGCCAGAATATGGCCTTGTTAAGAACCTTTGACAATGTTTCGTCGGATTGCTCGACGGAACGGAGCAGACAGTCAAGATACCAGATGATCCATTCAGTAATCTCGCAATCTCCCTTCTGTGTTTTCTCCAATATGTCGTAATATTGTTTTTTATCTTTGTTTATCAGGTGGGAGATACTGAAGAAACGCATCTTTGAGTTTTCGGCCTGTGAAAGTGCCATATCAGCAATGGCTCGTCCGATTCGTCCGTTTCCGTCATCGAAAGGATGGATGCAGACAAACCACAAATGGGCTATTGCCGATTTTAAATAGCCGTTATGTGCATCTGAATTGAACCAGTCCAGAAACCGATTCATTTCTTCGTCTATTCTTTCAGGAGCTGGCGCTACATAATGTACCTTTTCCCGACCGAACATTCCAGAAATAACTTTCATCTCTCCACTGCGGTATCGGGCTACATCTATTTTCGTTGGACCGCTCCATCCGGTAGGAAACAGGCAGTTGTGCCAGCCGAAGAGTCTTTCATGGGTAAGCGGACTGTTGAAATTGACTGTTGCATCAAGTGCCATTTCCACTACTCCGTCTATATATCGTGAAGATTCGGTCGGATTCGGCAGTTGTACTCCGAGTTTGCGGGCTACAGATGAACGTACCTGTTCATTGTTCAATTCCACTCCTTCAATTTCTGATGATGCAATGATGTCATGAGAGATGGATTCAACTACGGCAGACATCTTGTCGTTAAAACCGATTACACTAAGGCGTCCCATCAGATAACCGACAGCCTTATTTACCTTGTTCAGTTTCTCACCGACAAGTTCCTTGTTCCACGAAAAGGAAGACCATTCTTTATGTTCATGTATATACATAGGCATCACTGTTTTCTGCAAATATACAGTTTTGCGGATAATTAACCGCAAAATTTGCGGCTTATTATCCGCAAAAAACAGTGAAATCAATATTTATCAGCATTTTAGATATGGCTTATGACTACTATTCATCATGCAGATAAGCATTGACTTTTCAGAATTCCTCAAATTTTACGTTGATCCTATAATAACCACGATACAAGCAGAAAAACCATATGCATCGGTTCATAGAAACCAGCATACAGCCTTCCGCCTCTCTTTTTATCTATTGTTTATATTATTCAAAAATCAATCTGACAGAACGGAATTTTGGTGTAACATCAGATTTGCCACACATAATCTTTACATCCCATTCCGAATTTTTAAGCAGCTCTTTAGACAATTTCAAGACATGAATTGAGTCTCTGCCGTTTATTTCACCTATCTTCACGCCATTTACATGGATTTCGGCACTTCTTGCTTCGTCAGGGAAAGAGTTTATCATAACCGCATTCACAGGTTTGCCATTGGATTTCATTTTGTAGGAGAACCATCCCTTGGTTTCACGCCATGGTGTACCTTGTTCACTACCAATTTCAGAATTCTCCATTTCTATGAAATGGTCACTTTCAGGCTGTTGTTCTCCACATGCCACCATATCAGCTGTGATATTTTCCAACCTCACCCGTTCTGTCTCCTGTTTTGCAAGTTCTGCCTGTCTATGTTTCAATTCATCTCCAGAAACTAGTTCCCAATAAATCATGTATCTGCATTCATGAGTCTTATAGAATGGTTTTAATATCATTCCATCGTATCTTGAAGGATATACGCCAGACAATCTGAATTCAAGCTTGTCCGGACTTACTCTTTTAAGATTTGCCAGAAGGTCTTTCTTTTCACCTACTATAACAGGCATATTCTGCAACGGAAGCTGTGGACCGGATGCCACGTGCCCTCCCCTGCTGTCATCGGCAAATTGTCCGTCAAGTCTTTCCTTACCCAAATCGGCAGCCAATACCACAGGACCGTACATAAACGAATAATACGGTGATTTATCAGGAAGTTGCACAGCACGCAAAGTCATAGGCAGAGACATTTCTACAGTATCTCCATCTTTCCACTTTCTGTTTATGGTATAATATCCGTCATAAAAAACAGCCTCAATCTTTCCGCCGTTTACCTTAAATTCTACTTTTTCTTTATCAAGCCATTCAGGACAGCGGAAACTTATCTTCATTTTTCGCGGTTTTTCACTCTTCACAATAACACGTGTCTGTTCTTTTTCAGGGAAAGATGTTTCCTGAGTGAAACTCATGCCGGTTTCTTCCCAATTGAGGACAGAAGATATAAACAGATTGACAATAAGCTCATTTTCACGCGACGCGTATATCATCTCACCATATCTGGCGTGGTTCTCCATCCCTGAACCTACACAGCACCAGAAGCAGTTTTGAGGCTGCGAATAAACCCTGTAATGCCCCGAACGCATTGGTGTGAAATAAACAAAACCGCCCTGCACAGGATTCTGACTGGACAATATATGATTATACAGGGCACGTTCGTAGTAATCCATATAGTTTACATCTCCTGATGTACCGTAAAGCAGTTTAGTCAATCGGAGCATATTATATGTGTTGCAAGTTTCCGGCCCTTGCTCGCTTGTCATCATGCTTGAAAAATCATCCGACTTGTGGAAATGTTCTCTCACGCTGTTTCCGCCAATAGACACACTTCTATTCTCCACTACAGTATTCCAGAAAAACTCAGAAGCAGAACTCCATTCCTGGTTGCCGTCCAAATCGGCTATCCTCTTAAAACCTATCACTTTAGGTATCTGCGTATTTGCATGATTGCCGGTAAGCATATCCTTTTTTTCTACAAGCGGATCAAGAATAAATCTATGAGAGAAACGTTTGGCCAGTTCCAGATATTTTTCATCACCGGTAATGGCATATACATCGGCAAACACCTCGTTCAATCCGCCATGCTCACTTCTCAACATATCCTGGATCTGCTCGTCAGTAAGTCCGGACACGATATTCATCATCCAGTCAGTAAGTGCCACCAACATACCTTTAGCTTCTTCCTTACCAGCCACGAGATATGCATCTCTCAGTCCGGCATAAATTTTATGGATGTTATAGAGTGGAACCCATCTATCGTTTAACCCGAAAGGATTGGCATTGATCTTGCCTTCCTTTATTTCATTCCATATAGTTTTTCCATCAGGCACTCCGCACAGATAACCGTTTCCGGAAGCATCCTGGCAGCGTTTCAGTTCCGACAGAAAATAATCAAGCCTTTTACCTATCTCTTCATTACCAGTAGATGCATACATATACGACAAAGCGGAAAGATAATGTCCGCCTATATGACCATCAAGCCCGGTATTCTCCCAATTGGGATAATTCTCTGCCTTTGGTTTCAAACCGGCTTCCTTCATATATGGAGCAAGAAGCCTGTCAGGATTCAACCCCATCAGATAACAAATATCCAAATCTTCAGCATGTTTGAACATCCCTGATGTAAGCCTTACATCACTAACTGGAAATGTATTGATTTTTTGTGGTAACCCGGCCTCTGCACCAACAGAAGCGAGAAAGAACAATCCTAAAAGATACAGTTTTCTCATGTTTTTCGATACTTTATTAAGTTAACTTTCAATGATGACAAAGATACAAATAAGTGTATAATATACATTAATAAGACTATTAAAATATTAGATTTTATGCCTCTGAAAAAAACGGGCGCACGTTTAAGGTAAAATGGGCGCTCGCTTCAATTGAAATGGACTTTCGTTTTGATTAAAACGACAGGGTGTTTTCAGAAGCGCTATTTTGCCCCTTATTGTTAACTGAAGTTAAAGGCGTATTTTACCTATTGTTATTTCAAACAAAAAGCATACATTTGCAGTGTACTAATAAACTAATACACTAAAGCAATATAATTATGGACACAACAATGATTAAAGCCGAACATCTCTGTTTCGGATACGGGAAAAACAAACAGGTGTTCAATGATTTCAATCTTGAAATAGAAAAAGGGAAAATAATAGGCCTGTTGGGAAAGAACGGAACAGGTAAATCCACTCTGCTGTATATCATCTGCGGATTGCTCAAACCTTCTCATGGAAATGTAACGATAAAAGGTATAGACATCAGAAGACGTCTTCCTCAAACACTGTCGGACATTTATCTGGTTCCTGAGGAGTTCGACTTACCTAACCTGTCGATGAAACAGTTCGTTAAACTGAACAGTGCTTTCTATCCTAATTTCAGTAACGAAACACTGAATACTTGCCTCAACGATTTCGACTTAGGAATGGACATCAACCTCGGCGAACTTTCCATGGGACAGAAGAAAAAAGCATATATGTGTTTCGCTCTTGCCACAAATACCTCTCTCCTACTCATGGACGAACCTACAAACGGACTGGACATTCCGTCGAAAAGCCAGTTCAGAAAAGTCATCGCATCGGGAATGACAGACGAGAAGACTATCATAATCTCTACACATCAGGTAAGGGATATTGACAGACTGCTGGACCACATAACTATAATAGACGGAACTGAGGTGCTACTTAACAAATCGGTAAAGGAAATAACAGAAAGGCTTTATTTCTGCGAACAGAGCATGAACGAACCTACAGACGGGGCACTGTTCATACAACCGTCTGTACAGGGTAACAGCATCATTATGGAAAACAAATTCAACGAAGAAAGTCCTATGAATCTGGAAGTCCTTTTCAATGCCATATTGGCTGAAAGAAACAAGATACAGGAAGTATTCAACAAATAAATATGGAGGAACGGTTATGACTACAAATATTAATTTCAGTTTTACAAGACTCATGGCGGTAATGAAACGCGACATGATGGAAAATTGGAAAACCAACCTATACAGGCTTATAGCGTGCTATTCCGGTGCGGCTATGGCTTTCTTGTTCGGTATGTACGGAGTTTTGTCCAGCAATCGTGGAGAAACCGGAGAGACACAATATCTAGGTTTCTGCAATACATTCCATTCCATACTAACTTTTGTGACATTTTTCTATCTAATTGTATGTGCCTCAAGAATAATGGAAGTGATGAATACAAAAAACAAACGTATCTCGTATATGATGCTTCCGGCTACAAACGGAGAAAAGTTCATAAGCAGAGCAATATATGTATGTATTATTTCTATTGTAATATTTTTTGTGGGACTGTTTTTTGCTGAACTTACCAGACTTGCTTTACTGCCGCTATTCGATGCCCCGAAAGAATTTTCCAGTTTCTGTCTGTTTGATATAATGTCAGTTTCTTTTTATGATACAATTCATATCAATCCTGAAGCATACGGAGCATCATCAACATTCATGCCTTACCTGTTTTTAATTTCAAACGGTTTATGGGGACACTCCATTTATATTTTGGGTGGTACATACTTCAGAAAACATCCTTTCATAAAAACATGGGGAATATGTATGGCAGCATTTTTCCTTATATTATATTTGATGATCAATATATCTGACGAAGGAACTTTTATATATATATTAAAATGGATGGAAGACCTGGCAGATAAAAGTTCATGGATAAATGAGGAAGTTATATTTTCTACCATAAGCATTATCTTCCTGGCACTTACAGTTTTTAACTGGACTCTTAGTTATCATTTGTTTAGAAATTCACAAATCACCGATAGAAAACTGTTCAGAAGATGAAATTTAAAGAATCGAAATCAATATATTTGCAGATAGCAGACAGAATTATGGACGAAATCCTTCATGACACATACAAGGAAGAAGAACGAATACCGTCCGTAAGGGAGTATGCCGCAATGGTGGAAGTAAACGCAAATACCATGATGCGTACTTACGACTATCTGCAAGGAATGGAAATTATATATAATAAAAGGGGTATAGGGTATTTCGTAGGCGAAGGCGCAAAGAATAAAATTCTTTCATTCAGAAAAGAGACATTCCTGAACGAGGAACTGCCGGAAATGTTCCGCACTATGAAAATTCTTGACATATCAGCACAGGAAATATCTGCACTCTACAAACAATTTCTGAAAGATAACAAATAAAGAAAACCACAAACTAATATCATTATTTAAAACAAATAAAGCCATGAAACTAAAGAATTTTCTTTCAATACTCACAATCAGTGCCGTAACTTCTTTTACAGCCACATCTTGCATGATCAATACTGTAGCAAGCAAAAATGAAGCCACTTCTACATATGAAGTAAACACTTCATATAAATCATTAAAAGTGACAAATGCAATAAGAGTGGAGTACAGACACGATATTGACACACTTCAGATTATTGCAGACTCTTCTATTCTTTCCAAAATAAAAGTAAACTACGATGATGAAGGCATTGAAATTTATGCTTCGGATTTCAGAAGATCATACAGTGTCACTGCTATAGTGCCGGCAAGCAAAGATCTGAAATCCATTGAAATAGGAGGCGCCTCTTCATTTACTTCCGACGGAGAGATTAAGGCAAAAAAACTCGATATCGAAGTATCCGGAGCATCGCACTTTGATGCCAACATAGACTGTCAGTCTTTGGAAGTAAGTATCAGCGGAGCATCATCTGCCGAAATAGGCGGAAAAGCTGTCAATGCCAATATAGAAGTGAGTGGAGCTTCAAAATTGTCATCAAACGGCGAGTATCTGAATACCGATTATGCCGATGTGGATCTAAACGGAGCCAGCACGGCCGAAATTATATGTAATAAAAACATAACAGGAGAAGCATCGGGAGCATCAAAACTTTCGTTCAGAGGTGCAGCAAAGGCTGATGTATCAACAAGTGGAGCTTCAAAAGCAGTAAGAAAATAAAATCCAGAAAAATGTCATCTAATGTTTTAAGGGGATTTATATGTATCCTCGTATGTCTTACTACCGCTACGGTGTTTGCACAAAAGCAGAGCGGTTTATATTCAGTGAAAGGAACTTTAGTTGACTCACTTCTTAACGAAAGCGAGCCATATGCCACTGTGAGAATATCAAGTGCGGCAAATCCTGACGAAAAAGTAAAACTTTCGGTCACCGACGAAAAGGGACGTTTCAATGAGAAACTGTCCGAGCCGGGCGACTACGTCATAACTCTCTCATCGGTAGGAAAGAATACCGTAAAAAGAAACTTTACATTAAGCACAAGCAAGAAATCTGTTGACCTCGGAACTATATTTACTTCCGAGGCAACGGAAATGCTTAAAGGTGTGGAAGTGGTGGCACAGAAACCTCTCGTGAAAGCTGAAATAGACAAAATAACCTACAGCATGGAGGACGACCCGGACTCAAAGACCAACACCACACTGGAAATGCTTAAAAAAGTACCTCTGGTGACTGTGGATGGAGAAGACAATATACAGGTGAACGGATCAAGCAGCTTCAAGGTACACGTAAACGGTAAGCCAAACACCCTGATGAGCAACAACCCGAAGGAGGTATTGAGAAGTATGCCTGCCAACAGCATAAAATCAATAGAGGTGATAACAGAACCGGGAGCAAAATACGATGCTGAAGGTATCGGAGGTATTCTGAACATCATCACTACGGATGCAAAGATGCAGGGATATAATGTCACACTTGGCGGAAGGGCAAGCAATCAAGGCTTTTCCGGATATGCATACGGTACTGTTCAGGTGGGTAAATTTACCATATCCGGCAATTATTCGTACAACTATAACACACAGCCACGCAGTTACTTCAGTTCCGGACGCGAGGACTATACATCGGATACAAACAAATATCTCAACAGTGAAGGTTCCTCAAAAAGCAACGGTAATTTCCAGTTCGGCAATCTGGAAGGTAGTTATGAGATTGACACATTGAACTTGATAACATTCTCCGCAAATATGTTCGGAGGTAACTTCAAGACCAACAGCAACTCGGAAAACCGCATGCTGAACAATATGGAAGAGTTGACGTACCGATACAATACACTGAACAAATCCACAAGCGGTTTCGGTAATGTAGGCATCAACTTCGACTATCAGCATTCCTTCAAGACCAAAGGCGAATATCTTACAGTATCGTATAAATACAACGATTCTCCAAACAACAGTGAGTCAGCTACGGAATATATGGATATGATAGATGTTCCTTTCCCGCTGGAAAATCAGTATTTTGACAATGACGCCCACACTGCGGAACATACCGGACAGATAGACTACGTTAATCCTATAAACGACAAGCACTATATTGATGCCGGTATGAAATACATCTATCGACTGAATGCGAGCGACAGTAAATATTTCATTCAGCAAAGCGACGGTTCTATGCTTCAGGACAACAATATGTCGAGCATATTCGACCAGGGACAAAGCATCGTAGCTACATATGCCGACTATCAGCTAAAGCTGAAAAAATTCGGTTTCAAAGCTGGTGTACGATACGAGCATACTTTTATGGATGTGAAATACGACCTTCAGCCTGAAAGAAACTTCAATGCCGGTTTCGATGATGTTGTTCCTACTGTGAATATGTCATATATGCTTGGCACAACATCTACCCTGAAGGCGAATTACAATATGCGTATCAACCGTCCGGGTATATGGTATCTTAACCCTTTCCGCGACGAGAGTAATCCGACATCAGTAAGTTACGGTAATCCTGACCTGAAAACAGAAAAGGCACATATCGTTGGATTGACATTCAGTTCTTTCTCTGCAAAGTTCAATATTAATGCAAACCTGAACTATACATTCACAAACAACGGTATAGAAAATTATTCTTTCATGAAAGACGGTATCCTAAATAGTACTTACGAGAATGCGGGCAAGAAACAGATCACTCGCCTGTCATTGTGGATGAACTGGAACCCGGGCAACAAGACCAGAATATCAATCAACGCATCAGGCTCTTATTCGGACTATAGCAGCGATTTGCTTGATACAAAAAATTCCGGTTTCAACGGTAACCTGTTCGGAAACGTACAACAGACACTTCCATGGGACTTGCGTCTGAGTGTTTACGGAGGAGGAAGTACACCGTATATAACTTTGCAAGGTAAAGGCTCGTCATATTATTACTACGGACTGGGACTGACACGCTCTTTCCTGAAAGATAAGAGATTGAGCGTCTCACTGTCTGCAAATAACTTCTTCAACAAATATAATACATACGAAAACGAAACGGTTACAGACACATTCCGCTCATGGAGTAAAAACAAATATTATAATTTAGGTTACGCCATAGGTATCAGCTGGAGATTCGGTGAACTGAAAACCCAAGTCAAGAAAACAAGCCGAAGCATCAACAATGATGATGTTAAATCGGGAGGAAACAGTGGTTCTTCTGCCGGAGGACAGGGAGGAATGTAATAATCTATAATTTCTAAAGATGACAATATACATAATAATAGGAACAATAGTAGGATGCGTATTGGGAATCATTATAGGACACCTGGTTTCTGCAAAGAAATCTGGTATATTGCAATCGCAACTGAAAATGCAACAGGAACACTCAGCCGAGCTGTTAAAAAACGAACAGATTAAGGCAGCACAGCAGGCTGAAAACATGAGACAAAACATACAAAAACTACAGGACAAGCTGGACGAGAATGCACGTCTGCTGAACGAGGCTTACACTGTTTCGGCATCACTGAAGACAGAGAACCGCAATATGGCCGAAAAACTTGAAAATCAGAAAGAAGAGATTGCAGCGATGCACAAGCAGTTCAATCTGGAGTTTGAGAACATAGCCAACAAGATTTTCCAGCAGAAGACAGAGACTTTCAACAAGCTGAGTACCGAAAGCCTCAGCAGTCTGCTAAAGCCTTTCGGGGACAATCTGAACGAGTTCAAGCATCAGGTGGCAGAGGTATATGAGAAGGAATCGAAACAGCGTTTCTCTCTCGAAGACAGGATAAAGGAGCTTGTTCTGCTGAACAAACAGATAAGCGATGACGCCAACAATCTGACAAAAGCTCTGAAAGGTGACTCTAAGATGCAGGGTAACTGGGGTGAGATGATACTGGAAACGATACTTGAAAACTCCGGTCTGCACGAAGGCGAGGAGTATTTCCGTCAGGAATTTCTGAAAGATGAGAATGGCGAGTATCTGAAAAACGAACAGGGACAGAGGCTGCAACCGGACGTAATAGTGGTATATCCCGACAACCGTCATGTAATAATCGACTCCAAAGTATCGCTCACGGCATATGCCGCATATATCGGGACAGACGACAAGACAGAGAAAGAGCAATATCTGAAAGAACATCTGCGCTCAGTAAAGGCTCATATCGACGAACTGAGCAAGAAAGACTATTCCAAATACAACGTATCGGCACTGGACTTTGTAATGATGTTCATCCCTAACGAACCGGCTTACGTACTGGCACTCCAGGCAGACAACAATCTGTGGAATTATGCCTATCAGAAAAAGGTGGTACTGATGAGTCCTACAAACCTTATTGCCGCATTAAGACTGGCTCTTGACTTGTGGAAGCGAGAGTATCAGGAAAAGAACATACAGGAGATAGTGAAGCGTGGAACTGCACTTTATGAGAAACTTGCCGGTTTTGCTGAAACATTCGAAAAGATAGGGGACGCGATAAACACTGCAAATACGGCATACGGAAATGCACGTTCACAGCTTTCGGAAGGAAAAGGAAATCTCATCCGTCAGGCAGAAATGCTCAAGGAGCTGGGAATCACTCCGAAGAAGAACATTCCTGCCAGACTGCTGGATGAAAAGTAATATTAATATCTATAATTCATTGTTTGTTGCGTCTGATGTGTTTCAAACGCAACAAACTTATTATTGCTCAGAATTATCAGCCAGAACTTTCATCTGACATTGCTTGCAGTCAAACTCCAGGCGGAAGCGTCTGCCATCTGAACTTACAAGATAATACGGTTCGCGGAACGGAGAACGCACCTTGTGATGTACCGGACACCAGCCCATGCTGTAGCGGATGCAATGCTTGCAGAACATCAGAACGGCATCCTTAGGCTGTTCCTTCTCTAATGCAGGCATTACTTTCAGAACTCCATGGTTCTTATAAAATTCGGCTGCAGAGCTGTTCATCACATTTCCAAGATATGTAAGCGTGCTTACAGGGAACTTAGTCTTGCTTTCCTTCAAGCGGAACACTTCCCTGCGATAGTTTATCCTGCGTGCTTCAAGCAGTTTTTCTACGGCATTACGTCTTAGTTCTGAAAGTTCGGATGAAGGAATAAACCAGTTATCAGACAAATCTATCTTTATATCCTTAGCCTCAAACGGGGTGTTTCCCAATTTACTTAGCTGATTTCTCAGATTATCTGCCTGTGGTGTACGTGCCGGTTCTTTCGCACGCTCCAGTGTAAGGGATACGCTATTGTCGTCCTCGTCAGTAAAGCTCAGTGTAAAGCCAAAATTATTTTCAGCCAGACATATATCGACTGCAATCTTTCTTTCTGCCGATTTTTTCTGCATCAGTTTCTCAAATTCCTGGTCGAAGTTACGGTAGAGACGTGTATTGTGTTTCAGTCTTGGCATATCCTGCGGGAAAAGCTTGTTGTTCTCCACACGGTTCACTCTGAATCCCTGAAGACGACCGTTATCGTCAATATAGCAAAGTCCGTCGCCATTGTTGAAAGATTTCACACCTGCTACAGTAAAGTAGTTTCCTCTGATTTCCTTCACAGTGCCTACCTCCTCACCCAGTGACTTAGGAGTACTGAACGAGAATATTCCAGGATTTCGTCCACGAAGAAAATAATCAGTAAAGCCACGGCTGAAACTCTTGTCAAGCTGCGGAGTGAATGTAGTCTTCACCGTACCTGACGATGCCCTGACATACTCCTTACGGTATTTGAATATCGAATCCAGCTTCTGACGGTAGTAAGCAGTGACATTCTTCACATACGACACATCCTTCAAGCGGCCTTCTATCTTCAGCGATGTGGCTCCGGCATCAAGCAATGCCTCAAGATTATCGCTTTGGTTCATATCTTTGAGAGAGAGGAGATGCTTGTTCTGTTCTATTGTCTTTCCGTTGGAATCCACCAGATCGAAAGCCAGACGGCAGAACTGTGCACACTCGCCACGGTTTGCACTACGGCCATAACAAGCCTGGCTCACATAACACTGCCCGCTGTAGCTAACGCACAAGGCGCCGTGAATGAACACTTCGAGAAGTGTTTCTGGACATGTATCGTGTATTTTCTTTATTTCATCAAGCGAAAGTTCGCGTGCCAGAACCACCTGACGGAAACCTATATCCGAAAGGAACTTCACTTTCTCCGGTGTACGGTTATCCATCTGCGTACTGGCATGCAGTGCTATAGGCGGAAGATTAAGGCGCGTGATACCCATATCCTGTATGATCAGGGCATCTACACCGGCACGATAGAGTTCCCATATCATTTTCTCCGTTTCCGGAAGTTCCTCGTCATGCAGGATTGTATTTACTGTGACATATATACGTGCGTTATACAGATGTGCATGCTCCACCAAAGCCTTGATGTCTTCTATGGAATTGCCAGCAGCGGCACGTGCACCGAAACGTGGTGCACCGATATAAACTGCATCGGCACCATGATTGATGGCCTCGATTCCGCATTCAAGATTCTTTGCAGGAGCAAGAAGTTCTATAGGACGTTGTTTTATCATTATTTAATCTGATTAATATCGTATGGAGTTTCCTGATATACATAGTAATTGAGCCAGTTGGAGAAAAGCAGATTTGCAGTACTGCGCCATCTCACTACCGGTCCCTTGTCTGGGTCATTGTCGCGATAATAGTTCTTAGGCATGTCGATAGGCAGACCTTTTCCAAGGTCGCGACGGTATTCTCCGTCAAGTGTAAGAGGTGAATATTCCGAATGGCCTGTCACGTAGAATTCGCGTCCGCCACGTGCCATCACTATATGTACTCCCGAATCTTCGGATTCGGAAATGATTGACAGTTCCGGACATTTCTCTATATCTTCACGGCGCACTTCTGTATGACGGCTGTGAGGTACGAAGAATTCATCGTCGAATCCGCGGAATATCGGCAGCTGGCTGAATCCGTCGCAGATGTGATGCTCGAAGATACCGAACATCTTCTTGTCCAACGCATATTTAGGTACTCCATAATGATGGTACAGTCCGGCCTGAGCGGCCCAGCAGATATAGAAAGTAGAGGTTACGTGGGTACGTGTCCAGTTGAATATCTCCTGAATCTCGTCCCAATAGTTGACATCCTCGAAATCGAGATGCTCAACTGGCGCTCCGGTGATAATCATACCGTCGAACTTCTCGTCGCGCATATCGTCGAAATCGCGGTAGAAAGCTTTCATGTGTTCTATCGGAGTGTTCTTAGATGTGTGGCTCTTTATTTTCATGAAGTTCACCTCTATCTGTAAAGGAGAGTTTGACAGAAGACGTATCAGGTCTGTTTCAGTGGTAATCTTCAATGGCATAAGATTGAGGATGACAATCTTTAGCGGACGTATATCCTGCGATGTAGCTCTTGAACTGTCAATGACAAATATGTTTTCTTCCTTCAGAAGATCAATGGCAGGAAGTTTATCGGGTAAATTTAAAGGCATTTTATATAGTTGTTATTTGTTAGTTATTAGATAATAACAAAAAAGCATCCAGAACAGTAATAACCATTAAGGATGCTTTTTGTATTTACTGGTCAATAATTTCAGTTATCTGAATTACTGGTATCATAAGGATGAATAACCTCATCTATATACATTTCGAATATTAAAGTCGAATATGGTCTAATGACATCACTCCTATTCTGTTCCCCATAACCCATCTGATATGGAATATAAACAGTAGCCTTGTCAGACATGTCAGGCTTCATGTGCATCAAAGCTGTTGTCCAACCAACAACAAAATTCTTCGAGATATCAAACTTGGTAAAGTTATCAGTAACCTCCTTATCGAAAGTGCCGTAATAGTTACCGTCGAAACGGGTTCCGTTTATTATAAATCCCTGAAAAGCCATTGAAACAGTATCACCAAAGTTTATCAACGGTTCGCTTCCATCAAAAATATCCTCTTTCTTGGCATACTTTACATATACATAATCATATACCTCATAATCGTAAGAGTTATTGATACCATCAAACTTTATCTTATAGTTCTCATACTTACGCCATATCTCACCAGAAGACTTATCATTTGCTACCTTTGCTATTGAATCAATAAAATGCTCATTTCTTTCCTTCCAGTTGGCATACGGATCAGCCACCTCTGTATCTTTAGCACAAGAGGAGAAACCTATAGTCAATACAGAAAGGATTATAACGAGCCAAAATATTCTATTATTCATAAGCATAAATTATTGTAGAGTTTTCAATAAGCTTGTGATACTTACCTTATCAGCGATGATATTGTTAAGTTCAGAAATAGCCACACGTTCCTGTTCCATTGTATCACGGTTACGCAATGTCACACAGTTATCCTCCAATGTCTGGTGGTCGATTGTAATACAGTATGGAGTACCGATTGCATCCTGACGACGGTAACGCTTTCCGATACTGTCTTTTTCATCATACTGACAGTTGAAGTGGAACTTAAGGTCGTTCATGATTTCGCGTGCTTTTTCAGGCAGACCGTCTTTCTTAACCAACGGCATGATGGCAAGTTTCACTGGAGCCAAAGCTGCAGGCAATTTAAGAACTACACGTGTCTCGCCGTTTTCAAGCTTTTCTTCGCAGTATGAAGCACTCATGATACTAAGGAACATACGGTCAACACCGATTGATGTTTCGATAACGTACGGAGTGTAACTTTCGTTGATTTCAGGATCGAAGTATTTGATGCTCTTGCCTGAATATTTTTCGTGCTGGCTCAAGTCGAAGTTAGTACGGCTGTGGATACCTTCAACTTCCTTGAAACCGAAAGGCATCAGGAATTCGATATCTGTAGCGGCATTAGCATAGTGAGCCAATTTTTCATGGTCATGATAACGATAGTGATCATCACCGAATCCAAGAGCCTTATGCCATTTCAGACGAGTTTCTTTCCATTTCTTGAACCATTCAAGTTCTGTTCCCGGTTTTACGAAGAACTGCATTTCCATCTGTTCGAACTCACGCATACGGAAGATGAACTGACGTGCAACGATTTCATTACGGAAAGCCTTACCTATCTGTGCGATACCGAAAGGTATTTTCATACGGCCTGTCTTCTGTACATTCAGATAGTTTACGAAGATACCCTGAGCTGTTTCAGGACGAAGATATACCTTCATTGCTCCATCGGCAGTAGAACCCATTTCAGTAGTAAACATAAGGTTGAACTGACGAACTTCAGTCCAGTTCTTTGTACCAGAGATAGGACATACTATTTCTTCATCAAGGATAATCTGGCGCAGTTCATTCAAATCATTAGCATTCATAGCCTTTGCATAACGGTCATGCAAAGCGTCAAGCTTAGCCTGATGTTCAAGAACGCGTGCATTAGTGCTGCGGAACTGAGCTTCATCAAAAGCATCACCGAATTTCTTTGCAGCCTTAGCTACTTCTTTATTAATCTTATCTTCGTATTTTGCAATCTGCTCTTCAATCAGAACGTCTGCACGGTAGCGTTTCTTTGAATCACGGTTATCAATCAATGGGTCATTGAAAGCGTCAACGTGTCCAGAAGCTTTCCATATTGTAGGGTGCATAAAGATTGCAGAATCTATACCTACAATGTTTTCGTGCAAAAGCACCATACTCTGCCACCAATACTGCTTTATATTATTTTTCAGTTCCACACCCATCTGGCCGTAATCATATACAGCTCCAAGACCATCATATATTTCACTTGAAGGAAATACAAAACCATACTCTTTACAGTGAGAAACCAATTTCTTGAAAACGTCTTCCTGTGCCATTTTTCTAACTTATTTTATATTTTTCTAATTGTTTTATTTACTATTGGGCACAAAGATACGCAAATATGAAGAATAATGAACGAATAGTGTATTAATTTATCTTATGAATATAGACGAAATAGCTCATTAATAGGGACAAAAACAAAAAAAACATCTATTTTTGTAAGAAATTTCACCTTATAAGACATTAAATATCACCCTACGAAAAGAATATTCACGATGAAAACAGCACAAGACAAACATAAGATGATGACGACGACGCCTATCCCCAAACTGATAACATCGCTTGCAGTACCGACTATAATAAGCATGCTTGTAACATCATTTTATGTAATGGCTGATACTTATTTCGTGGGACAAATCAATACACAATCCACTGCTGCCGTTGGCATTTCATTTTCAATAATGGCAATAATACAGGCATTCGGATTCTTTTTCGGCCACGGTTCCGGCAATTTTATTTCACGCAAGCTTGGAGCAAAAGATTACGACAGCGCAGAAAAGATGGCATCAACCGGTTTTTTCTACGCTTTTACTTTTGGAATAATAATAGCCGTACTTGGAAACATTTTCCTCACCCCAATATGTATCCTGTTAGGTTCTACCGAAACCATACTGCCATACGCCGAAAACTATTTAGGAATAATCCTCATAGGGGCGCCCTTTATGGCATCATCACTTGTACTGAACAATCAGATGCGCTTTCAGGGTAATGCCGTATATGCCATGATAGGTATAATCATTGGAGCTGTGATAAATATCGGGCTTGACCCGCTTCTGATATTTGTTCTAGACATGGGAGTGTCTGGTGCTGCCTTATCAACAATAATAAGCCAGTTCTGCAGTTTTATGGTGCTTATTTACATGGACAGCAAAGGAACAAACATAAAAATCAAGTTCAAGAATTTCACTCCTTCCTTTACATATTTGAAAGAAATAACATACGGAGGCATACCGTCATTAAGCCGTCAGGGGCTTGTAAGTCTTTCCACTATTATGCTTAATGTAGCTGCCGGAGCTTATGGTGATGCTGCAATCGCAGGAATGTCCATTGTGACACGTATATGTATGTTCATAAACTCATTCGTAATAGGTTTTGGTCAAGGTTTCCAGCCTGTATGTGGATTTAACTACGGTGCAGGATTATACCGACGCGTGCGTGATGGATTTTACTTCTGCATAAAGACAGGAGTCATCTTTCTTACAGTCTGTGCCATAATAGGATATATATTCGCACCTGAAATAGTGTCCTGGTTCCGCAAAGACGACCCGCTGGTAATAGAAATAGGCGCAAGAGCACTACGTTGGCAACTCATAACCCTTCCTATCGGCACATGGGTGATATTATGTAATATGATGCTTCAAACAATAAGAATACCAGGAAGGGCACTAATTCTGTCTTCAGCAAGACAGGGACTATTCTTTATTCCACTTATAATCATACTTCCAAAACTTTTAGGATTGCAAGGAGTAGAAATGTGTCAGGCCGTATCAGATTTCTGTTCTTTCATACTGGCATTCCCGCTTACTGTCCCAGTACTAAAGAAGCTGAGACAAGACAATGTATTGACAAGATAAAGAATTGGGTGCAACTGCTATAAACTATTGATTTTCAATGTTTATCGCGGAGAGACAGAGATTATAAACCTTTCCCCCAAAAATCCTTATGGATCAACGTTCTAATTCAGTTCTATTTTTCAGGTGTAACGATTTAGTAACTGAAAACTGGCTTTTTGTCACATATCGACTTTCGCTTGTCTAAGCTATCATTACATAGCAAAGATAATTCTCAAAAAAACACGAATAAAAATGAAATTACTGAAAAATGTTGCAAAGCTATTGACTGACAGCATTTTGGGTAAATGTCTTAAAAAAAATGAATTACAGAAGAGAACAACGATAAAACATCTATTTCATCTTCCAATTCCCTGATAGCCCATGGCAAATGTATTCACCCCAAGGTACAATATATCGCATTTCCATTCTCATTCATTATCATACATAACTTGTCATCAACCAAATTATAAACATCAAATCCGATATCAAGTACATCTGAAACAGACACTTTTGCCAAGGGAGCCACATTATCTTGACCTGCAAACAATGTTAGTGTCATCGCATTTCCCATAAGAAAAACCATAATCCTTCTTAATGCTATTTTTTCATGCTATGATTTTTCCTATTTTACAACCCTATATAATCTTTCAATTATAGTTATTATAAGTTCAATATAGAAATAGAAACAATAACGAAGGACCTGTTTCCTAAATACAAGAAAAGAGATCCTTCGTTACACCCTCATACATCAGAAATACAACTCTAGACACCCCAATGCATATTAGGAGTATCTCCCATTTCCAATACCAATACTCCTCCATTCATAATATCTTGATAATCCAAGTAACATTGAGAGTATTCCTTTCCATTCAAATAAGCAGACTGTATATAAATATTAGAGGTTGAATTATTGTGTGCTTTGATGACAAATGTTTTGTTATTTCCTAACTTAATTGTTATCTCGTTAAACAACGGAGAAGTTATCTCATAACGAGTATCTCCAGGACAAATAGGATACAAACCACATGCCGATAATACATACCATGCAGACATTTGTCCGGCATCTTCGTTACCTACCAATCCCTCCACTTTATCATGGTAAGCGTGTTCGCAAATAAACCTAGACCAATATTGTGTTTTCCAAGGTTCTCCCAATCTATTATATAAAAAGGGAACATGATGAACTGGTTCGTTGGCATGATTGTAATATACATTCCACAAAAAATTGTGAGGTGTATGTGCAAACATACTATCCAGATCAGCTACAGTTTGCTGAATACCTCCCATCAACTCTACCATACCTTCTATGTCGTGCGGTACAAACCAACCTTGTTGCAGTTCATTGCACTCAGTACAACCATACCCTTCCTGCAATTTTCCTCTTTGGGGCCATTTTATAAACGAACCGTCTTCTTTTCTCGGACGGAAGGCATGTTTTTCCTTATCGTACAAATTCTTATAGGAACGGGAAAGTTTCAAATACTTAACCATATCCTCTGTTTTGCCTAAATCTATGGCCATACGTGCCATACACCATTCCGTATAAGCATACTCTAAGGTTTTTGAAATACTATAAGGGGTATAGCCTCGCTCAGTATTGCCAAAAAGGCGTGCTGTATTGTCAGCGTAGGTATAAGCCTTTTCCTTATCTCCTTTAAATATACCCTTTACCCACGCATCGGCCAATACTGAAAGCGCAGGATTACCCAACATACACCCACTATATGCATTCAGGAGCTCAAAGCGCTCATAATAGTGATTACCACTTTCTTCAGCTAAGGTCGTCAAAGACATCAGCAGGTCATTAACCACTTCGGGATTTATGATGCTTTGTAAAGGCATTTGACTGCGAAATACATCCCAACCGCTAAACACGGTCCGTTTAGTAAAGCCAATCGATGTATGTATCTTTCCATCTCCTCCAATATAATGTCCGTCTACATCTGTAAAATTTCTAGGATCAATCATTGTATGATATAGAGCTGTATAAAAGATACGCTTTTGTTCTTCCGTACCACCTTTTACTCGGATAGTTGCCAGCATATCATTCCATTGCTTTTTAGTAGCCTCCTTTACGACATCAAAATTCCAGTCCGCAATTTCTTGCTCTAGATTTTTACGTGCCCCTTCTATACTGACGAAAGAAATCCCGGATTTAAACAAAATCTGTTCATTTTCCTTTGTCTCAAAGTTAGCAAAGAATCCGATGTGCTTTCCTTGGAATTCTTTTTTATCTTGTATAATCTGTGCTTGTGATGTAAGTTTTTGAAATTGAGAGCTTTCTACAAATTCACGTTTGCGCGAAATTCCTTCAGGAATTTCAACATTCCAGAATCCATAATCCGTCAACGGCTTTGAAAACTGAGCATGGAAATAGACTGTATATTTGGCATTACCATCCCCGTTTCCCCAACCACCACCTTCTGGTGTACATTCCATACTGCCTTCGATTGTGTACTCATCAATTACCTTTACAAATTGGAAGGTAGACGTGCCACCAACACGACGAGCCAAGTCTATCTGTATTCGAGATTCCTTACTCTTCGGATAAGTAAAACGTAGCATACCACTATGCTCCATAACCGTAGCCTCTGTTTGTACACCATAATCGGGCAAATATACACTATAATAACCAGCAGAAGCCTTCTCGGATGCCTTATCATACCGAGTGCGATAACCCTTCACTCCATTCTCTTTTCCAGAATTAGTATACATTTTACCTACCGTTGGCATTACTAACAAATTACCAAGGTCTCCATACCATCCCACACCACTCATTTGGGTAAAAGCAAATCCTTCAATAGTTTGATGTTCATAGCTATATCCTGAACCATTGTCTCCTCCCGTAATTGTATTGGGGCTTATTTGTACCGCACCAAACGGGTAAGTCGCCCCAGGAAAGGTTTTCCCTAGTCCATGAAAGGCTCCCGCAGCCTCGGTATTCGTACTAGCCCCAATAAATGGATTTACATACCCGACCAATTCCTTGTCACTTTCTGTTCCGCAACAAGCATAACACAAGACTCCTGTCCAGAACAAGATTACTTTCCACTTTCTGTTGTATATCCTCATTAATATTCTAATCAAAGACAAATTGTGATACCTTTTATCATTTTTCTTGAATCAGCACACAAGCTCCACCTCCTGCTGCAAGCTCTAGTTTTAGCACAGTGTTACAATCCACACTTTCTTCAACGGATTGGTAAGATTCACGATTAACGAAATAGTGTGCATCTTCACCATCTTTGGTTATCTGTGCAATAAATTTTCCTTTAGGTAAGAAAGACAAAGGAATTTCTACTGTGCGTGCCAATTCATTGGTAACTGCACCTATTAGCCAAGATTCCTGGGTTTGACGCATCATAACAATATATTCTCCAATTTCGCCAGCCAAAGTCTTACTTTCTACCCAGGGCATCTTCTGTGCACTGATAAAGCGAAGTAACTCGGGATATTTCTTATAATATTCAGGTATATCTGGAAGAATGGTTACACCTGAGAAGGTGATCAATGTTCTAGCCGCCTCAGATGTTACAGTTGAAGGAACAGGCAAGTTACAATCTACACGAGTCGTTTTTCCCGGGCGTAAATCAAACATACCGTTGTTCATATCCAGCGGACCTGCTAGCATATTCACAAATACGGAAGTACAGAAAGTTTCCGGAACAAACACATGATAACCGTCCAATTGCGCATGACAGTATTCTCTGGTAACAGCATTAGGCCATGTCCGCATTTGTCCATAAGGGTGAACTGGATTATCGTGGTAGTCTACCAATAAATGATTCTCGGCACACAGACGCGTTACAGTTTGTGTCCATTTATTTTTTTCTTCTTGAGTACCGGTCATAAAACCATATTTTACACCGACAGCTCCCCATTTTCTATATTGTTTCAAAGTTTCTTCAATGGGATATTGTTTTCCTCCAACATCATTTAAATACAACCAAATACCTACACCCTTTTGTTTACCATATTCTATAAGTCTACGTACATCATTCGCCTTATCACCATTAATAGGATCAGAATCTGTGGCAAATTCAGGACCATACCAGTTAGCATCCAATACAAGATAGGCAAATCCTTGTTCAGCCGCAAAGTCCACAGCACGAACCCAAGAAGGATAAGACATCTCATATCTAAACCCATCTATTTCTGCACCATTCATACGCCAATCCCATAAAGCAATACCCGGTTTTACCCATGAAAAATCATATTTAGGATCTGGTTCAGGATTAAGTAACTCTACAAGATGAGAATCTACCAATGTACCAGGAGTGGTGCCATACATGATAACACGCCATGCTGAACTATAATTTGGATGTAACTTTCCTGGTGTAGATATTACAGAATAGGCTATCTCACCCTTTTTCGAGAATAAACGCAACGGTTCTCCTTCTTGCAAATAAGCCTCATGAAGAGCCATATAATTATGGTCATCAGCTTTAATTGTAACAACCGGAAGTCTCTCACCGTTACTATCTGTAAGCTTTTCAGGACCAATATTATGTTCTTCGCCATTATAGCTCCATGCAGTATAATCATCAGCAAAGTTATATGTAGTACATTCCATAGGCTCTCTTTCTAGTTTACTATTCCCGGTAGGAATCTCATAACGAAAAGCAACTCCATCATTGTAAACACGAACTACTACAAGAAGTTTCTCCAAGCCATCCACGGCCGTACTACTTATCGTGAAAGTCTTTTCATTAAAATGATCATTTACTATAGCTCTCTTTCCCCATACTGGTTTCCAAATATCCCGTACTTGACGTTCATTAGTCTCTTCAATACTACATTCAGTAATTGTTAAAACATTGTTATTCTTAAATTTAATACCCAATGATGAATTGTTAATCAACTGTTTATTATTAGCTTTAAAAGCATAAACAGGTTCACCTTTTTCACTTTTATAAATAGTAAACTCTAACTTTCCATCCGGAGATTTGACCGTATTCGATACAAGGGAAGAGGAACATCCTGTTACAACAAATGCTAAAATACAGATATATATCTGAAATAGTAGTAATAAGTAATATCTCATTATTTAATATATTTAATTGATTATTATTCAGAACAAAACTCTAGTACTCCACCTTTAAAAATATCTTGAATAGAGATAAAAGGCTTTTCCAAAAGTTTTCCATTCCAATACACTCGCAATAAGTAATCTTTTTTATTCAATTCTGGAGCTTTGATTAACAATTTCTTACCATCTCGTAGCTGCAGGATTATCTCTTTAAAATGAGGTATACCCAATGCATACTCACCTGATGCCGGAGTAAGCGGATAAAAGCCCAATGAACTGAATAGATACCAAGCTGACATTTGTCCACAATCGTCATTACCAGATAAACCATCAGGCTTATTCTTGTAATGTTGTTTTATTATCATTGGAATACGGTTCTGCACTTTATCAAGCTTGCCACAACAATCATATAAGTAAGCGAAATGATGTCCGGGTTCATTATCATGACGATAATGCCCTTCATCAAAGTTTTTGTCTAGCTCCTTACAAAATACATCCTCCCCACCCAGAAGATGAATCAGATCAGGTATATTTTGCATAACGCAGAAACGGTATGTCCAGCGTCCACCTTCAGTAAATCCCTCTTCTATATCTGCCCAGCTACCATTACTATGTCGTGCTTGAAAAAAACCTGTCTGTGGATTGTACAGATTCAAATAGTTGCGTGAGCGTTTCATTAAGATATGATAATCTTCCTCATGTCCCAGTTTTTTTGCCATTTGGGCTACACAATAATCATCCATAGCAAACTCCAATGTGCGTGATACAGACTCTGTTGTCTTGTCTGCAGCAACATAACCTAAATCCAAATACTCTTTCAGACCTCCACGAGCCTCGTATGAACCGTTCCAATAATGTCTGTCTCCCCAACGATAGTCATCACGTGGTGCTTGAAAAGCATCCTTGCGGATAGCTTCATAAGCTTTTTCTACATCATAATTACGAAATCCGTTGACATACGCATCAGCAATAACAGCATCAGCATGTGTACCAATCATGATGTTTGTGTAAGAAGGATTAGGCCATTTAGGTAGCCAGCCACCTTCATTATACATTTGTATCAGCGCTGTAATCATATCATCTACCCGTTGAGACTGTGTCAATTGAAGCCAAGGGTGCTGCGCACGAAATGTATCCCACAGTGAATACGCATTGTATGAAATACCTTTGTGAATTTTGTCATCAAACGGGCTGTAGTAGCGGCCGTACTCAGAAAATTCACGTGGATATTGCATAGTGCGAAAAAATGCTGTATAAAAAATCGTTGCATCATCATCGGTTGCTCCTTTAATTCGTATCTTATCTAAATTGGACTCCCAAGCCGCCTTCACCTTCTTTTTAGTTTGTTCAAAACTGACAGATGCGGGAATTTCTTTTTCCAAATTGACCGAAGCCTGTTCAAAATCAATAAAAGAAGAACCAATACGTACTTCTACAACCTCTGTACCAAGTTCAAATTCTATATATCCACCGACATGTGCCCCCTCTTCCTTACTCTGCATCTCGGATACTTTAACCTCATTCCAAGTGCCATACTGACTGAATGGACGTGAGAATTTCAGAACATAACATCCTTTAAAATTATATAAGCGAGGACCTAAATGACTATCATGCCTCTCCTTGTTACAAATTCGAATCTCCTGTTTGTCCGGAAGGATTTCAATAGATCCCCCTTCTTTTTCCCGACCAGCCTCCAAAAATAGAATAGCTTTCTCGGTAGAGGGATAATTGAAGCGGAAAAAAGAGCAACGGGATGTAGCAGTAAACTCAGTCTTCAAAGCATGACCTTGCACATCATTATAACCTATCTTATAATAATATGGTGTAGCTATTTCTTGTGCATGATCCATCTTTACAGCTCGTTTTTCTGGTTCTAAATTCAATATTCCTACTTGTGGCATTAAGGTGAAAAAACCATAGTCGCCCATCCAAATAGCAGGTTGATGTGTAGCTACAAATCCCAGTAAATGAGTATCATTGTAATTATATGCAGTACGTGAAATACCGTTTATACGGGTTGCTGCACACCATTGTGTCATTCCGAAAGGCTCGCTAACTGCCGGTGTTGTGCCTCCATATTCAGTGTTATGAGAACCTGTACTACCAATAAACATATTGACGTAATCGACATTACTTTGAGCCTTGAGCAAGTTGCCCCCCCCTGCCAAAACACAACATACAAATCCCCAAATAGCTAATTGAAATTTCATATATCTCATCTATTATTATAAAACATTTCTCCTAGTTGTTACATTGTTTAAAATCTTGAAAGTTGTATGTATTGGTATGAATATTTGTTACAATTTGTCCATCTATCAATGCACGTGATTGTTCTATTTTAGGACCTTTTACTGCAAATCCATACTGAGGCAGTTGATATTTTTTTCCACCTACAGTAGCTTCGTAAACAGACTCTCCAAAATTGACCACAACCTCTGTACCATCAGCAAAACAAGTTCGCTGTACCATTCCGTCCAAAGTCAGAAATTCATGAACTGTCATTTCCTGTCCAGCAATCACCTCATGCAGTTTACATACGTTACGATAAGTCTCCAAAAAAAGCTCACGATTGGCCACCCAAGAGCCAGGTTTAGCAGGTCCTGCACCACCAGTTTCTTCGTTCGCCCATAACAAAGGTATAGTACCATACAAAATATTGTAACAATTCTTCATATCTGTAAATTTCGGGTCAGCCAATGTTAAGAAATCATTAGCATCTCCCCAATACCAAGTGGATACTACGCAGTCATGGAATACAAGTTCCCATAGAGGAACACGGTACTGGGGATTCATGCCCAAAGTCTCATACTTCTCCCATTTATTGCCCTCCTTATTCATAGGCGGACGGAGATAAGGAGCATCCCAAGCGTAATTATCTGTTCCTCCACTCATCATACCTTCTACGTAATCTATAACAGGAGCAGCCCACCAACGACCATGTTCTCCGCCCACTACAAGACCTTGTGATCGTATATAATCGAAAAGACGTACACCTAGCTCTCGTTTTTCAGCACGGGTTAATGGATGCCTTTCATCGTAACACTCGTACAAATCTTCGGCTGTAGTCACATCTATGAAACGACACAAGAAAGGATATTTAGACAATACTTCAGGAATCACTAATTTAGCCGTGCGTTCCCAAAATACTGGGCAACGTTTCATAGATTGATGTCCATCCCAAGTACACCAAGCTAACATGCGAGTACTGTCATCTTTCAATACGATATTATCTGGCAAATATTCATGTCCACTATCAATTTTTCCATCAGCTTCTACCTGAAAAACATCCTGATATGCATCATAACAACTTGTCAAATAACCCAATTCATTGATACTTTTTAATTCTTCAGGTGTAGAGTTACCATTCATAATCATTTTTTCCACGCCTGCTTTCTTTGCTTCTTTGGCAAATTCTACTGATTGTTGCCCCCATACATCCACTGCCCCAAAAAGGCGTGTCAGATTTGGGTTTTTCTTTACTTTCTCAGAGAAAGGGACAATCAAGCCGCGCTTTTGCGCATAAGTTCGATAGTATTTAGCCAACGCTACATAACCGCCATCAGAAACAAAATGACAGAGAAGACGGCGTGCATATCCAAAACGCTTTTTGCTGGATATCCAACCCGCTTTGGGCAGAACAATCTCACGCTTTCCAACCTTTACGGGAATCATGTCAAAGAATGCATCATCCGATGTATCCAATATAATCTCATATCCATGTCCTTCTTTTGCATCACATACACCTATCCAAGGCATGTCCAATAAAGCGGTAGTATAACGCTTATACGGAAACGGGTGAAGATCGGCTGGATAAAGATGCCCGTTACAGAAATCAGCTACAGCTATGGAGCAATGTTCCGAGTCCAACAAAAACGGATCAAAAAAAGGAATATCCTCTATCGGAGTATCACGATTTTCCATATCAGCTTCTATCTCCAAGTCTGCAGAGGCTTTTGGAAGACTCAGTTTTATTAAGAACGGATAATTATTAACTTCCGTTTCGAATGCTATCGCCCATTTATCAGCAGTACTTACTTCACTAACATTCTCTATTTTTTTTTCTTTTGAAGCTACTTGTTGCCACTCCCGATTTCCTTTTTTATCATACACGTTCAATACCCCGGTAGGTTGAATGGTTACTTTCAAATGACTATTTTCAATAAACCAAACATCTCCTTCCTGTGAAACTCCATCGCTTGAACTACAAGCACACAATCCCAACAAGACAAAAATTGTCAGGAAAACACTTATTCGTTTAAAAATTATCATAATAGTTTGTTTTTTACTTCCAAAATTATGTTGTTAGAATATTCAAATAATTATTGAAAGTTCTGATTAAAATAGAAGTCCCTATATTTAGGGAAATACCACGAAATATAGGGACTACCTGATTAATATATAATACTAATACCCTTCGTTTTGCGTAATTTTACCTTTTGATTCATCTATTACTTCTTGCGGAATAGGAAAGAGTACCATATGCTTATAATCAGCTTCTCTTCCTTCTGGAATATATCCTTGGTCTACTGCTGATTGTATCCATTTTCCATGTCTAATTAAATCACGGCGACGATGTCCCTCACAATATAATTCACGGCCGCGTTCATCCAATATAAAATCACGGAAATTATCTTTACTAGCCGTAGCTGTAGTTGGTATAGTATTGGGTATACCAGCACGGGCACGAATCAACTCTACCAATCCAATAGCTTCCTGTGTAGGGCCCTTCTGTTCGTTTATAGCTTCGGCTAACTCCAACAAGACATCAGCGTAACGATATACCACTACATCATTTCCTGCCTTCTCAGAAATTTGTGTCGGGTCTTCAGGATACTTGACAGGCAAGGCTCCTTTTACTAAATTGGGATAACCATTGTTACGGCTTGCTAATTTCGTTTCACCATTGCTTATATATTCAAATTCTGTAATAAGTGAAGGTGCCATTGCACGTTCATCTCCAGGCTGTTGAAAATGGTGATCGTAATATTTCCATGGCATATTATATACATTCCATCTTTGTACTTTACTATTCGTCCAGAAAGAAGGAAGTTCAGGAGGAAGCACATGAGTAGTCCAGGTATTCCCATTACCATTTGTCTCAGATTGACAAGGTAATGCCCAGATAATTTCATTATTACGTTCGTTCTCAATGCTAAATACAGATGAATAAGTAGGCTGTAATTCGTATCCCAATCCTTGAATCTTTCGGCAATAAGTTTCAGCATCTGCCCAACGCTTTTCCTGCATATAAAGTTTTTCTAAAATGGTATAGGCAGCTCCTTTAGAGAGACGACCATATTCAGAAGCATCATAAGAAGCTGGCAAAACCTCTGCAGCAGCTTTCAAATCAGTCTCAATTAACTTGATAAACTCATCTTTAGGTAAGCGTTCTAAAATTATCTCATTTTCCGGATTACGCAAAATTTCAGCATCAGTAGTCACATTAGCAGTCCCGTAAAAATCATATAAGAAGAAGAGATATTGACCACGAATACACTGCAGTTCTGCTATATATTGTTTCTTAACATCATCAGCTATCGGAGATTTTTGCAAATCGTCTATGACCAAAGTAGTCCGATGAACTTCTTTTACAAACATATTATAGAATTTATATGCAGCATATGTTGTAGAATTCCATTGAAATTTCTCCATAAACTCATAATCATCACGTTGTGTACCCATGTCATCTGCACACAAGTTATTTATCATCCAAAATGTTTCTGTCCAACCACCATAAATATCACCAGGTGAACCTAATGGACTATAAATTCCTGTTACTGCAGCTTTGGCATCAGCCTCTGTTTTATAAAAATTTTCAGGAATAATCTTATCATATATTACAGGATCCAAATCCAAACAAGATTCCATGCCTATTCCTAACAAGGCTACCAATGTAACCTGTTTTATATTATTTAAAAGTCTCATATTAAAATCTAATTAAAAAGTTATATCTACCCCAAAAGACATTGTTGTTTGAGTCGGATATGCTGCAAGACCGTTCATCTCCGGATCGATGCCGCTATACTTAGTGATAACAAACGGATTTTGAACATCAGCATATAAACGCAAATTTTTCACTAACTTACTGAAGTTACCTAACTTAGGAAGAGTATATCCTAGTGTTATGTTCTTACAACGCAAGAAGTTTGCGTTCTCCAGCCAAAAGTCCGTGCTGAAGTTATCATATGGGCTGTTCAGACATGTAGGAAATTTCCCGTTAGGATTGTCATGCGCCCAACGATTTGTTACTTCCGCTAACATGTTAGAACCATTTAAAATAGCATTCGACCCCTTCAAATAGGAAAGATATGCTGGATTTTCTAACTTTCTACCCAAGTAACCATAGAAGAAAATATTCAAATCAAAACCTTTATAAGTAAAAGTATTACCAAAGCCTACATAGAATTTGGAAGTAGCTGTGCCCATATATACAATATCAGCCTCGTCCAACTTACCATCCGGAGCATCAGTCAGGTTACCGTTTTCATCACGTCCATGCAAATCTTTATACTTAATCATACCAGGCTTTGCATTTGGCATATGAGGTATTTTACAAGTTCCGTCAGGATTCATATCCTCTGGTTGTACAAGTCCGTCAGAAAGCATTAGGTAACGTGCATTCAGCATATCATGTTCATTCTCATAAATAGCCTTCTTCCATTGTGGACTTCTTTCTACCCAACGATCACGATAAAAGGAGAAAACATAGTCTGTAGTCCACTGAAACTCTCCAATCAGATTACGGGTAGTCAAACCTAATTCAAAACCTTTACTGCCTTTCACACCAATATTAGCAACAATGGTATTGATTGGGTTATAAGACATTAACTTCTTGGTATCCAATAAATCAGACACCCTACGGGTAAAATATTCCATGGAACCCACAATGCGATTATTGAAGAAACCAAAATCAACACCAAAGTTAAATTCGGTGGTAGTTTCCCACTTCAAGTTAGGATTAGCCAATTGAGTCTGTGTTACACCAGTAGCAACCTGATCTCCAAACGTATAGTTACGCCCTGTATCATATAAAGCCAAGGCATTACTACCAATATTCGCATTACCAGTCTGACCGAAGCTGACACGCAGTTTAAGATCAGACACTATATCTTGGTCTTGCATAAAAGCTTCATTGTTGACACGCCATGCCAAAGCAACTGATGGAAAAAATCCCCACTTATTGTTTTCTGCAAATTTAGAAGAAGCATCACCACGAAATGTAGCTGCAATCAGATAGCGATTATCATAGTTGTAGTTCAAACGTGCAAACACAGAACCCAGAACTTCCTCATTACCATAAGATCCGACAGTAGGTTTGGCTGATTCGCCAGCCCCCATATTATACCACTTGAAGATATCAGTCAAGAATTTACTATTAGAAGCATCTAGTCCATCTGTGAAAAACTTTTGATAAGAATAACCTCCCATTACTGTAAATGAATGTTTCTCCGCAAATGTTTTGTCATAAGTCGCAGTAATATCGAATACATTATTGTTTCGGTTGATAAAGGAACGAGTTGCTCTACCATCTTCCTTAAAACCATAAAGTGTAGTTTTAGGCATATAGGTATTACGCTCTCCTTTATCTTTTTGAAAACCAGCATTCATACGGATATTCAGCCCCTCTATCGGAGTAACCTGCAGGTAAAAATTACCAAGCAACTCTAAATTATGACTTTCATCATCCACTTCCAGTAAAGATACTGGATTAGGCAGGAACGGCTGCTGAGGATCTATCAAATAATCACCGTTTTCATCATAAATCGGTAAGGTAGGATTTGCAGTCATCGCCGCACGAATAATACCAGCATTTTCATTTTGACTTGTTGTTAATGGGGCATTATCATTAGTACTTTGACTAATACTGAAATTAACTCCAGCCTTAATATATTTATTAAATGTTTGGTCGAAATTGAAACGTCCGGAATAACGTTCTATACCCGTACTTTTGATAACTCCTTCCTGATTTAAATAACTACCTGATACATAATAAGAAGTCTTATCAGTACCACCTGTTAGTGAAACATTATGTTGAGTCATAATAGCATCTCTCTCTACTGCTCCAAGCCAGTCAGTAGTCTGAGCATTAGCTATATCTTCACTAGAATACTTATTCTCATAAGGAGCTACACTATTGGGATCTGTAGAACCGTATGGGTAAATTTTATTATTAGCTAACCAGTTTTCATAGCCAATTCGATTGTGTTCCGTCATAAAACCAGCTGCGTCCAGCATTTCTTCATGCTTAGCTCTTTTGGATAGAGAAACAGAACCTGAATATTTCACTACAGGTGTAGAACCTTCTTTTCCTCGTTTTGTAGTAATCAATACGACACCATTAGCAGCACGTGCACCATAAATAGAAGTAGCTGCAGCATCTTTTAAAACCTCTATTGACTCAATATCGGCAGGATTCAAATTATTCAATGGAGATTTACTACCGCCATCGTACTTACCACCTCCTGGTTCCATATTATCCACATTCATAGGATAGCCATCAATAACATACAAAGGTCCGGGATTACCTGCACCTCCAGCTGCATTACCACGGATTTGTACAGTAACAGCTCCACCCGGTTGAGCATTATTAAGTGTAATTTGCATACCAGGAGCCTTACCGGAAAGCATTTGTCCCAAAGAAACATTACCAGTCAAGGGCAAATCATCCGCTTTCACCTGGGTAATAGCACCTGTGATATCACTTTTCTTCTGTGTACCGTAACCGATTACAACTACTTCATCCAAACTTTTAGAATCTTCTCGTAATACAACTTTTAGATTGGAAACTTTATCAACCTTTACCTCATATGGGATATAACCAACATAAGTAATAGTAAGCACAGATTTTTCAGGAACATCAAGCTGAAAATTACCATTCATATCCGTAATGGTTCCGATACTTCCATTACCTTTTACTACTACATTAGCACCAATGATAGATTCTCCATTACGGTCTACTACAGTACCATTTATCTTCTTATGGTCTGTAGACTCAGTTTGTTTATTCGGAATCAATATAATATTTATCCCTTCCATACGATAGGTTAAACCTAATTCCTCCAAAGCATCATTCAGTATCTCCTTCACGGATCCTTTATCATTCTGCAAACTTACAGTCTTATTCAAATCGATAGAATTATTGGAAACGAACAAATAATCTGTTTGATTCTCTACCGTCTTAATTAACTGAGATAATTTTAAATTCTTTTTATTAATTTCAATCCTGAAATCTTGTAAGCTCTCTGCATATACCATATGTGAAGGCAACAAAAAACACATGGCAATCGAAAAAGAGTGCCTAAATCTGTTAAAAAAGCATTCTTTTTTAAAAAAGTATTCACTAAAATCTATGTCTTTCATATATTTGTTGTTATTATTAATTTGATGCTAAGATTAGCATTATCTAATGTTTTATATGTCGGTAGATGTTGCAGCATCTGCCGACTTTGTTTTTCATTTAAATTTTCTTTTTCATTATTTCATAGGCAATTATATTATGGGTTTAACAATCATAAGAAAAGATATCATTTCTTGGTTTCAATATAAATCACATTATCATCTATATTTCTTCGGTAAACAAATGGATAATCATTTTGCAACACCTTCAAAGCATGTTCTACTCCATCTAATATACGGAATTTACCATTATATCTTAGTTTACTAAGTAATGAATCGTTCATTACAATCTGTATATCAAAAGTCCGTTCGAATATCTTAATTATTTCAGAGAATTGCTTATCTGTTACACATATCAATCCATCTGTCCAACGATATTCATCCGAATCTGTCATATTAGTAACATGCAATGAACCATCTTGGGAATATGCAGTCTCACCAGGAGACAAATATACTGATGCCATATTATTATCAAAAACTTTAATTCGTCCCTCGTAGAGACTTGTTTGAAAAACTGAATCTGCAGCATAAGCTGTAACACTAAACGTAGTTCCTAATACCTGAACATTATATTTATTGGTCTTGACAATAAAAGGCTCCTTACTTTTTGCAACTTTTAAATAGGCTTCTCCATCCAGCATTATTTCTCTCTTGCCATTTGCAAAAAGCAAAGGATACTGAAGGCGAGTATTAGAATTCAACCATATAATAGTTCCATCTGGCAACAACAATTTGCTTCGATTGCCAGCCGGTACATAAACCATTTGTGTTTTTTTATATTGTTTATCCTGTTGATACAGTTCAAAGAAATGCAAACAGCCAATTAAAACAAGTACAGAAGCAGCTATCTTAATTGTATTAATCATCCATCGAGAGAGGTGAATACGCTTCGATGAAATCGCTATGGCTTTCTCATCCATTAGCAACGTGGCATCAAAACGAATTCGCTCTCGTATAAATAGCTTTCGGTTATCTGAGCTTTCCTCAATCCACTGATGAATGAAATTCTTTTCCTCTTCAGTGGCTATCCCTTCAAAATAGCGGTATAATATTTTTTTTTCCATCGTCATCTTTTTTGTGGTCTTCATAATTAGAGCAACTCAACTTTGCAAAATCCCAAACAGGTGCCCTATTTTTTTTATTTTTTGTTTGTTTTTTATTTGCAAAAGGTATTATAAGGGGAAGTTTCACCATCGACTGATAGCTTTTATAAAGGAGAGAGAATAGGTATATATATTATTATAACCCATTCATCAACAATCATATAGTAAGAATATCATCAATGGTAAATAATCTTTCAATTCATAAGATAGTAAATTGATAGCTTTATTGATATGATAGTCAACTTTTTGTAGAGATACGCCTAAAATGCTTGCAATTTCTTTTCGCGACTTATTCTTCAAACGGTTTAGCACGAAGATTTCCCGAGTTTTATCCGGCAACTTGACCAATGCTTGCTTCAAAATTCTTTGAACATCTTCCAAAAAGATAGCATCATAGCTATCGTCTTCTAACGTCTGAATACGCGTAGCAATTTCCCATTCCTGCAAGTTGGTACAGTGTTTGCTAAATTCTTGCTCCACCGACAAATGTTTTAAATAATTCAGACATTTATTTTTAACAGTTAACAAAATATAACCTATTACATCTGTATCTCTAGGAATACTACGCCTATTCTCCCAAAAATAAAGCAAAGCATCATGAACGATATCTTCGGATGTAGAAGAATCATTCATATAATAATAGGCATAACGTATAAAACGCGCATAATAAGTTGCATAGAAAGTTCCAAAATTCATTTCTGAACAAACATCAGATAGCGTTATCTTATTCATTCTCTCTATACTATAGAATTAAAGTTAGACAAATCAAGTAAAAAACAATCTAAAACACCAATATATATTTGGCTCAACAAAATCTTTATGCTATATTATAAACTTTAAATTGCAAAAGCATATATATATTCAAAATTAGTCAGAAATTTAATCTCAGACAAATAGCTGTTACACCTCTATTAATGAGCATGTATCATATCTAAAGTGGGTATAATTAAAAGTTTTTCATAGTACATTAAATTTTAATGTTTTATAAGTATCTCGATTAAACATAAGCATCTCGTTAATACAATATAGCCTCTAAAATATAATCAAAGATTATTACTGTATTTCTTCAGAAATATTATCTTTCCGCTTCTATGGTATAGGTAAAACTTTCTGCACGATAATAGCCAATGTTATACTCAATAGGAACTCCATCGATATCAGAAACGAATCTTTTTCTTACCAATATAGGATCGCTTGACTTGATATCAAGCTTTTCCGCAATGAACTCTCCAGCCAAACGCGCAGAGACCTCCTCTTTACTTTTTTTTACAATAATATCATATTTATTTTCAAGTATTCCATAAAGTGGTTGTGAAAAATCCTCGTCTCCGGTAAACGGTATACTCGGATTAAAATAAGAGATAAAATAGACAATTGGGTATTCCTTATTTCCACGTACTCGTTCCAATACCATACATTTTGTATTTTTCTCAGGGTCTATATTGAAAAAAGAACAGATTTCATCAAATGGTTTTTTAAAACTGACATGCAGTTCGAAATTTTTAATTTCAATGCCCAACATTTTCATTTCCTGTGAAAAACTCAACCAATTTTTCACACCTCCTACGATACCTTTCTTTACGACTTTTGTACCATATTTTTTTTTTCTAACTAACAATCCCTCGAACACAAGCTTGTTGATGGCTTGACGAAGTGTGTTCCTTGATATATTTAATTGTTCAGACAATTGAACTTCACTAGGAAGTAATTTCCCGTTCTTATATTCATCCGATTCGATAAGTTTTCTCAATATCTCCTCCGCTTGTACATGCAAGGGCTTGCTACTAGTATGATCTAATTTCATATATGTTAGTTTTATTCTTCTGCAAATATAATAAAAAAAAAATCTTAAACTATTGTTTAATATAAAATCTTATTTATATATTTGCACAATAACACATATGTACAAACAAATATACTTAATATCTGATCCATTAGTATTCCATTAAATATAACAAGTTAAACAATTAATCAAATAGACCCGTAATCAAGGGATCATATAGATCTATGACATCATTGAAATTAGTCTTGTCGAACAGGCCACGCAAGTAAGTTTTGTCTGCCAATGATATACTGAGAATTAGCACAACTTCATAGGTAGAGCGTTTCAGCTTTATGTCATATTTAACAATGACCATAAGGCAGTATATGATAATTGCCACACTGATTTGTATACGAATTTCTTTCTCCGTAGTACTCTAGAGATTCTTTATTTTTTAAGATGTTGTTTGAGACATTTGAATAACAACTCAATCAACCTCTTTTCTTGTAAAGATTGACGACATCCAATGCAGAAAGTTACTTTATATTATTCGTCAGAAAGGTGAACTCACGGTCATCTTCTTCATCGTAACATGAAACGAGTCTGAATGATTCTGGAAATTTCTTCTTTAAAAATATCCGGTCAGCTTCACTTCCGCATCTGTCGTTATATTCTTTGACATTCTTCTTTTCCATTTGACTATCCTATACTTTAAGTTCGTTTTAGTCTTGACACAAAGATAGAGTCTGCAAGATGTATCATATAGAATTCTTTTAAGGAGTCATAAGCCCTATCTAATATATAATAAACATTTGGCTCATAATGGATTGAAATCATTGCTATAGAATCGTGCTTTAACGCGGTGTTTATAGTATAGGAAACAGGAGCTTGCGCTTCGACATCATATAAGACATGAGCTTTCACTCCTCCTTTCTTACTTCGGAACTCTGCCAATGAAATGTCGCAAAAACATTACAGAATCATTGTTGAATAAAACGCATATTTCTTTCCGGAAATGTCTAGTATATTGCTTGTCCGCTTCTCTTAGACTTCTTTTATCATATAGAATGCAAAGTCTTCGAAAATTCTGTAATCGCGGTTCTGGTTGGCTATGGCAAGTGTTGTTTTGGCTATCGGTTCACGACCTAAACCAAGATGATATTGCTTGGCCCTATGCACCTCGAAAGCAACGATTAAGTCTCGCAGGCTCCCACGGTTACTCAATTGCCCAAACATCATCGCAAGCATCTGATTCCAGCAAGTAAAATGTTTCACATATCGGTTGCCGTCATACTTACTAACATAGTTATTGAACTAAGTCCTGTTCAGAAAAACGATTAGTTGAAAGAATACTATTTGTCTTGGAACATAACAGCCATTTGTATTAAACTGCAAAGTTGTAAAATCAAGTCCGTTTTATTTCAATAAACCGTATAATTGACTATATTTCAATAATTTCAAAGAACTATTTATTCACTTTTACGGAACAGTAGTAATTCTGATTATTTTATAAAATTAACAAACACCATCACAATAGTAA
>NZ_JACJLE010000028.1 GCF_016901995.1 Bacteroides caecigallinarum | reverse complement strand
TTATAGACATCATTAGGATTTATACAGAATAAACCATCCTTGTAAGTTCCCAGCCAAATGTTATTGTTTTTATCACGAATCATAGACTTGCACAGAATTCCATTGGTTATCTTATATGGTTTAGAAACTGAGTTTAACTCAGTATCATAAACAACAAGACCATCGTCTGTACCAAACAATAAAGTGTTGTCTGATAATTCCAACATACAACGTAAATCTGAGTTTATCCATTTATCATTAACAGTATTGCTATTATATACTTTAAAATTTACCATTGAAGGATGGAAATATGCAAGTCCACGATTAAATGTTCCAACCCATGTTATATTAGTAATTTTATCTATATAAACTCCATGAATATTTTCATTACTGTTATTATATGAAAGAACAGGTTTTGAATCAATCTTATGGCTAAATCTATCCACAATAAACAGACCTTTTCTTACGCTAGCTATCCATGCATTACCAGACAAGTCCGTATCCATAGTAACCAACTCCTGATAATTACCCAATATAGACAAATCTATATCAGACCAAATCTTAGTAGAGTTATTATAATATGATAAACCTTTACTATATAACAACCAAAAATCTCCATTCTCAAGGAATTTGATTTTTACATTATCATTAGAATCAATCTTACCACCTAAAAAATTCTCGTGACGTACAATTTTATCTTGAAGCATATCATAACAACGAACTATTCCATTGGCATAAACAATCCAAGTTAATCCATTGTTTGTTTCCAAATCCATCAAAGGTCCATTTTTTTCATAAAAATCACTGCTAGCATAAACCTTATGAAAACATTTAGCTTTATAATCATAATATGACAACGAATTTTCATTATCAATAATCCACATTGTGCCTTCGGCATCAATAAAAAAGTCTGATATAGGTACATTTACACCTAAAGAATTAAAAATATCGGTTGGAGAAAGAAAAGATTCTGTATTCAAATCAAACACCTGTAATTTATTACTTTCTTTTATCCATAACCTATTAAAATTATCTATATATTGGGTTGGAAGCAATGGTATTCTATTGAGTGGATACACCTCTCCCATCAATAAAGAATGATTCTTAAAATTATATCCGTCATACAAACTAAGCAAAATTGTCGTACGTACACCAAGTCTTCCATCTGGCAAACCAAAAACCGTTTTAACATAGTTATCAGGTAATCCTTGTGAAATTCCGATTGGACGGAACACATACTTAGAAACACTTTGTGCCCCAATTATATTGGAGCACAAAAACATTAACAATATTGCAATATATGACCTTAACATAATAAAAATTTTATTTCAATATAATTTCATCCTTTCCAGCACTAATCTCATATCTGGTACCTTCAATAATAATTACAGCATCAGAAGACGACTTACATTTCCATTTCTGATGTTCATAATAGACAAGTATATCAGAAGGAGTAGTTGACTTAATTTCAATACCTTTACATTTATAACATGTACCGTTACCTAAAAAGATGAGAACAGGCATCCCTTCTTTTGAACGACATACACTATAAGTGGATTTTGTCTCAACATTCTCTGATTTGCAAAGATAAGCATTTGTGTCAGACGATAAAATCAAATCCTTTCTTCCATCTTTAAGATTCACCACTACAGCAATATTACTATTTGATTGACCATCAGATATCACCAATGGATACTCAACTGAACTTATTGCTGAAGGAGAAGACTTTGTTACTGGCTCGAATATACTGACAAAAGGACGTGTCCATGCTTCGCCTTTCTGGCGTGCTACGAATGTAAGTGTAGGCTGTTTCTTGATATCGTAAGGCATTCCTCTTATACGGCTAATACCCTCAGTCATAGGACTTAGTGCAGAAAAGACTTCTCTGTCTTTCTCGCCTTTCATCCACATATTCATGGTTATATCATTCTTATCAGGCATGTTTATGGTATATTCAGCTTTAATATTCTTATCTGTCTGAGCACTTTTTTTGTCATAGATATATGAATAAGCATATAAATGTGCTCCAGCAAAAGCAAGTTCCTGAGTAGGTTGTAAATTCAAATCTGTACCATCGGCAGCTTTAAGAGTCATAACCTGTCCCATGTTGTGATAGAAATAATCATGCATCTTGTCGCCTCCTTCCACTTTGCGACTACGGAAAATATCTACATAATAGCCTGTAGAGTCAGACGTATTTACAATACCGTTCAGACGTGTCTGGTCGGAATATGACTCAGGCTCACGGAAATATACTTCACTATAGCTGACAGGCTGATATGGTACTTTTACTCCTGATTCCGGATACAAATTCCTTACCTTAAACGCATGATTGCTCTTCATTACAGGGTACGATGAAATACCATCCACGCATACTGTGTTATGCGAAGGAAACTGGCTGTAATATTCCAGATAATCAAGACCTGAATATCCCATTGTACCTATTCCGGCATCAGGTGCCAAAGGTAACCCTTTTCCATACAGCTCCATACCTATACCATTGGCATGCATGTGATTCCCATCGCTTCCATTCAACGAAATCATTAAGCTGTTTTCCTTATCCATTCCGTTACGCTGTACCAACCAACTTACATTAGGCGCATAGAACGACGGAGTAACATAATCGTCAATCTTTCCGGCCTCTGTTTTAGGATTAATTTTCAACGGTTTATCAGAAAAGAAGGATGTTACGGCAATCGGCATTTTACCTTGTCCGGCAGATACTTTCTCTGCATTCGGATCAAAGAGTTTCAGCATGCGTGTGAAATGTTCTTCTTCATCTTTCTTGCCATGCTGTTGGGCATTGGCTATCATATATTTGAATATATCAGTACGTAGATACGAAGGATGTGTATCGCCAAAACCCACCTGCATCATATTAGGGAAGAGGTATTGGGGCATGGCGGACACAGCCTTGCTAATCACAGGAATATCCTTTGTCAAATCATATCCAAGATTACGGTCAAAAAGATTCACAAACTGTGCATAATCGCCCACTACAACACTACTGTAGCCGGGACATTCCGCCCATATACCGGTATTGCTGTCGTAGCCATATTCAGCCAACCGCTTGAGCGACCACTGGCGTATGGATGACTGGTTTATGATATAATCTATATAATATTCACGTCCTTTTCCATCAGCATAGAGGGCATTATTTTCAAGAATCAGTGCAATATCCATCACGAAACGTGCCTGCATAAGGTTCCAGTTGTTGTGAGGAACACCGTTAGCAATAATATTGTCCGCCCATTTCTTGAATGCAGAAGCATATATATCCATTTTTTCAGGCTTTTTTTCTCTAAGATACTTATAAAGAAAATCATAAAGCGGAACTAAAGACTTAATAATATCCTCATGTATAACCTCGAAAGACGACATTCCTACAAGAGTCTGCTGATGTCCATTGTTTAGGTCTATCGGAACATTGCGATAATATATACCTGTCATGTAAGTATCAAATACTGATGCAGCCATAGAAGCATATTCCTCTTTACCTGTAAGCCACCAGAGGAAAGCCGCGTCACGAGCTATTCCCATTATTTCGCTGTTTATGCTTTCTATCATTCTACCGGTTTTACTTATAGAAACCCATTCCAAAGGTTCACCATTCAATGATGTATTAGCCAAATACATTCCTTTTGTGTCCTCGTGATACGGTGTTATATCCTCTAGCTTTGGACGGCGATAAATAGTGGCATGACTACGTGCACCTGTGTACATAACTGTAGGTGCAGGAGCCTTCTCACCTCCGGCATGATCATAATATTCTCCTCTGATATATACATCAGTAGCATGAGATTTCCAATACATCTGGAGTCTGGAAGTAAGCCATTCAGGACCTTTAGAAGAATATTTCTCTACTCTTGATGTCAACCCATCAAATACATCCTTTGCCCATTTTTCTTTTTTTATCAGATCCAGAGTTTCTTTCTTTTCTTTCTCCGTTGTCAGATATCTTGGATGATCTGTGTTTAGTGTTTCATTGGTAACAGTCTTAGCAGATGAAATCAGGCATACAATCAGACTAAAGACTAATGACAGAAATTGTTTTTTCATTGTATTACTAAATTAATTATATTCGCTTATTTATATAATACGAATATATGAAGAAAGACACCTAAACCAAAGTCATATTTTTTCAGATATAGTTTATTTGAACACTACATTTTCTACATGCTCCCCTATAAATATACGTCCCATATCTCCTGTTTTATACCATTTTGGTTTGTCAGGCATATCGTCATAAATCTTTTTTCCGTTTATTACGAGATTATCAAAAGTAATGTTTTTTACTTTACGTTCTTCATTATAACCTAGAATAATTGAAACTTCAGCATTTTTGCCATTATAAAAGATATCCTTAAAATATATATCTTCAATAGCTCGTCCAGGCACTGCACAATATTTTTCTATCAACGCAACACGTATATCAAATAGCCTTCCTTGCCTGATATCTTCCACTCTGATATTATCAAAAGTAACATTACGTACAAGATTATCATCTCCCGCTACTATAGCAAAAACACCTTGACAATCAAGCTGTGGCTCTTTTTGATCTAAGACATCAATATTTCTATAAGTTATATTCTCAATAGTGTCAGGCCTTTCCGCATTTCCGTGAAGACCAATATTAATAGGGTGTGCTACATCAGCCCATAGAGTGGAATTTTCCATAAGAATGTTTCGACTGCTTCCTTTATGCCCCAAACGGGTAGCATAAACGGTTGTACAGTCATCGCTTGTACGTGCGAAAATACGGTCATATTTCACATTACTACTTGAGAAAACGTTAAACCCATCACCCCATCCGTATGACGTTATGCCCTTAACGTTGGTTATTTTTACGCTATCACTCTCTCCAACAGGTAATTGAGTCACGACTATGCCTTCAACTTCAACATTACGTGCCTTTATCAATGAGACACCTGCACCACGTCCTTTAGGATGTACTTCTCCTCTACCAAATATCTTTACATCATTAACATCTCTCAATATAAACGTACCTATCACACGTGCTCCTCCATCAACATAAACAGTCTTACCGGAAGGAATTCTCAATGTATCTCCAGGAAGTTTGTGTAAACCGGGAGCAAAGTATATAAGATTACTGTTCTTCTTACCTGCACGTTTTATTTCGCGTTCTGTAGGACGATTGATATCAATAGGATTGGCAAAAAGATGTAAATTATGAAAAAGATCTCCATTCACTTCTACTGACAGATTTGAAGGTTTGTCAAGTGTAAAAAACACCTTATTGCCGGATATATTTGTATCAATATCATATGAAAGCGGACGGACACGTGCAGTTTCTACATTACCTTTATTTGAAGTGACTTCAACCTCTACGGTACCGTCAAAATCAAAATAAGCCATCGAAGCAGTTTCTATACGATGTTTAGTACCACGTACTTCATCAACCTTTACAGGATAAATATCAATAGGAAGCCATTCACCCCCCAATTGACGAACACGAACAGTAAAGTCTTTTATGAGTTCTACATCTTTACCTGCAGGATAAGTTACTACTTTTGAACTAATGACATCTACAAATGCCACTAAAACCAAGAATGTTATAAAAAACTGTTTTACCATATAAATTAAATTTAGAGTTACTACTAATTATATACGGATGTCATAACAACTTTACTTGCTTCAAGTACTCACAAACTGACATAAAAAAAATTCCCTGCCACTCTAATTACAATGACAGGGAATTCTTTAAAACGTATATCCTAAAAGAATTATTTAGTCTGCATAGGACATTTAGCACAACTTGCATGTTTCATACATTTCTGATTATCACCACGTTTAATCATCTTATGGTTCCTCATACCAGGTTTCATCTTTCCATCCATACATGGCTGCTGAAACACTTTCTGCAATTGTTTTGCATTTAGCACTTCCTTGAACTTCTTGAAATACTTTTTCTGCACATCCAATGCTTTCTGTCTTGCATCAAATCTGTCCTGAATAGCTTTTTCTATTTCGGCATCTGTCATTTCCGCCTTTTTTACATCCTTGTTCACAGCTGGACGGCAATCCTTCATGGCCTGAAGATATTCCTTGTAGAGCGGAGTGAACTTTGCAGCAGTTGCATCATCCATTACAAGTTTTTTCTCCATCATCTTTACATGTCGGTCCATCATCTGCTCTGGTGTAGGTTTCTGTTTTGCACGTCTTTGTGCAGGTGCATCTTGAGCGTTCTGTGCCATCACACTAAAGCTGCTTATTGAAACAGCCATCATTACTACCAATGTCATTAATCTTGTTTTCATAATCGTATAAAATTAGATGTTCAACTTTCAATTGTCTGATACAAAATTAATGATTATATAATGATGAAAAACAGACGTTACCTTGAATAGTGGCAAACGTACAGAATATAGTGGCGAACTGCAAAAAAGAGAGATTATAAATAAAAAAAGAACATACATTAAAATGGTTTTTTAAGAAAAGTCCCTATTTTTGTATAAAACAACTATACTATCCATACACTAAATGAAAAATACCATATACATAATAATCCTATTCATATCATATTTTTCTGTACTCTCAGGACAAGTTGTGTCATACATGCAGTTCAGCAGAATGCATACAAACACAAACGCCTCAGTCTTTGGATGCATAATGCAGGATTCTTTGGGAATGATATGGGCAGGAACAAATAAAGGACTTTTCAGCTATGATGGATATTCATTCTTTCAGCATAATACAGAAAAAGAAAAATATGAAACCAGAATATATTGTGGACTTATACATTCTGACTCAATATTTATAGGAACAGATAACGGACTTTTTTCATACAATACCCCCAAAGGGACGTACTATGACCACAGACAAGAGAAGATTAAAGACATCAGATGTTTCACACTCTCCGGAAATGAGCTATGGATAGGAACCCTGGACGGACTGTTCCGTTATAACATAGAAACAAAGACGACATATGAATTTCCTACAGACAAATTACCACATAAAACCATATATTCCATAATAAAAGCCGCAGACGGAAATATGTATGTAGGCACTTACAACGGATTATGCAAAATAGACAACTCCAACAACATAACTTCTATAAATATCCCAACAGACAGGACATGGAAAAACATCTTCGTAAACGTTCTGTTAGAAAATAAAGAAAAAGGAATAATCTGGATAGGTACAGAAGGAAATCTGTTCCGTCATGACATTAATAACGGAACTACAATACTAATACCGTATTTTACCGGAAATTCAATAAAATCTCTGAGTTACGATTCCGAAAAGAACCTGCTGATAGGTACCGACAACGGACTGTACGTATATTCTTCCGATGGACAGACACAAAAGCACTATATCCACGACTCAAGGAACAGCCAGTCTATATCAAACAACATTATATGGTGCATAACTACAGACAAAGCACAAAATATCTGGCTCGGTACAGATAACGGTATATCATATACAGACAATAGCAATAAATATACATTCATTCCGGTTTGGGAATTAAGCAATACCAATGACGGTAATATGTTTTATACCATTCTTAAGGACAGCAAGGGAAGATACTGGTTTGGAGGTACTGACGGATTATTACAGACGGAAGGAACAAACAATATAGAGAAAAGCAGATGGTTTAAAGTTGGAGAGAAAAACTCGGAACTGTCGCACAACAGAATACGGCATATATTCGAGGATAAATCAAATGACCTGTGGATTGCTACTGACGGCAGTATAGAACGGTATGACGACAAATTCGGCAAGTTTGTACACTATTCCATAATGGATTCCACATACACACACAACTCAAACTGGGCTTATTACATTTCAGAAGACAACGACAACAATCTATGGATTAGCAGTTGTCTTGGAGGTATATTTGTTGTGAATAAAAACAAATTGCGTAAATGCAGTTCCGGAATATGTATAGCTGACAAAAACTATACAACAGCCAACGGTCTGAAAAGCATGTTCGTAAAACAAACCGTAACAGACAAGAGAGGTAATGCATGGGTGGTAATGTATAACACAAAAGAAGTACAGAAAATAGACTCCGAAAACGGAAAAATTTATAATTATTCTGTATGTACAGAGAATGACGAATACCCGGAATTCCTTATATGCGACTCGAAAGGGATGATATGGATTAGCACAAACAAAAGTATTTCCAGAATTGACCCTAATTCCGGAATCATATCAAAAACAGGAACAGAGTGGAAGGAAAACAATGTACTTCATCTTGCAGAAATAGACGGCAACATATGGATTTCATCCGCTAAAGGGCTGTTTTATGTAAACAAGGAAACGCTTGATGTGAAAAAGATAAATATCAACGGAAAAATATTCAGCAGCTTGTATTATGATAAAGATAATAGAAAAGTCTATATGGGCAGTTATGACGGTATAGGATACTGCGAGCCGGAAATAATAAACGACACAGGAAATGCCGGCAGGATATACCTCACAGCATTGTCGGTAAACAATGACCATATATCAAAAGGCATTACAACCAGTCGAAGTTTTACTTTCAACTACAAGGAGAATAACCTTAAATTTGAGTTCTCGGACTTTCAGTACAACACTTCACAAAGAAACGGTTTCATGTACATGATGTCTGGAATTGACTCGGAATGGCATTACGTAAACAACAATTCAAACATAATTGTATATAACAATATGCCTTACGGAAATTTTGAATTGTATGTAAAGCATATGGAAAACAGCGATATCAAATACAAAATAGCCAATATAAAAATATTGCCTCCTATATATCTGTCAATAGAGGCTAAAGTATTGTATATATTGCTTGCAATAGGACTGGTATGCTGGATAATAAATTTCTTCGTGGTAAAAAACAGGCTTCACATTGAAAAACTTGAGAAAAAGAAAATCCTGGAACAGACACGACAAAAGATAAGATTTATGTCGAACCTTTCGCATGACCTGAAAAATCCGGTAGGAATGATTGTTACACCTGTCAGCAAACTGCTGCTGGAAACAAAAGATCCGAAACAGAAAGAAATGCTGAACATTGTATATAAGAATGCAGTAAACCTGAACGCCAAAATCCACAAACTGATAGAAATGAACAGAGTGGAAGATAATGAGCATATACTTATAACCTCAAGAATAGAGCTTATATCTTCAATACATGAGATATATGAAAAACAGAAAGACGCAGAAACGGAAGGAAATCATATATGGAATTTTTCCGCGAATGTGGATAAACTGTTTGTTGACATGGATGTAATAAAACTGGAATCGATAATAGGGAACTTGTTGTCGAATGCCATGAAATATACTCCAATAGGAGGAGAAATATCTGTAGAAATAACCTATAATGACGAAAAAGGAGAAGTTATTATAAAAGTTTCAGACAACGGAATAGGTATTCCTGAAAGCGAACAGGCATACATTTTCCAGAGATTCTTCCAGTCGTCGGCTACAAAAAAACACTATGAAGGAACAGGCATAGGACTATATCTTGTAAAAACATATACGGAACTGCACAATGGAACGGTAAATGTATTCTCCAACAACGAGAAGACAGTTTTCTCGCTGACTTTCCCGATTGACAAGGCATTAAATACGGACAATGAAACAATATGCGAAGAAAACGATGCGACAGACAAACAGAATTTGCCAACAATCCTGATAGTAGATGACAACAAAGATGTTTACAATCTGATTAAAAATATATTGTCCGACAAATATAAATGTACATATGCACAAAACGGAAAGCAAGCATTGGAAATACTGGACATAAACAAACCGGACCTTATTATAACCGATTATATGATGCCGGTAATGAACGGGCTGGAGATGTGTAAAATATTGAAGAAAAACATGCCTACAGCCACCATACCTATAATAATGCTCTCGGCAAAAGACGACTCGGAGACTATAAGAAACAGTATAAAGCTACAAATAGACGCATTCATACAAAAACCTTTCGACGCTGAAATACTGACAGGAAAAGTAGAGTTGCTGATACATAAGAAAGAGACATTTGAGGCACAGGCCAGAATAGAAAAAATAGGCTCACCCAAACAGGTGGAAAACAGTGCTTCGGCCGATGAAAAGTTCCTTATCAACATAACAAAAATAATAGAAGACCACATAGCCGACAGCGATCTTAACGTAAACGCCCTCTCCGAACTGTCAGGGACAGGAAGCAAACAAATATACAGGAAAATAAAGCAACTGACAGGCTTTTCACCAGTGGAATATATAAAATCCATAAGGATGAAAAAAGCGGCAATGCTATTACAGCAAAAGAAGTTCTCTGTGGCTGAAGTTATGTACATGGTAGGATATTCAAATCCTTCGTACTTCTCAAAAAGTTTCCAAAGTATATTCGGCAAAACGCCAAAACAATACTCAGCCGGTAACGGACAGACAGAATAAACAACATAAGCAATAAAAAGGACAAGAAAAAGGACAAGAAATAGGACATTTGTGCTTTTTGTCCTATTTCTGTCTTCATATGTCCAATATTTTTCCCTTAACTAATAACATGTTCCTTACTTTTGCGATAACAAAAAATTAATACGTAATATGAAAGGCAACATTAAAATTCTTCTGAAAGTATTGTTACTCTCGGTAATATGGACCGGAAATACTTTCGCAGTCCTCGCGCAACAAGCAGGAAACGTAATTATCACAGGTACAGTTTTAGACGAAAACAACGAGCCGCTTATAGGGGCAAGTGTCCTTGCGGTAGGCACAACAATCGGTACAATTACAGACTTCGACGGAAAATTCACACTTGAAGTTCCCAAAGGAAGCAATATCCAGTTTTCATATATTGGATATAATACACAGGTTATGGACTCCAACCAGAATACCATAAACATAAAACTTGTACCGGACACACAAATGCTTAGCGATGTAGTTGTTATCGGATATGGAACTCAAAGGAAGAGCGACCTTACAGGTTCGGTAACAAACGTTTCAAGCGAAGACTTCAACACAGGTCTGGTAAGTTCTCCAGAACAGCTTATCAACGGTAAGATTTCCGGTGTACAGATTATGTCAAACAGTGGTTCGCCAACTGCAGGTAGCACAATACGTGTACGTGGAGGTGCTTCACTTAATGCCAGCAACGACCCGCTTATCGTACTCGATGGTGTACCTTTGGAACAGGGAGGTATCAGCGGTAATGACGGTAATTTCCTAAGCCTCATCAATCCAAACGACATCGAGAGCATGACAATCCTTAAGGATGCTTCTTCTACGGCAATCTACGGTTCTCGTGCATCAAACGGTGTTATCATTATAACTACCAAGAAAGGTGCTTCGGACAAATTGAAAGTAACATTCAGTACAACTAACTCAATACAGACACGCACGCGCATGGCTGATATGCTTAGCTACGATGAATTTGTGAATGTAGTAAAGACTCAGGGATCGGCAGCACAACAGGCATTGTTAGGTACTGAAAGGACTGACTGGAACGACTATATTTATCACAATGCCTTTGGCACTGATAATAACCTTAGCCTATCAGGTAAGGTGCTTCCTAATCTTCCGATACGTGTTTCTGTAGGATATTACAATCAGGACGGTCTGCTCAAGACCGACAACGCAAACAGGGTAACAGGCAGCTTGTCATTGTCACCGTCATTCTTTGACGACCATCTGAAATTCAACATCAATGCAAAGGCTTCAATGAACAAAAACCAGTTTGCAAATACAAGTGCAATATGGGGAGCCTCTACAATGAATCCTACCATACCTGTATATTCAGGAAATGACAAATTCGGAGGATATACCGAAGGACTTGCAAGCGACGGTAAGCCTGTAACAGGTGGCGTATTGAATCCTCTCGGTTTATTGGAACAGCGCGATGCGCACAGTAAGGTTATACGTTTCATCGGTAACTTCGATGTTGACTATCGTATGCATTTCCTTCCGGAATTGAAACTCCATGCTACATTAGGTTACGACTATGCACAAGGCGAAGGTTCAGACTATGTAAATCCTGAAGCTGCCCAATATTATACTACAGGCGGTTACTACTATCCATACGGCCCTCAAAAAAATGAGAACAGACTTCTTACAATCTATGCCAACTACAACAAGATGGTAGAGTCACTGAACAGCAGTTTCGATGCGACAATAGGTTATGACTATCAGTACTGGAAATCCGTAAATCCGGCTTCGGCAAGCATGAATGCGGCAGGTGAAATACAGACATCATATAAAGCTACAGACGAGAGACACGTACTTCTGTCATACTATGGACGTTTGAATTATTCATTCGGCTCAAAATACATGCTCACAGCTACTGTACGCCGTGATGCCACTTCACGTTTTGCCAAAGAACAAAGATGGGGTACATTCCCTTCTGTAGCTTTGGGATGGAGAATTTCTGAAGAAGAATTTATGAAAAACCAGAATGTACTCAGTACATTGAAACTGCGTGCCAGCTATGGTGTTACTGGACAGCAGGATGGTATAGGAAACTACAATTATCTGCCTATATATACACAGAGCCAGGATGGCGCTCAGGCCATCATGGGTAATGAATACATTTATACCTATCGTCCTGAAGCATATGTGTCAGACTTGAAATGGGAAACTACAACTTCATGGAACTATGGTTTCGATTTCGGATTCCTTGAAGACCGTATCACAGGTAGTTTCGATTATTATACCCGTCAGACAAAAGACCTTATCGCCACAGTTCCGGCAGCTGCTGGTTCTACATTCGACAAGACTATCACTACAAACGTAGGTAATGTTGACAGCCAGGGTATTGAGTTCTCACTGAATGCCACTCCTATAAAGACAAAGGATCTCAGCTGGGATATCAGTTTCAATATGACATGGCAGAAAATGAAGGTTAAAAATCTTTCTATCGTAGAAGGAGGAGAAGTGACAAATACTCCTGTAGGTCCTTCAATAGACGGTTACCAGTTCCAGACACTTACTGAAGGATATGAACCTTACATGTTCTACGTTTACAAACAGCTTTACGATGAAAAGACCGGAAAGCCTATCGAAGGTGCATATGCCGACCTTAACAAGGACGGTGTGATAAACTCAGACGACTTATACCGTTATCACTCTCCTGCTCCTGACTATATTATGGGATTGAGTACATCGCTCAATTGGAAAAACTGGAGCCTAGGTATGAGTTTTAGAGCAAACATAGGCAACTATGTATATAACGGAATGGCAATGAACACAGGAGCTATGGAAACTATGAGCTACAACGCAGCACAGCTCAACAACCTGTCGGCAAGTTATCTTGAAACAGGTTTCCAGACACGCCAGCATTTGTCAGATTATTATGTAGAGAATGCATCATTCCTGAAAATGGACAACCTTACTTTGGGATACAATTTCGGAAAGATATTCAATACATGCAATCTGAATGTAAGCGCAATGATACAGAACGTATTCTGCATAACAAAATACAGCGGAGTAGATCCGGAAGTTCCAAACGGAATGGACAATACGTTCTATCCTCGTCCAAGAACATTCTCTTTAAACATCGGTCTTAATTTCTAATTATAAAAATACAGAATCATGAAAAAATATATCTACATATTGTCAGTGTGTACAGCCGCAATGTTTGCGACATCTTGTATAGGCGACCTTGACCAGTATCCACATGAAGATATTACATCGGAAAGTGTATATACCAACCTGCAAAACTATAAAAGCGTGTTGGGAAAAATATATGTATCAATGGTAACAACCGGACAAGGTAAAGATGGAAATCTGGACCTCTCCAGCAATTACGGACAAGACTACATACGTTGCTATTTCAATCTTCAGGAAGTAGGAACAGATGAAGTGGCATATACTTGGCTCAGTGGTGATAATCTGACTGATATAAGCAACCTTTCATGGGACGCCAACAATCCTTGGGTCGCCGACATGTATTACCGTATATATTATAATATCGCGTTATGTAACGAATTTCTGCGTAATGCGACAGACGAGAAAATAAGTGGTTTTTCAGAAAGCGAACGCAGCGAAATAGTTCATTATCGTGCAGAAGCACGTTTTATGCGTGCCCTTTTCTATTATCACGCAATGGATTTGTTCAGAAATATTCCTTTCGTAACAGAAAACGATCCTGTCGGAAGCTATATTCCTCCACGCTATATGGCAAAGGATATGTTCGGATACATTGAATCTGAACTTAAAGCGATAGAAAACGACCTTCTGAGCAAAGACGAATGTCCTTACGGACGTGCTTCAAAAGGTGCTGCATATACACTGCTTGCGAAGCTATATCTAAATGCTCAAACTTATATTGGAGAAACAAGATACGACGAATGTGTAGCTGCATGCCAAAGCGCAATAGGACAGGGATATTCACTTGAATCTGACTACAAAAAACTTTTCAATGCAGACAACCATCTGCGTACAAACGAAATAATTTTTACTCTTCCTGTTGATGCAAATACCACCATTTCTTGGGGTTCATCAACATATATGGTATGCGGGGCTATAAGCCAAACATCAGCTACACAGAATCCTGCAGATTATGGAGTGACTAAAGGATGGGGGTCAATGAGAATATGTCAGGCTGTTTCAGACCTATTTGAAGATGGTGACAGCAGAGGATGTTTCTACACAGACGGACAGACACAAGAAGTAACCTCTCTGGAAGATGCTTCAACCGGATGGCTTGTTGAAAAATGGACAAATCTGAACGACAATGGAGAAGCAGCCTCAAATACAGATATAGGAGGGGTAAATACAGACTATCCATTATTCAGATTAGCAGATGTGTATCTGATGTATGCTGAAGCAACTGCACGTGGGGGAAATGGAAATATAGCTATTGCAGTGGGATATGTAAACGAATTGAGAGGACGTGCTTTCGGCAATAACAGTCAGGACGTAACAGAAACAGACCTTAAAGAAAATAATTTCCAGTTCTTCCTTGATGAACGTGCCCGTGAGCTTTACTGGGAATGCAGCAGACGTACAGACCTTATACGTTTCAACCGCTTTACTACTGCAGAATATATGTGGGAGTTCAAAGGAGGATCAAGCAACGGCACTTCTGTTGACAGTAAATACAATTACTATCCTATTCCATCGGCAGAACTGACAGCCAATCCAAATCTGAAAAATGAAGAGTATTAACCTTAAACAGTAATGGATAAAATGAAAACTTTAAATAAAATATTTATAACCCTCGCATCAATCTTTGCATTAATATCTTGCGAGAAGGATGGAGACAAAATTTATCTCCAAAGTTTAGGTTCAGGTGAACTCATAGCTACTACAGACAATGTCGTTCTAACATCTGAAATGTCACAAAAAATTGTTCTATCGTTTGCGTGGAAAGGACAGGATGTACAGATAAGCGACACAACTGTAGGAACAGCTGCAAAAGCAAAAAACTATATGGAGATTTCACTGTCAGAGGATTTCTCCGGACAGGTTTACAAAAATGAAACTACATCTAACTCTATAGCTTACAATGGTGGTGAACTTAACTCTATTGTAAACGAACTTAGAGCAAAGGTCGGTGAAGCGAATAATGTATTCTTCCGCCTCGGAAGCACAACAGGCGAAAACATACCTTATGCCTATAGTAATGTGGTAAGAGTTGCTATTACACCGTATGTTATAGATATGAACACGGGAATAGTTGTTGAGTCTAACAATGACAATGCTAACCTGGGAGAAACAGGTGTAATCTTATATTCTCCAGAGGCTAATGGAATATACAGTGGTTTCATGTTTACTCCATACGGATGGTATCATTACTTCCTTAAGGAAGGAAACGGACTGATGTGGGGAACAGCTGGTGATGAAGGAGCTTTCCACATAACAAGTGACGCAGGAAACAACAGACAAAATATGTGGTTCCCGGGAAGTACTGGTTGCTACTACGTAAATGTCAATACAAAGGAAGCTACTTGGGATGCACTTTATATATCTTCTCTAGCTATATCAGGACTAGGTGAAAACCCTATCAACCTGACTTTGGACAAGGAAAACAATTTATGGATAGCATCATTCACCGCTACTGAGGCAGGAGAAAAGACCATTACAATCTCCGGAAACGGTGATCAATGGAATGTAGAGACCGGAACAAACGACGGCGCAGGCATTCCTGTAAACGTTGCATTTGCAAATGAAAACAATAATCTTGTACTTGCTGACAACGCAGGAAATATTTCTATAACAATACCAGAGGCTGGAGAATGTACTATAAAACTGGATTTAATAAATCCGAACGACAGAAAAGTATATGTTGAAGCTGGAGGAACAGACATACCGTCATCGTATTCTCAGACTCTTGATGTAGTACATTACAATGATGATGGCAGTGAAGTAGCTCTAACTACATTAAATCTGGTAAATAAAGACAAAGGTATCTATATTGGTACATATTCAGGTGATAAACTTGATTTCCAGATTATTGATAGAACAAACTCCGTATGGTATGGTTGTGACCCCAACGACAACACTAAACTCTCATCATCTGAAGAAAAATGGGATATGTGGTTTAATGGCGGTAATACGGTAAACGTAACCATTACAGTAAATTTAAGTGAAGGGACATGGAGCTATACAGATAATCAAGAAGATTTTCCAGAAGAAATAACCATGTACAAGTATGATAAGACAAACTCTACCATCACTGAAAAAATAATAACATTATCCAAAGAGTCAGAAGGAGTTTATAAAGGTATATTCAATGGATTATATAATTTCGATTTCATGTTCGTAGATGAAAGCACATATTCCTTATACGGAAGTACATGGAGTGAAAGCAACCCTAACGGACAAGAATTATCTATAGGTGCCGGTGCCCTTTGGATTTATGGTTATGATTGGAATGTTACACTGAATATTTCAATAACAGTAGATTTAAATACAATGACATGGAGTTATAAAGAAATAACCGAATAAACTGAATAAAATCATGAAAAAACTTAAATACTTATTCATGGCGTTGGCAATAGTATGCGGAGCCATGACAACATCATGTAACAATGATGAAAAACCTACATTTCCTGAAACAGAAGGAACAGATGATCCTACAGGTGGTTATGACATGACCGGATTTGCAAGAGGAGCAGACGTAAGCTGGCTTACAGAAATGGAAGCATCAGGCAGAAAATTCTACGATTCAAAAGGTAGAGAACGTGAATGTATGGAACTGCTTCGTGAACTCGGAATGAATGCCATAAGACTGCGTGTCTGGGTTGACCCTGAAGAAGGATGGTGCTCAAAAGAAGATGTAATCATCAAAGCATGGAGAGCTCATAATCTAGGATACAGACTGATGATTGACTTCCACTATAGTGATACGTGGGCTGATCCGGGAAATCAGACAAAGCCGGCAGCATGGCAAAATTATAGTTTTGACGAACTTAAAAATGCGGTATCAGAACATACAAAAGACGTATTATCTGCACTTAAAGATAAAGGAATTGATGTAGAATGGGTACAAGTTGGAAATGAAACACGTACTGGTATGCTTTGGAACGATGGAAAAGCATCAAACGGAAATACAGCAAACTTTGCAGAACTTGTAAAAAGCGGATATAATGCTGTAAAAGAAATATATCCAGACGCACAAGTTATTATACATATTGATGAAGGTAATAATCCCAACAGATATAACTGGATTTTCGATGGATTAAAAGAAAATGGCGCTAACTGGGATATTATTGGAATGTCACTTTATCCGGAACCGGATGGAGATAATGAGGCTAAAAAAGATTGGAAAAAGATGAATGATGACTGCATAGCCAATATGAGAGCGCTTGTTGAAAAATACAACACCAAAGTAATGATGTGTGAAATAGGTATTCCATGGAACTACGAAGAAGCAGAAGCATTCTATACAGATTTTATCACGAAAGCTAAAGCAATTGAAGGATGCCTGGGAGTGTTCGCATGGGAACCACAATGCTATGCCGGATGGGAAGGTTACCAGAAAGGCATGTTCAATGATGAAGGTTACCCTATGAGTTCATTGAATGCTTTTAAAAGATAAACATATATAATATTTTTGCAGGGTATATGTTATTACCGTACATATACCCTGTTTTATAACCAAATAAACCTTTTATTTAATGAAACTGACAAGATTAATCACTGCATTACTTTTTCTCGTATCAATATTCTCCGGAAATACTTATGCACAAAGAAACATTGAAACCATCGAAAAAGGGTGGAGATTCTTTAAAGGCGAAGCATCCGGTGCAGAGAAATCTGACTATAATGACAGCAAATGGGAAAATGTAACAGTTCCTCATGACTGGGCTATATTCGGTCCGTTCGACAGAAACAATGACTTGCAGAATGTGGCTATCACTCAGAACTTTGAGACACAGGCTTCTGTAAAAACCGGACGTACAGGAGGACTGCCATATGTAGGTGTGGGATGGTATAGGACCACATTCAATGTTGACAATGACAAACAGACTACACTCGTATTCGATGGAGCAATGAGTGAGGCTCGTGTATATGTCAACGGACAGGAAGCATGTTTCTGGCCTCTGGGATATAACTCATTCCACTGCGACGTTACAAACTTTATAAACAAGGATGGTAAAAACAACACTCTTGCCGTACGCCTTGAAAACAGGCCTCAGTCTTCAAGATGGTATCCTGGTGCCGGACTTTACAGAAATGTACATGTTATTACTACAGAAAAGATACATGTCCCGGTATGGGGTACACAGATTACTACACCTCATGTAGGAAAGGATTACGCTTCCGTAAATCTTCGCACAGAGATTAAAAATGCTGATAAAAAGAAACTGACAGTAATCACCAGAATATATTCCCCTGAAGGCAAGGTTGTTGCCGTCAAGAACAACCAGGGATTTATAAATCACGGACAGCCGTTCACACAGAATTTTGTTGTGAACAATCCATTGTTATGGTCACCTGAAGAGCCGAATCTCTATAAGGCTGTTTCAGAGATTTACGCAGACGGGACTCTACAGGACAGATATTCCACAACATTTGGAATACGAACAATAGAATATATTGCCGACAAGGGTTTCTTCCTTAACGGAAAACACCGTAAGTTTCAGGGAGTATGCAATCACCATGACTTAGGTCCGCTTGGAGCAGCTGTAAATGTATCTGCTCTGCGTCATCAGTTGAAACTGCTGAAAGAAATGGGATGCGATGCTATCAGAACCGCGCACAATATGCCTGCTCCGGAACTTGTAAAGCTATGCGATGAAATGGGCTTTATGATGATGATTGAGCCTTTTGATGAATGGGACATTGCAAAATGCGACAACGGTTATCATCGCTTCTTCAACGAATGGGCAGAAAAAGATATGGTAAACATGCTCAGACAGTATCGTAACAATGCATGTGTCGTGATGTGGAGTATCGGTAATGAAGTGCCTACACAGTGTAGTCCTGAGGGTTATAAAGTAGCAAAATTCCTGCAGGATATTTGTCATAGGGAAGACCCTACACGACCTGTTACATGCGGTATGGACCAGGTGAGCTGTGTACTGAACAATGGATTTGCCGCTATGCTTGATATCCCGGGATTCAACTATCGTGCCCACCGTTACGAAGAAGCTTATGAAAGACTGCCTCAAAACATAGTCTTAGGCTCTGAAACATCTTCAACTGTAAGTTCAAGAGGAGTATATAAGTTTCCGGCTGAAAGTAAGGCAGACGCCAAATACGATGACCACCAGTCTTCTTCATACGACCTTGAATACTGTTCATGGTCAAACATTCCTGATATAGATTTCGCACTTGCAGAAGACAATGAATGGACTATAGGACAGTTCGTATGGACCGGATTCGACTATCTTGGCGAACCAAGTCCTTACGACACAGATGCATGGCCTAACCATAGCTCTATGTTCGGTATAATTGACCTTGCATCTATTCCTAAAGACAGATATTATCTCTACAGAAGTGTATGGAACAAGGATGCTGAAACTCTGCATATACTGCCACACTGGAACTGGGAAGGACATGAAGGAAAGGATGTGCCTGTATTCGTATATACAAACTATCCTTCGGCTGAACTGTTCGTAAACGGAGTAAGCCAGGGAATAAGAACAAAGAACGACTCTACAGTAGTAAACCGCTACCGTCTGATGTGGCATAATGTGAAATATCAGCCGGGAGAATTAAAAGTCATTGCTTACAACAGCGACGGTAGTAAAGCCGCTGAAAAATCCTTACATACCGCAGGAAAACCTTACCGTATAAAACTTGTTTCAGACTACACAAGTCTTAAAGCCGATAGTAAAGATTTGGCTTATGTAACTCTTCGTATTGAAGACAAGGACGGTAATCTCTGTCCTACAGACGGACGTCTGGTTAACTTACGTGTTGATGGTGCCGGAAAGTACAGAGCCTCAGCCAATGGTGACCCAACATGCCTTGACTTGTTCCACAAACCTGAGATGCATGCATTCAACGGAATGCTGACAGTAATACTACAGGCTGGAGAGAAACCCGGCAAGATTCGTCTTCGCGCGTCGGCCAAAGGATTGAAGACCGGAGAGTTTGAAATACCTGTAACGGAATATTCGACAGAAAAAGAAGATTATGAGCCTTTCTATAAGGGTGCAGACATCAGCTGGGTCACAGAAATGGAATCGCAAGGACACAAGTTCTATAATAAAAAAGGAGAAGAAAAGGAATGCACCTCACTGATGAAAGAACTTGGTCTTAATGCTATCCGTCTTCGTGTATGGGTTAATCCTAAAGAGGGTTGGAGCAGCAAGGAAGACATGCTTAAGCTGGCACGCCGCGCCAAGGCAAACGGAATGGAACTGATGGTAGATTTCCATTACAGTGACTGGTGGGCAGACCCGGGACAACAGCATAAGCCTGCGGCATGGAAAAATCTCAGCTTTGACAAGCTGAAGACAGCAATGGCAGACCATACTAAAGATGTTCTTGAAGCGTTGAAAGCAGAAGGAATCACTCCTAAATGGGTACAGGTAGGCAACGAAATACGTCCGGGTATGCTTTGGGATGAGAATCCGGAAACAAGCGGTGCTTCATATGATATCCGCGAATGTGATGTAAAAGAGTCGGGAAGCAAATCAACTGCTGTAAAATTCAGAATGAACTGGAAAAACCTGGCAGAGCTTATTAACTCTGGATATGACGCTGTAAAATCAGTTTTTCCGGGTTCTACAGTTATTGTGCATCTCGACAATGGATATGACAAAGAACTGTATCGCTGGTTCTTCGATGAACTGAAGGCAAACGGTGGCAAATGGGACATGATAGGAATGTCTATCTATCCTTACTGGACAATGATGGAAAAACCGGAATATACTCCGGAAAAGACCATAAACGATTGTATTGAGAATATAAGACTCGTAAACGAGAGATATAATTGTGATGTGATGATAGTAGAGACCGGAATGGAATGTGCGGACGATAATGGCAACTTAGCCAACAAGGAAACACTGAATAAAGGTTACAAACTGCTGAGAAAGTTAATCACAAAATGTATTGAAAGCACTGATGGCATTTGCAAAGGTGTATTCTATTGGGAACCTGAATGCAAACCTAACAAATACCGTCTCGGCGCATTTACAGAGGATGGCAGACCAACAGAAATAATGGATGCATTCATGCCATAACATATATAGAACAGAAAATAATGAAACGGACAGGATTGCGTAAAAACAATTCTGTCCGTTATTTTTAACTCTTCATATAAGCCTTTGGAGACATACCTGTTTTCCTCTTAAAATACTTTCCAAAGAAAGACTGATTGGCAAAATTCAGCATATCACATACTTGCTGTACCGTATATTTATTGCTTTTCAGCAACGCTTTAGCCTCAAGTATCACATAGTCTCTTATCCACTCACCGGCAAGCCTTCCGGTAACATTCTTTATTACCTGTGAAAGGTACTTCGGAGAGATACATAATAAATCGGCATAATATGTTATACTGCGCTCCTGCATATAATTCTTCTGTACAGCTTGCATAAAGCGTTTGTAAATCTCCTGATTTCTATTGTACTCTGAAGTATCTTCCACGTTATTTTTCATTTTGGTGAAATAATTATAGGAGTTATACATCAATACCTGGGTGTAGCCGTGCAAAGCACCTTCGCGAAATAAATTATCGGTCTCAGCCAGTTTCGATTTCATCCTTTTGTATATATCCAAAGCCTCATCAATGAAACCTCTGTCAAGATGCAACACCGGATTGGTATAAATATGCTGTTGTATGTAAAGTGCCGTGTCAATATTTTTCACCACATTGAAAAAATCATCGGAAAAAGCTATTACAGCCATGCGTGTATCCGGTAGCATACTACAGAATTCGCCTATATTTCCTTTAAAGACCGTAATGGCATCACCTTCACGCGCTTCGAAATCCTCCAGATTGATTTTGACATTGATACCTCCCGACACTATAAGAATAGCTATTGTAAAAGATAATTTCATAGGGTAGTTTACAAAAGACAATCCTCTGACGTGTTTCTCATTTTCCGAATAATCAAAGTTATCTATCAGTATCAGTTTGTTGTCAATGTGCTGTGCTCCGGGCTGTTTCGACAGATCACTCAAATTCAGGTTCAAAATAACGTTCTCTTCTTTCATCATAAATCATATTATACCTTTGGAAGAACAAATATATATAAAATAAACAGTTATACATATTATATCAATCCTTTAGACCAATTTGCTATTCTTTTTGATAATACAATAATATAAATAAATACTCAATTTTGCATCATAAAAGAGCATATTATAAACATAAAAAGCATATTGAGAATGAAAAGGAAAAAATTACTATGTCTGCCGGCATTACTGCTATGTCTGCTTTGTTCATGCGGTGAACAGAAAAAAACATCTTTACCTGTTCATAGCGTGGAGGTGACAAGTCCTACACCATCATGTAAAACCATTACAAAAAGTTATTCAGGAATAGTACGTGAAGCACACGAAATCAGCCTTGGATTTAAGACAGCCGGACAGATAAAACGCATTCACGTAGAAGAAGGTAAGTACGTAAAAAAAGGAGAGTTGCTAGCCGAACTTGATGACGAAGATTATAAACTCGGGGTAGAGGCACTGCAGATACAATATGATCAGCTGAAAGACGAAGTAGCAAGAACCAGAAAGCTGTTTGAACAGAAAAGTGTTTCTGCAAATGATTATGAAAAGGCATCTGCCGGACTCAGACAACTTGGAGTGCAATTGCAGGTAAACAAAAACAAACTGGAATATACCAGACTGTATGCACCGGAAAACGGATATATACAGTCGGTAAATTTCTCACCGGCAGAAATGGTCGATGCCGGTACAGCAATATTTACTTTCCTCGACGTATCGCATTTGGAAGTAAAAACGGATTTGCCGTCAAGTATATATAAGGTTATCAATAATGTGACAAGTTATGACTGTGTGGTTGCATCGGAAAAAGAATCACAGACATATCCTATGGATTTTTTAAGTCTGTCACCGAAAGCCGACGGAAACCAGTTATATCAGTTAAATCTGAAATTCAGAGAGAAGCCCAAAAAACAGATTACCCCCGGAATGAACATTGAGGTGCGTCTGACTATAAATGAAGGTAATGACAGTAAGGATGGATTTAAGATTCCTGCCTGTTCAATATTCAAAAGCAGTGACAACTCATGTGTATGGGTACTGAAAGAGGATTCTACAATAGAAAAAAGAGTGATAACCATTGACAATAACTTTTCAGGAGAGCAGATTACAGTAATAAAAGGACTGAGTGGTACGGAAAAGATAATACGTGCAGGTGTAAACTCACTACAGGAAGGAGAGAAAGTAACAGTCATAGAACAACCTGAAAAAAGTAATGTCGGAGGACTGATATGATAAGAATTACAGAATACTTTATGAAACGGCCAATGCAATTCTGGTCGTTCGTAACAGCTATAATAATTGCCGGAATACTTTCTTTCGTCCAGATGCCTAAACTTGAAGACCCGGCAGTCTCAGCAAAACAGGCTATGGTTATAGTACCATATCCTGGAGCGAGCGCACACGAAACGGAGCTTAAAGTGGCTCTGATGATGGAAGAGGAATTGCGGGCACTGCCTGATGTAAACAAGATAAAGACCGAATGCAGAAACGGAATGGCAATGTTTACGGTGGAATTCCAAATGACCGTCCTTACCAAAAATCTGGAACAGCATTTCGACCTGCTGCGCCGCAAGGTGAACGATGCATCCTCCAGACTTCCACAGGGATGTTATGACCCTATAGTGATAGACGACATGATGGACGTTTACGGTATCTTCTACGCATTTACCGCCGACGGATATGATTATCCTGAAATGTACAAATATGCCCAAATGATAAAGCGTGAACTGTCCGGCGTAAAAGGCGTGAAGCGAATAAATATTGTAGGAAACCGTGACGAGGTAATAAATATCACTCTTTCAAAGGAACAGATTTCAAGAAACGGAGTTATACCTACACAAATCATGTCCACTTTGCAAGGAGCTTTCAAGACAGTAAATGCCGGAAAATATCAGAGTGGAAACGAACTTATTCCTATTTATGTGGATTCCGAAAGCAAGGATGAAAACGACATCAAGAATCTTCTGATACAGACCACAGACGGTAAAACTTTAAGATTAGGAGATATAGCCAAAATAGAAAGGACATACTCCGAGCCTCAAAGGAACGGTTTCTTCGTCAACGGCAAACCGGCGCTCGCAATCTGTATAGCAATGGAATCGTCGGCCATAGTACCTGACGTAGGTAAGGCAGTTGACAAACGGCTTAATGAGGTCATGAAGAATATCCCGGCTGGAATGAACACAGAGAAGATATTTTTCCAACCTGATAAGGTGGAGGATGCCATTTCTTCATTTATGTGGAATCTGGTAGAATCAGTAGCCATAGTAATACTGGTACTGATATTCACTATGGGATTCCGTAGTGGTCTTATTATCGGATTTGGTCTGATACTTACGGTTGCCGTATCTTTCCCTATACTGTTGGTATGCGGAACCACGCTGCAACGAATATCATTGGGAGCATTCATCGTGGCTATGGGTATGCTTGTGGACAATGCCGTGGTTATAATGGACGGTATCCTTATAGATAAGAAACGCGGATTTGCGCCAAAGAACTACCTCTACAGAATAGGGCAGAACACAGCTATGCCGCTGCTTGGTGCCACAATTATTGCTGCGTCCACATTCCTGTGTGTCTATCTGTCGCCTGATTCGGCAGGAGAGTATTCAGGCGATCTGTTCCTGGTATTATGTGTAAGTCTTCTGGCAAGCTGGATACTGGCTCTTGTGCAAGTACCTGTATGTGCAAAAACATGGTTACCGGCAAGGGAACATACTGCCGAAAATGGTAATAAAACAGTAATGAATTCACCTGTACACAAGTTTGTACGTGGCACTATATCACGACTTATAGACTATAAAAAAACGGCCATAGGAGTTGCATTTGCAATACTGATATTGTGTTTTGTAGGAATGAGCAAAGTCAAGAATTTGTTTTTCCCTGATTTCGACTATAAACAATATGTAGTGGAATGCTTTTTCCCTTCTGCCACCAGTCCGAATGTGGTACGGAACAAACTTCTGGAGATGAGCAATCTATTGTCCGAACGCAAGGATATAGAAAGAATTGCTGTCAGTCAGGGAAGCGCACCTGCACATTATTGTCTTGTCAGACCGATGACATCCGGAGGTGACTGCTACGGCGAGCTGATTATCGACTGCAAAGACTATAATACGGTAGTGAAACAGATACCCGATATAAGACGTGAATTAAGAGAAAAATATCCTGACGCATACATACGCTGCAGGAAGTATAATTTCTCAATCTCTACGTCACACACTGTAGAGGTAGAATTTGCCGGACCGGACCCTGCCGTACTGAAAGAATTGAGCTGCAAGGCAGAGGATATAATGAGAAAATGCGAGTACGTTGACCCGTATTCCGTACAAAACAACTGGAAGCCATACGGTAAATCGTACGCCACAAAATATTTACAACAGGATGCACTGCGTTCAGGAGTAGGAAGAAGTGATATTGCCAATGCCCTTATGGCTGCCACAGACGGAATGCCAGTAGGAGCAATAAATGATAAAGACAAGACTATCGTGGTAAACATGCTTGTAAGAAACGAAGACGGAAGCCGTATAGACGATTTGAACGATATTCCTGTATGGAGCATGATGAACTTTCATATGTCCAATGACGAACTGAACTCAGCCATTGCAGGAGGGAAAGGAATGAGTGAGTTGCAGGACAAGATTTTCCGTGCCACACCCCTAAGCCGTGTCGCTGAAGGAATAACTATGGAATGGGATGAAGATATCGTTATGCGCCTAAACGGACAAAGGGTTATTGAGGCAGAATGTGACCCAAACTCAGAAATTGACGAAGCCACACCGGCAAAAGTAGTGGAATCAATAAAAGAGGAGATTGAAGGCATTGACTTACCGGCAGGATACAGCATGAGATGGGTAGGCGAAGGAGAAGTACAGGGAGAAGCCATCAACAACCTAATGAAATATGTACCTATTACTATCTTCATTATCCTTGCCATTCTTCTTTTGCTGTTCAACAGCTGGAAAAAGGTTATACTCATTCTGATATGTTTCCCGTTCGTATTTTGCGGTATCGTTCCTTCATTATTAATAACAAACCAGCCTATGACATTTATGGCAATTATAGGTATGATGGGGCTGATAGGTATGATGGTCAAGAATGCGATTGTACTTGTGGACGAAATTAACAGACTGCAGACAGAAGAAAAGAAAATACCATATACAGCAGTAATCGAAGCTACCGTCTCCAGAGTCCGCCCGGTATTGATGGCATCACTCACTACAATAGTAGGCATGATACCTCTCATTACCGACCCGATGTACAGCTCAATGGCAATCACCATAATGGGAGGACTGGCAGTAGGTACACTTATCACATTGATATTGTTGCCTATCTTCTATACGGTACTTTTCAATATCAGAAAAATATAGGTAACAAGGTCTTATAGCAGGTAACAAGGCTTCAGTTACAAGTTGACAAGATTCTATATCCGGATGGCAACCTCGTTGACTTGTCAACTCGTCAACTTGTAACTAATAAACTTTCAAACTCAAAAACTCACACATATATGAGATACAGGTTTTTTCAAATATTATTTACAACAACTGTTTTTATGTTTATCCAGAATATAAACGTAAAAGCTCAGGAAACAATAAAGCTAAGCCTGGTTTCATGCCGGGAAATGGCTTTATCACAAAGCGAATCCCTGCAACAGGCAGAACATAAATACCAGCAGTCGCAACTGGACAATAAAATAGCAACTTCGGCTTTCCTTCCGAAAATCGAGGCTTCAGGCACCGGAACATACGTATTTCCGGATATGGACATGATGGGTATGGATCTCAGAATGCGGGGAATGTATATGGCAGGAATAACCCTTACTCAACCACTATACGCAGGAGGAAAGATAATGACAGGAAAGAAACTCTCAAAACTGGGAGAGTCTATAGCAGCCGAACAGAAAAGGATGACAATGATGGACGTGCTGGTAGAAGCCGACAATGCTTACTGGACACTTATTGCCGTCAGACAAAAGGTAAAAATGCTGGACAGTTATAAAGAACAGATGGATTCGCTGTATTCTCAAGTGAAAACCGCTGTTGGGGCAGGGCTAAGCACAGAGAATGAGCTTCTGAGGATAGAGGCAAGCAGGAGTGACATTTTATACCAGATACAGAAGGCAAAGAACGGAGAGGACTTATGCCGCATGTCGCTATGCAGAATCACCGGCATTGACTCAAATGCAGAACTTGAGCTTACTGACACGACGATACACGTTAATGAGCCTGGACTTCTGACAGCGGATATTAACGGACGACCGGAGCTCAATCTGCTCAAACATCAGATGGATGCCACTCAAAAGCAGATACAGATGTCGCGCGCAAACATGCTGCCAACAATAGGACTTGTAGCAGGATATACATATTACGGCAATATCAAGCTTAACAGTATGGTTGACGCAGGCAACGGAACCATGGTGCCGTACTCACAGGAATTCCGCGACGGGTTAGGGGCTGTAATGCTGTCTGTGAATATTCCGATATTCGAGTGGGGTGCAAATCTGAAGAAAGTAAAAAAAGCAAAGCTTGATTTCAAGAATGCAGAACTGGAATTAAGCAGGAACTCACGGCTTATGACTTTGGAAGCTCAAAGCGCTCTGAAAAATGTTTACGACGGTTACCAACTTATCAGGACGGCAGAAGTTGGACTTAAACAGGCGGAGGAGAATTTGAGAGTAACCAATAACAAATACAATGTTTCGATGGCACTGCTTACTGACTTGCTCGATGCACAGTCGCAGTGGAAACAGGCAAAAAGCAATCTCATCGAAGCACAAACACAGTATAAAATTTATGAAACCGAGTATTTAAGGGCAACCGGAAGGCTAAATCAGAATTTCTCTCCGGATTATCAATAATTATTTTCAAATAAATAATATCAAAAAGACAGCCACACACAAACAATCTTTATACTTATGTTACACATAGTGCTGTATTACGAATATTTTATTAACAGAATGCTATAAAATAGTATATAATACAGTTATTGACAGGCTTGCGAGAATTAAAAAATCAGAGTCATCACGTACAGATACCCGATTTTTTCAATTCTCAGCAAGCATTTTTATACCTTCATCGGGCAACGACAACAAAAGACCGATAACCTCGGCATAATTTTTCTGTCCGGACGAAATTCTGTTACCCTTCAGATAGATTTCATACATTGCCGACTGAATTTCGCCAAGCAACGGACTATAGAGAGAGGACCAATGCATGCGCTTCTCCTTATACTGTTTTATCACTTCCGGCCGGACACCGGAAATCCAGTTTTTATAATCCTCTTCATTCAACAGACCTCGCGCATTCATCAGCACATATGGAAAGAGACCGAAATAACCACTGTACTTAATCTCAGCATCGGAAGAAAGAAGACAGGTCTGATATGCCCAAAGATTTGCTTCCGCCTCGCTGCTTATTCCCAAAAGATGGGAAAGTTCGTGAGCATATGTGAAAGGATACTCCAACGGAGTAATCTGCATATTGATATGCGACTCGGCAAAGAACGGTCCCATAAATCCGAGAACACCGGAACCGGAATAAAGGGAATTGAAAAGTAGTGCCTTTGGATGCTGAAACGAACGGGGAGTGGTGAGCCCATAGACATCAGATACTTTTTTGTAAGATAATTTTATCTCTTCATGAACATGCTCCGCAGATACGGTATCAATATTGCAACAGTAACTGTTCAGACTGTCGGTATATGAATACAGAAAATCTTTAAAACGCTGTTCATCGTATTTAGCAGGAGAGACACCGGCCCTTGTGAAAAAACTTTCACGATAATAATTTATTCCCCAACCGATATAAAACCACACGTATATCCATAAAAGCATTTCTGCCTCACGCAATAGAACCGTTTTCCATTTCAGTTTTCTGCATATCCGCCATACAAACGGAAATACTACGACTGACATTATCATCAGTAAGACACCTATCTCATCAAGAGAAAACGGCACAACGGATGATAATGCAGAAAGCACATATGACAATGACGGATAAATACTACGTGAATAAAACTCTGCGACACCGACATTCAGCGACGAGAGAATTACAAACAGAAAGAGCAGCAGGAGCAGGGTCCAACGGAAATATTTAAACTTGAACATATATTTTTGAGTTTTTAGGTTAGAAGTTGACGAGTTGACAAGTTAACGAGGTTGCCATCCGGATATAGAACCTTGTCAACTTGTAACTGAAGCCTTGTCAACTTTTTAATTATTAAGTTTAAGTGACGGCAAAATTATCTTTTTCTGATTAAAATACTTATTTTTGTAAAAGATTTTTCTAACTGATTTATAACCAAAAAACGATAAACGATTTATGGTATTGAACTACATCTGGATAGCATTTTTCCTTATCGCATTCGTAGTGGCAGCAGTAAGACTGGTCTTTATGGGCGACACAGGCGTTTTTCCGGCTATCATCAATTCGACTTTTGACTCGGCTAAGACAGCGTTCGACATCTCACTGGGACTGACAGGGGTGTTGTCTTTATGGCTTGGAATTATGAAAATAGGGGAACTGGGGGGAGTAATTAATATGTTCTCAAGAGTACTGAGTCCGCTGTTCACAAAGCTGTTTCCCGATATACCGAAAGGACATCCTGTGACAGGAAGTATATTCATGAACCTTGCAGCCAATATGCTGGGACTGGACAATGCCGCCACTCCGTTAGGACTGAAAGCTATGGAAGGACTTCAGGAACTGAACACAAAAAAGGATACTGCCAGCAATCCGATGATAATGTTCCTTGTACTGAATACCTCCGGACTTACCATTATTCCAATAAGCATAATGGTTTACAGAGCGCAACTTGGAGCCGCACAGCCTACAGATGTATTCGTACCGATACTGCTTGCTACGTTCTTTTCAACCTTGGCAGGAATTATCGCAGTAAGCGTTTATCAGAAAATCAATCTTCTGAACAGGACTATACTACTGTTTCTGGGTGGAGCCAGCCTGTTCATAGCAGGTATAATATATTTTTTCACCACGCTTTCAAGAGAGATGATTGACATATATTCCACCACGACTGCAAATGTATTCCTGTTCCTGATTATTATCGGCTTTATACTTGCCGGGATACGCAAGAAGGTCAATGTTTACGATGCATTTGTTGACGGTGCGAAAGAAGGATTCACCACAGCTGTAAGAATCATACCATATCTGGTAGCGATACTGGTAGCGATAGGGGTGTTCCGCGCTTCGGGAAGCATGGATTATATCATCAACGGAGTAGCCACATTGGTTGGCTGGTGCGGAATAGACAGCGAGTTTGTAGCGGCACTGCCTACAGCAATTATGAAGCCATTGAGCGGAAGCGGGGCACGCGGACTGATGGTTGATGCAATGACAACATACGGTGCAGATTCGTTCGTAGGACGTATGGCTTGTATCTTCCAAGGCTCTACAGATACCACTTTCTATATCCTCGCCGTTTACTTCGGAAGTGTAGGAATAAGCAAGACAAGACATGCTGTTCCTTGCGGACTATTGGCTGACTTGGCAGGAATAATTTCAGCCATATTTATATGCTATCTTTTCTTCGGATAAAAAACTAAAACTTATATAACGTATGATTACTTATCAGACAGACGGGGTTGAAATGCCCGACATCAAAAAGAGAGAAACTACAGAATGGATAAAAGCCGTAGCCGCCTCGTACGGTTTGCGCGTGGGAGAGATTGCCTACATCTTCTGCTCGGACGAAAAGATTCTGGAAGTAAACAGACAGTATCTGCAACATGATTATTACACTGACATCATCACATTCGACTATTGTGAAGGCAAGCGAATATCAGGCGACCTGTTCATAAGCCTTGACACTGTAAGAACGAATGCCGAACAGTTCGGAGCGGAATACGATACGGAACTGCACCGAGTGATTATCCACGGAATCCTGCACCTGTGCGGAATAAACGACAAGGGACCGGGAGGAAGAGAGATAATGGAAGCGGCAGAGAACAAGGCACTGGATATGCTTAAGGAAATGAAATAATTAGAACAAAAGTAGTGGGGCGGGAATTTCTCGCCCTACTTTGTTAAATGATATTTGCAAGGGGGAAAAACAACGATAATTTTCACTAATTTTGCAACCAGTAATAAACATCATAATTCAATGGAATTTAAGTACGACGTTATTGTAATCGGTGCCGGTCATGCAGGTTGTGAAGCTGCTGCGGCAGCAGCCAATCTTGGATCCAAGACATGTCTGATAACAATGGACATGAACAAGATTGCACAGATGAGCTGCAACCCTGCGGTAGGTGGTATTGCAAAGGGACAGATAGTAAGAGAGATTGACGCGTTGGGCGGATACATGGGATTAGTGACAGACAAGACTGCCATACAGTTCCGAATGCTGAACCGCTCAAAAGGTCCTGCCATGTGGAGCCCTCGCGCGCAGTGCGACAGAGGCAAATTCATATGGGCATGGAGAGAGGTTCTCGAGAACATTCCTAACCTGCATATATGGCAGGATACTGTGGAAGAACTTATAATCGAAAATGGGGAAGTTAAAGGGTTGATAACTTGCTGGGGCGTGACATTCTATGCAAAATGTATTGTTCTCACAGCAGGCACATTCCTCAACGGGCTTATGCACATAGGACGCAAGATGCTCGCCGGAGGACGTTGCGCAGAACCTGCTTCTTATCATCTTACTGAGTCTATAACCAGACATGGCATCACTGCCGGAAGAATGAAAACAGGTACACCGGTAAGAATTGACGCAAGAAGCGTACACTTCGACCTCATGGAGCCTCAGGACGGCGAGAACGATTTCCACAGATTTTCATTCATAAGTAAGCCAAGAGAACTTAAACAACTTCAGTGCTGGACTTGTTTTACTAACGAAGAGGTTCATGCCACACTGAGAAACGGACTGGCGGACTCCCCTCTTTACAACGGACAAATCCAGAGTATCGGTCCTCGCTACTGCCCGAGTATAGAAACGAAAATCGTAACTTTCCCGGACAAACCGCAGCACCAGCTTTTTCTGGAACCGGAAGGAGAGACTACACAGGAACTTTACCTCAACGGGTTCTCCTCTTCCCTACCTATGGACATCCAGCTTGAGGCTTTGAAGAAGATTCCTTGCTTTAAGGATGTGGTGCTTTACCGCTCGGGATATGCCATAGAATACGACTACTTCGACCCTACCCAACTCAAGCATACACTCGAATCGAAGATCGTCAAGAACCTGTTCTTTGCCGGTCAGGTGAACGGTACTACAGGTTACGAGGAAGCAGGCGGTCAGGGTATCATTGCAGGTATCAATGCTCATATCAACTGTCATGGCGGAGAGCCTTTCGTATTGGGAAGAGACGAAGCTTATATAGGCGTTCTGATAGACGACCTTGTGACAAAAGGTGTGGACGAACCTTACCGTATGTTTACTTCAAGAGCAGAATACAGAATCTTGCTGAGACAGGATGATGCCGACTTCAGACTTACAGAAAAGGCATACAAGCTCGGACTTGCAAAACAGGACAGATACGACATCCTCTGCAAGAAGCGTGAAGAAATAGAGAAGATAGTGGAATTCACCAAAACCTACTCTATCAAGGCCGACAAGATAAACGATGGTCTGGAAGCATTAGGAACTGCAAGACTGGTTCACGGATGTAAGCTAATAGACCTGATAAGCCGTCCGCAAATTACGATAGAAAACATAGCTCCTCTTGTTCCGGCATTCAAGGCTGTTCTCGACAGAATAGAAGACCGCAAGGAAGAAATTATAGAGGCGGCCGAAGTACAGATTAAATACAAAGGATACATCGACCGCGAGAGAATGATAGCCGACAAGATACACCGTCTGGAGTCAATCAAGATAAAAGGCAAATTCGACTATGACACCCTCCAGTCACTGTCAACCGAGGCAAGACAAAAGCTAAAGAAGATAGATCCTGAAACACTGGCACAGGCAAGCCGAATACCGGGTATATCTCCTAGCGACATCAATGTGCTACTTGTTCTCATGGGACGATAAAACGATGTTTCACGTGAAACAATTTGTTTAAGGATTACCCGCAAATCACTGTAAATAAAGGAAAACGCATTAAAGTTTAAAGTATGGTTAACGTAAAACTTTAAGGCTTGAACAAATAAAATCAAAACCAATGAACAAAGAAACTTTAAGAAAGAACCTCCGTGAGATTCCAGACTTCCCAAAGCCGGGAATTCTGTTCTATGACGTTACCACCCTATTCAAAAACAGCGAGTGCCTTAGCGGTCTGATAGACGAGCTGTATGAAATGTATAAGGACAAAGGCATCACTAAAGTCGTAGGAATCGAGTCAAGAGGATTTATCCTTGGCGGTGCTTTGGCTGCAAGACTTGGAGCCGGTTTTATCATGGCCCGCAAGCCAGGAAAACTTCCGGCAGAAGTAATTGAAGAGACTTACGAAAAGGAATACGGAACTGACACTATCCAACTTCATAAGGATGCCATCAGCGAAGACGATGTGGTATTACTTCACGACGACCTTCTTGCCACAGGCGGAACTATGGCAGCTACACACAGACTGGTTAAGAAAGCCGGAGCAAAAGAAACATATATCAACTTCGTTATAGAGCTGAAAGACCTTAACGGAAGAAAGGCTTTCCCTTCAGATGTTGACGTCACAACGATACTTGAACTCTAAATATTTTTTCAGCAATAATGGATTCGAAAGAGGAACTTAAAACCAGCGATTATCTTAGGGGAATTGTCTTGAACCTGCCGGACAGTCCAGGGATTTATCAATACCTGAACACCGAAGGTACTATCATTTATGTGGGTAAGGCAAAGAACTTGAAAAGACGCGTATATTCGTATTTTGCAAAGGAGCACCAATCGGCAAAGACAAGGATTCTGGTAAGCAAGATTGCGGATATAAAATACATCGTGGTAAACTCAGAGGAGGATGCATTATTGCTGGAAAATAACCTGATCAAAAAATATAAGCCACGATACAACGTCCTGCTTAAAGACGACAAGAGCTACCCTTCTATCTGCATCAGCAACGAGCATTTTCCACGTGTTTTCAAGACACGGAAGATAATCAGAAAAGAAGGTACATACTTCGGTCCTTACAGCCACGTTCCTTCAATGATGGCAGTATTGGAGCTTATAAAGAAACTCTATAATCTGCGCACTTGTCATCTGGCACTTACACCTGAAAACATATCGCAAGGGAAATTCAAGGTTTGCCTGGAATATCATATCAAGAACTGCAAAGGGCCATGTATAGGACTTCAAAGCCACGAAGAATACATGAAGCAGATAGCAGAAATAAAAGAGATTCTGAAAGGTAATACGCGAATCATAAGCGACATGCTGATGGACGAGATGCAGAAGCTGGCAAGCGAACTTAAGTTTGAAGAAGCACATAAGATAAAGCTGAAATACGACCTGGTGGAAAGCTACAGATCGAAGAGCGAGGTGGTAAGTTCAATACTTCACAACATCGATGTATTCTCTATAGAAACTGACGAGGGAGTGGCATATATCAACTATCTGCACATCACGAACGGATGCATAAACCAGGCATTCACTTTCGAATATAAAGTGCGGATGAACGAGACGAAAGAGGAACTGCTCCAGCTGGGTATTGTGGAGATGCGCGAAAGATACCAGAGCAAATCGAAAGAAATTATTGTTCCGTTCGAACTGGATATGGAAATGAACGGAGTGACATTTACAGTGCCACAAAGAGGCGACAAAAAACATCTTTTGGAACTGTCTATTCTGAACGTAAAACAGTATAAAGTAGATCGCCTGAAGCAGGCAGAAAAGCTTAATCCGGAGCAGAGGAGTGTAAGGCTGATGAAGGAGATTCAGGAACAGCTTCACCTGGAGAAAATGCCTGTACATATAGAATGTTTCGACAACTCCAACATTCAGGGCTCCGACGCCGTAGCAGCTTGCGTAGTTTTCAAGAAAGCGAAACCGAGCAAAAAGGACTACAGAAAATATATAATAAAAACAGTAGAAGGTCCGGACGATTATGCTTCGATGCAGGAAGTGGTGAGACGAAGATATACACGTATTTTGGACGAGCAGGGCGAACTGCCGGACGTTATTCTGACAGATGGTGGAAAAGGACAGATGGAAGTTGTAAGACAGGTAATAGAAGACGAGCTTCACCTCAATATTCCAATCGTGGGACTAGCAAAAGACAACCGCCACAGGACATCGGAAGTGCTTGCCGGTTTTCCACCGCAGACCATAGGAATAAAACAGGGAACTCCCCTATTCCATCTGCTTGAAAACATTCAGGACGAAGTGCACAGATTTGCCATCACCTTCCATCGCGACAAGAGAAGCAAGAGCCAGATAGCATCGGCACTGGACAACATCAAGGGTATCGGAGAGAAAAAGAAAACGGCGCTTCTGAAGGCTTTTAAGAGCGTCAGACGAATAAAGGAAACCAGCATAGAGGAATTATCCAAAGTTGTAGGAGAAGCCTCTGCAAAGGCCGTAAAAGAGGAATTAAACAAGGAATAATTTTATCAGAATATGAGACTAGTTATACAGAGAGTAAGCCATGCATCGGTAACCATAAACGGCGTGTGCAAATCGGCAATAAAGGAAGGTTTCATGATACTTGTAGGTATAGAGGAAGCCGACACTAAAGAAGATGCCGACTGGCTGTGCAAAAAGGTTATCGGACTGAGAGTGTTCGACGATGAAAACGGAGTGATGAACAAATCTATCATGGACATAAACGGTGAGATTCTAATCGTAAGCCAATTCACTCTTATGGCTTCTACAAAGAAAGGAAACAGACCATCGTACATCAGAGCTGCCGGACATGAGACCGCTATCCCACTCTATGAATACTTCTGCTGCGAAGTAAGCAAGGCATTGGGTAAAGAAGTTGGCACAGGTGAATTCGGGGCAGACATGAAAGTAGAGCTGCTTAACAACGGTCCTGTTACTATTTTAATCGACTCTAAAAATAAGGAATGAATCTTAGTTGACAAGGCTCTCCATCCGGATGGTAACCTCGTCAACTTGTCAACTAGTCAACTAGTAACTCAAAAACTCAAGAACCAAAAAACTCAAAAAATATGACACTTGATGAAGCCCAGAAAACAGTTGACAACTGGATAAAGGAATACGGAGTAAGATACTTCAGCGAACTTACCAATATGGCGGTTCTTACCGAAGAGGTTGGAGAACTGGCCAGAGTGATGTCAAGAAAATACGGCGACCAGTCGTTCAAAGAAGGCGAAAACCAGGATCCGGCAGACGAAATGGCCGATGTATTATGGGTACTGCTCTGCCTGGCAAACCAGACAGGCGTGAACCTTACTGAAGCATTCAAGAAGAACATCGAAAAGAAAACTTCAAGAGATAAAGACAGACATAAAAACAATCCAAAACTATAATGCTTATGAGTTACAACGAAGAAAACATCTACGATTTTGAACAGGAACATGACCACGAGCATGAACATGAGATGCCTACAAGTGATAAATACACAGAGGCACTGAACAAGTATAACACCGCCATAAAGGACGATGAAATAACTTATGCAACGGATAATATTCTGAATAAATATCTTCATGAGAACAATACAAAAGATGTAAAGAAATTTTTATTCAATTGCATAGACCTTACAAGTCTGAAATGTACAGACAGCGAAGAAAGCATACTTAAATTCACAGAGAAGGTTAATGAGTTTGTTGACAAATATCCTGACCTGAAAAACGTTGCCGCAGTCTGTGTTTACCCTAATATGGCAGAAATTGTGAACGACGCTCTGGAAGCGGACGACGTCAAGATAGCATGTGTTTCAGGAGGCTTCCCGTCATCACAGACATTCACCGAAGTCAAAGTAGCCGAAACAGCCATGGCTATACACGCAGGCGCCGACGAGATAGATATCGTTATGCCGGTAGGCAAATTCCTTAGCGGAGATTACGAGGGAATGTGCGACGAAATAGAGGAGCTGAAAGCCGTTTGTGGAGAAAAGCCACTGAAAGTAATACTTGAGACAGGAGTACTGGGAAGCGCTTCAAACATAAAGAAAGCTTCTATCCTGGCGATGTATGCAGGCGCTGACTTCATCAAGACTTCTACCGGAAAGGAAAGCATAGGAGCAACTCCAGAGGCTGCTTTTATAATGTGTAAGGCAATAAAGGAATATTTCCTTGAAACAGGAATAAAGATCGGTTTTAAAGCTGCCGGAGGTATCAATACAGTGGAAGATGCCTTGAAATATTATACAATAGCCAAAGAAGTACTTGGAGAAGAATGGCTGAACGAGGGACTATTCCGCCTCGGAACAAGTCGTCTTGCAAACCTTTTACTTTCGGACATAACAGGTGAAGACATCAAGTTCTTCTAAATCTACATAAAACGAAAAAGGACGGTTTCCCGTCCTTTTTTTATTTCTTTCTGTCAATTACATAATCAATATAAGCAGTCAATGCAAGCCTTATATCCTGTGGTATATATTCAGGCAATAAGTCTAGCGCCTTGTTTCTATAGTCACGCATAACCTTATCGGCATACTCTATCCCACCCTCTTTTTTAACCGTCTCAACAAACGACAGGATTTCGTCTTTGGTGGCATTCATTCCTCTTATGCGCAAGGCCAAAGCATTCAAGGATTCATCATTCATCTTATTCAGGACATATATTGCAGGCAGGGTAAGTTTACCTTCAACCATATCGTTTCCGGTAGGCTTTCCTATGTTTTCATCTTCAAAATAATCAAAGATATCATCCTTTATCTGAAATGCAATACCAAGCATCTCTCCAAATGATGCTGCACATTCAACCTCTTTTTCCGATGCTCCTACAGCAACTGCTCCACACTCTGCAGCAGCAGCAAACAACGCTGCAGTTTTTCTGCGTATTACATTGAAATAATCTTCTTCTGAGAATTCCTTGTTCGAAAGATTGGCCAACTGTATCACTTCACCCAAAGAAAGATCCTGACCAAGATCGGACACCAGTTCAACCAGCTTGATGTTTTTGGTCAATGAGGCATGTTTCAAACAAGTAGCCAGGATATAATCGCCAACCAGAACCGAAAGTTTGTTATTATAAACAGCATTTACAGACTGCTGTCCCCTACGTTCACTACTCTCATCCACCACATCATCATGAACAAGACTTGCCGTATGAAGCAATTCAAGCGACAGAGCTACATGCCTTACCGAATCATCTATAACGCCATAAGCTTTGGCAACAAGCATAACCAATATCGGTCTCATCATCTTGCCACTCCTATTCTTGATATATGCAAGCACATTGTCAAGAAGCGGATTATCACTCTTTAATGACGAAACGAATAGCTCTCTGAAAGCCTCCAACTCATTTGTAATAGGTTGTTTTATTATATCTACTGTGTTCATCGGGAATAAATTAGCGTACAAAAGTAATAATAAAACGGGGAATACGGTATTTTTTTGTACTTTTACATGAAATTTCATTATTAATTCACACTATATGGATAAACTTTTTCTACTCGATGCCTACGCATTAATCTACCGTGCATATTACGCATTAATCAAAAGTCCCAGAATAAACTCGAAAGGTTTCAACACATCGGCTATCCTGGGTTTTGTAAATACACTTGAAGATGTATTGAAAAAAGAATCGCCTACCCATATCGGTGTAGCTTTCGACCCATCAGGTCCGACATTCAGACACGAAGCATACAAGGAATACAAAGCACAGAGAGAAGAAACTCCTGAAGCAATACGATTGTCAGTTCCTATTATAAAGGATATAATCAGAGCTTACAAGATTCCTATACTGGAAGTTCCGGGATACGAAGCTGACGACGTTATCGGCACACTTGCCACCGAGGCCGGCAAAAGAGGTATCACAACTTATATGATGACTCCCGATAAAGACTACGGTCAGCTGGTAAGCGAGAACGTATTCATGTACAGACCTAAGTATGGCGACAAGGAATTCGACATAATGGGTATCGAAGAAGTAAAAGCAAAATTCAATATAGAATCTACCAGTCAGGTAATCGATATGCTTGGACTTATGGGTGACTCGTCAGACAATATACCGGGGTGTCCTGGCGTTGGCGAGAAAACCGCCCAGAAACTTATCTCGGAATTCGGAAGCATAGAAAACCTGCTTGAACATACAGACCAGTTGAAAGGGGCTATAAAGACAAAGGTAGAATCGAATGTCGAAAAGATAAAATTCTCTAAGTTCCTCGCCACTATAAAAACTGACGTTCCTATCGAACTTGACATGGATTCGCTGAAACGTGAAACTCCGGATGAGGAAAAACTCAGAAGCATTTTCGAGGAGCTGGAATTCCGTACCCTATTGGAAAGGGTATTCAAATCCGACAAAAAGCCGGCAGCAAAACCGGCACCCGAAAAACAGGCACTCCAAGGCGATCTCTTTGGATTTTTTGCCGACGACAATACGGAAGAACAGAAAAATTCAAGTCTCAAAAGGCTTGAAGACACCGATTATGACTATCAACTCATTGATACAGAGGATAAAATAAACGATTTTTTAAGAATAATCCTTACAAAGGAAATTATCAGTCTAGATACTGAGACTACAGGCACCGACGCAATGAGCGCAGAACTGGTAGGAATGAGCTTCAGTTACAAAGAAAACCAGGCTTTTTATGTTCCTGTTCCGCAAGACAGGGAAGAAGCTCAAAAAATCGTCGATAAGTTCAAACCTGTATTCGAAAATGAAAAATCCATAAAGGTAGGACAAAATATAAAATATGATATGATTGTCCTTGGCAATTATGGAGTCAGCATTAAAGGACAGATGTTCGACACCATGATTGCTCATTACGTGTTGCAGCCAGAACTGCATCATGGCATGGACTACCTGGCTGAAGTATATCTTAAATATGACACCATAAAGATAGAAGAGCTGATAGGTGCAAAAGGAAAGAACCAACGGAACATGCGCGACCTCTCCCCTACCGATATATATAAATATGCATGCGAGGATGCAGACGTAACGCTCAAACTTAAAAACATTCTTGAAAAGGAACTTGAGACTAACGGTGTGAAAGAACTGTTTGAAGAAATAGAGATGCCACTTGTTCCTGTGCTTGCATACATCGAAAGAAACGGAGTGAGAATTGATACCGAGGCCCTGAAAGAAACTTCCAGACATTTCACCATAAGAATGCGCGAAATAGAAGAAGAAATCTACAAGCTAGCAGGAATGGAATTCAATGTATCTTCCCCTAAACAGGTAGGCGAAGTTCTTTTCGACAGACTTAAGATTGTAGAAAAAGCCAAGAAAACCAAGACAGGACAATACGTAACATCGGAAGAGGTTCTGGAAAGTCTGAAAGGCAAACATCAGATAGTAGAAAAAATTCTTGACTACAGAGGATTGAAAAAACTGCTCAGTACATATGTAGATGCACTGCCTGAACTTATCAACCCGAAGACAGGAAGGATACATACATCTTTCAACCAAACAGTAACTGCTACAGGACGATTAAGCTCAAGCAATCCTAACCTGCAGAACATTCCTGTCAGAGACGATGACGGAAAAGAAATCAGAAAAGCATTTATCCCAGATGACGGATGCGAATTCTTTTCTGCCGACTATTCTCAGATAGAGCTTAGAATAATGGCACACCTGAGTGAAGACGACAATATGATTGAAGCATTCAGAGAGGAGCAGGATATTCATGCGGCAACCGCAGCCAAAATATATAAGATAAATATAGACGAAGTGACCAGAGAGCAAAGAAGCAAGGCTAAGACTGCGAACTTCGGAATTATATACGGTATTTCTGTCTTCGGGCTTGCGGAACGTCTGAATGTAGATCGCAAAGAAGCCAAGGAACTTATTGACGGATATTTCGAAAACTATCCGAAAGTAAAAGCCTATATGGACGAAAGCATACGTTCTGCAAGGGACAAAGGTTACATTGAGACAATTTTCAAGCGCAAAAGGTATCTTCCTGACATAAACTCAAGAAATGCCGTTGTTAGAGGGTATGCCGAACGAAATGCAATTAACGCCCCTATTCAGGGTAGTGCAGCCGATATTATCAAAGTAGCCATGATAAGAATATACAAACGCTTCATGGACGAAGGCATCAAGTCTAAAATGATACTACAGGTACACGACGAACTCAATTTCAGCGTGTTGAGAGAAGAAAAGGAAAAAGTGCAGCAAATTGTGATATCCGAAATGGAGGCTGCTTACAAAATGAAAGTACCTTTGCTTGCAGACTGTGGTTGGGGTCAAAATTGGCTTGAAGCGCACTAATTCATCTAAATTGTAAATAAAAGTTAAATAACTAACATTTTGCTAATTTATAGCTATTTTTTAGGGATAAACTATACAACATATCAAAATAACATCTATATTTGCACCGCAATCAAGAACAAAATGTAAGTTAAACCTAAAACAATAAAAATATGAAAGCTATGAATTTTATCAAAACCTTGTTAGTAATTGTAACAGTTTTTATCGCTAATGCTACTATTTCAGCTGCAAAGTTGAATAACAACCTGATTTACAACGCAGAAGAAGTTGACGGAGTGAAAGTTGCAGAAACAGTCTATAAGATGGATAACAATCTGCTAACTAAATACATGAAGTACAACTATAAATATGATGAAAATAACCAGATGACTGAAAATTTGTCACAGAAATGGAATGCTGAAAGCAACAGTTGGGTAAACGACTTGAAAATCTGTTATACTTATGACAACAAGAGCGTTACAACAGAATACTACAAATGGAACAGCAAGAAGGGTACATTCATCCTTATTCCTGACATGACAGTTACAATGGATAAATAAAAAACAAGCAGATAAAATCAGTAAACATAAATCTCTCTAAATTTTAGGAGGTATCTTTGGAAGATACCTCCTTTTTTTGCTATATGACTACCATTCTTTGGTTATATTATTAGAAATAAGTACCTTTGCAGAGTTTTAGATCTAAAAATAAAAAACTTAAATATATTTATGGCTCTACAATGTGGTATTGTCGGCCTACCTAACGTAGGCAAATCGACACTTTTCAATTGCTTATCTAATGCAAAGGCTCAGGCAGCCAATTTCCCATTCTGTACAATCGAACCTAACGTAGGTGTAATCACTGTACCTGACGAACGTCTTAACAAACTGGCAGAACTTATAAATCCTAACCGAATCGTTCCTACAACAGTAGAAATCGTTGATATCGCCGGTCTGGTAAAAGGAGCTAGCAAGGGCGAAGGTCTTGGTAACAAATTCCTTGCAAATATCCGCGAAACAGATGCAATCATCCACGTTTTGCGTTGCTTCGACGATGATAACGTAACTCACGTTGACGGAAGCGTTGACCCTGTACGCGACAAGGAGATTATCGATACCGAACTTCAGTTGAAAGACCTTGAAACTATTGAAAGCCGCATACAGAAAGTGCAGAAACAGGCACAGACAGGTGGCGACAAGGTTGCAAAACAGACATACGAGGTACTTGTACAGTACAAGGAAGCCCTTGAACAGGGAAAATCGGCACGTACAGTACAGTTCGAGACAAAAGACGAACAGAAGATAGCAAGAGAACTGTTCCTCATCACCAGCAAACCTGTACTTTATGTATGCAATGTGGATGAAGCAAGCGCTGTAAACGGAAACAAATACGTCGAACAGGTTCGTGAAGCCGTAAAAGACGAAAACGCGGAAATCCTTATCGTCGCGGCAAAGACAGAAGCAGACATTGCCGAACTTGAGACATACGAAGACCGCCAGATGTTCCTTCAGGAAGTAGGTCTGGAAGAATCAGGCGTTACACGACTCATCAAGGCTGCCTACAAGCTGCTTGACCTTGAGACATTCCTCACAGCCGGAGTACAGGAAGTAAGAGCATGGACATACCGCAAAGGCTGGAAGGCTCCACAATGCGCCGGCGTAATCCACACTGACTTCGAAAAAGGCTTTATCCGTGCCGAAGTAATCAAATACGACGATTACATCAAATACGGTTCTGAAGCAGCTGTAAAAGAAGCAGGCAAGATGAATGTCGAAGGTAAGGACTATATAGTTCAGGACGGCGACATCATGCACTTCAGATTCAATGTATAATCTCAATTATATATGCAAAAGAAATATCTAATCATAGGAACCGGCGGCGTTGGAGGCAGCATCGCCGGTTTTTTGGCATTAAACGGTGAGGACGTCACCTGCATAGCACGCGGCGCACACCTAGAGGCAATCCGAGACAAAGGACTGCACCTGAAATCCGATCTTAAAGGAGAACATTTTCTGAGCGTAAAAGCCTGTACATCTGAAGAATACAACGACAAGGCTGACGTTATTTTTGTATGCGTGAAAGGATATTCCATCGATTCCATAAAAGATGTACTCGAGCGCGCCTCAACACCCGACACACTGGTTATTCCGATACTTAATGTCTATGGCACAGGTCCTAGAATAGGTCGTCTTGCCCCATCGGTGAAAGTTCTTGACGGATGTATCTACATAGTAGGTTTCGTATCCGGCGAAGGCGAAATAACCCAGATGGGAACGATTTTCCGCCTCGTATTCGGGGCACGTCCGGAGCAGGGTGTTTCCCATGAAAGACTGGAAGAAATAGCTGATACGCTGCGTAAATGCGGTATTAAGGTAGATGTGTCCGACGATATAAACCGTGATACATTCATCAAATGGGCATTCATTTCTGCCATGGCCTGTACAGGAGCATATCACGATGTGCCGATGGGCGAAGTACAGCACGAAGGCGAAGTGCGCGACACCTTTAAAGGCCTGTCAACCGAAAGTGCTGAGATAGGCCGTCGCCTTGGAGTAGTATTCCCTGAAGACCCTGTAGAATATAATCTGAAGGTTATAGACAAGCTCGATCCTCACAGCACGGCATCAATGCAGAAGGATATTGCCAGAGGACATCAGTCCGAGATACAGGGAATGCTGTTCGATATGATAGACCTTGGCGAAAAGCTTGGAGTAAACCTCGATACATATCATAAGGTTGCAAAAAAGTTCATAAAATAGTTATGAGTTGACAAGTTGACAAGTTAACAAGTTAACGAGTTGACAAGGTTACCATCCGGATGGAGAACCTTGTCAACTCGTAACTGAAACCTCGTCAACTTAAAAAAACGACACTAAGAATGAAAGACAGAGAAAAGAGAGTACTGGTAGGCATGAGCGGCGGAATAGACAGTTCTGCCACGTGCATCATGCTTCAGGAAAAAGGATATGAAGTAGTGGGCGTAACCATGCGCACATGGGACATAGCGTCGCAGTTCACCACCCCAGGCCAGGAAGAGCCTAACTTTGTGCTCGAAGCAAGAGCACTGGCAGCCAAGCTGGGTATAGAACATCATGTGGCAGACGTTCGCGAGGAATTCAGGCAGGTGATAGTGAAGTATTTCATCGATGAATACATGCGTGGCCGCACCCCTAACCCATGCGTTATGTGCAATCCGCTTTTCAAGGAAAGGATATTGTGCGAATGGGCTGACAAGACCAATTGTGCCTACATAGCAACAGGTCATTACTGCCGTATGGAGGAAAGAAACGGCAACAGATATATACTCACGGGCGATGACAGTACAAAAGACCAGTCGTATTTCCTTTGGAAACTCCCTCAGGAGATACTCCGCAGAATGATGTTCCCGCTAGGTGGAATGACTAAGGTAGAAGTAAGGGAATACCTTGCATCGAAAGGCTTCGAAGCCAAGGCCAAGGGAGGAGAAAGCATGGAAATATGCTTTATCGACAAGGACTACAGAGACTTCCTGAAAGAACATTGTCCTGACATTGACGAGAAGATAGGTCCGGGGTGGTTTGTTGACAGCAAGGGGCTGAAATTAGGTCAGCACAAAGGTTTTGCCTATTACACCATAGGACAGCGCAAAGGCCTGGAAATAGCACTGGGAAAACCTGCCTACGTACTGAAAATAAACCCTGCAAAGAATACTGTAATGCTGGGCGACACCGAGCAGCTAAAGACTGAATACATGCTGGTGGAGGATATCAACGCTGCCGACATAAACGAGATTCTTACATGTCCAGAACTATCGGTAAGAATACGCTACAGAAGCAAGCCTATTCCATGCACCGCTACCCTATTGGAGGACGGACGCTTGATGGTGCATTTCAGCGTCGAGGCATCGGCCATCACACCGGGACAGTCTGCCGTGTTCTACGACGGCAACCGCGTTCTGGGAGGCGGTTTCATTGCCTTCCAGAACGAAGTGAAGAAGATTGTCAGCGGTATGACGCAGCAAACTCTTTAGAAACAGAATTATGTACACTGCGGCACACTTCAGCACTGAAGTCAATGCCGCAGCGTATTATCTTGTCCCAATCGCTTTCAGAAAGACCGGACAAATCATCTTTCCCGATATTGTTCTTTATAAGCCCATATACCACTCCGGCATTAAAATTATCGCCAGCACCTACGGTACTTACCGTTTCAACTGGCTCAATTCCGTATTCCTTCCTGAAATTACCCGTATAGAGGTGTATATCCTTATCGGCATCAGTACAGATAAAGTTCTTGCAATAGAAACCAACGTTATTCTTATAAACCTTATCCGGATCATTTATTTTGAACAAGTTCTGGAAGTCCTCAGTAGAGCCGCGCAGAATATCCGCATACTCAAAGTTCTCAAGCACTGTAGGCATAAGCTTAATAGCCTCCGACAGATGATTACTTCTGAAATTCACGTCATAATATATTATGGCACCATTATCCTTGGCCTTGTCCATTACTTCCTTAATCTTGTCACGAAGCAAAGGCGATATAGCATAATACGAACCTATCATAAGTATATCGTCCTTACCTATTTCCGGCATCGTTACATCCAGCCTCAACTTAGGATAATCCTTATAGAAAATATATTCCGCATCGTTCCTTTCATTCAGGAAAGCCAGAGATACGGGCGATTTCCCGTCTGGAAAAACATTCACACTGTCAGTTTTCACACCGTTTTCACGCATATTCTCAAGGATAATCTGTCCTACCCTGTCGTTACCTGTCTCGCTGATGAACGTTACGTCCATGCCCATTCTTCCCAACGACACAATACCGTTATACACCGAACCTCCCGGCACAGCTGCCTGTGGCTGTCCGTCTCTGAAAAGTATATCTAGTATCGTCTCTCCTATACCTATAATCTTTCGCATCTTTTTTAGTTTACAAGTTAAATAGTTACTAGTTGACTAGAGACTAGTTGACGAAGTCCCCTAGTATCTTATTTTATCAATTCCACAAGTTCTTCGAACGAATTTGCCACCTTATAAAAGTTCTTCAGCGGCGAGTGCGCAAAGTGCTGCCTCTCCAGTCCATCAAGGAATGCAATGACTCCGTCCCAGAATCCGTTTATATTGTAGAAAATCACCTGCTTTCTGTGGTATCCTATAGTAGCCGATGCCATTGCGCTGAACACCTCGTCCAATGTTCCAACTCCTCCGGGCAATGCTATCGACACATCCGACTCGCGCAACATCACGTCTTTCCTTTCACTCAGATTGTCAGTACGGAAAACCACGTCGCAAAGGTCACTGGTCTTCCCGCGTTCCTCCACTATGGTAGGCACCACTCCCATCACCATAGCTCCGTGTGCCTTAGCTTCGGCGGCAATCTCCTCCATCAGTCCCGAACTTGTACCGCCATAAACCAGAGTTTTACTGTTATCACCCATCCAGGCACCAAGCTCGCGTGCCTTTTCGGCATAGATATTATCAATGTCCTGCGATGCAGAACAGAATACTGCTATATGTTCCATTTCAGATGAATTTTATTTACAAATATGGAGATAAAAAACGACACTTTTCGCATGCCCGATACATTTTTTTTAAACGTGCGTCCATTTCACCTTAAACGTGCGTCCATTTTGATCAAAACGTGCGTCCATTTTACCTTAAACGTGCCCACGTTTTTTTATAACAAAAACCTTTCTTAAATTTGCACCATACAATAACTTAAAAATGAACACAATATCTACATATACACTTGCTAACGGACTGAGGATAATACACTGTCCTAGCCCAACCGACGTAGTCTATTGCGGATACGCCATAAACGCAGGCACACGCGATGAAAAAGACAACGAACAAGGAATAGCTCACTTTGTGGAACATCTCCTGTTCAAGGGCACCACACACCGCCGCGCATGGCACATACTCAACCGTATGGAAAACGTAGGGGGCGACCTCAATGCCTATACCAACAAGGAAGAGACAGTTGTCTATAGTGCTTTCCTGCGACAGCATTTCATGCGTGCCGCCGAACTTCTTACAGACATCGTATTCCACAGCACATTTCCGGAGAACCAAATTGAGAAAGAAGTGGAAGTCATAATAGACGAAATACAGAGTTACGAAGACAGCCCTGCCGAACTTATATTCGACGATTTCGAGGAACTGATATTTCCCGACCATCCGCTGGGAAGAAATATTCTCGGAAAACCGGAGCTCCTCAGAGGATTCGGGCCGGAAGACGCACTACGCTTTACAGGCAACAGATACAAGACCGGCAACATGGTATTTTTCATCTTGGGAAATATCCCGTTCAGGAAAGTTACAGATACAATCGGAAAACTTACCCGCGACATCACACCATATACATCTCCTGTAGGCGAACGTACCTCTCCCCTGCCTTACGTTCCACGCGACCTCATTATGAGCCGAGACACCCATCAGTCGCACGTCATGATAGGCACAAGAGCCTACGATGCACATAACAACAGGCGGACAGGCCTCTATCTGCTTAACAATATACTTGGCGGTCCGGGAATGAACAGCCGTCTGAATGTAGTACTCAGAGAGAAAAACGCCCTTGTATATAACGTAGAATCGAACCTCACATCATACACCGACACCGGAGTGTTCAGCATATACTTCGGTTGCGATCAGGAAGACAGAGACCGCTGTATAGAGCTGACAAGGAAGGAACTCAAGAAACTGAGAGACAATCTGATGAAAGAGAGCCAACTCTCGGCAGCAAAGAAGCAGATTATAGGACAGTTGGGAGTGGCATCAGACAATTTTGAGAACTGTGCCCTCGACATGGGAAAATGCTTCCTTCACTATAACCGCTACGAAGAAAAAGAAGAAGTCTATAAGCGAATAGAAAGCATCACTTCGAAAGAACTTCTCGAAATATCCAATGAAATATTCAGCGAAGAACGCCTATCTACGCTGATTTATGAATAAAAAAATATCACTTTAAATTACAAACCACCCAAAATCACGGTTTTCGGTGGTTTTTTCTTGTTAATAAATCATTAATTTTCGCACCGGAAAAACACGCCTCAAAAAAGTTTTTACCACATAGTCGCAAATTTTTACACAATAGTACACAGATACGACCGGATAGTAACAAATCGACAAAAGCGCGTTTGTAAAAGAGTAAAGTAAAAACTAATTTTGGAGTAATTTAACAAAGGGAAAACAAAGCGAAATCAAAGATTTATGGGTGAGGTTAACAAAGTACGCAAGGCGAAAGATTCGGAAAAAATAAAGAATCTTGTAGATCAATGGGTCAGAAATAAAGAATACCTTATGCACGACATAGGAGTAGAGAAACTGGGTAAAGTATTGGGGATAAACCGTACTTATATATCAAACTATATCAACGATACTTATCAGACAAACTTCAATACATGGATTCACAAGATGAGGATTGCCGAAGCACAACGACTTATCATGGAAAATCCTCATACATCACTCGGACAAATAGCTTCAATGACAGGCTATACTGACCAGGCACACTTCTGTAAGCAATTCAGAGTCGTTACAGGTACATCTCCTACAAAATGGAGAAAGGAAAACATCGAAAAATAAATAAACTGTTATTAATACTAACAAGAAAGAAATAATGATATTAAAGACATCATGCTACATCAACTCTTTAATATTTATTATTATACAAATCATAAAATTCGACATAATAAGGAATACCATTTAACTATACTTGCATAAAACACATAAACAAAAAGATCTGAATATATAGCGTAAAAATTACACTTTTATACTAAAATATTTAAATTAATTATTTATTGCAACGAAAATATGTTATGAAACATCAATCAATAAAATTTTACTAATAGACAAACAATTTGTATTATTATTTAATAATTTTGGGAAACACGATGATAAAAAGCGAGAAAGACCAAAAACAATAAAAAATTAATTTAAGATACAAAGTTCCCCCGCAACTTTGCCTATTGCTAGAAAACGAACTTAAAGATAAAACTTTAAACTAATAACCTTATTAATTAACCTAAAAAAGGAAACAGTATGAGAAAATGGACTTATCTCGTGGCTGCTCTACTCATGAGCGG
>NZ_JACJLE010000027.1 GCF_016901995.1 Bacteroides caecigallinarum | reverse complement strand
TAAAAAAGGGCCGCATCATTACTCAATACAGAGTTTGATACGGCCCCTTTTAAATATTATAGTTATAATCTGTAACTTTAAGGAGTAGTCATTTTAGTTTTGACACACCCTCTTTTTTTCACACTATTCCACACTTAAGTGTAGATAAATTCCACACACCATCTATAGGCATCAGACAGAAGACAACTGATTTTCAATGCATTACATCTTATTCATATTTGGCATACCATTTGAATTAAATATGGTATAAACAATAAAAACAAAACAAACAAGATATGAAAAAGATTATTGCAGTATTAATGATGACTATAGGAATAGGTAATTTATTTGCTAACAGTATCGAAAAAACAAACAACTATTCTGATAACACAAAGACTTACAAATCATTTACAGAAATTGATATAAACGATTTGCCATCAAATATTCGTGAGATTTTATATTTTGATTTCAAAGATTATATAGTAAAGTCAGTAGAGGTAAAAACAGTAAACGGTACAAATATCTATCAGGTTACATTACTGGATATAGAAAATTTTGAATACTGTATTTACATAACAGAAAAAGGAACAATCATCGAATAAACTAATTTCATATTTAAAATTAAATGCCTGTCTGGACAAAAATAGATGTTCAGATGGGCATATTTTTTCTCTAAATGTGTATTTTTGCAGTAAATACTTAATATCTCCACAACATGGAAATAATATATTTGCATCATAGCGGATTTGCCATACTGGCAAACCAATTCACCATTATCATTGATTTCTTTGAAGATTCCGAATCGGAATCCTGCGGAATTCTCCATGATAAATTACTCAATAAGAACGGAACGATGTATGTTCTTTCAAGTCATTTCCATGCAGACCACTTTAATAGACAAGTCCTAGAATGGAAAAAACAGAAGAACGATATTAAATACATATTCTCACATGACATTTATAAAAGAAGAAGGATTGAAAAAGATACAGCCATATGGTTGAAAAAAGGTGAAGAATATTCAGACAACAATATTAAGATAACGGCTTTCGGTTCTACAGACGTAGGAATATCATTTATGATTGAAGCAGAAGGAAAAACATTATTCCATGCCGGCGACCTGAATAACTGGCATTGGATGGACGAAAGTACAGAAGAAGAATGGAAAAGGGATGAGCAGAAATTTTTGAATGAACTTAAAATCATCAAAGAAAAATATGATAAAGTTGATATTGCAATGTTTCCTATAGATCCACGTCTAGGAACAGAATATATGCGTGGAGGAAAACAGTTTATAGATGCAATACAGACATCTACCTTCATCCCTATGCATTTCTGGAATGACTATGCCTCTGCAAACAAATTTCAGGAATATGCAAGGTTGCGAAATATCAACTCTCCCGAAATCAATCACAGGGGACAGATTTTCAGTAATTTATAATATCATTAATTTATTCAACAAATAAAAATAACAGACATGAAAGTAAAAGGACATTTTGATCATTTCAACATCAATGTTACAAATCTAGAAAGAAGTATCAAGTTCTATGAAAAAGCATTAGGACTTACTGAAGACCATAGAAAAGAAGCTGCCGACGGTTCATTTATATTAGTTTACCTTACTGACAAATGCTCAAACTTTATGCTTGAGCTGACATGGCTAAAAGACCATACAGAAGCATACGAGTTGGGAGAAAACGAAAGCCACCTGTGCTTCAGGGTTGAAGGCGATTATGACGAAGTAAGAAAATTCCATAAAGAGATGGAATGTGTATGTTTCGAAAACGAAAGCATGGGATTATATTTCATAAACGATCCAGATGACTATTGGATAGAAATACTTCATGTAAAATAAAAACAGAAATGGGCGGCATTTACCGCCCATTTATTTTTCAAGTTTCACATACCCCAAACGTGTATATCTCACCCCTCTACTCTCATAATGGGACATGACTTTTGCAGACAGGACATGTAATGTCTCTCCATTTTCAACCAGTCTTGAATGACAACTCAATTCGTTTGGAGAAAGGCTTCTGCCGGCAGCCTTAACAAGAAAGACAAATCTGTTACCATCACGATCTGCCGCCAACACATTCTGATCCACATAAAAATCAGCCTTATACCCATCAACCTGTTTTCTCACATTAAGAACTTTGAGTAACAACCCTTTAAGTTTATCACCCTTTTCTCCGACAAAATGGCTGACCGAGGATATTCTGTTTTTATGAACTGTTAGCTCGAAATGTACCTTCGAAAAAAGTCTTGCAAGATATACCAACCTGTCAAAACGGTCTGTATCAGGTTTAAATTTATTTGCCAACCACAACACATATGACGGTTCTACATAATATATTTCAGCCAAACGTTTTCCACGATACTTTCCAAATGGAATTATATCATCAGTACGGCCATAACTATTCTCAAACTCGGAATTATCTGAACATTCCAATCGGACGTTACAATTCTGAAGTATATCCTTAGCACGCTCTAAAGCAGCCTGAAAAGTAACTGCAAGTGTTCGTACAAATAGCGGTTGTTCACCAGGGAACAGTCTCCACAAGGCATAATAAGGTCTGAAATCGGTAGCCATACTTATTGCATAAACACCATTTGCAGATGTACGGCCATAATTAAAACTATCAATAGCGTTTGTATCAAACATAAAAGACCTCCTTCCTTTTCCTTTTATGCAATATAATATAAATATTATAAATATACAAGCGTATAATAAAAAAACCGACAAACCAATTGGTCTGCCGGTATCTTATAAAAAATATATTAGTCTATTTATCTCATCTCAATCTCTCATATGCCTTTACAAGCATCTCATCCTTTCCTATGGCACGAATAGCCAACCAGTCAAGAACAATACCTACAAATGGCAAACATACAATCCATGAAGGTACAAAAGTCGCATCACCCTTCAACATAAAGACGAATGCCACAACAGCCACATAATAACCTATAGCCAAAATGATATTAAACAAAGTGAACCGTATCTGCAACATTCTTTTCTTATAGATAAATATCGTTACCAATGAGATTATTGCAGAAATTATTTGAATAGCAAACAAAGCCCACGGTTCATAATTCTCTGTCCCATCCTGAGCTATCAAAGAAAGATTTGTAAATTCCGTAATAGAATTATCTGTTCCAACAAAACTACCAATAGGATTTGAAATTACTATAACAGAAAGAATTGCTACAATGAGCAAATATACAGATTGAATACGTTGTATCATAAATTAAAATTCAGTTTTCAGATTAACAATAAAAAAGCCGCTCCTTTACGAAACGGCTTTAATTTCTTCTAAGGAATATTACCAGCCCTCTTTTATTTAAGCTTCTCTATTTCCTTTGCAGGATTTCTATAATAAACCTTACCTTCTATATACTCCTGAGTAGCAATCAAAGTTGGTTTTGGAAGTTTTTCATAATAACGAGAAATCTCTATTTGCTCTCTGTTTTCAAAAACTTCTTCCAAGTTATCGTTATACGATGCAAACTCCTGAAGCTTCTTTGAAAGGTCATTCTTCATTTCAACCGCGATTTGATTAGCACGCTTGCCTATTATTGCAACAGTTTCATATACATTGCCTGTGTCTTCACACAGTTCCATCATGTTACGTGTTACGGTGTTGGTAGGAGCATTTGATTTTTTGTAATCCATAATTCGATATTTAATTATAAATGTTTTTAATATTCTTCTTCTACAGAACCAACAAATTTGCTGGCTTCTTTAAATATATTCTCTACTTCCTTGGTGTACTTACTTTCAGGGAATTCATTCTTAAATGCATAATACTCATCTATAGTCTCACGCATACGGTCTTCCTTCTTCTCAAGGACACTCTCACGAGCCATATCATATTTGGCACGGAGTATAAGTATTGACAAGTCTTCGCGAAGTTTGGTATAAGGATATTCTTTAAGAATGTTCTGTGCTGTTACAACAGCAGCCAGATAATTGTTACCTGAACTAGTCATTGACGAGTTACCCGTATAAGAGCCCAGATCATAATACAACTTAGCTGAAAGATACTCCTTTTCTACCAGCTTGTCCTGCAACTCAAATATCATATTTTGAGCAATCTCATGACGTTCTGTTCCAGGGAAATATTCCATATACATCTGCAATTCCTGTATTGCCTTATATGTACTGCTCTGATCAAGTCTAGGTTCAGGTGTATCCAGATACAACGCTTTTCCGGAATTAAAACGTGCCAGTTCAGTATATGTGCCACGAGGATAAGTAGTATAATATGTATTGAAATAATGAGATGCTGTAACGTAATCACCTTGATTGAAATATGTCATAGCCAGCATATACAATGATTCCTCGCCAAATCTTGTTCCTTTCATTATAGGAATAAGTTCTTCCAGAATAGTTGCAGCCTTACTATTCTGTCCTTTGGCAAAATATGCTTTTGCAGCTTCATATTTATATTCGTAATCCGTACTCTTTAGTACGCTATTATACTCTCCACAGGAGCTCAGCAACCCTGCAGAAAGAAGAACCATAACAATATATTTTTTCATATTAACAAAAATAGTTTTGCAAAATTACTGTTTTATTGTGAATAATACAACATCAAAATCATTTTTAATGTTATTTTTACTTACCACATAGCTTTAAAACAAATATTTATGTACTTTTACACCATAAAAAACATATTTACATGAAATTCGAATTAATATCAGAATACAAACCTACCGGGGATCAGCCGGAAGCCATCAAACAACTGACAGAGGGCATCAAAAACGGTGTCAAGGCACAAACACTGCTTGGAGTAACTGGTTCCGGAAAGACATTTACCATAGCAAATGTAATAAAGGAAATAAATAAACCGACACTTATCCTGAGCCACAACAAAACTCTTGCAGCACAGTTATACGGCGAATTCAAACATTTTTTTCCTAACAATGCTGTAGAATACTACGTATCATACTATGACTATTATCAGCCAGAAGCATACCTCCCATCTACCGATACTTATATAGAAAAGGATCTTGCTATAAACGATGAGATAGACAAATTAAGACTGGCTGCAACATCGGCACTTCTTTCAGGAAGAAAAGACGTGATAGTTGTTTCATCAGTGTCATGTATATACGGTATGGGAAATCCGTCAGACTTCTACGACAATGTAATAGAAATAAAGCGTGGAAAGCTTATAGACAGAAATGTATTTCTCCGACGCCTCGTAGATAGCCTTTATGTCAGGAATGATATAGAACTGAACCGCGGAAACTTCAGAGTAAAAGGTGATACCATAGACATTTATCTAGCATATTCCGACAATATCCTGAGAGTAATGTTCTGGGACGACGAAATAGATGCAATAGAAGAAATCGATCCTGTTTCCGGACATAAAATGGCAGACTTTGATGAATACAAAATTTATCCTGCCAATCTGTTTATGACTACCAAGGAAAGCACCTTACGGGCTATTCATCAGATAGAAGACGATCTGACCAAACAAGTGGCTTTTTTCGAAGAGTCTGGCAAATTCCTGGAAGCCAAAAGAATATATGAAAGAGTGACGTACGACATGGAGATGATTAGAGAACTTGGACACTGCTCAGGTATAGAGAATTATTCCAGATATTTCGACGGACGTGAGGCCGGTACTCGCCCCTACTGTCTGCTAGATTTTTTCCCGAAAGATTTTCTCCTTGTTATTGACGAAAGCCATGTCAGTGTACCACAAATCAGAGCAATGTACGGAGGCGACAGAGCCAGAAAGAAAAACCTTGTAGAATATGGCTTCAGACTTCCTGCAGCCATGGACAACAGACCGCTCAAATTCGAAGAGTTTGAGGAAATGGTAAATCAGGTTATATATGTCAGCGCAACACCAGCCGATTATGAACTTGTACAGAGCGAAGGTATAGTGGTCGATCAGGTAATACGCCCTACAGGGTTGCTTGACCCAATAATAGAGGTACGCCCAAGCCTGAACCAAATAGACGACCTCATGGAAGAGATTCAGCAAAGGATTGAGGCAAACGAACGTGTACTCGTCACTACACTTACCAAACGAATGGCCGAAGAACTTTCCGAGTATCTTCTGAACAACGGAATAAAATGCAGTTATATCCACAGTGATGTTGACACACTGGAACGTGTTAAGATTATGGATGAACTAAGACAGGGTATTCATGACGTGCTTATCGGTGTAAACCTTCTTCGTGAGGGCCTTGACCTGCCCGAGGTATCACTTGTAGCCATACTTGATGCTGACAAGGAAGGTTTCCTCCGTTCACATCGTTCGCTCACACAGACAGCCGGACGTGCTGCAAGAAACGTAAACGGAAAAGTGATAATGTATGCCGACAAGATTACTGAAAGCATGCAGCTTACAATTGACGAAACGAACCGTCGCCGCGAAAAGCAGCTTGCATACAACCAGGAACATGGAATAACACCTCAACAGATAAAGAAAGTAAGAACTCAAATTCTAGGAGATAAAGATAATAGTGCAGAAAATAAAGACAATGCACCGAAAGCTTATACTGAACAGGCAGAAACATCATTTGCTGCGGCAGATCCCATTGTACAGTACATGTCGAAGGAACAACTTAAGAAAAGCATCGAACGCACAAGGAAACTCATGCAGGATGCAGCAAAAAATCTCGACTTTATCGAAGCTGCCCAATATAGGGATGAACTTATCAAATTGGAAGAAATGCTTAAAGACAAATAAAACAAGTATTATCTTTTATTCCTGAATAGACAAAAACAGCCACAAAAGATGTTTACCCAATAATGGTAAATGAAATCTTTTGTGGCTGTATATTTTTTATTTTTCCTGCATAAGACTTTGCAGTTTTCCGGATAAAAGGAACAGCACTACAGCTGCAGTACCACTCATAAAAACGAACAAGAGAAAGAAGTCATACAGATTTCCCACATGATATCCTAAAAAATTTTTCGCTACTCCACCTTCAGGGTAATATCCGCTCAACATTCCTGCCATTTTATTAGCAGCAGATGTACTAAGATACCAAACACCCATTAAAAGAGAAGAAAACCGTGCAGGAGAAAGTTTATACACCAATGACAGTCCTATTGGGGCAAGACACAACTCGCCCATTGTATGGATAAGATATAATCCCGTAAGCCATATCATACTCACCTTGACTCCAGGTTCTACATCCTTAACACCGAAAGCAATGAACAGATACCCCATAGCCAAAAGGAAAAGACCTATGGCTTGTTTCTTTACAGAACTAGGTTCTAGTCCATTCTTACCAAGAAAAGACCATAGACCGGCAAACACAGGAGCCAATAGCACCAACATGATAGGATTAAACGATTGAAAATATGCTGCCGGCATCTCCCATCCTCCAATGTTACGGTCTGTCTGCTCATCAGCAAAGAATGTCAATGAAGCTCCGGCCTGTTCGTATGCAGCCCAAAAGAAAATCACAAAGAATGCTATGATATAGATAATTCCAATCTTTATCTTTTCACTGCGATTAAGACTATGATCTGTTATTATCAGTATAGGCATCACTATCACAGTGGCATATATAAGAGAGCCTATCCAGTCCGCCCCTGAGAAGACACTACCTCCTGTAGAAATCTGATTACCGGTTATCCAATCCCAATTCACAGAGAAAACGAGCGTCAGTGCAATTGTAGCGACTATCGCCACTATGCTTTTCGCAGAAAGCCATCCATCACCTTTTTCTAATGATTGCAAATTGTCATCTTTCTTTTGAGGCGCAATTCCTACAGGATTACCATCAGGATCGCAGATATATTTGTTCTTGAATATCTGAAAAACAACAGCTCCCAGAATCATACCAATACACGCTGCAAGAAATCCCCATTTAAAATCTTCCGGATGTCCGGTATTTCCTATCAGCCCACAAATAAGCGGGGCAAGAGTAGAACCTACATTAACCCCCATATAGAAGATAGTAAAAGCAGAGTCCTTACGCTTGTCATTGTCAGAATACAGACGGCCAACCATTGTAGATATATTAGGCTTGAAAAATCCGTTACCCATTATCAGTAGTCCTAAGCCACAGAACATCAGCCATTTTGCCACATCAACATGATGAAAATAACATGCACTTAGAAATAACAGGAACTGTCCTACCGCCATAACCAACGCACCAACAACAATTGACCTTCGGTTTCCCCAATATTTATCGGCAATATATCCCCCAATAAGCGGAGTCAGATAAACAAGTCCTGTGTAACTGCCATAAACCTGCGAGGCAAACTCTTTATCAAAGAGCAGTGCCTGAACCATATAAAGCATAAACAAGGCACGCATGCCATAATAACTGAAACGTTCCCACATTTCAGTCACAAAAAGAAGATACAATCCTTTGGGATGTCCTTTACTATTGTTTGTCACTTCCGTACTGTTCATCTTATTTTATTCCAAGTTTCTTCTTCAGTTCTTTACTCAAAGCATCCTTGTGCATCATTACATAAACAGTTTTGGCACGCACAAAGCTTTCAGACATATTGATATATCCACCAAAACGGTTTCTCTCAGTTCCCCATGAATTCTTTGTTATATAATATTTTGTACCGTTCTGGTCTTTTGTCAACCCTATAATATGCATCAGATGATCGTCTGTAGTAACAAACGATTCATAACCTTCTTGCCTTATTTCAGGAGTAACATTTACTTCCGGATAAGGATGCTCGAATTTATATACTTCCTCAAGTCTTTCACCGGTTTTCATATTTTCAAAGCGTGCCCTGTCTGTCTGACTGTAATCATCCATTTTTGTTACCTCAGGATTTATGGCAACACCATTTGTAAATGAAAAACCTTTCTCGCTTACATCACCATCCCAGCATACAGTATATCCGTTCTTCAAGGCATTGTCTGTAGCATCCATCATCTCATCAAGCGGAAGATTATACATTTTAGCATGTTCCCAGTTGTCCGGAATTTCAAGTTCAAACTTCTCATAATAAGGTTTATGCGTGAAACTTGTAAGCATAACATAATCATCCATATTCAGTCCGAGACTCTCAGCAAAACTTTTCGGAGTATATTCCCTACCATTATATGTAAATGTTTCAGGAAGTTTACCCATATAAATGTCGAACAAAGTATTCATAAGCTCGTTATATTCAGAACTACGGTGTTTCATTTTTACAGCCTGTCCTGCTATTGCAGACATATAAGCTTCAAGCTCAGTATGATTATGAGTCTTTGAATCATAATTTATTCCACTATAAACTTCTTCTGGAACAATACCAACCTGCTGAAAAGCAGTCATCCAACTTGGCGAGATACTACCCTGTCCTATATTTCCCCTTCCACGACGAAGATAGTTATCAGCCAATTGATTCATATACTTTTGTCTGACAATAAACATTTCCGACAGATCATACTCACCTTTCCCCATTCTAAGCAACTCCGACTCCATGAAAGATGTAGTTGCAAAACACCAGCATGTTCCAGTTGCTGCCTGATTCTTTACTGATGTAGCCTTGTTTGAAACTATGTCTGTAAACTGATACCCATTACCCTCCTGTGCCATAACGGCAGATGCAGCAACCATTAATGCTACAAATGTCAAGTTTCTTACTCTCATCTCTCTATTTTTTAATGTCAAAAAATAATATTTATTTACATAATGAATTTTCCGTTTGCAAATATACGCAAAGCCGGGAGCAGAGTCAAGCGAAAAACACAGTTTTTCAAACTAAAATGTGTAGAGACACATAATTAGGCCCTATAAGTCATCAATCTTTTCTTGTGTTTGGACTGATAAAACCAAACTCCAATGATATCGGCCAAAGCCCAACCTATAGGAACTGACCACCATATACCCGTATAACCAATGGCAGGGACTGAAGCCAGGAAATATGCCAATGCTACACGTGTTCCTAAAGAAACAACGGTCAGCACAACAGACATTGACGGCAATGCGACAGCCCTATAATAACCGTAAAGAAGGAACAAATAGCCTATACCTACATAGAAACTTCCTTCAATACGAAGATACTCCACACCTATATTGATAATGTCAGTCTCTTCAGGCGAAACAAAGAAAGCCATAAGCCAAGGTGACAGCAAAAAGACCAGAAACGAAACAAAAATAGAAAACGCCGTAGTAATACACACAGCAATACGAATTCCTCGGCGGATACGCTCCACACGTCCTGCCCCGAAATTTTGCGCTATAAATGTGGAAAAGGCGTTTCCAAAATCCTGTACAGGCATATATGCAAAGGAATCTATCTTTACAGCAGCTGCAAAGGCTGCCATAACGGCTGTTCCGAAACTGTTTACAAGCCCTTGTACCATAAGAATACCGAAATTCATAACGGACTGTTGTACTCCAGTTAAAAATGAATATGATGTAATCTTTGCCAGTGACTGCCTGCTGACAATGCAGTCTATACGTTTCAGGCGCAAATCCGGGAAATGCTTGTAGGTATATAAACAAAGTCCTAAAGAACCTACAATCTGAGAAATCACTGTGGCAAGTGCAGCTCCTTCTACACCCATATCCAGTGTAACCATCATCAATACATCAAGAACTATATTAAGAACAACCGAAACTATCAGAAAGACCAACGGGACTAAAGAATTTCCTACCGCACGAAGAAGAAAAGCATAAAAGTTATATACACAGATAGGAATCATCCCTAAGAATATAATGAGAAGATAATCATGCACCATCCGCTCCACCTCGGGAGGTGTCTGCAAGATACGTATTATAGGCGAAAGGAAAACTAAGGAACAAACATTAAGAAATAATGTTACACCTCCTACGAGCACTATCGATGAAAATATACTCCGGCGCATTTCTTTGAAATCATTCGAACCATACTGCATGGAGAACACCGCACTGCACCCCATACACAGACCTATAAAAACTGAAGTAACGAAAACTATTAGGGCGTACGATGATCCTACAGCAGCCAAAGCATCGGCACCAAGGACACGTCCTACTATCAAAGTATCAGCTATATTATAACACTGTTGTAAAAGATTTCCCAGCATCAAAGGAAAAGCAAAACGCAACATTGCTCCTGTTATGTTTCCGTTTATCAGATCTTCCTTTCCAAAATTCATATTAAACCTACTTTCCTTAAATTTTACAGGAATACAAAGTAAATATATTTTTTCCGTAAGGACAACAAAAAAAGTCTCCGCAACAAAACAAATGCTGCGGAGACTTCATATAGTTTTTATCGTTAATTACTTCTTTTCGATATCGATACCTTTGTTACGAAGAGTCATACCCATAAGTTTCAAGTAATCTGAGTACTGCTTTTCATTTAAAGTATTTTTCATCAACTTCAAATTGCCATAAACAGCCTTGCGAACTTTTTCGTCCTGACCTTCTTTTGCTCTATTAGCCATTTTCATTTCTGCTTCAAAGAAATCGCAAATGTCAGCAACTTCTTCACTCTGATCAGAAGAAAGTTTAAGATACTTTCCTAACTGAGCCTTGTTGATTGAACCATTCCATTTTTCTGTAGTTTTAGTCTGGTTACCGTTTGCAAATACTGTTGCAGAAAGTGCCAATGCGGCGATAAATGTTAATCCTGATTTCATAATACCTAATGTTTAATTTTTGTTGTTACCTAAAATACAATCTTTTCTTGATTGCCTTAATTTAATCTCATTTTGGTAAGTTTTCCTATATCCTTACCTTTCATTTAGCTTAAGCCTTTTTCTTTTTACCGATACAAAGATAAGCATGTTCTCAGTAACGAAAAAACAAATGACAGAAAATCTTCAAAATCTACGTCATTTGTTGATATGCATCAAGAGTTTAACAGAAATTTGAACAATAACAGGATTTTATTGTTAATGTAATACATATATAATAAAAGAGCCCGATACATCAGCGTATCGGGCTCTTCTCCATATATAACTCTTAGAAATATTATCCTCCGAAGTTATCGTACATAATTGAAGATGGTTCAACACCAAGGCTGTCAAGCATTTTGACTACAGCGTTAGACATCGGACCAGGACCACACATGTAGTATTCAATATCTTCCGGAGCTTCGTGGTTCTTCAAGTAAGTTTCAAGCATTACCTGATGAACGAATCCCGGAGTATATTTAACTCCTGCAGCATCAGCAGCTGGATCAGGACGGTCAAGTGCAAGATGGAAGTGGAAGTTAGGGAAGTCTTTCTCAAGAGCCAAGAAGTCTTCAAGATAGAATACTTCATTCAATGCACGAGCACCATAGAAGTAGTGAAGTTCACGATCTGTAGTGTGCAAAGTACGTGTCATATGCATAATCTGCGCACGCAACGGAGCCATACCGGCACCACCACCTACCCAAATCATTTCCTTCTTAGAATCGAAGATTGGGTGGAAGTCACCGTAAGGACCACTCATCAATACCTTATCACCTGGTTTAAGGGTAAAGATATAAGAAGATGCGATACCAGGATTTACATCCATGAAACCGCTGCGGTCTGGCTTAAACGGAGGAGTAGCGATACGTACAGTCAACATGAATACATCACCTTCGGCAGGATAGTTGGCCATAGAGTAAGCACGGATAGTTTCTTCCTCGTTCTTACATTTCAAGCCGAACAAACCGAATTTTTCCCATGCAGGAAGATATTCGTCACCGATAAGGCTCTTGTCGATATCCTTGTTATAATCCATTTCGAATTTAGGAATCTTAATCTGTGCGTATGAACCAGGAATAAAGTCCATATGGGCTCCTGCAGGAAGCTGCACTTTGAATTCCTTTATAAATGTAGCGACGTTCTTGTTGGAGATAACCGTACATTCGTATTCCTTGACACCCATTACTGATTCAGGAACCTTTATTGACATATCACCCTTGACCTTTACCTGACAGCCAAGACGCCAGTGGTCTTTCTGCTGTTTGCGGCTGAAGTGGCTTACTTCGGAAGGAAGAATTTCGCCGCCACCTTCTACAACCTGACACTTGCACTGACCGCATGAACCCTTACCTCCACATGCCGAAGGAAGGAATACGTTGTTCACTGCCAACGTGTTGAGCAGCGTAGAACCTGATTCAACCTCCAACTGATTTTCACCGTTTATTGTTACCTTAACCTTACCGGAAGCAACAAGAAAATTCTTAGCAACCAGAAGGATTACTACCAACACCAGAATAGTCACAAGGAATACTCCAATGCTTGCCAAAATAAAATTCATATCCATTGTCTTATTCCTTTCTTTATTAGATGTTCAAACCAGAGAAACACATAAATGCCATAGCCATCAGACCCACAGTGATAAAAGTGATACCAAGCCCTTTCAGCGGAGCCGGCACATCAGAGTAAGCCATTTTTTCACGGATGGCAGCCAGGCCTACGATAGCCAGCATCCAGCCCAGACCTGAACCTAATGCATAAGAGATGGCATCAGCGACGCCTCCGATGTATTTCGGGTCTGAAGGAGTAAGGTTGATACGCTGCTGCATGAACAAAGAGGCTCCCATGATGGCACAGTTCACGGCTATCAATGGCAGGAAAATACCCAGCGAGGCATACAGCGAAGGGCTGAAACGCTCCACAATCATTTCTACCAATTGTGTAATCGCCGCAATAACGGCAATAAAGAGGATAAAGCTCAAGAAGCTGAGGTCGATGCCCAAGATGCCGTCGGCAGACAATACCTTAGTCTGAAGCAAATAGTTGACAGGCAAAGTCACCACCAATACAAAAGTCACGGCTATACCCAAGCCGACAGCTGTTTTCACATTCTTCGAAACAGCTAGGTATGAACACATACCCAAGAAGAATGCGAATATCATATTGTCCACAAAGATGGAGCGGACTAATAAACTGAAAAAATGTTCCATAATGTCTTTCCTTTACTTGTTATTCCTTATCTTGTAATTCAGGATGCTTCGCACGCTGGTACCATATCAGGCAAGCCACGATAATCAACGCCATCGGCGGCATCAGCATCAATCCGTTATTCACATAGCCTGCCTCGCTAATAGCCGGATAGTTCAGTACATTGAATCCCAACAACGTGCCAGAGCCTAAAAGCTCGCGGATGAAAGCCACAATGACCAAAATCTTGGCATAGCCCAATCCGTTGCCGAGACCATCAAGACAAGATTCCCAAGGACCGTTTGCCATCGCAAACGCTTCAAGACGTCCCATCAGGATACAGTTGGTGATAATCAGGCCGACATACACTGAAAGCTGAACGCTTACATCGTATGCAAAAGCCTTAAGCATTTCGCTTACTATAGTCACTAACGCGGCAACAACCACCAACTGGACAATGATACGGATACGGTTTGGAATTGTCTTGCGGATTAACGAAATAACCACATTCGAGAATGCGGTAATAATGGTTACCGAAAGCCCCATCACGATGGCCGGCTCTAGTTTTGAAGTTACGGCAAGTGCCGAACAAATACCCAGCACCTGCACGGTGACCGGATTATTCATGCTTATCGGGTTGGAGAACACTTCCCTATTCTTGGCTGAAAATAAATTTCCCATATTAATTTCTCCTCCTATTATTCTTTAGCGGTTAAAAACTTGGTATAGTTTCCCATGCAGTTCTTCAGCATCTGCCCTACGGCAACTGAAGTAATCGTACCTCCTGAAATACCGTCCACCTGGAATTCAGGCTTATCGACCTTTCCATTCTTTACGACATCCAGCCCGATAGCATCTCCGTCCAGCACGTTTTTATCTTTGAATTCATTCTGAAAATGCTCGGTAGCGATTTCCGCGCCCAATCCTGGAGTTTCTGATGCATGTGAGAAGTAAGTGCCGTAAACCGTATCCTTATCATCGTTCAAAGCCACATAACCCCAGATGGCACCCCACAATCCTGTTCCGTAAACAGGAATAACGTACTTCTTCTGTCCGTCTATTTCGCAGACGAAAATATGGGCTTCTCCTTTTTCCTTATATGCTTTCTCATATCCGGTAACAAAACTGCCTTCGTACGGCTTCAGCGAACCGTCTTCAGCCACCAGCATATCTTCTTTCACTACTTCGGCAAATTTGGCTTCCGCATTTTCCACTTCACGGATACCCAAAGCCGAAAGAATTTGTTTTTTCGTATCCAGCTCTACGTTCTTTCCCTGCAGGTCGCGCAAAGAAGAATTTACGAAAGCCAGCAAGAATGCTACGATAACAACCATTACCGAAGCATAAATGATAGTATAAGAGTTACTATTCGTATTCATCGTATTTTCGGTTTTTTATTTGTTAGACATAGCACGTTTTGCACGACGCGAAATATTGTTCTGCACTACCACATAGTCAATCAGCGGCACAAAGATATTCATCAGCAGGATAGCAAGCATCATGCCCTCAGGATAACCGGGGTTGAGCACACGTATTATGATTGCCATGGCACCAATCAGGAATCCATAAATATATTTGCCGTTCTCCGTACGTGAAGAAGTGACAGGATCGGTCGCCATAAATACGGCACCAAAACAAAAACCGCCCAAACACAAATGTTCATACCAAGGCATGTGGGCTATCGCAGTATCAGGTCCCCATTGGTTGAACACCAAACCCATCACGGCACCTCCTACAAATACAGACAGCATCGTTTTCCAGCTTGCCACACCCGACCATAACAAAATCACGGCACCGATGGCAATGGCAATCACACTGGTCTCACCAATGGAACCAGGTATCAAACCAGTCACCATGTCCCAAGAGAAGTCAGGGCATTCGGCAACTTTTGCCACACCCAACGGAGTAGCGGCAGTCAACCCATCTACAGTCTTGCCTAAACCGAAAATACTGTCACTTGCCACCCATACAGTGTCACCGGACATCTTCGTAGGATAAGCGAAGAACAAGAATGCACGTGTAATCAATGCAGGGTTGAAGATGTTCATACCTGTACCACCGAATACTTCCTTAGCGAAGATTACAGAGAATGCTGTAGCTACGGCAAGCATCCACAACGGACAGTCAACAGGAACAATCATAGGAATCAACATACCTGAAACAAGGAAACCTTCCTGAATTTCTTCCTTCTTCCACTGAGCTACAACGAACTCAATTCCAAGACCTACAACGTATGAAACGATGATTTTTGGCAATACGGCAAGAAAACCGTAACCGAATTTCTGAATGAAGCTACCTTCGATACCTGCAAAAGCATAGTGCTGGTAACCTACGTTATACATACCGAACAGCAATGCCGGTATAAGCGCAATAACCACGATAGACATGATACGTTTGCTGTCTATAGCGTCGTGGATGTGCGTACCAGTCTTAGATGTAGTATTCGGAACGAAAAGGAATGTTTCGAAACCGTCGAATACAGAACGGAAAGCCTGGTATTTGCCGCCCTCTTCAAAGTTTGGCTTTATCTTATCGATATAATTTCTTAACGCTTTCATTATTATTTATATTCTTATATACACATTATATATATTAACACATTTCACGACGGAGCATGTCAAGACCTTCGCGGACAATACGCTGAAGTTCCATCTTTGAAGAACATACGAACTCGCAGATAGCGAAATCTTCAGGAGCTACTTCGTAGATACCAAGCTGTTCCATGCGGTCGATATCACCGGCAATGATAGCTTTGATAAGATATTCAGGAAGAATATCCATAGGAAGTACGCGGTCGTATTCGTTTGACATAATCATATGACGTTCTCCACCTTTGATACGAGCGTCAAGAGTATATTCTTTCTTGCCCATCAACCAGCTGAAATATGAGTGGCTTGTACTGAACTCGTTGAAACGAGGCATAATCCATCCCAACATTTCGTGAACATCGTTACCTTCAGGAATTACAGTTACCTGACTGTGGAATGCGCCAAGGAAACCGTTAGCAGGAATCTGTTTTCCTGTCAAAGGATTACCGCTGATGTAGCGAAGTTCCTTATCCTTGTTTACATTACTTGCAAGGATGTCTGTAAGCAGTGCACCTACTTTCAGTTTGCAATAAGCCGGTTTCTTAACTTCTGAGCCTGTGATAGCAACAGTACGTGTCATATCAACACGACCTGTATTCATCAGACGTCCAATGAAGATTACAGCCTGTGGGTCGATAGTCCAGACAGTTTCACCTTTGTTTACAGGAGCGATGTTGTTGATCTGAACACCAACATTACCTGCAGGATGAGGTCCGTCGAAAGCTGTTACAGTAACGTTCTTAGCCTGTGTAAGAGCTGCTGACTTCTGGTTAACACTAATACTTAAATAAGTCTTGGCCAATTTAGCCAAAGCATCAAGTCCTGTCTGGAAGTTGTTTTCTTCGCCTTTCAGAGCTACTTCAAAGTCCGGAGCCAGCGGATTTGTGTCGAAAGCAGAAACGAAGATAGCTCTTGGAGCCACTGTCGGATCTGCGATTACATCGTAAGGACGCTGTCTGAAGAAAGCGAACATACCGGCATTAAGAAGTAGTTCCTTAACTGCCTCTGCACTCATGGCAGATACGTTCTGCTTGCCGAATTCTTCGTAATCCTGTTCGGCTGCTGCCTCTACAGTAATACTCATTACCTTACGTCTAGCTCCGCGCTCTACGCTTGTCACTACGCCACTAACTGGCGAAACAAATTTCAGTTCAGGATGATTCTTGTCAATAAACAAGGGTCCTCCGGCCATTACATACTCTTGTTCTTTAACGACTACCTTAGGAGTTACTCCTGTAAAGTCATCCGGTACTAAAGCATAGAAACCAGGTGCCTTTACAGCCACAACTTCTGCAGCTGCCTTACCTTTCAAGTTGATGTCCAGGCCTTTACGTAATTTAATTACATTTGCCATATCGGGTTATAAAAAATGGTTTTTAAATTTTGCCGCAAAATTAAAGAAAAAATAAGTAAAAAAGAACTTTTTCGACAGATAAATAAGGAATTTTTTCCTTATTTAAAAGAACAGTTATAAACAAATACTTATTTGGTCTGCAACATGCATTTATCATTGCTTTTTGCTTCTGCCTTTATTATAGTTTTTATCTATAATACAATAGATAAAGACTGTTGTAAACCAATAATAAAATTGATATATTTGCAAAAGAAAATCATCTGATAAAACAAATCATTCACACTAAAACATTAATTTGATATGAAAAGACTATTATTTTTCTTAGCATCTGCCGTTATCATAGCTCTTTCCACTAAAGCCCAATCCGTATCATCTGACAGCAACGGCAAAGTTATACATATAGGAAAGACAGAATTCGTGGAGAAAATATACGATTATGAAAAGAATCCTGATAAATGGATTTATAACGGAAAGAAACCTGCCATCGTAGATTTCTATGCTGACTGGTGCGGACCTTGCCGCATGTTGTCTCCAACATTGGAAAGCCTTGCCCAGAAATATAAAGATAAGATTATTATATATAAGGTGAACACAGACAAGGAACGCGAACTTGCTGCAGCTTTTGGCATAACCAGCCTTCCTACCCTGCTGTTTATTCCGATGGACAAAATGCCTCAGGTTGCACAAGGAGCACTACCAAAAGAGGACCTGGAAAAAGCAATCAACGATTTCCTGTTGAAATGACATAAAAAAACGCTTTGACGTTTTACTTAAAATGCTTTGTTATTTTGCCTTAAATGACAAAGCATTTTATTTTTTAATTATTCCGCCATTAATAACGCTCCACAATTCGCCTAAACAGTCATGACATAATGTCAGTCATCAAACGTATGGCATTTATTTTGCTGATAGAATTCACGTCGATATTTCCAAATATCATAAAATCACGATTTATTAATAAAAAACATAACAGATATGCAAAAAGGTAATATCGGGGTAACTACAGAAAACATATTCCCCATCATTAAAAAGTTCTTATACAGTGACCATGAAATTTTCTTGCGCGAACTTGTTTCAAACGCTGTTGACGCGACACAGAAGTTGAAGACTCTTGCTTCAAAAGGAGAATTCAAGGGTGAATTGGGAGACCTTACCATTAGAGTAAAAGCTGAAAACGACACTATCGTAATTTCAGACCGCGGACTTGGTCTTACTGCTGAAGAAATAGACAAATATATCAACCAGATTGCATTTTCAGGTGCAAATGACTTCCTAGCCAAATATAAAGACGATGCAAACGCAATCATAGGCCATTTCGGTTTAGGTTTCTATTCTGCTTTCATGGTAGCAAAGAAGGTGGAAATCGTAACCAAATCATATCAGGAAGGTGCACAGGCTGTAAAATGGACTTGCGACGGAAGTCCTGAGTTCACTCTTGAGGAAACTGAAAAGGCTGACCGTGGTACAGACATCATACTTTATGTAGATGATGACTGCAAGGAATTCCTTGAAGAAAACCGCCTGAAAGGATTATTGAACAAATATTGCCGTTTCCTGGCTGTGCCTGTAGCATTCGGAAAGAAAAAAGAATGGAAAGACGGCAAGCAGGTAGATACTGACGAAGACAACATCATAAACGACACATGCCCTATATGGACAAAGAAGCCAAGCGAACTTAAGGACGAGGACTACAAGAAATTCTACAGAGACCTCTACCCTATGTCAGACGAGCCTTTGTTCTGGATACATTTGAATGTTGACTATCCGTTCAATCTGACTGGTGTGCTCTACTTCCCGAAAATTAAGAGCAACATCGACTTGCAGAAAAACAAGATACAGTTATACTGCAATCAGGTTTATGTGACAGACTCAGTAGAAGGTATCGTTCCTGACTTCCTGACATTGCTTCACGGTGTAATCGATTCTCCGGATATTCCGCTTAACGTATCACGTTCGTACCTGCAGAGCGACTCTAACGTAAAGAAGATTTCTACATACATAACAAAGAAAGTAGCAGACAGACTTCAGTCAATCTTCAAGAACGACCGTAAAGAATTTGAAAACAAATGGGATGACCTGAAGATTTTCATCAACTACGGAATGTTGACTCAAGAGGACTTCTATTCTAAAGCTGACAAATTTGCACTCTTCAAAGATACAGAAGGCAAATATTACACTCAGGAAGAATACAAGACTCTTATCAGCGGAAACCAGACCGACAAAGATGGTAACCTGATTTATCTGTACGCAAACAACCGTGACGAACAGTATGCTTATATCGATGCAGCCGTAAACAAAGGCTACAACGTACTGATGATGGACGGACAGCTTGATGTTCCGATGATAAACATGCTGGAACAGAAACTGGAAAAGAGCCGTTTCACACGTGTTGACAGCGATGTTATAGACCGCCTGATTGTAAAAGACGAACAGAAAGGCGAAGAGTTGAAAGAAGACAAGCGCAGCATACTTTCTACAGTATTCAGCGGCCAGATGCCAAAACTGCAGAAGACTGAATTCCATGTAGAAACTCAGGCTATGGGCGAAAACGGTTCTCCGATAATAATCACTCAGGCCGAATATATGCGCCGTATGAAGGAAATGGCAAATATTCAGCCGGGAATGAGCTTCTATGGAGAAATGCCTGATATGTACAGCCTTGTACTGAACAGCGACCATAAACTGATCAAACAGGTTTTGAGCGACACAGAAACAGCATGCGCCGAAAAATTGGTTCCTGTAGAATCTGAAATAGCTATACTGTCACTCAGAGAAAGCGAACTCCGTAAAGCTCACGAAGGCAAGAAAGACGAAGAAATCCCCGTTGCCGAAAAAGACGAGCTGAAAGATGTAGAAAAGAAACTTGATGAACAGAAAAATCAGAAGAACAGCATTTTGAATGAATATGCAGCCGGAAACAAAGTTGTACATCAGCTTATTGACCTGGCATTACTGCAGAACGGAATGCTGAAGGGTGAAGCTCTTACAAACTTCGTAAAGAGAAGCATCGAAATGATTTAATACCAACATTATTAATACTATTTAGGGCTATACCGTTATATCAAAATGGCATAGCCCTATTTTTTACTCCTTACATATAGCCCTTTTCTTATAAAATTCTTACACATCTGCAACCGGACACAAATTAAGACCAAACGATAAAAAGCAGGAATTATATTTTGGACCTTTTAAAAAGTTACCGAATGTATCTGACACATATAATGCTTCTTAACCTGCACTATGGAATTTTCTCTACATATTTTGATAATACCCTTATATCAGCACCTGTAATATCGATATGCACATTCATACATATCTGTTTATTTGACAATAAAAAGTATTGTCAATTATACCTTCAAGCAAACACAGATTAGGATAAACAAATGCGATTTTATATCAAACAATAAAAAAATACGGATATAATTCGACTTAGATTTAAAATTTGAGTATCTTTGATAATTGACAATTACGTAACACAATCATTACTTAAAGATGGTATGAAAAAAGCATTTGCACTAATATTATTTCTAATAATCCATATAAGTGGTTCAATATTCGCACAAAAAGTCGGATTGGTTCTTAGTGGTGGCGGTGCAAAGGGAATGACACATATAGGAATAATACGTGCTTTGGAAGAAAACAACATACCTATAGACTATATTACAGGAACATCTATGGGAGCCATTGTAGGCTCATTATATGCCATGGGCTATTCTCCTGATGATATGGGAAAAATGCTCAAATCGCCTGACTTCAAGAAATGGTACTCATCCGGAGGTATAGAAGAAGACTATATGTACTATTTCAAGATGAATCCTCCCACACCGGAATTTATCAATATTCATCTCTCTAATATGAAAATGGCAAAAAAGGTAAAACCACGTTTTTTACCATCAAGCGTTGTCGATCCTATGCACATGAACATTGTATTCGTTGAATTATATGCTCAGGCAACAGCGAAGTGCAAAGGCAATTTCGACAATCTTTTCATTCCATTCAGATGTGTCGCTTCGGATGTATATAACAAAAAAGCGCTCATAATGGACAAAGGAGACCTTGGAGATGCCGTAAGGGCATCAATGAGCTTTCCGGGAATGTTCAAACCTATTGAAATAGATTCTGTATTGGCATACGACGGAGGTATATATGACAATTTTCCCGTATCTACCATGATAAAAGACTTCCATCCGGATGTAATAATAGGCAGCGTAGTCAGCTCAAATCCAAGCAAGCCCAAGGAAGGCGACATCATGGGACAGCTGGAAAACATGATTATGCAAAAGACAGACTATTCCATTCCTGATTCATTAGGTATAATGATGACCTTCAAATACACCGACGTAGGTTTAATGGATTTCGACAGATACGATGAGCTACACGATATCGGCTATAACAGAACCATACAGTTAATGGATTCCATAAAACAAAGGATATCCAGAAGAACAAGCTACAGAATGCTTGAGAAAAAACGTATTGACTTCAAACGTGAGATGCCGGAATTCAAATTCAGAAAAATAATAATAAACGGCACCAACGAGCAGCAGAAAAAATATATTATACGGGGATTTCATGCAAAAGACAATGAAATCTTCAGTCTGGAAGACTTGAGAAAAGGATATTTCAGACTGTTATCAGACAATATGATTGAAGAAATATTGCCACATGCTCAATATGACTATAATGACAGCACATTTACACTTATACTGGATGTAAAAATAGCAGAAGATATATCATTAAGGATAGGCGGTAATGTAGGTTCAAACGGAGCGAACCAAATTTATTTGGGGGCATCATACCATAATCTTGGAAAATACTCCAAAGAGTTTGCCATCGAAGGACAGTTGGGACAGATATATAACAATCTACAGCTTACAGGAAAAATAGACCTGCAAACAGAAATTCCGACATCGTATAGAATGATAATGTCATTATCATCATTCGACTATAAGGGACAGACACAAAACTTCTTTAATCAGATAAACAGTCCTGTTTTCAATAAGAAAGACGAAAGGTTCCTGAAAGCATATATTAGTATGCCATTCCTGAGCAAGCACAAAGCTGAATTTGGAATAGGCATAGCAAGTCTTTACGACCAATATTTCCAGACCAATGTAATAGATTTCACTAACAGCGCAAGAGATAAAAGCAAATACGAGATATTGGGAGGCTCTGTAGTAATGGAAGGAAACACCCTCGACAGCAAGCTTTATGCTGTAAACGGAAAAAGGGAAAGACTTGCGGCAAATATTTACTGGGGAACGGAAAGATTTGAACAAGGTACCGGAACCGACCCATACGACGGTAATTTCAAATATACTCAGGCATGGCTGCAGATTTCATACGAACTTGAAAAATACTTCCGTCTTGGGAAGAAAATATCATTAGGTTCTTATCTGCACGCTTATTACTCGTCACGTAACTTCAGCAATAACTATCGTGCCACCATGATGCAGGCAGGAGAATTCTCTCCTACTCCACACAGCAAGATCAGTTATAACGAAGCCTTCAGAGCCAACCAGTTTGCAGGTTTAGGAGTCATACCGGTTTATAAATTCAATAATATGGTACATGCCAGATTAGGCATATACGGCTTTGTTCCTTTCTTCCCAATATATTGCAATGAAACAAATAAGGCTACTTACGGCAAAATATTCAGCAAATTTGAATATATGGGAGATTTATCATTAGTCGTAAGATTGCCGTTCGGCTCTGTAAGTGCATATTTGAACTACTACAGCTCGCCAAATAAGAATTGGAATGCCGGAATTTCCCTAGGATGGCAGATTTTTGGAGAGAGATTCATGCAATAAACAAATATTTTTTATTTTTCTTCAAAAAAATCTCTCAAAAGCTTGCACAATTAAAAATAAAGGCATACCTTTGCACCCGTTAAAAAAAGATATGGCCGCGTAGCTCAACTGAATAGAGTAGCTGACTACGGATCAGCCGGTTACAGGTTTGAATCCTGTCGCGGTCACTCTTTAATTTTAACAAAAATATGGCTTTGGCCGCGTAGCTCAACTGAATAGAGTAGCTGACTACGGATCAGCCGGTTACAGGTTTGAATCCTGTCGCGGTCACAAAAAAAGACATCTTTAATAAGATGTCTTTTTTTGTATATCTCCATTACAATAAAGGCTTATGAAGATTCAATATTAATGAATTGCTTCATAAGCCTTTATCAATTATCAGCGTTTCAAAAGTCCAATCTTAAAATTCAGTTTAAAATAATATACGCCATTTTCACGTTCAAGGTAGCCGTATTTATCTTTTTCTGTAGAACCTTTTTCCAGGCGTGTGTTATAATAAAGGAAATCGGCAAACACTTGTCTATATGCTTTCTGATAAGACAAGACCTTACCTTCAGAAGTAACAAACATAAAACCGGAAATAGCCGATTCAGTGCCATTATACATCTTGGCAGGACGCATACCCATAGCCAGCGCCAAAAGCAACTCCTTTACCTTATATTCATAGTAGCCGTGCTTGTTTATCAGTTCATTCTTTATTTTAAGCGGATTAAGTTTCTTTATTTCTTCTGTAAGCTCGGAAACTTTTGTAATACCGTCAAGCCACATTATACGTACCATCTCCGCAAACATACGGCCTGCATGCAAGTCTATCAACGAAAGATTGCTTCTGAATATCTTGTCGGCAACATCATTATATTTTAATACGCCTCCAAGGCGTTCTATCATCAACATTCGTGTTGTCACGTCGTCCTCCTCGCCTTCCGCATTTATTTTATTAATTGTAGGCACTGCAAACTTGATACCAGTCTGTTCGAACTTGAAATTGGCAGAACGGCCACCATCCAACAAAGGCAACATTTTACCTCCCAGTCTGGAGCGCACACAAAATCCTACAAGAGGAGCATTTACATCATAGAAAGCCACAGAAAAATCCGTACGATCCTCTGTCTGCGCCTCAAGATTGAAAATAGCCACTTCATCAAGGAATTCCTCTACCCCATCAGGCGACATAACATCATTGCCTGAAGTATTTTTTATAGCTTCGCGGATGAGTTCAGCCACAGTTTCAAAATCCTCTCTTGGTATCTGCTTGTCGATGTTCTCGCCCTTAATTCTTATATAATCCTTCTCAATGATGTATTGACGCGTACCATCATGTTCCTCACGCTGTACCATTGCAACCGGTATCACATTCGTTTCATCAGGTTTCACATCAGGAGTTCCCGCAGAGACATTACCATCCGCCAGAATTCTAAAAAAAGCGTATAATTCGCCCCATTCTCTTTTTGTTGCTTCAAATGCCATATTAATCATTATTAATCCGTTACAAAGATACGGATATTTATTTAACTTTGCAGACATGAAACTAATATTCTATTCAGCGGATTTAAGTACAGAACTGGATTTGCCTTTTGCCACAGAAGGCATACGTGCAGGATTTCCCAGTCCGGCTCAGGACTATATGACAGACAGCATCGACTTAAACAAGGAGCTGGTGCTACATCCTGCCACAACATTTTATGCCCGTGCCGTAGGCAATTCAATGACAGGCTTTGGAATATCAGATGGCGATCTTCTGGTAATAGACAAATCCATTGAGCCTGTTGACGGAGATATAGTAGTGGCATTTATCGATGGAGAATTCACTCTCAAAAAAATAATGAAAGATGAAAACGAATGCAATCTTTGGCTTGTTCCCGGTAATGAAGACTATCCTCCGATAAAAATTACAGAAGAAAATGATTTTATTGTATGGGGAGTACTCACATATAATATAAAGAGGCAGCTGATAAGGTCGAAAAGGAAAAGAGAATAGAAACAGGATCAATCCAGATGCACCTCAATTATATCATTTATGTTTGTTGTAAAACGTTTGGACACATGTTCCCTTTTAAGTCCCCATTTCATGTCATAACCTTGTACAGCAAGTCTCACGGTATTAAATCCATTTTTACGGTTAATCTCATCAATGGCTTTTGTCAATGAAGCCCTCTTTTCACGATCTACGACATCAAACAAATCCCCCTGTACAGCATTGTCGCTGCAAGTATTCCATACCACCACTCCGGCTTTTTTATAGTAATAACATCTACCGTCGGTTTTCCAGTTTTCCCTCAACACTTTTACTGCCGTTGAAACAAGTTCCATCATATCATTTGTAGGGACGGGGAAATACACATTAAACTGCATATAATCACTTGGCAAGTCATTCCTGAACCTGCTTGTATATGCAAACACGCTCATAGCTCCACATACAGTACCATCTTCTTTAAGTTTTCTAGAGCATTGAGATGCAAAATTGGCAACAGCTTCTTCCATCAAACCAAGGTCACTAATTCCTTCGTCAGGAAAACTGCGACTTGTACATATAGACTTTTTATTAGGCAAATCCTCTATACTGATACAACTTTCTCCTCTCAGTTCCTTCCATGTGCGTACACCTGTCACAGTCAATTCTCTTCTCACCCACGCCTCGGATTTCTGCACAAAATCCCATGCCGTCTCCACTCCTATGCTTTTCAGCCTTCTGGCTATCCTGCGTCCTATTCCCCACACATCGGCAATATCAAAAAGTTTCAGTGCCTTCTCTCTTTTTTCATCAGTATCAATCATACATACAGAATGATAGCCCTTATACTTTTTGGCAAATTTACTTGCCATTTTTGCCAAAGTCCTAGTAGGCGCAATTCCAAGAGATATAGGTATTCCTGTTCCTCTGGTAATATATTTCACTATATCATGCGCATATACAGAAAGTTCTTCCGGGTTTCCCATTCCTGACATATCCATGAAAGCCTCATCTATGGAATATATGTCCAGTTTTGGCGTACATGCCGACAGTAGCGTCATAACCCTGCGGCTCATATCTCCATACAGCACATAATTACTGCTGAATACAGCAACGCCATTATCCTCAAGCAATTGTCTGACCTGATAAAAAGGTGCCCCCATCTTTATACCTAATGCCTTTGCCTCATTACTGCGGGCTATCACACAACCGTCATTGTTTGACAGTACCACACAAGGAGTGTTCCTCAAATCAGGACGGAACACTCTCTCGCACGATACAAAGAAATTATTACAATCCACAAGGGCTATCATAGGCTACTGACAGATATATTAAATTTTAAATTCAGCGGTTACCGAACTTCCGCAATGTATTCCTTCAGGAAGAGTCACTTCATACTGTTTTCCATTTATTGTAATTGTAAGACTCTTTATGGCCGGATTCATAGTAGCCTCTGTAACAGAAATTCTATATTTCCCGTCTGTTTTCTGCACCATAACTGCAGCAGGCTCTGAAACCGACATTGACAAGCCCTTATATTTCAATCCTTTATTACCAGGATAGAAGACTGCCTGCACTACTGTTTTGTCCAGTGATCTAACAGCCTGTACCAAAGTGTCATTACTCATAACCTCAAACGGCAATTTCCCTTCAGGAATTCCTTTACCGGCATATACCACATATCCATATTTGTCATCTACTGGTTTACGTCCATGCTCTGCCCAAATTCTCAGAATATTCACGTTTTTAGGCATTGACGGTGTTATCTTATTTGAAGGATTAAGTTTCTTCCATTCAGTAGGACGTGTTTCACATGATACAAACGCTTTATTGGTGAATTCAGGTAGGACAGTATAACAGAATTTTCCGGTCTGTGACAACCATACCGGATTTTTCATGTCTGACTTCAATACCACAGCTTCACCTTCGTTTACAGGACTTCTCTTACCGTTCTTTACAATACACACATCATTCTCCCATGCAGTCTGGTCAATGGTAGTGCGCAAATCACCTTCTATTTCAGGTTCCATATTGGTAAGTCCGGCACCTAAAGCCACAAAATAATCTCCCAGAATGAAATATCCTTTATAAACCTTAAATCCATAAAGCATTTCATTTTCAGCTTTACCGGCATCACCTTTGTCATTTACGCCTTTCTTTTCGGAGCCGTTCATTTTTTCAAAAATAATTCCTGCCACTCCATTCTCACCACCGTCTGTTGCTCCTGCCGCAAAGTTATGTTTACTGCAATACCCTCTCCAGTTTGTCACAGGAACAAGTCTATCCATTCCTTCTCTTGCAGTTACACCAGGCATGGCCGTCACATCCCAGCCTCCCATAACTTTGAAATACTCATCACCATCACGCTGGAACAACGTAGCTCCATCAGTAGGATAGAAATTATAATTATCCGCAAAAGCCGCACTTTCCAGACCATCCGTTCTGAAGGAAGCCATATTTATATCTATATGATAATCTGAGTTTTTCTTTATAAGGTCATCGTTATTGAAAAACCATCTCACACCTTTATACATTCCGTCAGAATATCCATCCATGAAAATTCTGTTTGTCTTCACCTCCTTCTGTAATGCCATAAGTTCTTTCTGTTCTTCTGCACTAAAAGAAGAAAGCCAGTTTTTCACTACCCCATCCAACATTTTTGCATATGGGATACTTTTTTCATTTGGATTATAAACATATGACCCTCTATCAAGTCCTGGAAGTCTGTAACCTTTATAATAATACCAACTTCCCCCTCTGAAAAAGTTCATCAGGGCATCAGTGTTTGTTTTATCCAACTGTTGTGCCCATGGAGTACCACGCAGCATTGTAAGCATATTGAGTGCATTTGAAGCCCCGTCTATAGGATACCCCCAAACCAGACACTGCATGCCGTGTCCCCATCCCGCACCATCTGCAGTAAAGCCTTCTGTCCAGAATGACTCTTCGTAAGTCACCTGCGAAGTCATACTTATACTTCTCTGGCATACTTCAGCAAGCAAATCAACCATAGGAACAGAGCTATACATGGCTGCTACAGGCAACAACGAACGGTATGCCAAAGCATTGCCTCCAACCCACCACACGTGATTACGAAATCTCTCGATAGAAACCACATTATTATCTGTAGCATCATTTCTCAATGGTTGGGTCCATGCCTGAAGACCTACTACCTTCAACATATCACAGGCATCTGTCACCAAAGGACCGGCTTCTCCTTTTTCAGCCTTGTCCATCAAGTCAACCATTGCAAAATAAATATTTACAGCAGCAGTAGGAATAGCAAAACATGAAGCATGGAAACGCGGTTTGTCATTAGGACGTGAGATTTCCAGCATACCATAATGTTTTATTGCTTTCATCACCTTATCAGACAAAGCTTCTTCAGCGGGCAGGTATCCCAATCTGCAAGCGCTGCATATCTGAAAGATTCTTTCCAGCGCATCGCCTATAAAGATTCCCACCTTATCGTCCGATGTATTTGCAAAACCTTTATTATATGCATCGTTCTCCTCAAAAGCTTTTTCCGTTGCATCCATATCAGAGAATGTACCATCCCCTGTAAGCAAAGAAACATACTCGCGTGCCTTCACACCATCTTTCAAAACTTTCAACCTATAAGGATTCTCGTGAAAATAGCTGCGCAATCTTTTTACAGCCTCTGTTTTATCCGAACTAGCTTCAACAGATTCTACATTATAATATTTCTTATAATTCTCAAACGCCAGATTAATTTCACTTTGCTGGGCATATACCGAACATCCCCAAAAAACCGGTAATAATAAAAGATACTTTTTCATTGTATTTATTGATTTCTTGTTTGTCAAGCAAAGATATAAAAATATTATAAAAATAGATCTTCAAAAAGGCATATACAGCATTTTATTTCGTCACGAGCGCATATTTGCGTATTTTTTTAACCAAAAACCTTTACAAAGCTGACAAATTACATAAAAAGACAACTAATTATTCATTTTTTTATTTTATATTTGCGCAATAAATTCAAATTATTAATATCATGGAAATTAAAAAGAATTTAGGATTGGCACTTTTGTCTGCTGCAGTACTGGCATCATGCAGCACAAAGCCTGAAAAGACTGGAAGTTTTATTGATGCCGAAATCAGCAACATGGTAGCACAGCATACCATCCAAACCGATATTATCGAAAAGAGCGGTAAAATTCTCAACCCTCGTACTCTTGACAAGAACGGAAATATTCACTATGTACCTATCGATGATTGGACAAGCGGTTTCTTCCCTGGAAGTATGTGGTTGGACTACGATCTGACAAAAGACGAAAAATGGAAAAAACTTGCTGAGAAATATACTGAAGCCCTTGATTCAGTGAAATACCTTAAATGGCATCACGATGTAGGTTTCATGATAGGATGCAGCTACCTTACAGGATATAGAGTTGCAGACAAACCAGAATATGTTGACGTAATCGTTGAAGCAGCAAAATCACTTTCTACTCGTTTCCGTCCGGGAGCAGGTGTAATCCAGTCATGGGATGCTGACCGCGGATGGCAGGGTAAACGCGGATGGGAATGCCCGGTTATCATTGACAACATGATGAACCTTGAATTGCTTTTCGAAGCTACTAAACTATCCGGCGACTCTACATTCCACAAGATTGCGGTTTCTCACGCTGACCAGACAATGAAGAACCACTTCCGTCCTGACAACAGCTGCTACCACGTAGTTGACTACGCACTGAAAGACGGAGCTGTTCGCAGCCGTCAGACAGCACAGGGATACGCACACGAATCAGCATGGGCTCGCGGTCAGGCATGGGCTATCTACGGATACACTACATGCTACCGTTACACTCACGACAAGAAGTATCTTGACCAGGCAGAAAATACTCTTAACTTCTACCTCAATGACAAGAACCTTCCTGAGGACCTTATCCCATACTGGGACTTCGATGCTCCTAACATTCCTAACGAACCAAGAGACGCATCTGCTGCAGCATGTATAGCATCTGCATTGTACGAAATGGATGGTTATTGCCCGGGAAAGAACTATAAGGAACTTGCAGACAAGATTCTGACAAACCTTTCTTCACCTAACTACAAAGCCAAAGTTGGTGAAAACGGTAATTTCATCCTTATGCACTCTGTAGGTAGTATTCCTCACGGACAGGAAATAGATGTTCCATTGAACTACGCCGACTACTACTATCAGGAAGCAATTGTTCGCAAACGTAATCTGGAGAACAACCAGCCATTACCATTTGTAGGAAAATAAATTACAAGAGAGAATAAGTTAATAATTAAAAATCAAATCGGGAGAATCCCGTAGAAATATCTGTATTGCTTTGGGATGAAAAAGAATCTCGACATCACTATACGCAATACAGATATTTTTTTCTTGAAACCATCAATCAAAGCTATAAAAATCATGAGAAATCTAATTCTTCCTCTTACCGGTCTGTCACTCTTTTCTGCCGGATGCGCACAAAAGCAGGAGCAGAAAACACCGGAAATGCCTAACGTAGTATATGTTTTCCCGGATCAGTACAGAAACATGGCTATGGGCTTCTGGAACGAACCGGAATTCAACAAGAACGTCAACTTCAAGGCTGACCCAGTACACACTCCAAACATAAACAGATTTGCCAAAGAATCGCTCGTGCTTTCAAATGCCATGAGTAACTGTCCTTTGAGTAGTCCGCACCGTGGAAGTCTTCTCACAGGAATGTATCCTAACGAAAGTGGAGTACCTTTGAACTGTAACTCCAACCGTCCTATCAGCTCACTGCGCACAGACCTTGAATGTATAAGCGACGTTTACAGCAAGAACGGATACGACTGTGCATACTTCGGAAAACTGCATGCCGATTTCCCAACCCCTAATGACCCGGAAAACCCGGGCAAATATGTAGAAGAGAGAATACCTGCATGGGATGCCTATACTCCTAAGGAAAGACGTCACGGATTCAACTACTGGTATTCTTACGGAACTTTCGACGTACACAAGAACCCGCATTACTGGGACAACGACGGAAAGAAACACGAGCCAAAAGAATGGTCGCCTATACACGAAGCGAAAGAAGTCGTTTCATATCTGAAAAATGAAAGAAACCAGCGCGACACAAGCAAACCGTTCTTCATAATGGTAGGTATGAATCCTCCTCACAGCCCATACCGTTCGCTTGACGACTGTATGGAAGAAGATTTCAATCTCTATAAGGACCAGCCTATTGACAGTCTGCTTATCCGTCCTAATGCCGACAAGAAACGTGAGAAATCCGAATCTGCAAGATATTATTTCGCATCCGTAACAGGTGTTGACCGTGCCTTCGGTATGATACTCGACTGCCTGAAAGAAATGGGATTAGACAAGAACACAATAGTAGTATTTACTTCCGACCACGGCGAGACCATGTGCAGCCAGTTTACCGATGATCCGAAGAACTCACCGTATGCAGAGTCAATGAATGTTCCTTTCATCATCAGATACCCGGGACACCTTCGCCCAAGAGTTGACAATCTGATGATTTCAACTCCTGACATCATGCCTACAATGCTGGCAATGTGTAACCTCGAAAAGTTCATCCCAGAAGGAATACACGGACATAACTACGCTCCACTCTTCAAAGAAGAAAACACAGAGACAATAGTACGTCCTGAAGGAGCACTCTACATACAGAACATGGATGGAGAAAAAGACAAAGACGGAAAAGTAATAAGCTATTTTCCACGTTCTAGAGGTATAAAGACACACAAATATACTTTGGCACTCTACATCGACAGGGAAAACAAGCTTACAAAGACATTACTTTTCGATGATGAGAAAGACCCATATCAGCTGAACAATCTTTCACTTGACGAGAACAAACAGGCAGTAGAAGAGCTTCTGGCACTTATGGGCAAACAACTGAAAGAAATAAACGATCCATGGTATAAGGAACAGATACTTTCCGACATGGTAAAATATTAATACCTATTATGTCCGGCTGCCTTAATCATTCTGATTATAAAGCAGTCGGATATTTTTATCATTTCTCATAATAAATTTAAAATGAAACGCATATTATCAATTCTTCCATCACTGGCCTTTGCCACCTGTGTCATGGCTGAAAACATTACAGTAGGCACAACGCAAGACCTCGTAAATGCTGCGGCAACAGTAAAACCCGGCGATACTATTCTATTGACCGACGGAACATACAGAGACCTACGTCTTACGGTAACTGCAGACGGAACAGGCGACAAGATGATAACCATAAAAGCCCAGAACCCGGGCAAAGCATATATCTCCGGCAATTCAGCAATCGAACTCCGCGGAGATTACATCCACCTGTCGGGATTGTATTTCAAGGACGGCAGCAGAAATCCTAGCGAATGGAAAACTCACGGCCCTGGTATAGTAAGCATTTATGCCGACCATTGCGAAGTGTCAGACTGCCTGTTCTACGATTTCGATAACGCAAACTCATCATATATATCTACCAATCTCGACGAAACAGGTCATGTACCTCAATATTGCCATATACACCACTGTGCATTTGTAGGCAAAACGACCCAGGATCAGGTTATAAATCTTAATAACACCAGAAAGAAAACCCTTGAAGGAGAACCTGGAAAACCGATGTATCACCGCATCAGCTATTGCTATTTCTCCAATCCCCCAAAGAAAGGCAATGCCGGAGGCGGCATCAGAGTAGGCTACTGGCGCAAAGACTACGGAAGATGTCTGATAGACCACAACCTGTTTGAAAGACAAGACTCTGAAGCCGAGATTGTGACAAGCAAATCTATGGAGAATGTATATTTCGCCAACACATTCATCAACTGTCGCGGAACACTTAATTTCCGTCATGGCGACAAGCAGGTTGCCCTGAACAACATATTCATAGGATCAGACGAAATGTACGGTTATGGCGGCATGTACATCTGGGGCAGTAACCACATTATAGGCAATAACTTCTTTTATCTTCCTAAAACGATGAAAGACAGAGGATACGCAGGTATATATTTCAACTGCGGACCGAAAGCAAGCGAACACGCTCTGGCATACGATATGGTGGTAGTGAGCAATACTTTTATAGCTGTACAAGGAACAGCATTCAACCTTGCGCCTATGTATGACAGACGTCTGAAAGCCTTTGGAGATGCAGCAGAATTGCCTCACGACATAACATTTGTCAACAATTATATATCTTCCCACAACAAGACAAAGTCTATCTGGTACGAAGAAAAAGGCAACTCAGCCAATCAGAAATGGGAAGGCAATGTGTGTTCAGGCATAGATGTTACGGGCATAAAAGGCTGGGAGAACGGTACAGCACCAAAAGGCATCACCGCAGAAGAGTTAACAAGAATTCTTCCATACACATCTATCGAAGGAATAGACATGGATTTCGTAAAGGTACTCTCCACTCCTCTTCAGGACAAACCTCTGAACAAAAAGATTACAGGTCCTTCATGGTGTGACGAATACCCGGGCAATTATGCCGAAACGGGCATCTTCGCACAGTAAAATACAGTTCTGGTGGACACGGTCACTCCTTTCCTGCCAAGATATAGACAGGATGGAATTTCGAAGCAATGTTCTTCAACACCCCGCTGTCCACCAGAAGTTTTATATACCTCGACGATTTTGACAGATTGAATCCCGTCAGTTTCTCAAAATCCTTACGCTGCATATATTCATTTTCGGCAAAATAGCCTTGCAGTCTTTTCATCACTTCCTCATCAGTCATTTTCTCCGAGTGTCGCGACTTGTCTGTCACTCTCTGTAAGTTCGCTGTTTCAAATTTTTCCAGAAGTTCCTTTTCGGGAACAAATTTTATTCCCCTCACCCATACATCAACATCAGCCTTATTTTCCAAACCGACTTCAGAATTACATCCAAGACTCAGACTGAAATACCCCAGCCCGTCAATATGTACTGAATAGCCGTCGCTCAAAGCATTATACAGTTCGTCGCTTAGGGCTGTCAGCACCGCAACCACATCGGCAGGTGTAGCGGTACACTTCATTGTGATATACTCACGAATATTTTTTGTTGTAATGACGTCCTTAGTCACCACCTTGGCATGCAGTTTTTGACTGCCGTTTCCCTCATTGCCGGGATTCTCATATAAATCATATTCTATTTCCATAATTTAAAAACTTTGTTTTGTTTCACATTTCCAGACGTCATTATTCGTCTGTCTCCACACGTTCGTGTCAAGATCTCAACACGCTCGTGTGGAGAGCTGCACACGCCCGTGTGGAGCACTCGACACGGCCGTGTGGAGGTAAAGATGCTTAAATTTTTCGAAACAGCCAAACTTACGGATAAGTTATTATTTTCGCAGGCTGTATTTGTCCGTATTCGGTTTTTTATGATAGTGAGGATGTCAGGATGTGGTAAAAATAGTCATACTGAGTAAGTATTTGAACGAAACAATAATGAGAAATAAAATATAATTAATATTTTTGCATTCAAAGTAATAAAATTTAATAGAGATGTCTGATTTAAATAGAATAAAAGTTTGCCGGTTATAATGAATGAAGGATATGAGCAATAAAATAAACAGTCCGTATTCTGCAGCTATGACCGGTTGCGGATTTATGTGGGAGGAAATGACAAATGTGTTGCCGCTATTAATGTCTGATGATTCAGAAGCATTGTTAAAGCAAGAGATTATAGAGAATAATTATTTAATGATGCGAACAGAACAGACCAGAAAAAGAGCTGTAGCCGAATTTGTAAAAAGATATAAGGCAGTACCAATGCACTTTTGGGAGTCTTATAAGGGATTTTCAAAAGAAGCTAAGATAGTAGCCATGTATTTTGTAAATCTGAAATGCTACAAGTTGTTTTATGATTTACATCTGAATCTTGTTTTAAAGAAATGGAATTCGGTACATCAAAGTATAACAAAGCAGGATGTCTTGGTAGAGATTAACGAGATTGCCGCTAATGATGAGTTTGTGTGCGGTTGGAGCGAAATAACAAAAGAAAAAATCGCCATTTCTTTTTTGTCTTTTCTAAAGAAAACCGGTTTTATAAAAGACAAGTCAGGAACTCTCTCTCCTATATATTTGGGTGATGAAGAATTTGCTTTTTATCTGAAACTTGGTGAAGCGTGGTTCTTGGATGCTTGCCTGCTTCAGCAATATGAAATCAACCGTATAAAACAAGTTGCATTATGAAGAGTATGACTATTCCTGAATTATATAATCTTCTGTGCAGCGAAGACTTCAAGAATACTGAAAATGATATTTTCTATAATTTCTATATCTTTCAGTATCCTCCAGAAGATGAATATAAAATGCGATGCCGGATTGAAGAATTCAAAGTTCAATTATTGCGTCCTGTAAATTATGTAGATGTTTTGAAAATTGATTTATTCAAGGAGTTTTGCATATTTCTCGACAATCAGTCTTTTGGAAAGAAACATCCCTCCTATCTGAAATATATGCTCGAAAAGGATGAGACAGACCATGAAGCTGTTACGAGAACTTTAACTAATAAAGCAAATTCTCCACAGTTCTACGAGTATCTGCATAACCGGATAATGGAACATATTTCCATTAAGGACGACAAACTGCGTCCATACGTTTTTTTATATGGTATAGGCTCAATGTATCCATATATGCGTACCAGCAGCCTTCTTGCCAGTTATGAACAGTACAACAAGAGCAACAAGTATAAAATCATAGTGTTTTATCCGGGTGAAAAAGAAGGAAATACTTTCCGCCTGTTCAACAGAATAGATGATGAACATACATACCGTGCCATTTTATTAATCAACGACTAATATGAAACTTAAAGATATATACCTCAAAGACATAGAGCGTCCGGTCAATCCTGCTGTGTCAGCCAGCGACTTTTCTGCAAAAACCGTCAAGACAGAAATAGAAGAGTATGTATTCACTGACGAAATCATAAACGGACTTTTTAAAATATTATCAGCTATCCGGAGTCATAAATTCAGTCATAATGGTATCTGGATAAACGGTTATTTTGGCTCCGGTAAATCACATTTCCTGAAATACCTTGGATATTGCATGCATCCGGAATACCGTGAATTTGCATTGGGAAGACTTGAAAAGGCAGTAGAAGAAGCCGATCCGTTAAAACAGCCGGAAAGTAAATCGGAGGTTTCTATCAGCGAAATGAGGGATGTAGCCTTGTGGTTGAAATCTGCAAAAGTAGATACCATACTTTTTAATATAGGTACAGTTCATAATGTGCGCGGTAATGAAAAGCAGGTATTCCTTGATGTATTCTGGAGTGAATTCAATTCATTCCGCGGATACAATAAATTCAATTTGGCTCTGGCACAGCATTTTGAAAAGGTTCTTGACGAGAAAGGTCAGTTTGAAGCATTTAAAGAAAGAATGCAGGAAGATGGATTCGACTGGAGCATTGATGCTGCCGACCTTGCTATCAACGAACTGGATTATATCCTTGAAGTAGGAAAAGAGCTGGTTCCTACACTGTCAACGGATATTATCAGGGAACGTATAGCCAAAGATGATACTCATGTCAGTGTGGAGACATTCTGCAATGAGCTGAAAGCATACCTGAACAAACAGGAGGAAAAATACAGACTCATTTTCCTTGTCGATGAAGTAAGTCAGTTCATTGACAGTCGTAAAGGACTGCTGCTCCAGCTACAGGAAATCGTAACACGACTTCACGAGACTTGTGATGATAAAGTCTGGATTACAGCAACTGCCCAGCAAGATCTTCAGGAAATCCTGCAGAGTTGCCAGATAAATGAAACCAGTGAAGATTATGGTAAAATCATGGGACGATTTGAGGTAAAAGTATCTCTTACCGGAACCAAGCCTGAGTTTATCACGCAAAAACGTATTTTGGATAAAAACGGTACTGCCGGAATTGAATTAGGTAAACTTTACGAACATAAGCGTAATGCCATTTCTGCCCAGTTCCAGCTTCCGAACTCATACAAATCTTTCGAAAACAAAGAGGAATTCATTGACTACTATCCGTTTGTCCCTTATCAGTTCAGACTGATTATGCAAGTTTTCAACTCTTTTGTAAATCTTGGCTTTGTAGAGAAAGAAGTAAAGGGTAATGAACGTTCCATCATAAAGGTAACTCACAGCACTGCAAGACAAACTAAAGAACTGGAAGTAGGAAACTTCATTTCTTTTGATCAGTTCTTCGGACCGATGTTCAAAGGAGCTTTGGTAGCCAAAGGACAGAAGGCTATTCATAATGCCAACAAGATGATAGACAGTTATGAAGACAAAGCTTTCGGTCAGCGTATTGTCAACATCCTGTTTATGATATGTAATCTTTCGCAGACAGACAAGCTGCTTTTCCCGGCTACAGTTGATAATATCACCTGTCTGCTTATGAGTGATGTAGATACACAGAAGCTGGCTTTGAAAGAAAAAGTTAAAAAGGTGCTGGAATATCTGTGTGACAATAATATAATCCGTACAGAAGAGGCAAAACCAGGTGTTCCGGTTTCATACTGTTTTTACAGTGAAGATGAGACAGAAGTAGCACAGCTTATCAAGAGCCAGACTATTGACAACAATACTATGGCTGAAGAACTGAAGGAAATTTTCAGCACATATATCAATCCCCAGCCGAGGGAATCATACTTTACAGGCAAGTTTTCTGTTGGTGCAAGCATTATGGGCAAGAATTTCCTTACAAACAATGCGGATATAAATATTGAGTTTGTAATGGATGCCGATTGTGATACGGCAGAACAGTATGCTTTCGGCAATACATCTAAGGTTATGGCCTTTTTCATGGCAGACCTGTATAAAGACATGAAACAGTTGAAGAATGATTTCTACTGGTATTGTCAGGTTCAGACCTATATGAGAAACAATAAGGCTAATACCGAACTTCGTGGCAAGACACACGAAGAATTCAAAAATCGCGCAAAGGATTTATATACTTCAAAAATAGAGAAGCCTTTCCGAGAAATGTTTGATAAATGTAAAATCGTTATCGGTTCTTCCACTTTATCTGCTGCCGAACTTGGTTCATTGAAAGGTCAGGAACGTTATAGAAAAGCAATGGAAAAACATTTAGGAAATGTGTATCCATACGCTTCTTTGGTAAAAGGCATCACATCTTCATCAGAAGATTTGAAACGCACCATTCTCTCCCCTGTCAGTCAGGAACATTACAAACTGTACCCTATGACAGAGGCAGAGCTTCAGGTTGACAATTATCTTTCAAGGAGTTTCCCGGAAATGAATGTGAAAGATTTGGTTTTGCGATATGCAGCAGCTCCATACGGATGGAACGAGGTATGCACGCTGTATGTATTGGATGAGCTGGTGCGCCGCCGTATCCGTGAATTTGTATATAACAACAATCCTCATGTGGAGAAACAGATTATTGCCAACAATCTGATGAAAGATCAGCAGAAATTTACGATTCGTGCAGCCCAGAAAATTTCACAGGATATTGTAAACGACTTTATAAGCAGTTGGAAGGACATATTCGGTATGAGTGAAGCTATAAATCCTGACCTGGATGTAAATGAGATTCATACCAAATGTAAGGATGCTCTTGAAAAACAGCAGATTATTTTGTCGGATATTTACTCTTCAATCCGCACATATCCTTTTGCCGTCGTAATAGAGAAATGGCAAAAGATGGTAAGTGAATGGATGGGAATAAGAGATGTAGAGATGTTTCTTAAAAGAATAACATCCGACAGGATAGCAGCTTTGGAGCAGATGGATAAATGCAAACAGGTGAGGGAGTTTTATGATGACCAGATAAGCCGCTACAAAGAGTATGTAACCTTCGTAAAGGACAACGAATTGAACTTCGGTGAGCTGACCGGATGTGATGAAAGCATTCAGTCTATACGTACTATTCTTACAGATGAGTGGCCAATAGATAATATGCCGTATTACAAGAGACTCAGGGATGAACTTCGTTATAAACTTGAGGAACTTAAAAAAGAACTTCGTAGCAAGATAAAGATTGAATATACAAAGACTGTGGAGACTCTTTTCAAGTTGGCAGAAAACAATGAGGTACAATATGGAATACAAGCAGATGCCGTCATCATACAGAAATCACAGCCTGACAATATCCTTGCCTTGAAGAATAATCTGGATACTGCTGCCTTCTATGAACAGGAAGCTGCAAAGATTATGGCACAGGCTGCATCCGCAAAACCTAAAACCGTTCCGGGAAAGGAAGAGCATTCACAGCCTGCCACAAAACCTGTAAGACAGGTAAAATTAAGTACACGTACTGTGCATAAAATCTGTAGCGAACAGGATGTAGATACTTATCTGCAGACATTGAAGCAACAACTTATGGATCACATATCCAAAGGTGAAGAATTGATTATTCTGTAAAAAAATTGTATGGAAACAAACCAGATAAAGAAGTTTGCCCAGGAAGCCAGAAAGGTTTTGTTGGAGGGTATTGATAACAAATTGGGACTGTTGGGATTCGACAAGCAGGGATATATTGCTGAAGAGAAGATGCCCGTTAAGGGAACAGACCATATTGTCTTTATGGGCAAAGTAATTACTGATATGACATTTTACGATAAATGGATGTCATTGAGAGAGCGTATTATAGAGAAAGGAATTAAGGAAGTAAAGGAAGAAGCAGCCTATACCTGGTTCAACAGGTTTGTAGCTATCCGCATCATAGTGAAAAACGGTTTTACCGAACCGGTTTTGGAATATCAAAGCACATCACTGCGTCTGCCTCGTATTGTGGCAGATGCACGTCGTGGTATCTATGCACCGATGTCGGAATCAGACCGTGCTTACCTGATGGAATTGTTGGACAACGATGCATTGATAACAGAACAGTTCACATTGCTTATTATAAATTACTGTCACCGGAATCCTATACTGTCTGCTTGTTTCGGCAGTATGGACGATTACACAGAACTCCTGCTACCTGTTAATATACTTGCAGAAGGTGGCTTTGTGGATATGCTCAACCATACAGAGTTTATTACAGAAGATGATTACAGACAAAGCGAACTGATAGGATGGCTGTATCAGTTCTATATATCCGAAAAGAAGGATGAAGTGTTTGCTTCATTTAAGAATAAGAAAAAAGCAGAGGCTGACGATATTCCGGCTGCTACTCAGATATTTACTCCCAACTGGATTGTGAAGTACATGGTACAAAATACGGTGGGACGTATCTATCTGGATAATAATCCGTATGCTATGGATATTAAGGAACAGATGAAGTATTTGGTAGAACCTGCCGAACCGACACCTGCGGAAGCAGTATTTCATTATGAGGATATACACAGTCTTTCTGTAGCCGATTTAGGTTGCGGTTCAGGTCATATACTGAACGAGGCTTTCGATTTGCTTTATTCTATTTATATAGAAGAAGGCTATAACCGCAGAAAAGCAATTGAAGATATATTCCATTTCAATCTTCTTGGAGTGGATTTGGATACACGTGCCAAGCAGTTGGCTATGTTTGCCTTGCTGATTAAAGCCTGTCAGAAGGACAATTCTTTTTTGGATGCTCACTGCCTCCCAAGGGTATTGGATATGAGTGTAGCTTCCAAAGTGCGCCGCTTAAATGCTAAGGGTAATGTAGCCGAACTTCTTACTGAGTTTTTTGCCGGTGCAAATAAGAAGTTGATAACTGAAACTCTTGATGCGCTTGCTCTGATGGAACAGGCAGACAACTTAGGTTCTATTATGAAGTTTGAGTTGTCTGATACTACACGTACTGCAATTGCTATGCGCAGTAGCGAGTGGAAAGAAATAGGAACAGATAATAACAAGATAAAGACGTTACTTTCCGCTTTTGATATAATTCTTGCCTTGACAGACAAGTATACGGCATTGGTGATGAATCCTCCGTATATGGGTAGTGGCAATATGAACGCAGAACTTTCTGAATATGTAAAGAAAAATTATGCTATTGGAAAGAGTGATTTAGCAACTGTATTTGTTGAATTGATGCCAGAACATCTGGTTAAGAACGGTAAATATGGTTTCATTATCCCTCCATCATGGATGTTTTTAAGTACATTTGAAGATTTACGTAAAAACATTATCGAAAATAATGCCATAGATTCCTTACTTCATCTTAGCAGAGGAGTATTTGGTGCTGACTTTGGAGCTTCTTCTGCAGTTATATCAAATACAAAGAATCCTGAAGCAGATGGTACATATTTCCGACTTATTGAGCGCACATTTCAAGAGTTTGATCAAAAGCATCTGCAATTGCTATTTGAAAAAACTTTAGACAATCATGAATTCCGTTATTATTTTGCGGATTATAATAAAGAAGTTGAGGACATTGTATATTCAGAGAATGGTGCAAAAATATATTATCCAGATATTCAGCAGAAAAATTTTAAAAAAATACCAGGAAATACAATTGGGTATTGGGTAAGTACAAACTTAATTAACATGTTTTCTATAGCCAATACTATAAATGATTTTTTTGATGTAAAATCAGGGTTATCGACAGGTAACAATGACATATTTGTTAGATTTTGGCATGAAGTTAATTTAAAAAAAGAATGTTTTTTATACTCTAATGAAATAGAAGATAGAAAAATGTATAAATGGCTTCCATATTCAAAAGGCGGTGGTGTTCAAAAATGGTATGGAAATAATTTTCTAGTTGTAAACTGGGAAAATGAAGCTCAAGCTATGCGAGAATCTGGTTTAGCTGTATTCCGTAATGAATCATATTATTTTAATGAGGGGATTACATGGAGTGGAATGTCATCAACATATGTTTCATATAGAATGATTCCCAATGGCTTTATTTTTGATTCAAATAAAGGTCCAATGATTTTTCCCAAAATGCATAATCCATCATTATTATATACAATTGGATTCTTGAATACTAAAGTTAGCAACTTAATCACGTCAATTCTAAACCCAACTGTATCAACACAAATTGGAGATATTATTAAAGTACCATTAGCCATAAAAGATTCTGTTGTTCATAAAATTGAAGATATGGCCAATAATAATATCTCTATATCCCAACAAGACTGGGACTCTCACGAGACCTCATGGGATTTTGAAGAAAACCCACTCCTCAGCTATATCAATCAAGGAATAGCAAAAGGAGAAATCGGAAAGAGTTATAAGATAGAATCACTATATAATCTTTATACTACAGACTGGGAAGAACGCTTTATACAGCTCCATGCTAATGAAGAAGAACTGAACCGTCAGTTTATTGAAATCTATGGCTTACAGGATGAGCTGACACCTGATGTACCTCTTGATGAAGTCACCATATTGCAGCAAGGTGAAATTAAAGTAGGTGATAATCATATTGAGTTCCAACCGGATGTAGTTGTCAAGCAATTTATCAGTTATGCCGTGGGCTGCATGATGGGACGTTACCGTCTGGACAAACCGGGATTATATATAGCACACCCTAATCCCACAGATGATGAAGTCTGTACATATTCCTATAATGGCAGAAACTTCACTATAGATGACGATGCTATCATCCCTTTAATGGCTCGTGACACCGTATTTACCGATAATGCGGGTGAGCGTTTCAGAGAATTCCTGAAAGTAGCATTGGGTGAAGATACATTGACCGAAAATCTTAATTTCATAGAAGCTGCACTCGGAAAAGATATTGATACTTACTTTGTGAAAGATTTCTGGAAAGACCAGCTTTCCCGTTATCAGAGAAGACCAATCTATTGGCTGTTTGCTTCAAAGAAAGGCGCATTTCAATGTATTACCTATATGCACCGCATGAATCCTTACACTGTAGAACAGATAAGAAACAAGTACCTGCTTCCGCATATAGAATATTTGGGAACCCGCATAGCGGAAATGGAATCAAGAGCGGCCACCCTTTCTACAAAAGAACGAAAAGATATGGCTAAGCTTCAGAAAGACCTGGAAGAATGTAGGGAATATCACGACCGTCTGCACCTCGTAGCCGACAAACAGATAGATTTTGATTTGGATGATGGTGTAGTGGTTAATTATGCCAAGTTTGGAGATGTGGTAGTTAAACTAAAATAAGGGAATATAGTGATTTACGCGAAATTTATGTGAGTTTTACACGAAAATCACTTTAAAAACAAGAAAATGAGCGTACAAGATAACATATACAGATATTTTGACTCAAATCCCGGACTTCGGGTATTGTTTGTCTTCAATCCATTGATAAAAGCAGAATTGACAAGTGCTGAATGGAAAGAAGGCTATCATGCCGTTGCTTTCGATGGAGGTTGGTTCAAAACAAAATATGCATTGGAAAATGAATGGAAGGAGTTAAAGACAATTCTTTTGTTTGACTTTATATCACCTGCTGATGCCGGTATATTTCCGTTGATGGATGTACTGGCTGCAAACATGGAATATAAGGCAGAAAGTTATGAAGCCTTCTTGCAGCAACATCGTTTGAATGTAAATGAATTTGGAGCATATATCCAGCGTCATATCGGAGAATTGCAGCTTCAGAAGTTTGACAAGATACTTCATGACTATTATACACCGGAAACTTTTAGCATAAATATTGCCAACAGAGGATTTATTACCGGTTATCTGTCGGAAAATAAATTGATGGAATGGGAAGATATTGTTATCAGACTTTTTACTTTGTCGCTGCCTGGCGAGGAAAAGAAAGAGAACTCATTTTATACAGCTCTGAATAAGAACAAAGATGCGAAAGATGCTTTGGACAGAGAACTGCATAAGATATTTAATGTGACGTATGATCCCAATTCTACGCACAAGATGAAATGTGTGGCAGAATCGATGATGTATAATGCAATCACACAGTCATTGGCGGTAGAAAACGCTGACAATTATAAGAAATACAAAATCCATAATGCCATACAGTTGGATTATATCAACAAACTGCTCAGCTATGGATTAAACCAGCCAAAAGCAAAAAGAGATAAATTTATAGAAGCTCTTAATTTTCTCTCAGCAGACATTAAGGTAGAGGAAATTGTAAAAGTATATGGAATTGACGCATTATATTTCTATATGCCTGATGAACTGTGTCTTCAAATCATAAATCGTGCATTGGAAACAGTAACTTCAGGAGATGCTGAAAGTATTAGAGAAAGAATGCAGGAACTGCGTATGAAACAGGAAGGGAATGAACTTCTTATTCCTATGATTGATTATGCAGCCATACTTGCTGATTTTTATAATATGTATAGAAATATATCCACATACGTATTGAATAGTCCTGAAGAATATGTTTCGAACTATATGAGTTCTTATTATCTTTTGGATAATTATTACAGAAAGAGTCTGGAAATCTTTACCAATTTACCGGCTGAATTCTGTCATTCAGAGTTGGTTACAAAAGTAAAGCGTCTGTTGGATGCAGATTATGCAAACTTCTGTAATACTATCAATCGGGAGTGGACTAAATGCTGGCTTGAGAAAGGCGGACGTCAAAATCTGTTTGGAACAAAAAGGCAACAGGACATCTATTCAAATGAAAGAAAAACCAATGTTAAGCAGGTATTTATTGTCAGTGATGCATTAAGATATGAGGTTGCAACAGATTTATATAACGAATTGGCAAAGGAAAAGCATATTGCACAGATGGATTATGCAATAGCTATGTTGCCTACTGAAACCAAATATACAAAAACTGCATTACTGCCCCACCGTGTATTGTCATTCCAAGACTCTGAAATGGCTGTGGACGGAAAGGTGCTGCGTACTAATGAGCAAAGGAGCGAACATCTGAATAATTACGTGGATGGTGCTTTGTGTATAGATTATGCAGATTGGGAAAAGAAAAGCCTGGACGAAAAAAGAGATTTATGCAAGCGTCCGCTTATATACATATTCCATAATACTATCGACCGAGATGGTCATGATGCAGGTGCTTATGAGCTGACACGAGCTTGTACTACAGCTGTTTCACAGTTAAGCAAGCTCATAAAATCACTTCATGCAAGTGTGAATGTTACCAGTGTGGTTCTTACCTCCGATCATGGTTTTCTCTACAATGATATGGATTTTGAAGAAAAAGACAAGCAGTGCGTTACAGAAGAAAATATCGAACGTAAGACACGCTATTATCTGACTTCTTCAAAGGATAGTATTACTAACGTAGATAAGTTCTACCTTAGAGATGTTTCAGAAATGGATGGCAATATGATTGTGGCAGTACCGTCAGGAACAAACCGTTTCAATGCTCCCGGTGGTGGTTATTCATTCACACATGGAGGGGCATCTTTGCAGGAAATGATTATACCGGTTATAAGGAGCAGGCAAAAGCGAGTTGACAAAACAGGAAAAGTTGGAGTTACGCTTATATCGAGAGATCTGAGGATGGTTTCCAGTCGTCTGAAATTTCAGATTATACAAAGTGAAGCTGTTTCTATGGAAATGCAGGAACGTACTATTATATGTGCAGTTTATGACAATGACAGACAGGTTACTGCATTTAAAGAAATAAAATTATCAAGCACAGACAATGTAAATCCTGCTAACCGTATTTACGATGTTGAACTGGTTCTAAATACTTCTACTCATTCTAATCTCTTGCAATTACGCATCTATGATAAGAATGATGACTCTTTCCTCAATCCATTGGTAAAGGAAAGCGTTAAGAATAATACAATTATTGAACAGGATTTTTGATTTAGAAAGATATGACTTTACAACAGAAAATAATGAATTCCTTCATTGGTAAGGTAGTTCGCAAGGATTTGGCATTTCTTGTAAAAGGCGGACTTCCTGTACCTACATTTGTACTTGAATACCTCTTGGGACAATATTGTGCAAGCGATGACGAAGAAGCTATTCGTATGGGACTGGAAAAAGTAAAGGAAGTTATTCAGAACAACTATGTTCATCGCGCCGATGCAGAAGCTGTGAAAGGAAAAATCCATGATTTGGGAAAATACCGTATCATTGACAAAGTAAACGTAATTCTGAATGAAAAATTAGATGAATATCAGGCTTCTTTTGCAAACTTAGGACTAACCGGTGTACCGGTCAGCTCACAATATGTTAAGGAAAATCCCAAGTTGTTGTCCGGCAATGGCGTTTGGTGTATAGTAACTATAGGATATATCAGTGGAGAAGACATTAGAGTACGTTGGGAAATACAAATGCTGAAGCCAATTCAAATATCGAATATTGATATTCAGGATTATATTGAACAAAGACAGTATTTCACGACTGATGAATGGATTGATTTTCTTATTCATACGGTTGGTCTGAATCCTGATACACTTAACAGACGGGAAAAATTCATAACATTATCCCGCTTGTTGCCATTTGTTGAGAACAACTTCAACTTTATGGAGCTTGGTCCTAAAGGGACAGGTAAATCTCATATCTTTCAGGAAATGTCACCATACGGTGTTCTGGTAAGTGGTGGTGATGTAACAAATGCCAGACTTTTTGTCAAGATGAGTGGAAATCGTGAAATTCTTGGACTGGTAGGCTATTGGGATTTAGTCGCGTGGGATGAGTTTGAGCAACAGAAAGGTAGGAATGTAGATGCTGTATTAATAGATACTATGCAAAACTATCTCGCCAACAAGTCATTCAACCGAGGTAAAGCCACTCACGAGGCAAGTGCATCAATGGTATTTGTGGGCAACACGAAACATACTGTTCCATATATGCTGAAATCATCGCATCTGTTTGAATCTATTCCTACATCTTTTATCAAAGGTGCATTCCTCGACCGCATTCATCTTTATAATCCGGGATGGGAGGTTAGAATGTTAAAGAAAGAAAGTTTCTCAAAAGGTTATGGACTTATAACAGACTATATAGCTGCAGTATTGCATGAACTGAGAAACAAGGATCTGACTTCACTATTGCAGAGTTATGCCAAATTTGACAGTTCCCTATCAGAGCGCGACCATCTTGCTATCAGAAAAACATTCTCAGGTATGGTGAAACTACTATATCCTGATGGAAACATGACACAAGAAGAAGCTTTCGAAATAATTGATTTTGCGGCAGAATGCCGTAAACGTGTAAAAGACCAGCTTTATATCATAGACGAAACTTTTAAAGCAGAGCCTGCAATATTCAAGTATGTAAACCTGAAAAATGGTCAGGAAATATTCATTGAAACACTTGAACGTATAAATAACTCAGAATGTTGTCCAAATATACCTGTTAAAAACTATGATGAAGAGAATATAGAAAAACAAGACAATTGTGAGGAAAAACCTAAAAGACAGCGTATCCATAAACCAATGGAAAAACATCTCTCATTTAGGTTAGGTCAGACTGGTGTTTCTTATAAATCTCTTTTTGCAGAATATTTGAATGACGCTAATATAATTACAATTGAAGATCCGTTTATCCGTACTTTCTGGCAACTGAAAAACCTGACAGAATTTATATCGATGCTAACGGAAACACGTCCGGTGGAGGGACTTAAAATTCATTTGCAGACATGGGAAGAGGAAGAGAAAGTTCCGGCTCTTATTGACGATTTGGAAGATATAAAAGATGATTTAACTAATATCGGAATTGAGTTTACATACGAGTTCAGGGACTTTCATGACCGCTGTATAAAAACAGATACAGGCTGGATTATCACCCTCGGAAGAGGTTTGGATATATTCGAACCTTATAATAAATTCTCATTAGGGGCCTTACAGCAGGGAAAAAGAAAATGTAAAGAGTTTACTGTTGTGTATTCTAAAGACTCTAAAATCGTATAGAATTGTATTTTCAAATGATATAGAAACCCATATCTAAAGTATGTAAATTATTTTATAGTTATTAAAAATTAAATTATGATTGGAGATAAAAGTATTTGCAAAATAATTTCTTATAATAGAGAAAAACGTACATTTATTGTACAAGAAATAGCTTCTCAAACTCAGGGTTACCTTCCTTTATCCAAAGATCTCCTTAAAGACAAAACGAAGCTATTTGATGCAATGAAACAAGGAAAAACCATACTTCTGCTATGTGTAAAGGTTATGGAGGGGAAACCTGTTTATTCTTCAAACATGCAAGCTCTAGATGAAAGGTCAAAAGAAGAACCGCTTTCTATATCAATAAACTTTTCAACTGAAAATGAAGATTTCAACTCATCATTATTTGATTCTGTATACAATTTACTTGGTGATACTATTGATAATGACATCAAGTATGATTTAGCAAGACAATTAATTCTTGCTAATAGGAAATTACGTATCCGTCCTTCTTTATATAAAGAGCTTTTCAGCAAATGCAACGCAAAATATGGTGCAAGGATGTGGAAGGAAAATTTAATTTCATATACAAGTAACAGTATCATTACAAGTCTTTGGAAAATTGGTGATACCACAGAACGTCAACAAATTCTTGACAAATTAGGTATTTCTTTACCAGAACCAGAGATTAAAGAAGTTGAGGTCTATAATGGTTCAGTTATTCCTTTATTTGAAAATATTGCCAACAATATTATTACCAAAATCAACGCAGCTAAACATTCTGTCAAAATAGCTGTAGCCTGGTTTACCAATTTTGATTTGTTCAATTGTATCAAGGCTGCTTTAAATAGAAATATACAAGTAACTCTTGTTACAAATAACGATTTTATCAATAATGGAGGATATTGTCTTAATTTTGACGAGTTAATTGATTGTGGTTTAAAATTACATCTTGTAGAATACCCTGAAATGCTTCATTATAAATTCTGTATTATTGATGATAGTACAATAATTACAGGTTCATATAATTGGACCTTCTATGCAGAAGAAATTAATAAGGAGGATGTTATAATTATAGAAGAATTACCTAAAGTAAAAGATGCATTTCTTGCTATTTTTGACTCTCTATTAATGCAATTTAATCAGGTATATAAGATGCCTGAGACAGTTCCGTATAGACCACAGTATGATAGGAGTTCATTTAAACAATATATTAGTGAAGAACTAGTCCTTAGAGCTAAGAAAAACATTGGCAATAGAAGACAAAATCTCATAGATGCACAAACATTATCTCCTGATAACCAAAATGTAATAGCTGCAATGAAAGAATTCGGAGTCAACACTGATAATTCATCACGTTCAATAGCAGAAATCGATTATGATACTTCACAGTCTGCAATAGCCAAGAGAACTCAAACCTTGGAAACCCTTAATCGTCAACATGCAATGATAAATCAGAAGATCACTGATATTGATAAAGAAAAAAATAAAATAATCCAACAGAAGGAAGAATCCCAAAAACAAGTCGAAGCGCAATTAGTCTCAGCAAATTCTGAAGACGAAAGGAATTTGATAAGAAGACAAAGCGAAGAAAATGAGGCTAACTTAAATTCGAGAATAACTCAAATTGAACAAGAAAAAAAAGAGACTGAAGCTGAAATAAGCACCGTTGAAAATCAAATAAATACGCTCAATTCTGAAATCGAAATTATTAATAAAACATCTAATATTGAAAGTAAAGGAGGAAGGGGTGGTTTAAAAATTACATTGAAATGGAATACAATTGATGATTTAGATTTGCATGTTATAGATCCTGATGGACAAGAAATATATTATGGGCAAAAAGAACATAAGTGCCAAGATGTAATAGGACGATTAGATATAGATGCAAATGTAAGTACTCCATATATAACAACGCCCGTAGAAAATATATATTGGGATGGGACTGCTCCTATAGGCAAATATTGCGTAAAAGTAAACTTGTATACAAAGAGAAGTTCACAAATGGAAATTCCATTCAGTGTAACTGTTTACCCAGAGAAAGGACTACCTAAGATTATCCCATTGAAAATAATAAAAACCAAAGAACCTATTATTGTTACAGAATTTGATTATTCTGATAATGGTATAAAATATATAAAATAATAAATTAGAAAATATGAATATCAAGTCCGTTATTATTGAAAACTTTAGAGGTTATAAAGATAGGCAAGTTATAAATCTTAATAATTTTACAGCTTTTGTTGGTAGAAATGATGTTGGAAAATCAACAATTCTTGAAGCATTGGATATCTTTTTTAATGATAGTAAAGGTGTCATTGTTATGGATTCTACTGATGTGAACAGAGAAGCAAAAGAAGCAAACGATAAAGTTGATATAGTTATAGGAGTAGAATTTATAAATTTACCTTCTGAAGTATGTATTGATG
>NZ_JACJLE010000254.1 GCF_016901995.1 Bacteroides caecigallinarum | reverse complement strand
TTTACCTGTAGTGGGCGCATCTGTATTGGTTAAAGGTACTCAGGTTGGTACTGTAACTGATATTGATGGTAATTTCACTATTACTAACGTTCCAAGTTCGGCCGGAACTCTAGTTATTTCGTTCATCGGAATGAAAACACAGGAGGTGGATATTAAACCGGTAGTAAAAGTATCACTTCATTCTGATACAGAGGTGCTGGAT
>NZ_JACJLE010000253.1 GCF_016901995.1 Bacteroides caecigallinarum | reverse complement strand
GCAAAGAAAGTCGTCAGTCGTTTCATGAAAGCGTCAGTGTCTCCGCTTTCAATATCCTTCACGAAATTCATGATTCCGAACGTAGCCTCCGAATTATCCATTCCCGTATAGCTCGGCAACAGGAATTCCATGAAACCGTCCTCCACCTCTTTGTTCGGGAATCCCAGTATATAAGTCTTGAATCTGCTGTCATAATCCTTGATTGTCA
>NZ_JACJLE010000252.1 GCF_016901995.1 Bacteroides caecigallinarum | reverse complement strand
ATAGGTCCAGGCAACTGTTTAACAAAAACACAGGGCTGTGCTAATATGAAAGTAGATGTATACAGCCTGACACCTGCCCGGTGCTGGAAGGTTAAGAGGAGATGTCATCTTTGGGAGAAGCATTGAATTGAAGCCCCAGTAAACGGCGGCCGTAACTATAACGGTCCTAAGGTAGCGAAATTCCTTGTCGGGTAAGTTCCGACCTGCACG
>NZ_JACJLE010000251.1 GCF_016901995.1 Bacteroides caecigallinarum | reverse complement strand
TATCATGCAATCTTACCATACTATCAGGTATTAATCTTTCTTTCGAAAGGCTATCCCTGAGTAAACGGAAGGTTGGATACGCGTTACTCACCCGTGCGCCGGTCGCCGGCGATTGAAGCAAGCTTCAATCCCGCTGCCCCTCGACTTGCATGTGTTAAGCCTGTAGCTAGCGTTCATCCTGAGCCAGGATCAAACTCTTCATTGTAAAATAT
>NZ_JACJLE010000026.1 GCF_016901995.1 Bacteroides caecigallinarum | reverse complement strand
GTTTTGTGAATAATTTATTTCCAATAGAAAGTCATCCTAGACTTTTATTGAAAAGAGACGAAGAAAACAGAATAAAGATGATGATAATTGAGCATGAACAGATGAAAACAGTTCATGATTATATAATAAAATATTCTGATAAAACTATTGGCGAGTCTCCTGTTAATAGGATAAAGCAGGGTAAACGTTTGTTGGCTGTTTCTAGAATTGCATTACAACGAATATATTTTCTATCATATTCTTATAGAATGACAAAAAATATAAAGTATGCAGAGCGTGCAAAACAAGAGTTGCTAGCTGTGTGTAATTTTCAGGATTGGAATCCTTCTCATTATTTAGATGTTGGTGAAATGGCAATGGCTGTAGCAATAGGCTATGATTGGCTTTACGATTACTTATCTGAAAATGTTAAAATGAAGTTAAGAAAAGCGATAGTTGAGAAAGCTTTTAATACTGCAGAGATAGGAGGTTTCTATGATAGAACAAATAATTGGAATCAAGTTTGTAATGCAGGTTTGGTTTTAGCTGCTTTAGCTATATATGAAGAAGAAAAAGAAAAGTCAGATTATATAATAGATAAAGCTGTTAAGACTGTTCCTTTGGCTATGGAGAGTTATTCTCCTGATGGAATATATCCGGAAGGATTCTCTTATTGGGGATATGGAACAGGATTTCAAGTTACTATGTTGGCTGCAATGGAGAGTGCTTTAGGGACAGACTTTGGATTGTCTGACAATTATGGTTTCTTGAAGTCACCTTATTTTATGTTATATATGACTGCTCCATCTGGATGGTGTTATAATTTTTGTGATTCTGGTAGAAAAATTGATTTGAATCAGGCTATGTATTGGTTTGCATCAAAAAACAAAGATACATCATTGCTATGGTATGAATGTTATTATTTGAAAAGATTGAATAAATATACTGGCAATGATATAGATCGTTTATTGCCAAATATTTTAATTTTTTCTAAAGATATTGATTTAGCTAATTTAAAAGAACCAAAAGGAAAATTTTTTTCAGGAAAAGGCATTAAACCAGTATTTATATATAGAAGTGGTTGGTCTAATAAAACCGATTCTTATTTAGGTGTGGTTGCAGGTTCACCATCAATACCACATGGACATATGGATTCCGGATCTTTTGTATATGAAAAAAAAGGTGAAAGGTGGGCTATAGATCTTGGACTTCAATCATATTATACATTGGAAAAAGAAGGTGTTGATTTATGGAATAGCTCACAAAATGGTCAACGTTGGGATGTATTCCGTTTGGGAAATACAGGTCATACTACAATCACTATAAATGGTAAAAAACATTTGGTAACAGGCAATCCTGAATTTATTGAAACTTACCAAAAATCAGATTATAAAGGCGCTAAAATAGATATGACATCGTTGTATGGTGATGATGTAAATAATGTCTTACGAAGTGTATATCTTGATAGAAATGATGATTTAAATATTATTGATGAAATTCAAACAAATGACAATAATGCAGAAATAATGTGGACAATGGTTACATCTGCTCAGGCTAAAATAATAAAGGATAATATAATAGAATTATCTAAAAATGGAAAAAAGATGAGATTTCACGTTGAAGCGCCTATAGATATTAATCTGAAAATATGGGATAATAAACCTGTCCATCATTATGATCAGGATAACCCAGGAACTGTAAGAGTTGGTTTTACGGCTGATTTGTCATCAAATGATATATTTAAATTTAAAGTTACTGTAAAAGAATGATTGTTTAACTATTATATGATATGAATATGCTTTTACAAAGATTATTACTGACAATTATTACTATAGTATCATCTGTTAATGTTTTTTCTCAAGATAATATAGCTTCTCATCCGCGTTTACTATTAAAGGCAGATGAAGAAAAAAAAATAGAAAAAATGATTAATGAGGATGTTAATATGGCTTTAGTACATAATGCGATTATAGATTATTGTAATAAGGCTATAAATGAGCCTCCTGTAGAACATGTTTTACAGGGAAAAAGACTGCTGGCTAAATCTAATTTAGCTTTTCAACGTGTTTTTTATCTTTCATATGCTTATAGATTGACAAATAATGAGAGATATTTGAAAAGAGCAGAAAAAGAATTAATAACTGTATGTAAATTCAAAGATTGGAATCCGCAACATTTTTTAGATGTCGCAGATATGTTAATGGCTGTTTCTATAGGTTACGATTGGCTATATGATGCTCTTTCAAAAGAAACTTTGGATTTGATAGAAAAAGCTATTATAGAGAAAGGCTTTACTCATGCCAAAAACGACAGATATAATGGTTTCTATAAAAGGACGAATAACTGGAATCAGGTATGTAATGCTGGTCTGGTAATGGGAGCATTAGCCATTTATGAAAAAAATCCGAAATTGTCACAGAAAATTATAAAATCATCTGTAGAAAGTGTTCCATTGGCTATGGAAGCATATGGTCCTGACGGTGCATATCAGGAGGGTTCTGCATATTGGGGATATGGTACTGGATATGAGGCTATAATGATTTCTGCATTAGAATCTGCATTAGGTACAGATTATGGTCTGACTAAAGATAAAAACTTTATGAAATCGGCATATTTCTTGTTATATACATTGGCTCCTTCAGGAAAGTGCTATAATTATTCTGATGCTGGCTCCTCTGTAGGAATTAATCAGGCATTGTTCTGGTTTGCTAAAAAAATAGGTGATAGCTCTTTGTTGTGGTTTGAATTACCTAAATTAAATGAAAAAAAGAATCATTTATCAAAAGATAGGCTTTTACCTAATATTTTGATAAATGCGAAAGATATAGCAATTGATGAAATAAAAAAGCCTTCTGGTAATTTTTGGTTTAGCCGTGGAATAAAACCTTTGTATGTCTATAGAAGCGGTTGGGATAATCCGGATGATACTTATTTAGGTATAGTCGGTGGTTCAGCAAAAGCTCCACACGGGCATATGGATGCAGGATCATTCGTTTTTGAAAAGAATGGTGTAAGATGGTCAATGGAACTGGGACTCCAGTCTTATTATTCTTTAGAAAAGGAAGGTGTTGATTTATGGAACTCATCTCAAAATGGCCAAAGATGGGATGTATTCCGTTACGGCAATACAGGACATTCAACTTTAACCATAAACGGGAAACATCATCTGGTTGACGGGAATCCTCCAATTGTGGAGACTTACATGAAAGATAATTTGAAAGGAGCAAAAGTGGACTTGAGTTCAATTTTCTCTCAAAGTGTCAAAAGTTCAATAAGAAAAATAACCCTTGATAAAGATGATGTACTTAATATTGAAGATGTAATTGAAACTAATGACTCTGTAGCTGATGTAATGTGGGTAATGGTTACTCCGGCTGAAGCGACGATATTAAATAAGAATCAAATCTTATTGAAAAAGGATGGTAAAGAGATGATTATGACTGTTCACTCAGAATTACCTGTTGAAATGAATATTTGGGATAATAAGCCTGTTCATTATTATGATCAGGATAATCCAGGTACATTAAGGGTTGGATTCAAATGTAAATTGCCTTCTAACTCTAAAAATATTTTCAATGTTGAACTAAAAGATAAAGAATGATATGAGAATATTTTTTTTATTCATTGTACTTACATTAACAACTTTAATCCATTCAGAAAACATTAGAGTAATAGATGTTGATGTAAATAAATCAACCCCAATATCCAGATATTATAATTTTTGTGTAGGAGCAGGAAGGGCGCATGAAGACTTAAGAGCGGAATGGCAGAAACAATTGGCAGAAATTAAAAAAGAATGCGGATTTAGATATATCCGTTTTCATGGACTTCTGCACGATGATATGGGAGTGTATAAAGAAAAGAATGGGAAACCTGTTTATAATTTTCATTATATAGATGCACTTTATGATTTCCTGTTAAGTATAGACGTCAGACCCTTTGTGGAACTGAGTTTTATGCCGGATGCTTTAAAATCAGGCGAGGAGACTGTTTTTTGGTGGAAAGGTAATAAGACCCCTCCATCTAATAAAGAGAAGTATGCTTCGTTAATATATGAGGTTGTCAAGCATTTTGTTGACAGATATGGAATAGATGAAGTAAAGAAATGGTATTTTGAAATCTGGAATGAGCCTAACCATAAAGGCTTTTTTACAGGAACCCAAGATGATTATTTCGAAATGTATAAAATAGCTGCGACTGCGGTAAAAAAAGGTTTCGGATAAACTAAAAGTTGGAGGACCTGCTACCGCTGGTAATGCCTGGGTAGAGGATATGATAAAATTTTGTGATAAAAATACAATACCATTGGACTTTATTTCTACTCATACCTATGGTTTGAAAGGTTTTTTCGATGAGTATGGAGTAAAAAAATTGAGACTCAATTCTGATTATGACTGTATGGTAAAAGATGTATCCAAAGTAAGGAATGCAATGACAGAATTAGGGAAAAAAGATATGGAACTTCATTATACCGAGTTTAGCAGTTCTTTTTCCAGTCATGACCTTATACATGATACCTATCAAAATGCAACATATATTTTGAATACATTGAGAAAGAGTCAAGATTATGTTACTTCAATGTCATATTGGACTTTTACTGATATATTTGAAGAAGCCGGTACTGTAGGAGACGCGTTCCATGGTGGATTTGGTCTGGTAAATTGGCATAGTATAAAGAAACCTACTTTTTATGCATATTCATTTTTAAATAAGTTATACAAATCTGAAATCCAGAATTCAGACAAATCATCTTGGATAACAAAAGATGAAAAAGGAAACTATGCAGCTTTAATTTATGATTTTACAATGCCTGAATTTGAAAAGTTTGATACTAACAGAAGTTATTTTATAAAAGACAGGCCCGATACATCAAAGGGTAAAATTCAATTAAAGCTTGATGGAGTCAGAGATGGTAAATATATACTTTATATTTACAAAGTTGGTTATAGACATTGTGATGCAAATTCGATATATATAGATATGGGAAGACCTTCTCAGTTGAGTTTACAACAAATTGAGGCTTTAAAGGAAGTGTCAAGAATAAAACCTGAAGTATTTAGTATAGAATTGAATAATGGATTGTTTGAACTTGATCTTGATTGGCGTTCCAATATGATGTATTTTATCAAATTGTCTGTAATGTAATTCATTTTGTGTTTTTATAACAATAAAAAAAACTGGATATGAAAAAGTTCGTCTTTTTATTCGTTACATTGATAAATTCGATGTTAGTATTTGCAGATACATATCCAACTCATGTTTTATATAATGGTGATATGAAAATTACGTATCTGTTGCCAGATAATAATAAAGGTTATTACAGATCTTCAAAATTTGATTGGTGAAGCATGTTGGCACAGATTGAGTATAAGGATTGTTCGTTTTTGCAGGATTGGAGAGGATATAGTGGAAGACCGCCGGTTGGAAATCACGATTCCCTGATACCTAATACAGGAACAGGACTTGCTGAAGAATTTAATGATCCACAGGGATATGAGGATAAAACGAATAACGGATATTTTGTAAAGGTAGGTGTTGGACTATTGAAAAAAGATGGTGCTTCCGAATATGACCCTGCAAAATATTATGATATAATAGATGCAGGAGAGAGAACATTACATTTTGATAATAATAGTATTCAAGTAATTCATTCTTTGAAAACAGATATCGGTTATCATTATATCCTGACACGTGAATACAAACTGGAAGGTAATAAATTAATAGTAAATCATAGACTGGAAAATAAAGGGAAGAAAGTTATTAAGACCAGAATGTTTTCTCATAATTTTTTCCAATTTAATTACAGAAAGACTGACTCTGATATGGTTTTACGTTTCTTGAACAGTAAAATTTCGATACCAGAGAATATTGAATGGGTTAATAAGGAAAGAATGATATTCGGACATAACGAATTATATGTAAATCATCCATTAGATGATTTTAAGCGTTGTTGCGGCAATCTTGATTTGGAACCACCCATTGGCAATTTCACTTTATTTAATTCAAGAACGAACATGTCTGTAACAGTGGTATCTTCGGAACCTGTAGTTTCAATAGGACTTTGGTTCTGGCAGAATGCATATTGTCCCGAGCATTGGATTATGGTAGAAGTTTTGCCGGAAAAAGATTTTTCATGGTCTTTTGAATATTCATTTATTCCTATTAAGTGATTGAACATATTTTTTAAAATTAGAATATGAAAAAAGAAGTTGTTTTTGGAACCATATTTTTAATGGTAGCTTTTTGCGGAAGATTATCAAGTAAAAACAGCCATATTAATTCATTTTCATGTGACAATAATTTACAGGTATCGGCTGCTATATCCAAAACATCGGATTTTACTTTTAATCTGTATAAAAATCCTTTTAGCTGTTTTGGTTCACACATGTCTCTCTTATGTAGTTATGATGATGTATTGGGTACAGATTCTCTTATATTGACAGATTTGACAAAAGGCAGAGAGGCGGATAAACTTTTGTTTCAGATAAATCTGGTAAATGTCAATAATAAACATGAAAAAGTACATTATACAGCAACTCCAATCGAATTAAGGGGTAAGACGAAAGACGGAAATATAAGCATCTTTTTTGAATCTCCTCAAGTTCTTCATATATGCTCAGATAATCTAGATTTACAATTTTCAGGTAGATTTGAGGGTAACGCATATTCATTTCCTTTTCAAGAAGATGTATTCCATTTGAATGGACAATATAATAATACATTTATAGTCCGTGATAAAGGAATAGCAATTACAGTAAAATCAGGCATATTGAGCTACAATAATAATTGCTTTTTATTAAAAAAGGACAGTAAAAGGAAGATAGAAGTTGTTGTTGAACAATATTTCGGTGATTGGATTCCTAAACACTATACAACATCCAAAGAGATAATTCTGGATAGATTGAAAAAAGAATATAGTGAATGGGAAAACAAGATAGCATCTGTAAGTCCTGAATATGAAGAAGGACGTAAACTGGCAAGTTATATGAGTTGGTCCTGTATGTATGAACCAAGAGGAAATATCACCAGATATGGTATGTCTATGTCTAAAGGATTTATGCTTTATATATGGAGTTGGGACCATTGCTTTAATGCATTGGGATTAAGTTACAGTCATCCCAAATTATCATGGGATCAATTTATGATTATGTTTGACCATCAGGATAATCGGACCGGGGCTTTACCTGATTATATTGGCGCAAACAATAAATTATGGACAGTTAAGAAACCTCCAATTCATGGATGGACCTTATCATTATTGTTACAACAATATGTTCCTGAAAAAGATAAACTGGAAGAAGTCTATAATAAATTGTCAAACTGGACCAACTACTGGTTGAATTGTCGTGATGATGATGGAAATGGACTTCCACAATATTATCATGGAATGGATTCGGGTTGGGATAACGGTACTTGTTTTGATGTTGGAATGCCTGCTGAAGGTCCTGATCTGGCAGCTTTTTTGGTATTACAAATGGAAGTCCTGTCAGATTTGGCAGAAAAGTTATCTGATAGTTTAGCGGCAAAGAAATGGAATGAATGCAGCAAAACAATGCTTGATAGACTCATAAAAGAATTTTGGAATGGAGAGAAATTTATAACTCGTAGAACAGGTACTCATGAGGTTAATCCAAACAGTCAAAGTCTAATGAGTTATTTACCTATAGTTTTAGGAAAAAGGCTGCCCAAAAATATACGTGAGAAAATGATTTCGGATTTGAAAAAGGAAGGTTTCTTACTTACTCCTTATGGCTTAGCATCTGAAAGTCCCAAAAGTTTACTTTATGAATCTGACGGCTATTGGAGAGGTCCCATATGGGCTCCTACTACACTGATAGTAATAGACGGATTGAAACAATGCGGAGAGGTAGAACTGGCAAAAGAAATAGCAAAACGTTTCTGTGATACATGTATGAAATCAGGGTTTGCTGAAAATTTTGATGCATTAACCGGAGAAGCATTAAGAGATGTCAGTTATACGTGGACGTCCAGTGTTTTCCTGGTTTTAGCTCATGAGTATTTAAAATAAATTTTTATGATATAATTTATGGAAAAGAAAAGATTTTTATTGTTTCTATTATATTCTGTTTTTTGTGTTGCATTAATTGCAAAAGTGAAATTACCATCTATAATTTCAGATAATATGGTGTTACAGCAGCAGACAAGAGTTAAGTTATGGGGTACATCAAGTAAGAAAACGGATATAAAGGTATCTACATCATGGAATGATAAGGTTTACAAAACAAAATCAGATTCTGAAGGAAAATGGGAAATAATAATTGAGACAGCGAAGGCTGGTGGACCTTATAAAATTGTCATAAATGATGGTGATACTGTAGAACTTAATGATATTTTTTTAGGAGAAGTGTGGTTATGCTCCGGACAGTCAAATATGGAAATGCCAATGAAAGGTTTTTTCGGACAGCCTGTTGAGCATTCTTCTGAAGTGATAGCTGATGCTACAGCATCAACTCCTATACGTCTTTTTACTGTTAAGAGAAACCCTTCAAAGGTATCACTTGAAGATTGTCCTGGAGAATGGATGATTAATGTTCCCGAGAATGTAGCAAACTTTAGTGCGACTGCATATTTCTTCGGGCTTCAGTTACAGCGCTCTTTGAATGTGCCTGTAGGATTGGTAAATTCAAGTTGGGGTGGTTCTGCTATACAGTCGTGGATGGATTCCGAAGTTCTTAAACAATATCCGGAAATTTCACAAAATCATTTGACAGATAATTCTGAAGTAAAGAATCCTCATTCTGTAGCCTCTATGCTCTATAACGGAATGATCAATCCAATAAAGATGTATACTTTTAAAGGAGTGATATGGTATCAGGGAGAATCAAACAGATATGATGCTGTTCAATATGAATCCCTTTTTCAGTCATTTGTAAAAGACTGGCGTATTAAGTTGAATAATGATAAATTACCATTCTATTATGTACAAATAGCTCCATATAATTATGGGAATAAGGATGCAATAGTTTCAGCCTTATTGAGAGAAGCTCAGTATAATTGTGAGAAGAAAATTGATAATGTCGGTATGGTAGTTACGATGGATATTGGTAATGAGACATGCATCCATCCTTCTCAAAAGAAAGAGGTTGGAAGCAGATTGGCATATATGGCATTGTCGAGGACATATAATATAAAAGGTATATATGCCGAGTCTCCAAGATATAAGTCGCATGAGGTAAAAGGAAATAGGATTGTTATTTCATTTGAAAGAGCCCCTTTGGGTATAACATCAAACTATAAACCTTTGCAAAGTTTTGAGATAGCTGGTGAGGATGGAATATTTTATCCGGCTGAGGCTCGTATTGTCAATAGAAAATCTGTAGAGGTTTGGAATGATGGTGTGAAGAATCCTGTTTCTGTTCGATATGCTTATAAAAATTATGTTGAAGGTACTCTGTTCGGTGTAAATGGTATGCCTGTATCTTCATTTGTAACTGAAAACAACAACAATTAAATAATTATTTATATTATGAATAATAAAATTATATGTTTAGGAGCTTATGTCTGTTGTATATTAGGGGGATTAACATCGTGTACTCAAAAAGAAACAGGCCATAATGATTTTTTTGAAAAGAATGTAACTTTTGTAGCTGAGCAACAAAAATTACAGGTTGAAGAAATAAATAAGACCGGGAAAATATTATACCCAAGAACAATAAAGGATGGAGGTATTTATTATACTCCTATAAGAGATTGGTGTGTAGGATTTTTTCCCGCAAATTTATGGATGACCTATAAATTGACAGGTGATGAAAAATGGAAGGTGCAAGCAGAAAAGTTTACCGAGAGTCTTGATACTTTACAATATTTGACAACGACACATGATTTAGGCTTTATGGTTGGATGCCCATATCTGGCTGGAATACGTTTTGCAGATAAAGAAGATTATAAACCTGTTATAGTTCAGGCGGCAAAATCATTGTCAACCAGGTTCAGACCTAATGCAGGTGTGATACAGTCCTGGAATGTAAATGGAGGATGGCAAAAGGAACGTGGATGGGAATGTCCTGTTATAATTGACAATATGATGAATCTGGAATTACTCTTTGAAGCCTCATTGATTTCGGGTGATTCTGTATATTATGACATAGCAGTAAAGCATGCTGATACGACTTTGAAGAATCATTTTAGGGAAGATAATAGTTCATATCATGTGGTTGACTACGATCCTGAAACAGGTGAGGTTCGCAGTAGACAAACTGCGCAAGGATATGCTGATGAATCAGCTTGGTCTCGTGGACAGGCGTGGGGACTTTATGGATATACAGTTTGTTATCGTTATACAAGAGACAGGAAGTATATTGATCAAGCTGTGAAAATAGCGGATTTTATATTCAATAATAAAAACCTTCCCAAAGATATGGTTCCTTATTGGGACTATAATGCTCCTGATATACCTGATGCGCCTCGTGATGCATCAGCTGCAGCAATAACTGCATCTGCTCTTTACGAACTTTCTGGATATACAGGTAATAATGATTATATTGTTAAGGCTGATTATATTTTAAAGTCTTTGTCTAATGCTGACTATCAGGCCAAATTAGGGGAAAATGGCAATTTCATATTAATGCACTCTGTAGGAAGCCTTCCTCATGGTAATGAAATAGACGTACCTTTGAATTATGCTGATTATTATTATCTTGAGGCGTTATTGAGGATGAAAGAATTAAACAAAAAATAAGAAATAGTATGAGAAAGTTTTTATTTATATTGTTGGTAATTATTTTGTTGCCGAATCTTTCTAACGCAATAGAATATACATCTGTTACCTTAAAAAAATCAGATATGGAGATATTATTATTTCCTCCTGATAAAGATAACGGTTATTACCGTGCTTCAAGATTTGATTGGGGAAGTATATTGGGACAAATAAAATATAAGGGGAAAACGTTTTTGCAAGAATGGAAAGGATATTCAGGTAGGCCTCCAAAAGGAGATCATGATCCTCTGGTACCTAATACAGGTACAGGCTTGTCGGAAGAATTTACTGTACCGCAAGGGTATGATGAAGCTAAACCTGGTGACAGCTTTGTTAAAATAGGAGTTGGGGTATTGCTTAAGGATGATGACTCAAAATATTCTTTTGCCAAACCATACAAGATTCTCGATAATGGTGACTGGAAAGTAGATAAGAAAAAGAACAGAATTGTGCTCAGACATCGTTTGCAGTCTGAAATAGGTTACGGATATATACTTAAAAGAGAGTATATTATTAATGGTAATAATCTAATAGTAAGACATGAATTGAAGAATATAGGAGAAAAGAAGATTGTTACAGAAACTTATTCTCATAACTTCATGCAGTTGGACTATAGTAATATAGGACCAGATTACTCTTTGACATTCTTAAAGAATGATATTGATATATCAAAACATAAATGGACTACTGTAAAACGGATTTCCTTAAATAAGAATGTAATTAATGTAAAATCTGAGATAAATGATTTCATTCCTTGTTTTGGTGATTTGGATGTACTATCAGGGTATGGAGATTTTAGATTACATAGCAAAAAGACCGGGATATCTGTAGAAATGTCCTTGGACAAGAAAGTTTCATCATTCTGTGTTTGGTTTTGGCAACGTGCTTTTTGTGCAGAACCGAGGGTAATGATTGATATAGAGCCTGGTAAAAAGGCTTCTTGGGAATATGTTTACACTTTTAATGTTGATTTATAATAGGAATATAACATGAAAAACTTTAAATTATTATTATTTGTTTGTGCGCTTTTACCCAATATTGCATGGGCTGGCAGTAATATTGAGAAAACAAATAACGGTATTTCTTTCGTAACACAAGGTATGGACTTTAAAATTGAGTTTTATACTGATGATATTGTGAGGGTGCATAAAACTCCGACAAGGTATGCCGTGTGGAAAAGAAAGTCTGGTAGTAGATTTACAAAAATCCAATGTCGGATTAAATGTTGAGAATATGGACGGTATGGTAGAAATATCTTCTCCAGCCTTGATAGTTAAAGTAAATACAAAAACAGGTGGAATACGTTTCCTGGATAAAAATGGTAGGAACCTGATTTTGGACAAGGATTATGGAACCAGTTTTTCTAATAATCTTTCTCCTGATACGGAAGATGCATACGTAGTTCGCAATGAGTTCCTGTTGGATAAGGATGAACCTATATATGGATTAGGGCAGATATTAGACAATAGGTTAAACCGCCGTAATTCGAACCATCACCTTCAGAATGAGAATATGAATACAATATCACCTTTTTTTATGTCTATAAAAGGATATGGTGTATATTTTGACAACTATTCAATTTCTGATTTTGAAGACAATCCGCAAGGCCTTTCTTTAGAAAGTTTCGGAACATGTTCGGACTATTACTTTATGTATGGCAAAACTGCTGACGGTGTAGTAGCTCAGATGAGAACACTTACAGGTAAGGCTCATATGTTACCGTTATGGGCATACGGTTTCTTCCAAAGTAAAGAGAGATATAAAACACAGGATGAGAGCCTGGAAGTCCTAAAAAAATACAGGGATCTTAATATTCCAATTGATTGCATAATACAGGACTGGAGATATTGGCCGGAATATGAAAATGATAGTATATGGAATTCATTCAGTTTTGATAAAAAACGTTTTCCTAACCCAAAGAAATGGATAGATGAGATACATAAACTGAATGCAAAGCTTATGATTGTCGCATGGCCTTGTTTTGCTCCTTATAGTCCACAGCGTAAAACTTTTGAGGAAAATGGAATGTTGTTGGACTTTATATCTTACCCGCCAAAATCAGGAGTAAAACCGTATGATGTGTTTAATCCTAAAGCCCGCGAAATATATTGGGATCTTCTGAACAAAGGTATTTATAGCTATATCAACAATGATGGATGGTGGTTGGATTCGACAGAGCCGGATCACATGTTCCCAAAACCGGAAGATTATGAGCTGAAAACTTATATGGGAACATATAAAACAGTTAAGAATGCATATTCTTTATTGCATAATAAGGGAATATCTACCAGAACAAAAGCAGCCAATAAAGATAAACGAGTTGTTATATTGACCCGTTCTGGTTTCGTCGGACAGCAGGAATACGGATCAATAACATGGAGTGGAGATGTGCGTTCAACTTGGGAGAATCTTGAAAAGCAAATACCGGCTGCTCTTAGCTTCTCGTTAATGGGATTGCCTTACTGGAACTCGGATATTGGTGGATTTCAGGCTTACGGATGGCATAAACAGGGAGGAACCAAATGTCCGGAATATCAGGAACTATATTTGAGATGGATGCAGTTCGGTCTTTTCTCAACAATGATGAGAAGTCACGGAACAGGATTACCAAGAGAAATATGGCGTTTTGGTGAAAAAGGAGATTGGTGTTTTGATGCACAGGAGAAGTGTATAAATTTAAGATATGCTTTATTGCCTTACATTTATAGCACTTCATGGAACGTCTCAAAATATGACGGAACATTTATGCGTGCATTGTTCATGGATTTCCCTGAAGACAAGAATACGCATAATCTCGGAAGCCAGTTTTTGTTCGGAAAATCAATAATGGTAGTTCCTGTAACAAAATATAATGTTGACAGTTGGAAAATTTATTTACCACAGGGTGTTCAATGGTATGATTATTGGACTAATGAAGTAAAAGAAGGAGGAGAATATATAACCCGTAATGTAGATAAGGCTACAATTCCTCTTTATATAAAAGCTGGTAGTATAATTCCTTTTGGTCCTAAAGTCCAGTATTCTACACAAAAGAAATGGGATAATCTGACTGTAAAGGTATATCCTGGAAAAGACGGTGATTTTATTTTGTATGAGGACGAGTTTGACAATTACAATTATGAGAACGGATATTATACAGAAATAAAGTTTTCTTGGAATGATGATGAAAAAACTTTAGTTATCGGAGATAGAAGCGGAAAATACAAAGGAATGATTTCAAAAAGAAAATTTACAGTAGAATTGCCAACAGGTGAAAAGAAGGTTGTTTCTTATTCCGGTAAGAAAAAAGAAGTAAAGTTTTAAATAACTAAATAATATAATATCAGGTGTATATTTTATATACCTGATATTATGACTATTAAAATATGATATTATGAGAAAAAGTATTTTATTATTGGCTTCGGCATGTTCCAGTGTAGTATTAGCTCAGAAACCAACAAATGTTATAATAGTGTTAACGGATGATCAAGGATATCAAGATTTAGGATGTTTTGGCTCTCCATTAATAAATACTCCCAATATTGACAGGATGAGTTCAGAAGGGATGAGGTTGACGGATTTCTATTCTGCTGCATCTATTTCAAGTCCATCCCGAGCCGGTTTGCTGACAGGACAGTTCAATACAAGGAATGGGGTGAGGAATGTCTTTTTCCCGGATGAGAAAGGGATGCCATCAGCCAAGATAACAATAGCCGAGGCTTTGAAGAAACGTGGATATGTAACAGGCTGTTTTGGCAAATGGCATTTGGGAGATATTAAAGGCCATATGCCAACAGATCAGGGATTTGACGAGTATTATGGTATTCCTTATAGCAATGATATGTACATAGGATATACTCATGAGTTCTCTCCGAATGTTCTCTTTAGAGATAATTATAATATGGAGAAGGCCATTGGCGACCAGAAATTTGTGAAAGAAACTAAGAACAGAGACAAAATAAAAAGTAGGTTAATGGGGCTTTGTCCTTTATTTCAGGGAGATAAAATAATAGAATATCCTTGTGAACTATCAACTACAACTAACAGATATTTTGAACATGCTATAGATTTTATAGATAAAAATAAGAACAAACCTTTCTTTGTTTATATAACACCAAACATGCCTCATGTTCCATTGTATGTTTCTGATAAATTTAAAGGGAAAAGTAAAAGAGGAATATATGGTGATGCTGTAGAGGAAATAGATTGGAATATGGGACGTTTATTGGACTATCTTGATAAAAGCGGATTGGCAGAAAATACATTAGTAGTGTTTACTTCAGACAATGGACCATGGTTAAGATATGGTGATGAAGGAGGAAGCGCAGATCCGTTGAGAGACGGTAAGTTCTCTTATTACGAAGGTGGTGTCAGAGTTCCTTGTATTATGCAATGGAAAGGCCATATTCCAGCTGGAACTGTAAGCGATGCAATAATTTCAAGTGTTGATCTATTTCCTACTATAATGGAAATTTCAGGTGGTGATGCTAAAGACTATGATCTTGACGGTAAGGATATTTCAGAGTTCCTGTATAATCCTAATACCAAATTACTTGATGAATATGTGTATGTAAAGTATGGACGTATAGCCGGAGTAAGAAAAGGAGATTGGGTCTATTTGCCTGATACCGGAAAGAAGAAAAAAGAAGAAAAAGATTCTCCTGAACTTTTTAACATAAAGAAAGATATAAGTCAGAAAGATAATATATATACTAAATATTCTGATAAAATTATAGAGTTGGATAATATAATGAAATCTTATATAAATAAGACTAAGTAACATTGTGGTTATATTATAATTTTGATGTTTAAATGAAGAATAGATATACACTTTGTTATATTTTTCTGATGCTTTCATTAGTTATGAAAGCATCAGAATATCCCTCAATGAGTATAAAAAAAGGTGATATGGAGATAATGCTGTTTTTACCTGACAGTGTTAACAGCTATTATAAGGCTTCACGATTTGATTGGGGAAGTATTCTGGGACAAGTGACATATAAAGGTTGTACTTTCCTGCAGCAATGGAAAGATTATTGTGGACGAGGACCTACTGGCAAACATGATCCGTTAGTGCCAAATTGGGGAACAGGACTTGCTGAGCATTTTGCCGAGGCTTTTGGATATTCAGAAGCTAAGGTAGGGGAAAAATTTGTGAAAATAGGTGTGGGAGAATTGTTGAAAGAAAATAATGAGCCATACGATTTTGCAAAGCCATATAAAGTTGTTAATACTGGAGTGCGTACTATTAAGTCAGATGATAAAGGTATAAGTATAATTCATAGACTTGAGTCAGAAACAGGTTATAGCTACATACTTGAAAAAGTTTACTTGATAGATGATAATAAACTAATTGTCAAGCATAAACTCTCAAATATTGGTAAGAAGAAGATTTTTACAGAAACGTATTCTCATAATTTCATACAGTTTAATTATAAGAACTATGATAAGAATTTTGCCATGATATTTATAAATTCAGATATAGATGTGGCAAATGAGAAATGGATAAATAAGAAACGAATGTCTTTTGGAAAGGATAGAATAGACATAGTGCAGGATATAAAAGACTTCAGTCCGGCATTTGGGGCTATAAATGTATTGTCAAATGACAATTCATTTAAGATAGTAAATGAAAGAACGGGAATGTCTGTCGAAGTTGGTTTTGATGTTCCTGTGAACTCGTTTTTCCTTTGGTCATGGCAAAAAGCCTTCTGTCCGGAACCCAAAATCCTTATAAACATTATGCCTAATGAAAGTTTTGAATGGAATTATACATATGAATTTAATGTGAAGTAGATTTAAAGTATGGCTATGAATAACATAAAAATAAAAGGTGGAATAATTTCGACGGCAATGATTTCATTATCATTGCCATCCGTTTTTGGACAAAACAATAGTATTGCCCGTCCTAATGTTATTGTAATACTGGCTGATGATATGGGCTACGGAGACGTAAGCGCATACGGAAGCAAAACAATTTCTACACCGAATATTGATTATCTGGCAAAACAAGGAGTATGTTTTACTGACGGTCATTCAACATCTGCTACATCTACCCCTAGTAGGTATGGGTTGTTTACAGGATGTTATCCATGGAAGAATAAGGATGCAAAAATACTTCCAGGTGATGCTCCATTACTGATAAAAGAATCACAGTTTACAATGCCTAAAACGTTTCAAAATGCCGGATATACAACTGCGGCAATAGGTAAGTGGCATTTGGGTATGGGAAATGGTAATGCTGATTGGAATAAAAAGGTGACTCCCGGTGCAAATGAGATAGGCTTTGATTATTCATGCCTGATTGCTGCAACAAACGACAGGGTACCGACTGTATATGTAGAAAATGGATATGTCGTTGGACTTGATTCGAATGATCCTATAAGAGTAAACTACGAAAAGAACTATGAAGGTGAACCTACTGCACTTTCCAATCCTGAGATGTTGAAGATGCATTGGTCGCATGGACATAATAATTCAATAGTAAATGGAATTCCACGTATAGGATTTATGAAAGGTGGCAATTCTGCAAAGTGGGTTGACGAGAATATGGCTGATTATTTTATTGGTAAAGTTAAGGACTTTATTGAAAACAACCATGAAAAACCGTTTTTCTTATATTATGGCTTGCATCAGCCTCATGTACCAAGAGCGCCGCATCATAGGTTTGTAGGAAAATCAGGTATGGGACCAAGAGGTGATGCATTGCTGGAGGCTGACTGGTGTGTAGGTGAGCTGATAAGTATCCTTAAGAAAAAAGGATTGCTTGAAAATACACTGATTGTTTTCTCAAGTGATAATGGTCCTGTGTTGAATGACGGATATAAGGATGGTGCAGTTGAGATGTTGGGAGGCCATAAACCAGCTGCTGATATGAGGGGAGGAAAATATAGCTTGTTTGAGGCTGGAACAAGAGTTCCTTTCTTTGTATTCTGGAAGAATCATATAAGTCCAGTTGTCTCGGATGCTTTGGTATCGCAATTGGATTTGTTGGCTTCTTTTGCAGATTTGATTGATGCAGATATTCCAGAAGATTTGGATTCAGAGAATTTACTGGGTGTTTTTATGGGAAACTCTGTTGTAGGTAGAAAAAGTTTCATAACTGAGGCAATGGGAAGACTTGCATATAGGAAAGGAGACTATATGTTGATTCCGCCATATAAAGGAGAAAAAAGAAACCTTACTGGTAATGAACTAGGAATTGTCGATGATTTTTCACTGTTTAACTTGAAGACGGATATCGGGCAAACCAATGATTTATCGGAACAAGAAGTTAAATTGACAAAAAACATGAAATCAGAGTTTCTGTCAAGAACAAAAGGTTATTATAATCCTGAAAATAAAGGAGAAACTTTAAAATGATTATGCTATATGAAAAGTTTAATAATGCATATTGTGATAATATCACTGCTCTTTGTAGCTTGTAATACTGACAATGGAGATCGTTTCACCCCATTGGTAAAAGAAAACTTTCAAATTTGTATTGACGGCATTGATGTTGGTTTGTATAAGCTGCGTAATAGAAATGGTATGGAGGTTTTTATTACCAATTATGGAGCCAGGATCGTTTCAATTTTGTTTCCTGGCAAAAGTGGTGATAAAAAGGATCTGGTACTGGGCTTTGATAATATAAATGATTATATAACTGTACCTAATAATTTTGGAGCTACAATAGGGAGATATGCAAACAGAATAGATAATGGACATTTTGTAATTGATAAAGATACTGTCGTATTGCCGCAAAATGATTATCCTCATTGTTTGCATGGAGGAGAGAAAGGATGGCACTGCAAAGCATTTAATGTTGATAAATTTGATGATAATTCAATTGTTATGAGCGTATTTTCACCGGATGGTGACCAAGGATTTCCTGGAAATGTTAATGCCCAGATAGAATACAGATTGAATGATGATAATGAATTACATATTTTTTATAGTGCTGTAACAGATAAAGCAACTGTCGTAAATATGACAAATCACTCTTATTTCAACTTAAGTGGTAATCATGATAAGAGTGTTATGGATCATAAATTGTATGTGAACTCGACATATTATACTCCAATAGATTCAACTTTAATGACTACTGGGGAATTTACTCCTGTAGATGATTCTCCATTTGATTTTTCATCTTTAAGGGTTATCTCATCAAATATAGACATTAATAACGGGCAAATTAAAAATGGAAATGGTTTTGACCATAACTGGGTTTTAAAAACAGATGGAGATATAAATAAATTGGCAGCCAAGTTAAGCTGTCCTGAAACAGGAATAGAGATGGAAGTTTTTACCACAGAACCTGGAATACAAATATATACAGGAAACTTTTTGAACGGAACGGTAAAAGGGAAATATGGTATTTGGTATCCACAGCATTCCGCTATTTGTTTGGAGACACAGCATTATCCTGACAGTCCCAATAAAAAAGAATGGCCAAGTACAATGCTTGATGTGAATAAAAAATACGAAAGCCATACAATTTATAAATTTTATAATAGACCAATAAAATGATATTCAACATGAGATATTATGCTATATATATGTTATTAAGTCTTTCCTTATTTGCAAATGCACAAAACATAGAGAGAAGATTGGCTTTTGATAATTATCATAAGTATGATAATAGGGAAATTCAGTCATGTGATTCGTCGGAAATAAGAGCCTTAGATAGATTACGTACGTATTACCATGAAAATCCATATAGGATAAAAGTAAATAAGGATACTAAATTGATAAATTCTTATTTAAGTTCATTGACTTCTGAAGGACGTTTTTCTGATATGATGACAATGGAAGAGAAAATAAAGGATATGTATCATGCAGGAAGTAGATTGACAACCAATGATACAGTCGGGCTATTTATAAGGGAAGCCTTTGAAAGAATTTTTCAAATAACAGCTTCTTCTAGTTTTCAAGGTGCAGAGAAGGATAAAGTATTTCCTAAAATACAGAAAGCTATAATTCATTATGGCGAAATTGAAATACAGCGTCCTAATGTATCAACCCGTTTTCATGCATCATGTTTTGCTATTCCTACAGCAGCTGTAAATATATATTTTACGTTGCTTGATGAAATGGATAGAGCAGAGAAAGGAAAAGCAGATAAATTGTTAATGGATGCATGTACAATGTTGAAAGTTGTTGCATTGCAAGCTTGGACACAGCCGTTGAGGAATGATGAGACAGATATTAATGTTGTTTCTGTTGAGCGTTTTAGAAATCATGTATGGTGGGTAGGTGCAAATGGTATAGCTTATAGGTCTTTACTGCCTGTAGCTGTAATGTTGAAGTCTGTTTCTATGATAGAGATTGTATCTGAGGTTTGTATGAGAAGTATTAGTTCTACTTCCCAGAGTACAAATAAAGACTCTTTTTGGACGGAAGGGCTCACTTCTGATGGTGCCGGATGGGGACATGGAAAGCAGTGCTGTCTTTTTGATTATCCGATGGGTGGAATAGATTTCGCTTTGCAGACATTGCAGACATTACAGGATACACCATGGCATAAAAGTTTGACGAGAGAAAATACAGAAGCGCTTATGAATTATTTCAGAGGTGGTAGCTTGTATTATTATAACGGTTTTGTAATACCAGGATTGAATCGTTATACTTATGAATACAGACCTGAGAAAAAGAGAATCCCATATTCGAATATCTTAAATAAAATAGTAAAAAACTGGATGTCTTCATTTACAAAAGAGCAGCAGGAAGAACTGTTAAAACTTAAATATGAAGTAGATAATTCCAAAATCATAATGGAAGATTATGAATTCGGGTTGTATAACGGAATACGCTGGTTTTACAATAATGATGATTTGATAAAGAAAACATCGGATTGTCATATATCAGTCAATATGGCATCCGTAAGAACAGATGGAGTGGAAAGTGCTTTGTTTGCCGATAATTATAACTTTCATACAGCTGACGGTGTTACGTTATTTCAAAGAAAAGGAGATGAGTATCAACGTATTCTTGGAGGGCTTGATGTAACTGCATTGCCTGGTACTACTGTACGTGAAGGAATGGATAAACTTATTCCTGTAACTAATTGGAGGGGATATTGCAGCAAGCATAATTTTGCAGGTGCTGCAACTGATTCTAAACAGAATGCGGTAACAGGTTTTATTTTTGAAAAGATGAATGGATCGGATAAAGAAGGGGTCAATGATAAAGGAGATTATCATATTAAGAATGATATATTGTATGGATTCAAGGCATATAAAGGATACTTTATTTTGGGAGATTATTTTATAGCACTTGGTGCTGGAATTACAAATAATAATTATGGAAGACATGAAACTATTCGTACAACAATAGATCAAACTTCATTAAAAAATAGAGTATCCATTATACAAAATGAAGATGAACGATTTGTTAATGATAGTATAATACATTTAGACAATAAAGGTAAGGACTTTGTTTGGATAAAACAACAGGGACAGTTTGCATATTGTGCAATTCCTGAATATACCAGGAATATCAGTTTGGCCCTTGAGAATAAGAAAAACTATTGGTGTAAATTAAATCCTGGTAATATTAAGAAAAAGAATCTTCCAGAAGAGAGTCAAATTTTGCGTATTTGGACAGAGCATGGTGTGAACCCTAAAAACGAAAAATATGGATATGTGGTGTATTCAGGAAATGGTATGCCGAATACTAAGTTTCCTTTTGAAATCTTAAGGAATGACACTCTTGTCCAGGCTGTCATTAATGAAGACAAGAATATTATCCAGGCAATATTTTATCCAAATAATAACGGATTGTTTTGGGATAACTGTTCAATGAAGGTCTCTTCTCCTTGCGTAGTTATGCTGAATAAGGAAGGTGACAGTATGCAGATATATGCATCTGATGCTACTATGGATCCTTCAATTAAACAAATCACAATAGAACTTAATGGAGAGAATTTTATTATTGATTTACCGCAAAATGATCGTTTAGGAAATATTGGTCATAAAAAAGTACTGTTGTTTAAGAAATAATTCTAAGTGCAAATAAAAATAACCTATTATATGGATGTAAGAAATATATTACTAACAATTATATCACTGGCTTTATGTCATAGTGTATGTGCTTCTAATGAAAATAATTTGGATAAAGTGAGGGAAAATTTTGTTACTCTTTCTGCATTCAATTACTCTCCTAATGATAAGGTTACTGACAATTTTATTAAATATTCTGATTATGGAAGGGCTAATGATGTTTTACAGCTTCAATTATACATGTCGGTACATTTACCAGACGTAGAAGTAAATCGTTTGTTTTCTTTGATAAATGAGAATGGCTCTTTTTCAGATATTGATTATACGGACCGAACAAGAGGCAGATGGCAGCCGACTCTACATTTGACTCGTCTCTATTCATTGGTAAAACTTTATGTCTCTCCTTCAAGTAAGTGGTATAAGGATATAAAGATGCATGAAAATATTCACAAGGCTGTAAATTTTTGGATGAAGTTAAAGCCAACCAGTGATAATTGGTGGCATAATGATATTGGTGTACCTCGTAAAATGACAGCTATATTTTTAATGATAAGGGATGAAATTACACCGATGCAGTTAAATGGAGCTTTGGATTTGTTAAAACGATCAGAGTTTGGAAAGACAGGTCAGAACAAAGTATGGCTGGCTGCGAATAACCTCATGAAAGCTCTTTTGATAAACGATGAACAATTGTTGGTTATGTCAAAACAATTTATTGCAGAAGAAATATCTATTTCTGATAAAGAAGGTATTCAAAAGGATTGGTCTTTCCATCAGCATGGTCCACAAATTCAGTTTGGAAACTATGGTCAGACTTATGCTGAGTCGGTCTCATTCTTGTTGGCCGTTTTACAAGGTACTTCTTATGCATTTAGTAAAAAAGAATACGATATTGTTGCTAATTTAATGAAAGAAGGAATATGCTGGAGTGTATTCAAAGGCGTTATGGATCCTAGCTTTTGCGGAAGGCAGGTTTTTAAAGACAGTGGACGTAGTAAGGCTTATTCCGTTGCTGTTGCAGCTCAAAATATGGCTATGGTTGGAGAAAAAGATAGTAGCTTGTTTATTAACATATCAAATGAGAATCTTATGCCTGACAAATATAAGAATACATTGACCGGAGCAAAATATTATTTGTGTTCAGATTGTGGCATTTACCGTACTGAAGACTGGTACGCTTCTATTAGAATGCATTCAGAGAGGACTATTGGTTTTGAATTTACAAATAAAGAAAACACTAATGCTTGGTTCTCTGCAGATGGGGCTCTTTTGATAATGCAGCATGGAAGTGAGTATGATAATATTTTTGCACATTGGGATTGGAGAGCAATACCAGGTATTACCAGTTATGATGATAATAAACCTCTTAAAGTTTCCGATAATAGATACGATAAAGAAAATAAGACAAAACATGTTGGAGGATTAGTGTCTGATCAGATTATGTGTACAACCATGGAATTAAACAGAGATGGGCTACATGCCTTTAAATCAGTCTTTTTCTTTAAAGATTTAGTTGTAGCTTTAGGATCAGATATCTATAGTAATAATAAAGACATTATAGATATAAAAACTTCATTGGAACAAAATAATCTTATTGGTGATGTAAAGTATGGCAAGAAATGGGCTTGGCATGATGGAAGAGGTTATATATTATTAGATCATTCTAGTGCAGCTGATCAGGAGCTTGTTGTAACAGAAGAAATGCAATATGGTAAGTGGGATGCAATAGATCCTTTCTTTAAAAATGATTGGAGTAAAGGAAAAGTCTTCAAATGTATCATTAAACATTGTTTAGATAAAAAATCAGCATATGCATATGCTATATTGCCTAAAAGAACAGCTTCGCAAACAAAAAATATGAGTTTGTGTAACGATATAAAAGTACTTCGTAATGATGATGAGTGTCAATCTGTAGCTTATAAGGAGTATTCTTGTGAGATATGGCATCGTTCGACTAATCCTAGCATAAAAATATATAAGAAGCAGGAACTTATAGCAGAAACATATTTGGATAAGGTAAGTAAATGATTATGCATCTTATAAATATTAATGATTGATTTTCAATGATATTAGATTGATAATTAATTTATAAGATGCTGATATAGTATTTTTATTAATACTATCCAGTAAACCACAGTGATAAATTGCACAATCTTCTTGTCTATTTTATAGAGTCTTTATTTAAAGATAAGAAAGAATAATTTCAATTATATATGTGGTTTACTGGAAACGTATAAGTAAGTTTTGAATTAGTACTTCTTTATTTTTTATCAAATTTCCTTCAACTCCCTATAAAGCCTCTGCACCGGCAACCCCATAACATTGAAATAAGATCCATGTATGCCTGACACTCCGATGAAACCAATCCATTCCTGTATGCCGTATGCACCTGCCTTGTCGTAAGGTTTGTAATTGTCTATATAGAAGTCTATTTCTTCGTCTGTCAGTGTGTCGAAAGTAACATCTGATACAGAACAGAAGCTTTTCTGAAATTCTCGTGTGGTGATGCTTACTCCTGTCATTACCTGGTGAGTGTGTCCGGACAGGATTTTCAACATTCTTACTGCATCTTCCCTGTCTTTGGGTTTGCCAAGTACTTCACCATTGGCATAGACTATTGTGTCTGCTGTTATCACAAGATCGTTTTCTGCCATGAACGGTCGGTAGGCGGCAGCTTTTATGCGTGATATGAATTCAGGTATTTCACTTCCTTTCAGATGTGGAGGATAACTTTCGTCAACTCCTTTTATCAGTTTGACTTCGTAATTGATGCCCAAACCGGAGAGGAGTTCGCGGCGGCGTGGCGAGTTTGATGCCAGAATAATATTGTATTTCTTTAGATTGTCTAACATACGTTTTTGAGTTTTTGAATTTTACCATCCGAATGCTTCTTCATGTGACATCCATTTTCCTTGTGCGCGCAGTACTTGCTCTATCACGTCACGGCCGCAGCCTTGACCTCCGGCACGATGGGAAATGTATTTGCATATGGCTTTTATGTCTGGTGCGGCGTCTGCGGGGCAGCAGGGGAGACCTACGAGGCGGAGTACTTCATAGTCGGGTATGTCGTCGCCCATATAAAGTACTTCTTCCGGTTTGAGGTCGTATTTTTTTATCAATTCGTTGTATTCCTTTGTCTTTACGGAAGCTCCCATGCATACGTCTTTCACTCCGAGTCCTTCAAATCTTAATCTGACGGCTTCGGTGTGTCCGCCGGTGATTATTGCTATATGTAATCCGCATTTTACGGCGAACTGTATGGCGTATCCGTCTTTGATATTTATCATGCGCATAGGTTCTCCGTTTGGATGGAGAGGTACGGTATCGCCACTTAAAACTCCGTCAACATCGAAGAACAGTGCCTTGATTTTTGTAAGATCGTAGTCTATCATATTTTGTTCGTATTATAATTGTGTATGCTTTTGCTTATAAGTTTGTATAGCTCTGCTATGTTTGGTTCATCTTTAAGCATTTCAAGATGGCTGTCCATGATGTTGCGGTCGTCTCTTTGGGCTGGGCCTGTCTGGGCTGATACCGGAGATAAATGGTGTACCTTTTCGGCTGTCTCGTCTATCAATGGCAGCATAGCGCTGAATGGCAGACCGTGGGATGAAAGAAGATGTTCGCAGATGGAATACATATGGTTGCTGAAATTACATGCGAAAACAGCTGATATGTGCAGGTATTTTCTTTGTTCGGATGAGGCTTCGAATACATGGCTGCTCAACAGGGAGGCTGTCTTGATGAGTAATTCTGTGTCTTCTTTACTGTTTGCCTCTACAAAGAAGTGTACATTATTAAAATCTACTTTTCTCTGCTTGCTGAATGTCTGCATTGGATATAGCACGCCATATCTGGCTGTAAGTCCTTTCCAGATATTGATGGAAACGCTTCCGGCAGTATGTACAAACAAGGCATTGGGATTGCATTTCACTAGCTGTGGAAGTATTGTTTCGAGTACAGAGTCTTTGAGTGATACTATGTAGATGTCTGCATCACTGTCTGTCGATGTTATATCTGTAGTGTAGGGGCAACCTATACTTTCTGCCAGTTCTTTGGCTGATTCCTGAGTCCTGCTGTAAATCATTTTTATATGGCATCCGGCTTCGTGGAATGCTTTTCCAAGATGTGTAGCTACGTTGCCGGCTCCAATCATTACTATTGAAGGATGTTTTTCTGAATATTCCACTGTTATTTTCCTCCGTATTTGTTGATGTGTATTTTCTCCCATTGCAGATGCGACTCGTCGAAAGGTTTTCTTTCCATTCCTTTATGTCCGATGGCGATGATGGATAGAGCCTGTAGCTGTAGTGGCAGGTCCAATACTTCGTGAACGTATTCGTTTGATGGAATGCCGCTTGCCGTAAATCTTTCGCGCAACTGTACCCAGCAGCTTCCAAGTCCGAGGTCTTCTGCCTGCAGCTGTATCATGATGGATGCTATTGATGCGTCTTCAATCCATACATCGCTCGCCATGGGATCGGCTGTTACGACTATTGCCAATGCGGCATCTTTTATGAACGATGAACTTGCTTCCTTGCAGTATGAAAGTTTTTCAAGTGTTTCCTTGTCGTCAACTACGATGAACTGCCAGCAGTTGGTTCGTTTGGATGTTGGCGACATGAGTGCTGCTTTGAGCAGTGTGACTACTTCTTCCTGAGTGAGTTCCTGTGGAGTGAATTTGCGCATACTGCGCCTTGATTTTATGAGGTCGCTGAAATTTTTCATATGTGAAAATTTAAAATGATAGTCACAAATATATGATTTTCGTTTTAAAGGCTGAAACTTTTTATGTAAATTTGCGATATATGGCAATACGTTTGGTTACATATGAACACTCTGAAACGTTGCCTCAGCTTCCTGGGAAGAACGTCTTTCATTCGGTAGGCCTGTTTAGGATTCTTGAACGGACATCCGGATATACTCCTTTTATGCTTGTGGCCTTTGATGGGGACAGACCTATAGGTAAATTATTATGTGTAATCAGAAAGTCTTGGTTTATAAGGGAGTGTGTTATATATGATACTGGCGAGTATTTTGATACGGATATTAGGCATGACCTGATTTTCGATGAACTTCTTTCGTACTTTACAGCCCGGAACAAGGATAATTTTTTTCTGATAGAGTTCAGAAACTTGAGCGAGCCGCTTTTCGGATACCGTTATTTCAGGAAGAACGGATATTTCCCTATAAAACGTTTGAGGGTGATTAATTCCATTCATCACACAACTTTGGATAAGTGGATGGGGGCTTCAAGAAAACGACAGATACAGCAGGCGTTAAAAAACGGTGCTGTAATGGGAGTAGCAGAAAACAAACAGCAGGTTCAAGGACTTTTCAGAATGCTGAAGAACTATTATTCTTCGAAAGTGTTCAAATATTTTCCCGGAGTGGATTTCTTTACGTATTTACTGGAACTTGGTGAAGAGTGCGGAGAGATGGGAAAAATATTTACAGTTTCGTATAATGGTAAGATTATTGGAGGCTCGTGCTGTCTGTTCTCTGACGATACGGCATTTCTGCTGTTTTCCGGTGGAATGCGCAAGAGTTATCCTTCGCTATATCCAGGTGTGTTGGCTGTATGGAATGCTATGCTGTATTCAAGGGAGAAGGGGTATAGTCATTTTGAGTTTATTGATGCCGGACTTCCTTTTAAAAAATACGGATACCGTGATTTTATATTGAGGTTTGGAGGCAAGCAATTGAGTACCCGCCGATGGTACAGACTGAAATGGAAATGGCTGAATAGGATTATGGAAAAGATATATGTTTGATATAACAGTCGATTGCAAAGTTAAGTTTCCAAAATCAAAGTTCAGACGTTATAAAAAAGTAATAAGGATAAATATTTACTGAAAAAGTTTCGTATTTTAATCCAAATTTCTTTTCTTTGTCTTATAGAATTTATAAACTTTAATTTAATATCAAAAAAACAACATCATTATGAAAATATCTCATATTGAACATTTGGGCATTGCTGTAAACAGTATCGAAGAAGCCCTGCCATACTATGAAAATGTATTGGGATTGAAATGTTATAACATCGAAACAGTAGAAGACCAGAAAGTTAGAACTGCATTCCTGAAATGTGGTGAAACAAAAATAGAGCTTCTTGAACCGACAGGTCCTGAAAGTACAATAGCTAAATTTATTGAGAATAGAGGAATGGGTGTACATCATGTGGCTTTTGCCATTGAAGATGGTGTAGCAAATGCTTTGGCTGATGCCGAAGGTAAAGGAATCCGCCTTATAGATAAGGCTCCACGTAAGGGAGCGGAAAACCTTAATATCGCTTTTCTTCATCCGAAATCAACAATGGGGGTTTTGACAGAACTTTGTGAAAAATGAAAATTCGGAAGAAAGTGATGCTTGATGTAAGTTTTCTATAATATATAGTTGAAGAGTCAGTTTGCATATTTAATATGTAAGCCGACTCTTCAATTTGTATTGTATGGAATATCGCTAATCCGACTAATGTTATTATAAACTTTAAAAATACTTATAACTATGAGTAATCAATTGGAAAAAGTAAAGGAGCTTATTGAGTTACGTGCCCAGGCTCGTTTGGGCGGTGGCGAAAAAGCTATTGAAAAACAGCACGCTAAAGGTAAATATACAGCACGTGAACGTATCTCTATGTTGCTTGATGAAGGCAGCTTTGAAGAAATGGATATGTTCGTAAAACATCGTTGCACAAACTTCGGAATGGACAAAAAACATTATCTTGGCGATGGTGTTGTGACTGGTTACGGAACTATAGAGGGCAGACTGGTGTATGTATTTGCACAGGATTTTACTGTTTCTGCAGGTTCTTTGTCTGAAACAATGTCACAGAAGATATGCAAGGTAATGGATATGGCCATGAAGATGGGGGCACCATGTATCGGGCTTAATGACTCCGGTGGCGCACGTATTCAGGAAGGTATAAACGCCTTGGCAGGATATGCTGAAATATTCCAGCGTAATATTTTGGCTTCTGGTGTTATTCCGCAGATTTCCGGTATATTCGGCCCTTGCGCAGGTGGTGCGGTTTATTCTCCGGCTTTGACAGACTTTACTCTTATGATGGAAGGCACATCGTATATGTTCCTCACAGGACCTAAAGTTGTAAAGACTGTAACTGGTGAGGATGTGTCACAGGAAGACCTTGGTGGTGCAAGCGTACACTCAACACGTTCGGGTGTAACACATTTCACAGCTTCTACTGAAGAAGAAGGCTTGGCTTTGATACGTAAACTTTTGAGCTATATTCCACAGAATAACCTTGAAGAGGCTCCTTATGTTGACTGTACAGACCCTATCGACCGTCTGGAAGATTCTCTTAACGAAATTATTCCTGACAGCGCGAACAAGGCTTACGATATGTACGAAGTTATCGGTGCTATTGTAGATAATGGTGAGTTCCTTGAAGTTCAGAGAGACTTTGCAAAGAATATCATTATCGGTTTTGCTCGTTTCAACGGACAGTCTGTAGGTATTGTTGCCAATCAGCCTAAATTCCTTGCAGGTGTGCTTGACTGCAATGCGTCACGTAAGGGAGCACGTTTCGTTCGTTTCTGCGACGCTTTCAATATTCCTATTGTTTCGCTTGTTGACGTTCCGGGATTCTTGCCTGGTACTGGTCAGGAATACAATGCAGTTATTCTTCATGGAGCTAAATTGCTTTATGCATACGGTGAGGCTACAGTGCCTAAGGTTACTATCACATTGCGTAAGTCGTATGGTGGTTCGCACATCGTGATGAGCTGTAAGCAGTTGCGCGGTGATATGAACTATGCATGGCCTACTGCCGAAATTGCCGTGATGGGTGGTGCAGGTGCAGTAGAAGTGCTTTATGCTAAAGAAGCCAAGGAAGCTGAAGATCCTAAGGCATTTATGGCTGAAAAAGAAGCTGAATACACTAAACTGTTTGCTAATCCTTATAATGCTGCAAAATATGGTTATATCGATGACGTGATTGAGCCTCGTAATACCCGTTTCCGCATTATACGTGCATTGCAGCAGTTGCAGACCAAGAAACTTACTAATCCGTCGAAGAAACACGGTAATATTCCTTTGTAATAAATTAAAATCTGAAAATATGATGAGAAAACTTAATATCGGAATGTTCCTTTCTTTGATGCTGTTGGTGGCTTTTTCGTCCTGCAAGGAACAAAAGCCTAACAATAAGGTAGTCATCAATGAAGTGCTTGTCGATAATCAGAGTAACTTCCAGGATGATTACGGATTGCACAGCGGATGGATAGAAATATTCAACAAATCGTATAGCAGCGCTGATTTGGCAGGATGCTTGCTCCGTGTAAGCTCACAGCCGGGTGATACTGCCACTTATTTTATTCCAAAAGGTGATGTGTTGACTCTGTTGAAACCTCGCCAACACACATTGTTTTGGGCGGACGGTGCACCGCGTCGTGGTACTTTCCACACAAATTTTGTTTTGAGCAAAACAAACGAAAACTGGATTGGACTTTATGATTCTGGCAAGAAGCTTCTTGATCAGGTTATTGTTCCGGCAGGTGTACTTAAAGAAAACTATTCGTATGCCCGTGTGAGCGATGGCTTGAACGAATGGGAAGTGAAGGATGACAGTGCCGAAAAGTATGTTACACCTAGCACAAACAACAAGACTATAGAAAGTAATCCTAAAATGGATAAGTTCGAACAGCACGATCCTGTTGGTGTGGGTATGGCGATTTCGGCTATGGCTGTCGTATTTATAGGTCTGATTCTGCTTTATATTTGCTTTAAGTTTGTCGGTAAGGCTGCAATTGCTTTGCGTAAGCGTAACGCTATGAAAGCACAGAATGTGACAGACCATAAGGAAGCTAAGGAAATGAAACTAGGTGAAGCTCCAGGAGAAGTTATTGCCGCGATATCTATGGCATTGCACGAAGCTCAGGGTGCTGATCACGATGTGGAAGAAACTATCCTTACAATAAGCCGCGTAAAACGCAGTTACTCGCCATGGAGTTCTAAGATTTATACTTTGCGTGAAACTCCGAACAAGAAATAACTTTGATAAAATTTAATCGTATGAAAGAATATAAATATAAGATAAACGGTAACTTATATAAGGTTACTGTTGGAGATATACAAGACAACAATGTAAAGGTAGAAGTTAATGGAACTTCATATACCGTAGAACTGGAAAAATCAGCAACACCTAAAATCAAGCCGGTAGTTCGTACTGCAGCTACTACTCCTGCCGCTCCGCCACCTGCAGTGTCTCGTCCTGTTGTAGCTGGAAGCAAATCAGGAATCAAATCTCCTCTGCCAGGAGTAATTCTTGATATAAAGGTAAAGGAAGGCGATACTGTAAAACGTGGTCAGACTTTGCTCGTTCTTGAAGCAATGAAGATGGAAAATGATATCAAGTCCGACCGTGACGGTAAAGTTACTTCTATCAAAGTAAGTAAAGGTGAATCTATTCTTGAAGGTACTGACCTTATAATTGTTGAATAATATGGGAGAATTTGTTAGTTTTTTGCAGAATAACCTGGCAGATTTCTGGACATATACCGGTTTCTTCAATGCTACTCCACAGCATCTGATAATGATTCTTGTCGGTATATTCTTCATCTATCTGGCAGTGGCAAAGGAATTTGAACCAATGTTGCTGATTCCTATCGGTTTCGGTATTCTGATCGGTAATATTCCTTTCAATATGGAAGCCGGCCTCAAGGTAGGTCTTTATGAGGAAGGCTCAGTGCTTAACATTTTATATCAGGGTGTAACGTCGGGATGGTATCCGCCTCTTATTTTCTTGGGTATCGGTGCCATGACGGACTTCTCAGCCTTGATATCAAATCCTAAACTGATGCTTATCGGTGCTGCGGCACAGTTTGGTATATTCGGAGCTTATATGCTTGCGCTTGAATTCGGTTTCGACCCTATGCAGGCAGCCGCTATCGGTATTATCGGTGGTGCGGACGGTCCGACAGCCATCTTCCTTTCATCCAAACTGGCTCCTAACCTGATGGGTGCGATTGCGGTTTCGGCATATTCTTACATGGCTCTCGTCCCTGTGATTCAGCCGCCTATCATGCGTCTGCTCACAACAAAGAAAGAACGTCTTATCCGTATGAAAGCTCCTCGTGCCGTTTCGCATACAGAAAAGGTGATGTTCCCTATAGTAGGTCTGTTGCTTACATGTTTCCTTGTACCTTCAGGTCTTCCATTGTTGGGAATGTTGTTCTTCGGTAACCTGTTGAAGGAAAGTGGAGTTACACGTCGTCTTGCAGAGACTGCCCGCGGTCCGCTGATTGATACTATCACTATCCTGTTGGGACTTACAGTTGGTGCATCTACTCAGGCTTCTGAGTTCCTGACTCGTGATTCAATCTTTATTTTTGCACTTGGTGCTTTGTCATTTATCATAGCAACAGCTTCAGGTGTATTGTTCGTCAAGTTCTTCAATTTGTTCCTGAAGAAAGACAATAAGATTAATCCGCTTATCGGTAATGCCGGAGTATCGGCCGTACCTGATTCAGCGCGTATATCTCAGATTGTAGGTTTGGAATATGATCCAAGCAACTATTTGTTGATGCATGCAATGGGGCCTAACGTAGCAGGTGTTATCGGATCGGCTGTAGCTGCCGGTATCTTGCTCGGATTCCTGATCTAAAACGTATATAATCAACGGTTTAAAATAAAAACAGGCAGACTGCTTTATGTGTAGTTTGCCTGTTTTTTATGTTTGTAAAGATTATAATTAATTGATATATATCAAAAAGTTGTTTGATTAAGTATTTTTTAGCAGGACCGTTTTTAACCGAATTGTAATATTGAAATATCTTTGCGCCCGAATTAAACTAAACAACTAAATTATGACAACAAAAAGAACTGTAAAGTATCATGTTCCTCAGCAGGGACTTTATGTTTATGCACGTACAGAGGAAGGTAGAACAGAACTTATTGTTTTAAACAGCACAGACAACGAGCAGATCCTAATGAATAACCATTTTAAAGGACTTGTGAATGAAAGTGTTATGGGGAGAGAAATTGCCAGCGGAAAGACAATTGATTTGACTGAGAATATTGTTATTCCGGCTCGCAAGTCAGTTATCATAGAATGCTGATAACAAAAGAGCTTATAGAAAAAGCGATGGACAATTTAGTGATTTTAGTCCATCGCTTTTTTTATTATTTTGATTTGTATCCTTTAAAGAATTTACTGAAATAAAGCCATTGGTATTCTATTGAATTGTTCCAATATTTGCCGTCGTGAGCTCCTGGACGAGTGATATAATCGTGGTTTATTCCGCGTTTCAATAATTCCGCGTGTAGATTATTGTTTACTTCAAAGAAAAAATCACTTGTTCCGCAATCGAAAATTATTGCAAGGTCACCATTGTTGATTTTATCCAATTGCGTGATAACAGTATGGTTGTCCCAAACTTCCTTGTTTGTGTCACGTTCCCCCAATTGCTTTTTCATTTCCCAATTGTTTGGAAAAGGTCGTATGTCAACACCGCCACTTGTTGCTCCTCCTCCTCCGAATATGTCTTTATGCCTTATTGATAGCCATAGCCCTCCATGACCTCCCATGCTTAATCCTGTAATAGCTCTTCCATTCCTGTTTTTCACAGTACAGTAATTAGAGTCAATATAATTCACCAGCTCTTTCGATACAAAAGTCTCGAACTGGCTGTCCTGATTGGTGGGGCTATTCCAGTACCAGCTGTTTTCACCGTCCGGACAAACTACTATTATTCCATCCTTGTCTGCCATGTCAGGAAGCTCGGGCTTTATGTTGATCCATGTACGGGCATTTCCGCTATATCCATGTAGCAGATACAGTGTCGGACATTCCTGATGGTTGATAGCTTTGTCGGGTACTATTACAACTACTTCGATTTTCTTATTCATTTTTTCACTTTTTACACTCAATGTGTCAATTCGTGCTGCATACGACTGTATAGGTGCTATAAATGCAGCCAGTATTATCAGGCGTTTAAAGATTTTGTTTATCATAAATATTAATATTTTTTCTTTGTAAAGTTAACACTAATTTTTCTATAAATGCATTTGATTATATTTTTTCTGTTGTTATGTGTATTTGATGATTTATTTTTGTATAAGTTTGCAGCATGAAAAAGAAACTGATAGAGAATGAAGGTATTCCTGGCTATCTGCTATTGATATTGGCGATAATTTCAGGATTGGCTGTGGCTAATTTATATTATAACCAGCCGTTGTTAAACGACATTTGTCGTGATTTGAAGGTTAGTGAGTTTACTGCAAATCTTATTCCTATGGTGACTCAAATAGGATATGCCTGCGGTTTGTTATTTATAATTCCATTGGGCGATTTATATAACAGGCGCAATATAATTGTGGTGAATTTTTCGTTACTTTCTCTTTCTATGGTGTCAATTGCCTTTTCAGAAAATATTGGGCTTGTCTTGGCTTCGTCTTTAATTACTGGTATCTGTTCTGTAATGCCTCAGATATTCATACCGATAGCGTCACAGTTCTCGAAGCCGGAACATAAATCGAAGAATGTAGGTGTATTGGTGAGCGGACTTCTTACTGGAATCCTAGGTTCAAGAGTCATAAGCGGCATTGTAGGAGAGTATTGGGGATGGCGTACCATGTATTATATTGCTGCAGTAATAATGTTCGTTTGTATCTTTGTGGTTGTTAGGGTTATTCCTGATATGACAGTCAATTACAAAGGAACATATAAAGATTTGATGCAGTCATTGATGAAAATTTTCAGGCAGCGTCCTGATATAAGGCTTTCTTCCTTACGTGCGGGATTGTGTTTCGGTAGTTTCCTTTGTCTGTGGGCTTGTCTGGCTTTCAAATTAAGTGGTGCACCTTTGTATGCAGGCAATAATGTGATTGGTATGATGGGACTATGTGGTGTTGCAGGAGCATTGACGGCATCTCTTGTTGGACGTTATGTTCGTATATTGGGAGTTAAAAGACTTAATTATATCGGATGTATAATAATTATTGTGGCGTGGGGGATAATGTATTTCTTGCAGAACACCTACACCGGATTTATAGTCGGAATAATGCTTATGGATGTAGGTATGCAGTGTGTACAGTTGAGTAACCAGACCTATGTTCTGACTTCTGTTCCCAATGCTTCAAACAGAGTTAATACCATATTTATGACAACCTATTTTGTAGGCGGTGCTTTGGGTACGTTCCTTGCCGGATCATTCTGGCACTACATGCAATGGACCGGTGTTGTTATGGTTGGCATTTCATTGACAATTGTATCGCTTCTTATAACCCGTTTTGCAAAGGTTTTGCAATAGAATAGTTTTGTATTTACTTTGATTTATAAATATACATAGGCTTTCGCTGTTCTAAATGTTATTTTAACGCTGAATAATTTATCTTTTTAATTAAATAAAAAGATATCAGTTGGAAAATGTAAATTAAAATATTATATTTGTAATCAAAGTATTATTTAAACTAATTTATTATGGAAGCACAGAAGAAGATTTCGGTGATGAATGTTCTCTCAGAGGGAATTTCATTGGGTATGAAGAACTCGGTATCATTGTTGGTGGCAACAGTTTTGTGGATAGTTACTATATGGATACCATATTTAAATGTGGGTACTACCATTGCCATGACTACTATTCCTATTGAATTGAGTAAAGGCAAAGTGATATCTCCGGTATTTATTTTTGACAGTAAGTATCGTAAATTTATGGGAGAGTATTTCACCCTGTTAGGCTTGATGGCTATGGCTATCATTCCAGCTTTCTTCTTCATGGTTATTCCGGCTATTGTAATTTCTATAGGATGGTCTTTGGCTATATACATATTGTTGGATAAGGGAGTGGCTCCCGGCGAGGCTATGGTTCAGAGTAATAAGGCAACATATGGATATAAGTGGACTATTTTTGGTGTGCAATTTGTTTTAGGCCTGATATATGGTATATTATCAGCTATATTTGGCCTTATACCAATATTGGGAGTTTTGCTGATGTTGTGTTTGGTTATTGCATATGTGATTATATCAATGGGATGTACTGCTGTAATCTATCGTAACCTGGTAGTTGAAGAATCTCCTGCAGAAGCACAGACAGAAGATACTCAGGTTCAGGAATAACAGTTATATATTAGATAATTAAAAAGCGATAAGGCAGATGACTGTTTTTCAGTTGTCTGCCTTTATTGTGTTTTTATTAGGCTTTAAAATTTTCCGGTTATCTGTTTTGTTGTCAAATCCGTTGAAAAGAATTACATTTGCATTGTAAAAGATTTTATTCAACATGGGAAAAGGTAAACTGGCTAAATTTGCAGATATGGCGGAATATCCGCATGTGTTCGAATATCCGTATTCGGTGGTTGATGAAGTGAACTTTGAAATGAAGGGCAACTGGAACCGTGATTTTTTCAAAAATGATAATCCTATCGTTTTGGAATTGGGTTGTGGTAGAGGTGAATATACCGTAGGATTGGCAAGACGATATTCAGACAAGAATTTTATCGGGGTTGATATAAAGGGGGCACGTATGTGGACAGGAGCAACAGAGGCTCTTAACGAAGGATTGAAAAATGCGGCTTTCCTGCGTACCAATATAGAAATTATAGACCGTTTCTTCGCACCTGGCGAGGTTAGCGAAATATGGCTTACATTTTCCGATCCGCAGATGAAGAAGGCTACAAAGCGTCTTACATCTACTTATTTCATGGAAAGATACAGGAAATTCCTTGTTCCGGGTGGAATCGTACATCTTAAAACAGACAGTAATTTCATGTTTACATATACCAAATATATGATAGAGGCCAATAACTTGCCAGTGGAGTTTATCACTGACGACCTTTATCATTCGGGTATGGATGATGATATTCTAAGCATTCGTACTTATTACGAACAGCAGTGGCTTGACAGAGGTTTGAATATCAAGTATATCAAGTTCAGATTGTCTCAGGAAGGTGAACTGAAGGAACCGGACGTGGAAATAGAACTTGATGATTACAGAAGTTATAACCGCAGCAAAAGAAGTGGTCTGAAGACAAGCAAATAAGATTTTCTATAAATAAACTATATAGGCGTTTGAATGGTGTTTAAATACTGTTTAAACGATGTTTAAATAAAAAATATATGACACTATATCCAAAATTAATTCTTGACGCGCTTTCAACAGTGCGTTATCCGGGAAACGGAAAAAATATTGTCGAGGCAGAAATGGTTGCCGACAATCTTCGAATTGACGGAATGAAGGTTAGCTTTTCTATTATTTTCGAAAAGCCTACAGATCCGTTTATGAAATCAGTAGTCAAATCGGCTGAAACAGCTATCCATACATACGTTTCGAAAGAAGTAGAAGTTACAATCACCACTGAAAGCAAGCAGGCGGCACGTCCTGAACCTGGTAAACTCCTTCCACAGGTGAAAAATGTTATTGCAGTATCATCCGGTAAAGGTGGTGTAGGTAAGTCAACAGTAGCGGCAAACCTAGCTGTAGCTCTATCTAAATTGGGATACAAGGTTGGATTGCTTGATGCCGATATATTCGGTCCTTCCGTACCTAAGATGTTTCAGGTGGAAGACGCTCGTCCATATGCAGAAGAAGTTGGCGGACGTGATTTGATTGTACCGGTGGAAAAATACGGTATCGAACTTTTGTCTATAGGATTTTTCGTCAGTCCTGAGCAGGCCACACTTTGGCGTGGAGCTATGGCAAGTAATGCCTTGAAACAGCTTGTAGGAGATGCCAAATGGGGAGAACTTGACTATTTTGTTCTTGATACTCCTCCGGGAACCAGCGATATTCATCTCACTCTATTGCAGAACCTTGCAATAACAGGCGCGGTGATAGTAAGTACACCTCAGGAAGTTGCACTGGCTGATGCGCGTAAGGGGATAAATATGTATCAGAATGACAAGGTAAATGTCCCTATTCTTGGTCTGGTGGAAAATATGGCCTGGTTTACTCCTGCCGAACTTCCTGAAAACAAGTACTATCTGTTCGGAAAGGAAGGAACAAAGAGACTTGCAGAAGAACTGAATGTTCCTTTGTTGGGACAGATTCCTATCGTACAGAGCATTTGCGAAGGTGGAGACAACGGTACTCCTGTAGCTCTCAATGAGGATTCTATAACAGGCCAGGCATTTATAGAACTTGCCAAGAATGTGGTGGAGCAGACAGAAAAGCGTAATGCGGAAATGGCTCCGACACAGATAGTTCAGACACACAAATAATTATATTGGGCTTATGATGAACGATGAAATTAAAAAGGCATGCGACGTCATGTACAAAGGTGGAGTTATTCTATATCCTACAGATACAGTGTGGGGTATAGGTTGCGACGCCACAAATGAAGAAGCGGTAAAGAAGGTTTTCGAAATTAAACGCAGGGCAGACAGCAAAGCTATGCTGGTGCTTGTAGATAGTCCTGTAAAAGTGGAATCTTATGTAAGCGATGTTCCTAGTGTAGCATGGGATCTTATAGATATGACTACAAAACCGCTTACTATAATTTACGACGGAGCCAGAAATCTGGCACCTAATCTTATTGCAGAAGACGGCAGTGTGGGTATAAGGGTTACATCAGAGGAATTTTCAAAACAGCTGTGTTTCAGATTCAAGAAAGCTATTGTTTCTACATCTGCGAATATAAGCGGTCAGCCTGCACCGGCTGTGTTCAGTGAAATAAGCGAGGAAATAAAGAATGCGGTTGACTACATCGTAGATTACAGAAGAGATGAGACAGGTCCTGCAAAACCTTCAAGTATAATAAAGCTCGGAAAGGGTGGTACTGTAAAAGTTATCAGAGAATAGTTGATATAAATTTGCTGGAGAATGAAGACTAAGGAAAAATTTTCTTTTTTGCAGAGTTTTCTAAAGTGGAGAGAAAAGCATATCACCGATAAGCAGTTCATACTCATACTTAGTTTCCTGGTAGGTATCTTTACTGCTCTGGCTGCTTTTGTCCTGAAATTCCTTGTAGAGTATATAAAGGAATTCCTTACTGAAAACTTTGATACAACAGGTGCCAACTGGCTGTATCTGGTCTATCCGGTAGCCGGAATTTTCATAACCGGACTGTTCATCAGATATATTGTTCGCGATGATATCAGTCATGGTGTGACCAAGATTTTGTATGCCATTTCGCGTCGTCAGAGTAGGATAAAGGGACATAATGTATGGTCGTCCGTATGTGCATCAGCAATAACCATCGGTTGTGGTGGATCTGTCGGTGCCGAAGCGCCTATAGTCCTTACCGGTTCTGCCATAGGTTCTAATCTTGGAAGCATGTTCCGTATGGATCATAAGACTCTTATGCTGCTTTTAGGTTGTGGTGCCGCAGGTGCTGTGTCAGGAATATTCAAGGCACCTATAGCCGGACTGGTGTTTACGCTTGAAGTTCTTATGTTCGACCTGACAATGGCTTCTTTGTTGCCATTGCTGATTTCAAGTGTCACGGCGGCATGTATGTCTTATCTGCTTACAGGAACAGAGGCTATGTTCCAGTTTACACTTGATTATCCTTTTGCCCTTGAGCGTATCCCTTATGCTATAGCCTTGGGAGTGTTCTGCGGCTTGATAGCATGGTATTTTACACGTTCCATGAACTGGATAGAGAATATTTTCAGACGATTTTCAAGTCCTTACTCCAAGTTTGTACTTGGCGGTATAATGCTTAGTGTGCTGATATTCCTTTTCCCGCCTCTGTATGGTGAAGGTTATGACACTATTTCCCTTCTTCTTAACGGAACGTCGAGCGCCGAATGGGATACGGTGATGAATAATTCATTGTTCTATGGACACAGTAGTCTTTTAGTGGTATATCTGTTGCTTATCATCCTGTTCAAGGTATTTGCTTCAAGTGCGACCAATGGTGGTGGAGGATGCGGTGGTATATTTGCACCAAGTCTGTTTCTGGGATGTATAGCCGGATTTGTATTTTCGCATTTATGCAATGAATTCAATATAGGAAGTACGTATATACCTGAGAAAAACTTTGCTCTTATGGGTATGGCAGGACTTATGTCCGGGGTTATGCATGCGCCGCTTACCGGTGTATTCCTGATTGCCGAACTTACCGGAGGATACGGATTGTTCCTTCCGCTTATGATAGTTTCGGTTTTTGCATATCTCACCATTAAGGTGTTCGAGCCACACAGTATTTATTCCATGCGTCTGGCAAAGAAAGGTGAACTTATCACACACCACAAGGACAAGGCTGTGCTTACAATGATGAATATAGAGAGCATAATGGAAACAGATTTCCTTACCGTAAAACCTGAAATGGATTTGGGACAGATGGTGAAGGTTATCTCAAAATCCAGCAGAAACATGTTCCCTGTGATAGATGCCAATGACGAGCTCATAGGAATAGTCAATCTTGACGACATAAGGAATATAATGTTCCGTCAGGAGTTGTATCACAGATATACTGTGGAAAGTTTTATGACTGTTCCGAAGGCCAAACTTGTCACTACGGATTCCATGGAAGAGGTGATGGAGAAATTCGATTCTACAAAGGCCTGGAATCTTCCGGTAGTTGATGAGGATAATAAATATAAAGGATTTGTTTCTAAGTCGAAGATGCTTAACACTTACCGTCAGGTGCTTGTTGACTTCTCGGCAGAATAAACTTATGATTATGGAAAAGAAAGATTTGCGTATAGTATATATGGGTACTCCAGAGTTTGCGGTTGAAAGCTTGCGCAGACTTGTGGTAGGTGGATATAACGTTGTGGCTGTGATTACTATGCCTGACAAACCAATGGGACGTCATGGCAGTGTTCTTCAGCCTAGCCCGGTAAAGCAGTATGCGGTGTCGCAGGGATTGAAGGTGTTGCAGCCTGAGAAGCTTAAAGATGAGGCTTTCGTAGAGGAACTTCGTTCGTTGAAGGCCGATTTGCAGATTGTCGTTGCTTTCAGAATGTTGCCTGAAGTGGTATGGAACATGCCTCCTATGGGAACATTCAATCTGCATGCATCATTGCTTCCTCAATACAGAGGAGCTGCTCCTATAAACTGGGCTGTGATAAACGGTGATACAGAAACCGGTATAACAACATTCTTCCTGAAACATGAGATAGACACCGGCGAGATTATAGACCAGGTAAGAGTGCCTATCGCCGATACAGACAATGTGGAAGTAGTCTATGACAAGCTGATGATGCTTGGAGGTGACTTGGTTTTGAAAACTGTTGATGCAATACTTGAAGGAAATGTGAAGACCACTCCTCAGGAAGAACTGGTAAAAGTTGAAGAATTGCGTCCGGCTCCTAAGATTTTCAAGGAAACATGCCGTATAGACTGGAATGCCGGAGTAAAGAAAGTGTATGACTTCGTAAGAGGATTGTCGCCATATCCGGCAGCATGGACGGAACTTCATCAGGGCGATTCAGCTCCGGTCATGCTGAAGATATTTGAGACAGAAAAGATTTTCTGCAATCATGAATATAAACCAGGAAGCATAGTAACAGACAATAAAACTTATCTGCATGTAGCTTCTACAGATGGATATGTCAATGTGTTGTCATTGCAGTTGGCCGGCAAAAAGAGAATGCCTGTAGCCGATTTCCTGCGTGGATTTCATGCTTCTGACAGCACTGTCCTGATTTGATTCCTGTTTCTTTACTGTAATTTCCGATTTAGTGTTGTCTGAACTCATGTAAGATATTCTGAATCCTTTAAAATCAGTGTCATTGTATTCAGGAATACTTGATAATGTGTATGAAACAACTCCCCAGTAGAGTTTGTTTCCATAGTCGGAGTTTTTGTTATGTCTTAACTCCACATATACCAATCCTTCATCGTCTATCTTTGTTTCTTCTGTAAGAAGCAGACTGATACGGTGAGGGATTGTTTCATTATTGCCATTTATATTAAACTCAATATTCAAGTGCTCTTTGCTTATATAGGCACTTGTTATGTTTATTATATCTTCTCCGAAATTCTCTATAGGCTCGCTGTCCTGATTTCTTGTATCATTTGCTTTTTTGGTCAGCACCTTATAAAAATCGTATATAGTAACTTCTTTTCCTGAATCTTCTTTATTCTTTTCTTCAGCGTTAGGAAAGCTTAAACTGACAAGAACCCTTTGTCCTATGCTGTCAGCATCATACATCTTTATAATATCAGGGTTTTGCGGTAAGAGTTTTCCATAAGAGTCGGATTCTATTGACGGGGTTTCTATATCGGTGATAGTTCCCATTGTGGAATGCAGTTCCGGGTATTTCTCGTTGTCAAGGCATGATGACATATAAATACCAAAAGCGCAAAGTCCGATAATACTGATTATTTTATGTTTAAGTTTCATATTATGTGTGATTTACGATTCTTTGTCTTGAAAATGTGTCATAGTGTTGATTACTGCATATATTCATGTTAAAAAAAAAGAATAAAAAAAATTGTGTTACATAAAGCAGTAATTTTGCTATCACTACATTATATAATTAGAACAAAAAATCAAATATGACCGAAGAAGAATTAGCTTTAAAATGTGTGGATGCGGACCCGTATGCCAGAAAACGGCTTTATGAGGTTTATGGTGGTCAGCTATTGGCTATATGTCTTCGGTATATTGGTGACCGTGATACAGCCCAGGACGTTTTTCATGATGGCATGATTAGGATATATCAGTCTATAGGCCAGTTTAAATTTTTAGGCGATGGTTCGTTAAAGGCTTGGCTTTCCAGGGTGATGGTGAATGAGGCGCTTGGCTATCTGAGAAAAAAAAATGTTCAGATGCAACAGGAAACCTTGGTGGAGCAATTGCCCGATACGCAGCTTGACGATGATGGTGATGTGAACAATATTCCGAACAAGGAATTAATGAGGATGATAAAGGAATTGCCGGACGGCTATAGAACGGTTTTCAATCTGTTCGTATTCGAAGAGAAAAGCCACAAGGAGATAGCTGCCATGCTTGGTATATCAGAACATACTTCGTCGTCGCAGTTTTATAGAGCAAAGACATTGTTAATGAAAAAAATTAATGAATACAGGAAGAGCTTATGAATGAAATGAAAGACAAATGGATAAATGATATTCGTAGCCGGATGGACAACTATTCGGAGCCTCTCCCTGTTGGCTTATGGGAGAAGATAGAATCTGAAATATCGACTCCGGCTCCAAAGGTTATACCGATGTGGAGAAAATGGACGTTTGTTGCCGCAGCTGCCGCTTTGGTATTGGCGATATCAAGTGTTTCGGTATGGTATTGGAGTACCGATTCCGAATTGAAAGAGGTAAATTCGGCATTGACAGATAATAATGAAATACGTCAGGAATATAAATCCGATAATGTCATCCAGGAGGTTCAGACTGTGGAGAGTAGTGACAAACAGCTACAAGCTGAGGCTGTAAATTATTCATCGAAAACCATTGTAAACTTGGCTTCAGGTAATAATGCCGATAGTCTGAACGTTGCCCGCATTGCTCTATCTGAAAATATACAGACTGTTGACACTGAAAGCACGGATTCTGAACTTAAAAAAGAAGTAGATGCAGAGGATGAAGCTTCGATAAAGGAGAACAGAATGAAAAGAATGAGGGAAGACCGTGAAACAGTGAGACGCAATGCTTCTTATCTGGCTATGTCGGATAGCAAACGCAGTAAAGGTAGCGGCGTTCAGCTTGGCGTGATGACAGGCAATATACCTTATTCTTCAAGTAACAGCTTCAGTGGTATGTCGCGTCTGGCTATACCTACAAAGTCTGTATCGCAGGTAAACGATGTTGTGGTAGGTGAGGTTTCTGATGCAACGGCTTCATACAGCCAGATGTTGTTCAATAACATGGGAAGACAGACATATACGGATATAAAACATCATATGCCGGTCACTGTAGGAGCATCAGTCAAATGGAATCTGAATGAGGATTGGGCGTTGGAGTCCGGACTTAATTATACTTACCTTTATTCTGAATTGCGCTCCGGGGCAAAATCATATATCGAGGACAAGCAAAAGCTTCATTATGTGGGTATCCCTTTGAAGGTGCAGCGCTCTGTATGGAGTAACAGCATTTTTTCTTTTTATGCTTCGGCAGGCGGTATGATGGAGAAATGTGTTTCAGGTTCGGTAGAGACAGTTTGCGTGGATGATAATAACAGGAAAAGTTTCGGAAATGAGAAGCTGGATGTGAAACCGTTGCAATTCTCTGTTCTAGCATCGGTAGGTTTGCAGGCAAACTTCAATAAATTGTTGAGCCTGTATCTTGAACCGGGTATGATATATTATTTTGACGATAATACGGACATTATAACTATCCGCAAGGACAAGCCTTTCAACTTTAATCTCCAGTTGGGATTAAGGTTTAACCTGAACAAATAATAACTCTATATATCTTATTTGAACAACAAGTGAAAAGTAGTGAACAAGTACTGAACGCACAGTTCATGTCTTGTTCACTTATTTTTTGTGGTCTTGTGATGTCGCTAAACAATATTAGCCATGCCTCGTATTTTTTATTTCGGAAAAGAATTCATATCTTTGTTCTTATACTAATATATAATAGTTCTGAAATGAATAAAGTTTTGATTTCTCCATCTTTGCTGTCGGCCGATTTCGGTTGTCTGAAAGATGATTTGGACAAGATTAACCGCAGTGAGGCGGACTGGTTGCATATTGATATAATGGACGGAGTGTTCGTTCCAAATATATCATTTGGCTTCCCTGTCCTGGAATATGTGTCCAGACTTTGCAACAAACCTCTTGACGTTCATCTTATGATTGTACAGCCCGAAAAGTTCATAAAGGAAGTAAAGGCCTTGGGTTCAATGATGATGAATGTACATTATGAAACTTGTCCGCACCTTCATCGTGTGATACAGATGATAAAAGACAATGGCATGAAAGCCGGTGTCACACTTAATCCTGCTACTCCGGTGTATGCACTGAGAGATATTATTGCCGATCTTGACATGGTTCTTCTTATGAGTGTAAATCCGGGTTTCGGAGGACAGAAATTTATTCCAAATACTCTGAATAAAGTCCGTCAGTTAAGAGAATTGATAAAAGAAACAGATTCAAAAGCATTGATAGAGGTGGATGGCGGTGTAAATTTGGAGACAGGTAAACAGCTGGTCGATGCCGGTGCTGATGTGCTTGTGGCAGGAAATGCCATTTTCAAGGCTCCGGACATGATAGACATGATTCATAAAATGAAAAACCTATAATTGCTCAGATTGGAGAGAAATTCCTATTTGGTTAACTATCCCTTATTCCGGTTGGCAGTTTTTATGGCAGCCGGAATTTTTTTCTTCGACAGGTTTCTGCCGGATGTGTCTTTACGGTTTTTACTTCTCGTACTTTGGGCAGTCTTTTTGCCATTGTTCTTTTCCGTGGTGATTAAATTCAGGACTCTTCGTCTGAATTATTCTTTAGGAGTTATAGTTTCCGCATGCTTTTTTCTTATAGGTGGAATACTGATTGTTCAGAAAAGGAAAAATATAGAATATGAGTGGAGTGACAAGGAACAGTGTTATTATGGCGTGGTAGAAACCACTCCTGAAGTTCGTGGCAAAACCTTATGTTCAGAAGTAAGGGTTAACCTTGCAATTCCTTCAACAGCCGACAGTATATACGGAAAGTCAATTAACCGGAATATTCTTTTATATTATATTCCGGATTCTGCGACATATATTCCCCAGTGCGGTGACGGTATTGTTTTTTATTCAGCCATATCCAAACCGCTTTCCGATATCGAATTTATGAGATTTGATTATGAAAGGTACCTTTTCACCAAAGGAATATCCGGAACAGCATTGGCTTTCTCCGGCAATTGGGAAGCCGTCAGAGTTGAACATCCGCAATCAATAAGGCACATAGCGTTGAGATGTAGGGATATCATCGCCGGGAAGTTTGAAAGTTGGGACATGGGCGATAATGAACTGGCTGTAGTTTCAGCTTTGACAATTGGCGACAAGAGTGAGCTTACTCCGGAGTTAAAAGCTGTGTATAGTGCGGCGGGAACAAGTCATGTACTGGCATTGTCAGGATTGCACGTCGGAATATTGTCGGGTATTCTTTATCTTTTATTGTGGCCTCTCAGAAAATTGAGAGGAGGAAGAATCGTTCAGTCACTTGCTGTGGCGACGGTTCTATGGATATTTGCATTTATCACCGGTCTTAGTCCCTCAGTAGTAAGGGCAGTTACTATGTGTACGCTTTATCTGGTGGCATCGGTTCTGGTGGAAAACGGTTTTTGCGGATTCTTTTCGTTGTCGTTGACAGCATTCGTAATGCTGGTATATAACCCAATGTATCTTTTCGATATAAGTTTTCAGCTGTCGTTTGTAGCAGTGCTTTCCATTATTCTTTTCTATCCGCTCATTTTCGGATGGATAAAGAGTTCAAACAGGTTGATACGCTATTTATGGGGCGCAATGTCTGTTTCTATGGCTGCACAGTTGGGGACATTGCCTCTTATATTATATTATTTCGGTACTTTCCCAACATACTTCCTAATAGCTAATATAGTGGTGGGGCCATTGGCGGTTTGTATCCTTTCGCTTACTATGGCTTCTTTATTATTCTCGTATATACCTATGGTAGGGAATGTTTGTGTCTGGCTGTTGGATGGAGTGACCGGGATACTGAACGCTTCGATGCAGTTTGTTCATGGAATGCAAGGCTCACAGATTACTTCCGTCAGTTTCAATGAACTTCAGGTCCTTCTGTTTTCAGTTCTTTTGTTGATACTATATGTATTTTTGAAGAAGCGTCGTCCTGGAGATTTATTGAAGATGCTTTCCATTCTTTGCATTATTGCCATTATTGAAGTCTATAAGATACGGACGGATGATGCTCCGTCATTGTTTTTTGCACGTTCCGGCCTATATATAAGAAATGGTAAAAATCTTGATACCGTTACGTCCGAAAACGGGCTTCATGAGATAAACGGAATTAGAGTAGGGGTGATGGACTCCGGTCGCTGGAAAAACATACGGCTTGCCGGTACATCGCAACTTGCTACACTTGATTATGTATATATATGTAAGGGATTTGATGGAAACATTACAGGGTTGTCCGGTTTGTTTAAGATAAAAAATGTGATAATAGATAGTTCGATAAGTGAAAGGTACAGGAGATTTTTGAAACAGGAATGCGAGAGGCTTAATATAAGATGTATTGAAAAATCCGCTCAAGCTTCCTTTAGAATACTTCTGTAAATAGAAAAAAAAGAGTACATTTGCCAACAATTTAACACAAACAATAAATATGCTTTCAAAGATAATCTTACAAGCGAACATTGACAAGGTAGAAACCTATTTCGAAAAGGCTGACAAAATAGTTATAGTAACACATGTTTCGCCTGATGGCGATGCTTTGGGCTCATCGTTGGGGCTTTACCATTTCTTGCTCGGAATGGAAAAGAATGTGCATGTGATAGTTCCGAATGCTTTCCCTGAGTTCCTTCAATGGATGCCGGGAGCAAAGGATATAATCAGATATGACAAGTATGCCGAGTTTGCCGATAAGCTGATAGCCGAGGCTGACGTGATATGCTGTCTGGACTTCAATGCTTTGTCGAGAATAGATGCAGTGGCAAAACCTGTGGCGGAATCGCAGGCGCGTAAGGTTATGATAGACCATCATCTAAATCCGGAACCATTCTGTAAGATTACAATTTCTCATCCTAAAATATCTTCAACATCAGAATTGATATTCCGTCTGATATGCCGTCTGGGATGTTTTGACGACATAACATACGAAGGGGCACAGTGTATTTATACCGGAATGATGACAGATACAGGAGGGTTTACATATAACTCTAACGACCGTGAGATATATTTCATCATCAGCGAGCTCCTTTCTAAAGGAATTGACAAGGATGATATCTATCGCAAGGTATTCAATACATATTCCGAAGGCCGTCTCCGTCTGATGGGTTATGTACTTTACGATAAGATGGAAGTATTCCATCAGTTCCGTTCAGCTCTGATATGGCTTACTAAAGACGAGCAGAAGAAATTCCTGTATGTAAAGGGTGACACAGAGGGATTTGTAAATATACCTCTTCAGATGAAAGGTATATGTTTCTCTGTCTTCTTGCGTGAAGATACGGAAAAGAATATGATAAAAGTGTCATTGCGTTCGGTTGGTAATTTCCCTTGCAACAAGGTCGCAGAGGAATTCTTCAATGGAGGAGGGCATCTTAATGCTTCAGGTGGTGAATTTTACGGAACAATGGACGAAGCTATAGGATTGTTCAAGCAGGCACTTGTGAAATATGAAGATCTGCTGCTTAAGAATTGATTTCTAGCATATTTTTCTACAAAATTAACTATTACATCGACTAATTTAGTATGGGGATATAAATAGTTTTATTAATTTTGCCCTGTAAATTTTTAAAATAATGAAGAAACTATTCTATTTATCGGTATTGTTATATGCATTGTCTTTCGGACTTCAGAGTTGTAATGATGGAAAGACTTATGCCGAAATGAAGGAAGAAGAGGCCGATGCCATCAACAAGTTTATTCTGGAGAATAATATAAAGGTTATCTCTGAGAAGGAATTCATAGAGAATGATACGGTGACTAAGGAGAACGAATTTGTATTGTTCGACAAGAGTGGTGTGTATATGAACATTCAGTATCGTGGAGACGGTGAAATTCTCAAGGAAGGGAGGTATAATATTTCTTCTCGTTTTCTCGAGATTTGTATAAAGGATGTTGAGGAGTTAGGTTTTTCTGCAGGAGATACATTGGCGCATAACATATATTCACCATATTCTGAGAATTTCTTGCTCACTATCGGTTCGTCCGGATCTTACTCTGCATCATTTACAGATATGGCTCAAAGTTCTATGTATAGTTTTTACGAAACTGCAGACTTTCCGTCAGGATGGCTTGTTCCGTTTGCTTATCTGAAAATGAAATCATATATTTCAGCTCCTCCGTCTGATAAAATTGCACGTGTAAGATTAATTGTACCTCATAGCGAAGGTACGGCTTCATTTGCTACACGTTATGTATATCCTTGTTATTATGAAATAACTTATGACCTAAATTAATATAATCTATGACATTAATCAAATCAATTTCCGGAATCCGTGGCACTATAGGTGGCCAGGCCGGTGAAGGACTTAATCCGTTGGATATTGTGAAGTTTACTTCAGCATATGCTACGCTGATTCGTAAGACAACAACTGTGAAAAGCAATAAAATCGTTGTTGGACGCGATGCACGTATTTCCGGCGAAATGGTGAAGAATGTAGTTTGCGGTACTCTTATGGGTATGGGATTCGATGTTGTAAACATTGGTCTTGCTTCTACTCCTACTACAGAACTTGCCGTTACTATGGAAGGTGCTTGCGGTGGTATCATCCTTACTGCAAGTCATAATCCAAGACAGTGGAACGCTCTGAAACTTCTGAACGAACACGGAGAATTCCTTAATGCTGCCGAAGGTAATGAAGTGTTGCGTATTGCAGCTGCCGAAGAATTTACATTTGCCGACATAGACAATCTTGGTAAATATACAGAAAACAATACATACAACCAGCGCCATATTGACAGCGTATTGGCTTTGAAACTCGTTGACGTTGAGGCTATCCGTAAGGCTAACTTCCGTGTGGCTATTGACTGCGTGAACTCTGTGGGTGGTATCATCCTTCCTCAGTTGCTCGAACAGTTGGGCGTTCAGCATGTAGAAAAACTATACTGCGAGCCAACAGGTGACTTCCAGCACAACCCAGAACCTCTTGAAAAGAACTTGAGCGACATCATGGGACTTATGAAGAAGGGTGGAAATGATGTAGCTTTCGTTGTTGACCCTGACGTTGACCGTTTGGCTATCATCAGCGAAGACGGTTCAATGTATGGTGAAGAATATACATTGGTGACTGTTGCCGACTATGTATTGAAGCACACTCCAGGAAATACTGTTTCAAACCTCAGCTCAACTCGTGCTTTGCGCGATGTTACTCGCAAATATGGTATGGAATATAATGCGTCTGCAGTAGGTGAAGTGAACGTAGTAACAAAGATGAAGGCTACAAACGCTGTAATCGGTGGTGAAGGTAACGGTGGAGTTATCTATCCTGAATCACATTACGGACGTGACGCTCTTGTTGGTATAGCATTGTTCCTGAGCCACCTTGCTCACGAAGGCAAGAAGGTGACAGAGCTCCGCGCAACATATCCTGAATACTTCATTGCGAAGAACCGTATCGACCTTACTCCTGAAACAGATGTTGATGCTATCCTGCTGAAAGTTAAGGAAATGTACAAGAATGAGGAAATCAACGACATCGACGGTGTCAAGATTGACTTCGCAGATAAATGGGTACACTTGCGCAAGAGTAATACAGAACCTATCATTCGTGTTTATTCTGAAGCTTCTACTATGGAGGCTGCCGATGAACTTGGCAAGCTGATCATGGATATAGTATATAGCCTGGCTAAGTAATAATTGTTACTGTTCATATATATGAAAATGCTCCCTTGATGGATAAATCGGGGGAGCATTTTTTATTCCACCCAAAGCATGTCACTCATTATTCCGTCTGATATGAAAATTCCGCTTTGAGTCAGTTTCAGGGTATTGTCCTTTATTTCAAGTGTTCCCTGACTGATGTGTGGGCGGGCCATCTTCAGGCAATAGTCGTAAAGAGCGTTCCCGTATTCGGCTTTTAGCTTATCCAGTGGCATTCCCCATGCGGTACGGATTGATGTGATTACGAAATCGTTGTAGCGGGTATATAAGTCCAGCTCTTCAATTTCTGATATATCCGAACCTTTGTTTATGCCTTCTATGTATTTATCAAGTGACGAAATATTCCATTGCCGTGAGTATCCGTCGTATGAATGGGCTGACGGGCCGCATCCAAGGTATTTTATCCCTGTCCAGTAACTTGAATTATGTCGTGAGTGCATTCCGGGACGGCAGAAATTTGAAATCTCATAATGCACATATCCGTTTTCTTTCAGACGTGTGATGAGTGTTTCAAACAGTGAATTGCTCAAATCCTCGTCGGCTTCTCTCACTTTGTTTTCTTCTCTCAGTTTGTATAGCGCGGTTCCTTCCTCGTATATCAGATGATATGCCGAAATATGTTCCGGTTTCAGCGAGATGGCTGTGTCAAGATCTTTGTTCCATGTATCCATACTTTCGCCTGGAAGTCCGTACATAAGGTCGATGCTTATATTGCGGAATCCTGCATTCCTGCATCTGCCAAAAGCCTCTATGGCCTGCTGTGCGTTGTGGCGTCTTTTCAGAAGAGACAGGATATCATCGTTGAATGTCTGTATTCCCATGCTCAGACGGTTGAAAGGAAGGGTAGAGAGCATTCCCACATATTCGTCTGTCAGGTCGTCAGGATTTGCTTCTATTGTGATTTCGGCATTCTGGTTTACGCTGTAATTGTCATATATGGTTCTGAATATATTTGTGAAATCATCCTTTTCCAGTTGCGATGGCGTTCCGCCGCCAAGGTAAATAGTGTCTATGGTTTCATCGCCCAGATAGTCTTTTCTTCCGGCTATTTCCTTGCACAGAGCCTTGATATATTCGTTTTTCTTTTCGGAAGCCGTAGTAGAGAAGAAATCACAGTATATGCATCTTCTTTTGCAGAACGGTATGTGTATGTAAATTCCTGCCATTTATATCCTGTTATTGTTAAGAATTTATGCAAAGGTACGAAATTTCTGAATTATAGTATTGCCTGTATGAAAAGAGTATTCTGTGC
>NZ_JACJLE010000250.1 GCF_016901995.1 Bacteroides caecigallinarum | reverse complement strand
TTGATTTATATAAGTTTCAAATTCAGCATTTGATTGAAACTGTCCAATCCAAATATAAACTTTACTCATATCTTTTCTAATTTATTGGTTGTTCAATTGCTACTAATGGGTTGGTGAGGAACAGCGTTAAGCTGTTATCTCGACCTTGTTATAAGCGTTTTAATAATCAAAGAACATTCTTTTTTTATTAAATATCCGAATAAAAATATCAT
>NZ_JACJLE010000249.1 GCF_016901995.1 Bacteroides caecigallinarum | reverse complement strand
AGAGGTTTGGGCTCTTCCCCGTTCGCTCGCCACTACTGGGGGAATCATTGTTATTTTCTTTTCCTGCAGGTACTAAGATGTTTCAGTTCCCTGCGTTAGCCCCTTACTAAGTAAGGTGATATCCCTTCAGGATATCGGGTTGTCCCATTCGGAGATTCACGGATCAAAGGTTATTTGCACCTCCCCGTGACTTTTCGCAGCTTATCACGTCCTTCA
>NZ_JACJLE010000248.1 GCF_016901995.1 Bacteroides caecigallinarum | reverse complement strand
TGAACAATCTGAGGGATATTTCGATGGAGTTTGCTTATGTAGGCATTTGTGGTATCACGGAGGAGGAACTGCACTCTGTATTCAAAGAAGGCATAAAGGAGTTGGGTACCGCCAATAATATGACTGAGGAGGAAGCGAAAGCGAAACTGAAGGAACTGTATGACGGGTATCACTTCAACGAGGATTGTGTGGATATTTATAACCCGTTCAGCATACT
>NZ_JACJLE010000247.1 GCF_016901995.1 Bacteroides caecigallinarum | reverse complement strand
GCTTTTCAACGCTTATTGGTGCGGACCTCCATCTGGTGTTACCCAGACTTCATCCTGGCCAAGGGTAGATCACTTGGTTTCGCGTCTACCGCATCCGACTTGACGCCCTGTTCAGACTCGCTTTCGCTTCGGATCCAGGTCTCATGACCCTTAACCTTGCCGGACACGGTAACTCGTAGGTTCATTATGCAAAAGGCACGCTGTCACTCTTTGCAGAGC
>NZ_JACJLE010000246.1 GCF_016901995.1 Bacteroides caecigallinarum | reverse complement strand
TGACTCAACATGAATCAACAAACTGAAAAGTCTAATCTGTCTCAAAACTAATTCTGTTTAAGGCTAAACGTATATAACATCCTTAACGTGTCACGTGACAATGAAAGTTCACGGGCAATTAGTAATGCTCGGCTTTGCTGTCTCCAGCTTTACACCTGCATCCTATCAACGTCATCGTCTATGACGACCCTCAAGAAATCTAATCTTGTGGCCGGCTTC
>NZ_JACJLE010000245.1 GCF_016901995.1 Bacteroides caecigallinarum | reverse complement strand
AGAGGTTTGGGCTCTTCCCCGTTCGCTCGCCACTACTGGGGGAATCATTGTTATTTTCTTTTCCTGCAGGTACTAAGATGTTTCAGTTCCCTGCGTTAGCCCCTTACTATGTAAGGTGATATCCCTTCAGGATATCGGGTTGTCCCATTCGGAGATTCACGGATCAAAGGTTATTTGCACCTCCCCGTGACTTTTCGCAGCTTATCACGTCCTTCATCG
>NZ_JACJLE010000244.1 GCF_016901995.1 Bacteroides caecigallinarum | reverse complement strand
CTTTCTACGTTCATAACCCATTCCATTGCTACGACCTGTAAGCTCTTTCAAGCGGAGCTTCATCTTGACTTTAGATTTGGAGTGTACGCATAATTCAAATTTACCTTTGCAGTTATAAAAGGAATAACCTAAGTATTTTACACCTTTGACATATGAGACTGTTGTCTTTTCCTTGTTTACTCTCAAATGAAGTTTACCCTCGATAAATCGGGTAATAGA
>NZ_JACJLE010000243.1 GCF_016901995.1 Bacteroides caecigallinarum | reverse complement strand
TTGGGCACGCGATGTGTAGGATAGGTCGGAGGCAATGAATCGGGCACGCCAGTGTTCGTGGAGCCGCTGTTGAAATACGACCCTTCGTTTGTTTGAGTTCTAACTTCAGGAAAGAAGGACATTGCTTGGTGGGTAGTTTGACTGGGGTGGTCGCCTCCAAAAGCGTAACGGAGGCTTCTAAAGGTACCCTCAGGCCGATCGGTAACCGGCCCAAGAGTG
>NZ_JACJLE010000242.1 GCF_016901995.1 Bacteroides caecigallinarum | reverse complement strand
GCGCAGAGAATAGGTCCAGGCAACTGTTTAACAAAAACACAGGGCTGTGCTAATATGAAAGTAGATGTATACAGCCTGACACCTGCCCGGTGCTGGAAGGTTAAGAGGAAATGTCATCTTTGGGAGAAGCATTGAATTGAAGCCCCAGTAAACGGCGGCCGTAACTATAACGGTCCTAAGGTAGCGAAATTCCTTGTCGGGTAAGTTCCGACCTGCACG
>NZ_JACJLE010000241.1 GCF_016901995.1 Bacteroides caecigallinarum | reverse complement strand
TTAATCGAGGATAACAATAATCCTTTGTATTGTGATATAATGAAAACAGGCACATTGATATGAAATATCTAGACCCCAAAGCCGATTTGACCTTCAAGAAGGTGTTCGGGGAACATCCCGACCTTGTGATAAGTCTTCTCAACGCCCTGCTCCCTTTCGAGACGGAGGATGAGAAGATAGTGAGCGTGGAGTATCTTCCGGCAGAGCTTTTCCCGGAAA
>NZ_JACJLE010000025.1 GCF_016901995.1 Bacteroides caecigallinarum | reverse complement strand
CAATATACTTTTCTTGATATAGAATTTATTGAGGCAGTAGATGGAAGTTTATTGACTAAAAAGGAATTATTGTTTAATCAGGATAAAGCTTTTCGTATATATGGAAGAACTCTGTCTGATGGTGAGATAGGATGTACGTTAAGTCATCAATTATGTTATCGCAAAATAAAGGATAATAATGACGAATATGCATTAATTCTTGAAGACGATTTGTTCATATCAGATCCAAAAGCTATTAATGTATTAGAGGATATAGAGAAAATATGTAATACATCAAAACCAGAGATTATACTTTTATCTGGCGATTATTGGTGGACAAGAAAGTCAAAAATAGACAATGTTTATTCAATCGCATCTGTATTTGACGCTTCATGTACACATTCTTATATTATTAACAAAAGAGCTGCTATTGCGCTGATTGTCGATGTACCTTATTTTATAGCAGATGATTGGCTCTTATTTAAAAGAAGAATAGTTTTAAAGGCTTTGCATCCGCATTTGATTGATCAAAATAGAGATGATTTTAAAACAGAAGTACATGCATCAAATATTGGGATTGTAAGAAGGAAATTATCTTTTAAACGGAATCTTTATTATTACATTATTGCTATAATTAAGAGATTGTTAAATATAATCCATCATTTCGAGTATAAGAACTTTAAAAATGGAAGACTTTAAAATTAATATAAGTATGATTACAGTGGTAATGGCTGTATATAATTCATCAGGAACATTGGTGAGAGCTATAGAGTCTGTAATAAATCAATCATATGAAGATTGGTTGATGATATGTGTAGATGACGGTTCTACGGATAATTCATTGGAAATACTGAAAAGTTATGCTCAAAACGATCAAAGAATTACAGTCTTGTCACAAAAGAATGGTGGACCTGCTGCAGCCAGAGCTGCAGCTTACCAAATAGTAAAGACTCCATATGTGACATTTTTAGATTCAGACGATTTATTTAGTTCGGATCTTTTGTCCAGTCTGATGGATTGTGCAAATAGAACGGATGCTGATACAATTATACCTAATGTGTTGTGTGAACAGCCAGATGGTTCTTTTATGAACTGGAATATTGCTTACGGTATATCTGAAGGTACAGAAACAACAGGTGAAGAATGCTTCAGTAAAACATTCATACAGCCAACCATTCACGGATATAATATGTGGAAGACAGACCTGATAAAGCGGTTTGCTTTAAATAAAAACGCTACATACAATAATATGAATGCGGATGAATACATACAAAGATTATTATTGTTAAACAGCAGTAAAGTAGCTTTTTCTGGCGGAACGTATTACTACAAATGTAATATGCAGAGTATTACTAAGGGGTTTACTATACGTCAATTGGGTTATCTGGAAACTTGCCTTAAATTTATTGATCTTATTGAAGAATATCATTTGACAGAGCCTGTCTCATCTATAATAAAGGAATACTATTTCAGACATATTATACATTTACAGATTCGACTATATAAAGATGGAAATTCTCTGTCAAAAAAAGATTATGAGACTATGAGGTCAACTATAAAAGAAGCTTATTTTCAAGCAATGGCCTATAAAGGTGATTTTCATTTTAAAGAAAAGAGATATCCTTTATTTTATAAAGCAACATCAACAAGTGGATACTTATTATTCTGTTTAACTTGTTATCTGTTTGCAAAATATAAAAAATGCAATGGCTAAAGTTTCAGTAATTATCCCTATTTACAAAGTTGAAAACTTTATTGTTCGCTGTGCAAAATCACTATTGCAACAGTCTTTGAACGAGGTGGAATACATATTCGTGGATGATGCTACTCCAGACAGGAGTATAGAACTGTTGGAAGAAGTAATAGGGCAGTATCCTGAACGCAAAGGGCAGGTCAGGCTGTTGAAGCATCAGACAAACAAAGGACTTCCGGCTGCACGGAATACAGGGTTGTCCGTCGCTAAGGGAGAATATATCTTCCATTGTGACAGTGATGATTTTGTAGAACCGAAAATGCTTGAACGGTTATATCTCAAAGCTAAGTCTGATGAAGCGGATATAGTCTGGTGTGACTGGTGGCTTTCTTTTGAACGGAATGAACGGTATATGAAGCAGCCTGGATATGCTACACCAATGGAAGCCTTGAAAGGACTATTGGAAGGTACTATGAAGTTCAATGTATGGAATAAGCTTGTCAAAAGAACCCTTTATGCAGATTATAATATACAGTTTCCATCCGGTTATGGTATGGGAGAAGATATGACAATGATCCGCCTTTTTGCGAGAGCCGGAAAGGTTTCTTATTTGGCTGAAGCCTTTTATCATTATGTGCAACTGAACACTGGAGCTTTCTGTAAGACTGAAAATAAACAGCATCTCATTGATTTAAGACATAATGTATCATTGGTGGAGGATGACTTGTGGAGTCTTTATGGAAAAAAAATAGAAACAGAACTGGCTTTTTTTAAGCTGAATGTAAAATTTCCTTTTTTAATAACAGATAATCCAGCCAAGTACAAATTATGGGAAGCATGGTTTCCTGAAGCAAATAAATTCATACTTAAAAACAAAAACATTTCCTTGAGAAGCCGACTGCTGCAATTGGCTGCCTGGAAAAAACAATACTGGCTTGTAAAACTGTACTATATCTGCATACACCGTCTGGTATATGGAGTAATTTACCGATAATAATTTATGTTGGCAATACGAATAGTCGGAATAACATTTGCAGTTATTCTGACCAGCTTTTTTTTCTTTCCTTTTGAGTTTACAATTTTTCCTGGAGTAAATACAAAAATGGCATTAGCCGGTATCGGTCTACTAATTTTAGGATATCGACTTGCCAGTCTTCGAACAGGCTTAATTGATAAACAGTTTTTCTTACTTTCACTATGGGCAGGAATTGTTTCAATTATAGGATGTCTCTCTATAACATTTAATAATACCCCTGATACGGCATATGCAAGCTATATCATATCTATGTGGGTATGGCTAAGTGCTGCATATACAGTAACTACTTACATCAAAATGGTTCATAGTAATATTTCAACTATGTTATTGTTACGTTATTTAATAGTTGTCTGTGTATGTCAGTGTATTTTAGCATTGCTTATTGATTCTTATTCGAATATAAAACAAATTATAGACCAATATATTCAGCAGGGTCAAGACTTTTTGAATAAGACTAATGTGGACCGGCTTTATGGAATAGGTGCCTCATTGGATGTTGCAGGTTCAAGATTTGCAGCAGTACTTGTGATGATTGCTTTTTCTGTTACTGAAATGTGTAATACAGATGAAAGGAGATATGTACCTCTTCTTTTAGTAGCATTTTTCCTGATAGCTGTTATTGGGAATATGATAGCAAGGACGACAACAGTAGGATTAATCCTGGCTCTTGCTTATTTGGTGTATGTATCAGGGTTTCATACTCTTAAAATAGATAAAAACTATAGTGTGTTATGGAATTGGTTTATTGGAATTTTGTTGGCTACTATAGCAATTTCTGTCTTTTGCTATTATTTTGTACCTGGTACTGAAGAAAAATTACGTTTTGCTTTTGAAGGATTCTTTAGTTTGGCAGAAAAAGGTAAATGGGAAGTTGGATCTAATGTACGTTTAAAAGAAATGTATGTTATTCCACAAAATTTGAAAACATGGTTAATAGGTGATGGTTATTTTTCTAATCCTAACGATGTGGATCCGTATTATACTGGAAAAATAATAGATACTTTTTATATGGGTACAGATATTGGTTATTTGCGATTTATTTTCTATTTCGGCTTGGGCGGACTGTTTGCAATGTGTATGGTTATTTATAAAGCAGGCAGTTTCTGTATGAATAATATTTCTCATTATAAGGTTATGTTTGTCTTATTGCTATTGGTGAACTATATTGTTTGGCTTAAAGTCTCTACGGATATATTCCTTGTTTTTGCATTGTTTCTTATGGTTAGCCGTAGCGAAGAGGAAGACAAACAATTACAGCACAAAATATGAAAATCGTTTATTGTATAGCAGGTACCTGTCATTCCGGAGGAATGGAAAGGGTATTGGCAAACAAGGCAAACTATTTGGCCGTAAGAGGATATGAGATTGTCATTGTAACTACCGACCAGCACGGAAGGCAGCCTTTCTTCCCTTTGAACGAGCAGATCCGGTGTATTGACCTGGATATAAATTATGAAGACAATAACGGGAAGTCTTTTATGAATAAACTGATGCATTATCCTGTTAAACAGTTGTTGCACAGGAAAAGGCTTGAATCAGTTCTTATGAGGGAAAAACCTGACGTTACGGTCTGTATGTTCAATAATGATGCATCGTTTATAACCGGTATAAAGGATGGAAGCGCAAAACTGTTGGAGATACATTTCTCTAAATTCAAACGTTTGCAGTACGGACGCAAAGGACTGTGGAGAATAGCCGACAAATGGAGAAGCAAACAAGATGAAAATATTGTCAGAAGATTCGACAGGTTTGTGGTCCTTACTGAGGAGGATAAGAGATATTGGGGTGAACTGAATAATATAGAAGTAATACCTAACGCAATCACATACATACCATCTGAGAAATCAAATCTTGAGAATAAAAAGGTGGTAGCAGTAGGAAGATATAGCTTTCAGAAGGGATTTGACAGGCTGATAGAAGCCTGGAGAATAGTGGTAAAAGATTTTCCGGATTGGAAACTTGATATCGTGGGGGATGGAGAAGAATATGAAAAGCTTAAAAAGCTGATATCAGGATATGGACTGGATAATTCGGTAGCACTGATAAAAACGAAAAATAATATAGGAGATGTGTATAGAAACGCATCTGTATATGCAATGACATCACGCTATGAGGGCTTGCCGATGGTATTGCTGGAAGCCCAGTCATATGGTCTGCCTATTGTGTCTTTTGACTGTAAATGCGGTCCAAAAGATATTATAGATGAGGGGGAAAACGGTTTTATCGTGGATGATGGGAACATCACACTATTTGCAGGAAGGATGGCTGAACTTATGATGGACATGTCGTTAAGAAAAAGAATGGGAGAAAAAGCCGGGATATCAATCCTTAAATATGATGAAACGACTGTCATGGGTAAATGGATTCAAACATTCAAATCAATATCATATAGATGAAAACTATTGTGGTTTCAGCAGTGAACCTGCGTAAGGGAGGCACACTGACTATTTTGAGAAACTGTCTGGAGTATCTTTCGCAGCTGGCTCAAAACGGAGAATATAAGGTTGTGGCACTGGTGCATAACAAGAATCTGGCGATGTATCCCGGAATAACATATATCGAAATGCCCTGGACTGTGAAAAGCTGGTTCTGCCGTATATGGTGTGAGTATATAACAATGTATAAAATTTCGAAGCAACTTTCTCCCGTTTATTTATGGCTGTCCTTGCATGACACAACGCCTAATGTAAAGGCTGAGAGACGTGTTGTTTATTGTCATAATTCATTTCCTTTTTATCCATGGAAATGGCGTGAACTATTCATGAATTACCGTATCGTATGTTTTGCCTGGTTCACAGAATATATTTACAGAATAAATATTCACAAGAATTATAAGATTGTTGTTCAGCAGGATTGGATGAAAAGAGAATTCATCAAACTTTTCAATCTTCATAAAGACAAAATTATTGTAGCACTTCCGGAGAATAGAACGGATACTGTGGAGATGAGAAATAACCGTAAGTCTTCCGAACCCATTTATACATTTATATATCCATCATATGGTGACATAAACAAGAACTTTGAACTGTTGTGTGAGGCGGCAGCTATGCTGGAAAATGAAATAGGAGAAGATAAGTTTAAGGTTTATATGACAATATCCGGTACAGAGAATAAATACACAAGATGGCTGTATAGGAAATGGGGGCATGTAAATTCTTTAGTTTTTACAGGATTCTTGGACCGTGTGAAACTTTATGAATTATATGGTAATGCCGATTGTCTGATATTTCCTTCGAAAGTTGAAACATGGGGATTGCCTATAAGTGAGTTTGCACAGTTTGAAAAGGCAATGCTGTTGGCAGATTTGCCATACGCGCATGAAACGGCAGCCGGAAGTGCAAAAACTTCATTCTTCGATATCCATGATGCAAATATTCTTAAGGGGAAAATGAAGAAACTGATTGATAACGACAATTCTTTTCTTGAACCGATATCAAAGTACGAACCAGAGGCTCCAGTAAGTCATACATGGGAAGAACTATTCAAGATGTTATTAGGATGAAACCGTATCTTTCTTCGATAGACATTTCTACACTTTCAACGAAAGAAAGGATATTGTTGCAGAAACGTCATGCCTTGCATAGGAAATATGAGGAGGCTGTAAATTTATATATAGACACCGACATGACACAAAAGGCTATAGCTGAAAAATGTAAGGTGTCTTTAGCCGGACTTGGAAACTATCTGCGGCGATATTGGAGAGAGCAGGTTCTAATCAGACATCAGATTTCTGTTGATGATGTTGAACCGGACAAAGTCAAAATAATTGCTGCAGGAACGCAAAGTATAAAAGCTCATGCTAAATATAAGGAAGCTATTGCTGCGTGCGACTCATTAACTTATATTGACTTTAATATCTCCCAAATAGCCAGAAAGTTCGGATTGAATGGTACTGCATTGGCCAACTATATGCGTATTTACTATCCGGACACGTTGATCTTGAGAGAAAAGGTAAGACATAAATTAGGTATTAATGATAATGTTCATCATGGCGTACGGCCGGAATGTGCATTACAGTATGCAGAAGCTGTAGAAATGTACCGTGAATCGAACATGACAATACCTGAAATAGCAGAGTTGTGTAAGGTCTCTGAAAGAGGTTTTAGCCAACATATGCGATTTTATCATAAGGATGTGTTAAAGCAAAAAAAAGAGGAACGCCAAAAGGCACAACAGAAAAAAAGCAAAAATGTAGGAGATTTGATGGGGAACGGACGAATTTGCAGACCGACCTCTGAATCTGAAGAAAAATATAAAAAGGCATTATCATTGTACAAGGACACATCATTGACAATGAAAGAGATTGTTTCACAAACAGGTGTGTCGGCAGAAGCTTTCCGTTTTTATGTTCATAAATGGCATAAAGATCTTGTTTATGAAAGACTGGGTATCAGCGGAGAGATAGATGAAAATACTGACTTGCGCAAAGCAAGAAAAAAGATGAAAACCGTGGCTGCCAAATATGAAAAGGCTATAGAGAGTTTAAGACTCAATCCGCGTCCGGTTACGAAAGTTGCAGAGGAATATGGATTCAATGCTGATGTTTTCCGTAATTATCTACATAAGCATGAGCCTGATCTTGCAAAACAGCAGGGAAAGAGAATGACTGAAGATGGAAAGTATATATCATTACGGTCTGAAGAAAAATACGCAAAGGCAATAGAACTGTACAACACAACTACTGAAAGTCTTAAATCTATAGCAAAAAGACTTAACATCAAATATAACAGCTTGGGAGGATTTGTACGACGTAACCGCCCTGATGTAATAATAAATCATAACAATTTACTCAAGGATTCTGAATAAAGTTATTTATTATTCTTCACAAACATATAACTAATGAAAGAAATTGAGGGTAAAATACTTCAACTTGGAAAATTCTATCCGATTGGCGGAGGAGTGGAAAAGGTGATGTACGATCTTATGACTGGTATTTCAGAAAGAGGAATATACTGTGATATGATGTGTGCCTCTGCTGATAGAAATTCAATGACTGTCAAGATAAACGAGTATGCAAATCTGATATGTACACGTACATGGACAAAGAAGGCTGCTACGATGATATCGCCGGAAATGATCTGGAAGCTGAGGAAAATCTGCAGAAATTATGATATAATACATGTACATCATCCCGACCCGATGGCTTGTATGGCGCTGTTTTGTTCAGGGTATGAAGGAAGAGTGATTTTGCACTGGCACAGTGATATACAAAAACAGAAGACTTTACTTAAACTCTACGAGCCTTTGCAGAATTGGCTGATAAGACGTGCTGACTGTATTGTCGGTACTACTCCTGTATATCTTGAAAAGTCTCCTTTCCTGAAAGATGTACAGGAGAAAACGGTCTGTTTGCCTATCGGAGTGGAACCTGTGTACAAAGATTGTGAAAAAGAAGAGATTATAAGAAAAAGGTATGGTGGAAAAAAAATTGTATTCTCTTTGGGAAGGCTTGTGCATTATAAAGGATTCCGCTATCTGATTGAGGCTGCCAAATATTTGGGAAACGATTATGTTGTTCTTATAGGTGGAACTGGGCCATTAAAGAATGAATTGCAGGAACAGATATTCAATGAAAAACTTGCTGGTAAGGTGGAGCTATTGGGAAGAGTGTCTGAAGATGATTTGCCAGGATATTATGCTGCTTGCAGTGTGTTCTGTATGAGTAGCGTGCAGAAAACAGAAGCTTTCGGGATTGTACAGATAGAAGCCATGTCGTGCGGAAAGCCTGTGGTGGCCACAAGAATTCCGGATTCGGGAGTGTCATGGGTCAATGCGGATGAGGAGTCCGGAATTAATGTAATGCCGGAAGATGCTAAAGGATTGGCTGATGCCATAATGAAAATTACATCCAATGATGAGGTTTATACCAAATATTCAGAAAAGTCTCTAAAGAGATTCAAAACTTTGTTTACCAAAGAACTTATGATTGAGAAGTGTTTAAAAATTTATAGATATGAGTGAAAACAGTGTTAAGATTTTAAATTGTTCGAAGACTGTTAATATGGTCGGAAGTATAAGTCGGAAAAGTAAAGATGCTTTGTCTTTTCCCGGACGTATTCTGAAGAGGGTGTTCGATTTTGTAGCGAGCTTGATTGGGATTATCGTATTTTCTCCTTTTTTTGTCATTATCTATTTCTATATAAAAAATGAAGATGGAGGGCCTGCAATTTTCAAACAGGAGCGTATCGGGTATAAGGGAAAGGCCTTTATGCTGTATAAATTCAGGTCGATGACTATGGCTGCAGAAGCTGATGGAAAACCTGTTCTGTGCAGAAAGGAAGATGACAGGTTGACAGGTGTGGGTAAGTTCCTGCGTGAACATCATCTGGATGAATTACCCCAGTTATGGAATGTATTGAAAGGGGATATGAGCTTCGTAGGACCTCGGCCTGAAAGAAAGTATTTTGTGGATCAGATAATGGCAGTGAATCCTGATTACAAACTGCTGTATAGCTTGCGCCCGGGATTGTTCTCGCCGGCAACTCTTTATAACGGATATACTGACACGATGGAAAAAATGTTGAGGAGACTGAATATGGATTTGGCCTATATGGAGAATCATACTTTATGGCTGGATATTAAAATAATATTTCTAACTGTCTATTATATCCTGTCGGGTAAAAAGTTTTGATTTTATTTACGGTAAGTATTGAATATGAAACCAAAAGAGAATCTGATATTAAGAAAAATAGGGAAGCAGTATATGATAGTAGATACAAATGACGGAAGGACAGACTTGTCTGACGTGTATTGTATGAATGAAACTGCTGCCATGATCTGGAAGAGAATGTGTGAAAATGATTATTCTGTACAAGAGCTTGCAGAATGGTTGTGTAGAGAGTATGATGTAGATATGGATTTGGCCTTAAAGGATGTCAAGGCGCAGATAGATGAATGGATAGAATACGGACTGATGATTGATGATGAACGTAAGTGACTCGGATAGGGTGACAGAGACCTTTTTTATTCTTTTAAGGGCAGGACTATGGGGAAAAGAACCCAATCTTAATAGTTTCCCGCTAACGGTTGATGAATGGCAGGTAGTGTTCACCACAGCCAGGCAACAGACTGTTACGGGGCTGGTATATCAGGGAGTATGCCTGCTGCCTGATAAATTTCTTCCTCCGCAAGGTATATTGCTGAAATGGGTGGCTGCGGTTGATGCCATTGAGAGGCTGAATGTGAGGATGAACAAATCTCTGGGTGAGCTTTATGGATTGTTTCTTCGAAACGGACTTGAACCTGTATTACAGAAAGGGCAGGGAATTGCTTCACTTTATGATAATCCCCTAATTAGGGAATGTGGTGACATAGATCTTTATTTCACTTGTAAATCAGATATAAGAAAAGCACTTGAAATAGTTCGTGGGTATGGATGTAATGTTTCGGCAATGTCGGACGGAAGTTATAATTTTCTTTTTCAAAATATAGAAGTTGAAATACATCCGTTTCTTGTTGACATAAGTAATCCTTTCAGAAAAGAATATATATACAGAACGGAAAAACGTTTAGGGTTCGTAAAGATTGATATGAAAGGTTGTGATACGGAAATTTCTGTTCCTTCTCCTTTTGTAAATCTTATATTACTTAATACACATATATTGAAACATGCATTGGGATGGGGCATTGGAGTCAGGCAATTATGCGATATGGCTATGGCCTGTTACAGTCTTCATGACAGATACGGAAAGGAGGATATGAAGAATTGTTGTATCAAGTTGGGTATAAGAAAATGGACGCGTCTACTCAATGCTTTTATGGCAGACTATCTTGGAATGGATGAGAAATATATGCTATTTAATGAGAGGGAAAAGGATGCCGGGCGATTGGAACATATAGTAATGAAAGGTGGAAATTTCGGAATTAACCGTGAAGGGAGGAAGCGTGAGGGCAAATCTGATTTTAAATCGAAAATAGATACAGCTCGTTCATTTATCAGTAATATGAACATTGCGTTGAGATATGCCCCTACAGAAGGCTTCTGGACTTTTTACGGTCTTGTTAAAGGACAATTGTGATAATGAGAGAATATTTGTTTGATATAGCCGGTTTCGTTTTCGAAGTCATTGTTTCAGATAATATTGATATAGAAAAACTGCTTCCTTCATTCGGACCATTCCGATACGATAATTTCGATACTGTGAAACCTTTTTTCAGATTCTGTGTCAACTGTGGAGGTGTTATGGACGCCTTTGATGAAAGGTATGTGTTTGTGGATGAGTCTGTCAATGACATGGGAAGAGTCAGGCTTTATTCCTCTGACGATAAGTATTGTATAAAAATCAGTTTCATGGATGACGATATGGAACATATCGCATTTGCCGATAAGTGTTTCCATAAGATTTATGCATCTGTAAATATGGCTGACAAATATGCCGGTGAAGTGATTAGTTCATTGCTACGCATGATATTTTCACAGGCTATAATTCCTTATGGAGGGATTTCGGTACATGCATCTTCAGTGCTTCTTGACGGGAAATCATATCTTTTTATGGGAAAAAGCGGAACAGGGAAGAGTACGCATTCAGCTTTGTGGATAAAGGCTTTCGAAGGATGTAGTCTTATTAATGACGACAATCCTGTGATATTCATAAAGAACGGTGTGATAATGGCAAGTGGAACTCCTTGGAGTGGCAAAACTCCTTGTTACCGTAATGTTGTTGTTCCGGTTGGCGGTATAGCCAGACTAAGACAAGCTGTGGTAAACAGATTTACAGTATGTAACGGTTTTGAATCGTTTGTGAATATACTTCCAGGATGTTCTGTTATAAAAAAGGATGCAGGTCTGCAAAATGAGATGCATGATACATTGGCAAGTGTTTGCGAATCGGTAAATATTGGTGTAATGGAATGTCTGCCTGATATTGATGCTGCTTTTATTTGTAGGCAAGAATTGGAAAAATCAAATATACGTATAAATGAGTAAAAATGTTTTGTTTTTGAGCTTTATGGCCTTATGGCTGTTCTCTTCGTGTGCTTCGCGCAAGAATTTTGTATATCTGAATGATATGCAGATGGGAGAGAAGTATCTTATTGATACGAAATACGAGGCAGAAGTCCATTGTGATGATCGTCTAAGTATTTTGGTAAGTTGTAAAAATCCTGAATTGGCTATACCTTTCAACATACAGGGAGGTAATTTCAGGGTAAATGCTGATGGAAGTATCAGTCCGGAGGCAGGAGCTGTGAAAGAGAAAGGCTACCGTGTGGATGCATTGGGAGATATTGACTTTCCTATATTGGGTAAGTTGCATGTTGAAGGATTGAAAATAAGTGAGGTGAAAAGACTTATTGAGACACGCATTAAACAGGGAGAGTATATAAAAGATCCTCTGGTGGCTGTAGAGTTCCTGAACTTTAAATATACTGTACTTGGAGCAGTCGGTAGAAACGGAACATTTACTGTAAATGGTGACCGTATCACTCTGCTTGAGGCTATAGCCAATGCGGGAGACCTGACTTCGAAGGCAAGAATTGACAGAGTTAAGGTGATACGTGAAGTGGGAAATGAAAAACAGATGTTTATACATGACCTGAGAAGTACGGACATATTCCAGTCACCGTGTTTCTATCTTCAGCAGAACGATATAGTATATGTGGAACCGAGATACAGAAAGAAGGATGCTGAAGACAGGGGATGGCAAATAACAACTGTGCTGATTTCACTTGCCAGTCTGGTGACTTCTATTTTGTGGGTGCTTAAATAAAATCGTAGGTTAAAATAATATGCAAAATAATAATCAATCAAGAAGTGAGCAAAATATAAATCTGCTTGATCTGCTCATTTATTTGGCTTCAAAGTGGAAATGGTATCTATTGTCAGTTCTGATATTCGGCGGAATGGCCTGGTATAAGTATGCCACTACACCGTATGTCTATTTCGGCTCGGCAACTGTCATAATAAAAGACCCTTCGAATAAGACATCGACTACAGGACTGGACCGTTTTGACAATTTCATAAACAAAGTGAATGTGGCAAACGAGATGCTTCAGTTCAACTCAAAAAGATTGATACGTGAAGTAGTAAGCAGGACACATGCCGATGTTAGTTATAAAATGAAGGACGGCCTTAGAAATGTGGAACTTTATACGAAATCGCCTGTCGCAGTCAGTTTTGCTGATATGTTGCCTGAACAGTATGTGGCATTTACAGTAACATTGCTGAATAAAGATTCGGTGGAGATTACAGATTTTTCGATGGCTGAAAATGGTGAACGTCAGGTTGTGGAACTGAATGATACAATTTCGCTAAATGAAGGAAAAGTTGTGGTAGTTCCTACCAATTATATGACAGAATCATGGATTGGTGTGCCGGTAAAAGTCAGTAAGATGCCTTTGGATGCAGTTGTATCAGTTTACAGAAACAGTATTGCGGTAAAACAGGAAGAAGAGGAATCTTCTATCCTTACTCTTGCACTTAAGGATAATTCCTCGGAACGTGCAGAGGATATACTGAATATGCTGGTAAACGTATATAATGAGGAAACGATAAGGGATAAGAATCAGGTGGCTGTTAATACAGCTAACTTCATTAATGAACGTCTTATAATTATCGGTCAGGAACTTGGTGATGTGGAGTCCGATTTGGAATCGTTCAAACGTGAGAACCAGACACTGGATATTTCTTCATCGGCAAGTATGTATCTTGGAGAGTCGCAGAAATATAATTCTTCAGCATTAGAACTTGAAACTCAGCTACGATTGGCGCAATATATTAAGGAATATCTTACTGATCCGAAAAAGGAAGCCGATCTGATACCGTCAAATACCGGAATCAGCGATATGAACATCGAAAATCAGATAGGTATGTATAATGCAGCCAAGTTGAAACGAGACAGACTGATTTCTGACAGTAGTGACAAGAACCCTGTGGTGGAAGAACTGAATTCATCGCTGCGCGCAATGAAACAGAGTATTATCCGTGCGGTAGATAATATGATAGTAAGTATCAACGTGAAGCGTAATGATGCACAGAACCGTGAGATGAGGGTACAGGAACGCTTGTCTGCTATGCCTACAAAAGAAAGACAGATGCTTTCAATAGAGCGTCAGCAGAAAATAAAGGAGTCTCTTTATCTGTTCCTGCTAAACAAACGTGAGGAAAATGCGTTATCGCAGGCTATGGCCGATAATAATGCCAGGGTTATAGACAGTGCAGAGGCTACAAAATATCCGATATCGCCAAACAGAAACAAGATTCTTGCACTTGGTATATTGTTGGGATTGGCTTTACCAACCGTAGCATTCCTTGTAATAATGTTTATGGATACACGCATTCATAGCCGTAAGGATATACTGGGTGCTGTGAGTGTGCCTTTCCTTGGCGAGATTCCTCTTGACAAAAACTATAAATCATCACGTAAAGGTGTTGCCAATGCATACGGATATGGTGATAATGTAGTGACTGAGGCATTCAGGATTTTGCGAACAAATATGTCTTTTATGGCTAAGAAAGACAAACCGTTGCAGGTTATTACATTTACTTCGTTCAATTCCGGTGCTGGTAAATCCTTTGTAGCAAAGAATCTGGCTGACAGTCTGGCTTATACTAAAAAGAAAGTGATACTGATAGACCTTGATATACGAAAAGGATCGCTCAGCCACAGAATGCATAAGCATGGGGTAGGTATGACAAACTATCTGGCAGACGAAACCATAGCATTGGATGACATTATACACGATTGCGGTAAAGATTATGATTTCATAAATGCCGGAACTTCAGCACCTAATCCTGCCGAACTTCTTATGGACAGCCGTCTGGATAGTATGATGGAGGAGTTGCGTAAGCGTTATGACTACATAGTAGTGGATAATGTCCCGCTAGGTCTAGTTGCGGATGCCACTATTGCCAACCGTATAGCAGATATTACAATTTTCGTAGTCCGTGCCGGACGACTTGACAAACGTCAGTTGCCGGATATAGAGAAGCTGTATCAGGAGAAAGTCCTTAACAACATGGCTTTGATTCTTAATGGTGCAGACCTGGAACATCGTGGTTACGGATATGGAAGTTATGGCTACGGTTATGGATATGGTTATGGAAGTAATAATAAATGAGAGTATAATTTAAAGATTAAAAATATGGAAAAATGAAAGGATAACTTAAAAAATGAGATTACTAACGGAAAAACTAATTGTTAACTAATAATTGAAAGCGAGGTATAATATGAAGAAAAAACTTTATGAGACTCCACGGACACAACATGTGGAGGTGGAACTGGAAGAAGGAGTTATGACAGGTGGCTCTGTGTTCTTGGATAAAGAAGATTCCAAAGGCCTGAAAATAGAAGATCATCGAGTGGATGAAACTTTTGATTTTTCAAAAAACGATTGGGATTAAATATATGGGATGTTTAATAAAAAATGAATGAATATGAAATATATTAATTTTATAACAGGCGGAGTATTATTTGCATTGTTATTAGCAGGTTGTTCTGACGAATTTGAAAAAGAACCGATTGTATTGCCAGTAAGCGGTGACGAGATTGAGTTTGGAGCAGCTCCAGGCGGTTTCACAGATGTAAACCCTGAAAGCAGGACTATCTATGATGTTCCGGCAGGTTCAACTTTTGACAACTATACTTTATTGAATATCAAATGGCAATATGGTAAAGATACTGTGCGCGTGTATTGCCCGGAAGCAGCCGAAGGATTCAGAACTGCCGACTATACAGTACAAGAAGCAACAGATGCCTCTTCCGGTACTTCTACAGGATATCTCGTGAAAAACGGTGAAACCGGTGTGCGTTGGGGAGATACAGGACAACCGCATAATTTTTATGCTTTCTATTCGTTGGGCAAGATTGATGAAGGACTTCAGAACGGTACTACAGTGACTGCTACCATTCCTACAGGACAGGAGGGAGGTAAATTGTTGACTTATAATAATGATGGAAACGAAGATCCTAATGGTACATTTAAGATTATCACTCCGGATATGAGCTTCTGTATGATGGCAGGAAAAGGAACGTGGAATCCAGAGGACGATAATCCAGAGGACGATAAGAATGTTGCTTTGACATTTACTCCAATTGTGACGGTGCTTGATGTGCTTATTAATGGACCGGAAGATGTGAAATCCATGAATATTGTTTCCGTTTCTGTAAGAAGCAAATCCGGTAAGAATATCGTGGGTACATTCTCGTATAATTTGGCTGACAACACTTATAATTTTGATGCAACTGACAATAGTCAGACTGCCGCTTCCATTGCAACTGTTCAGACCATAATTGATAATAATCCTGTTTCACTCAAGAAGAATGAACAATTGAATGTTAAATTCTTCTTATTGCCGAGAGACATTAGCAATGGAGATTTGGTGGTTTCTGTACTGACAGAAGGTGGAGTAGTATATAGTAAAACTATATCAGGAAGCAGTACTACTTCTGGGGGTGATGGCGTATTAGGAGCCGGCCTTATCACCCGTATCAAGACTCCGAAACTAGGCGGACAACAGCCAAACAACTGGATGAGCCAGATTCCTGATAATGTACTTTTCTCGCAGTTGTCTCTGCCAGGTAGCAAGCACGCTTTTTCATATAATACAGCTGAAAGTTTTGATCCTAACACTGGTATTTCTCATTATTACCAGGCATTGCCACCATTGGAAATACGTTCGGGTGAAACTGGAACTTTTAAAACCACTCAGTTTGATGAAGGTGTTCGTGTTTTTGATGTGCATCTGAATCTTACAAGTGATAGTCGATACGCTACTCCAATTGTATATGCCGGTGGTGCTAATCTTGATCCAGAATATACATTATCTGAAGTGTTGACTGCATTGAATGAAAAGATACATCCGAATTCAAAACCGGTGACCGAATGTGCTGTGGTCTTCCTGAATTTCGTGAATGGAAAATCTGTTGGAGGTACAGATGATGTTTCTACTTGGTTGTCTGCCGTGATGAATGCACTGGATCGTTGGAATCAAAGTAATTCTCATATACTGACTACTTTTGACGCCAATACTACTATGTTGGACATGAGAGGTCAAATTGCAATTATTATAAATCTTGAGAACAGTGATAATCTACCATCGGGTACTGCTCCTGTGAATTATATTACCGGACTCTCAACCAGTGTGCAGAATACCGGACTTGTTTCTGCAACCTATAGTAGCGGTGCACCAGTACGTATCCAGAACCTGCAGCAGTGCAATAACCCGAATTTTGAGAGTACTGAAGCTGGAAACTTTGGATACCGCGAAGAAGAAGGCATCGGACTTGTTCCTTATTTCATAACAAAGGCGAATTATGATGACCCATCAGTAAGCTGTAATTTGATAGAAACAAAGAAAACTCTGATGAAGCAGATTAACAGTCTGATTGCTTCTAACGCCGGAAATCTGTATATCAATGATTTGTCTGGTTTCTGTGTGACTGCGAATTATTTAAGCACAGGATATGTTACTTATCGTAGAAACGAGAGAGGAGATTGGAATGTATTATGGAATTATGGTGATGATATAAACCTTTATGATTATGCTAAACTTCCAACAGATGGAGATTTTTATAGCTCTTCAGCACCAAGCAATCCTAGCGGAGGCGATGTATGGTATCAAATTCCTCATGTCAACTATTCAGACCTCGGTAACGGCGGTAACACTTGTCTGTTCGCCCAAATATTCAACGCAAAGGCTGTTGATGAATATTCATCGCTTGTAGGCAGCTTGCGCCAGCCGCTGGGTATCATTTTGATGAATTTTGCGGGTGTTGCCACTGTTAAGGAATATGCGGTACAAGGTATTCGTCTTCCGGGATTGATTATGATGAATAACTTCATGTTCCCTCTAAAAACAGGTACAACAACCACAAGGTCATCTTCTGATACCACATATTCCAAAGAAGGAAACGTATGGGATTAATCCATGAGAAGAATGAATAAGATAAAGAAACTTTTATTTCCGGCAGCCGCAATGCTTTTCTTCTGCGGCTGCACGGAAGAATTTATATCCGATACTGAGGTGGTAGGCAATACCACCATTGTTGGGCGTATGGCTGAAAGACCTCATACCCGTACCTGCATTGGGGCTGACGGAACTTCGGATGTGAGCATATACTGGATGCCTGCCGACAGTATCGGTGTATATGGAGCAACCGCAAAAAATGTGTTGTTTGTCAATCAAAATACTACAGCTTCGGCTGAAGGACATTTTGCAGGTTATCTTACTTCTACAACTCCGCTGTATGCCTATTATCCGTATAACAAGGAGAATGCAGGAGCAGACTATACTTCACTGAAAGGAAATCTGCCTTTGGTTCAGCATTTTGATATGTCAACAGGCAGATTGCATGGTGACTACAAGGTGGGCGTTCCGCAAAGTACTCAGTCTGAAGACGGTGCGTATGTATTTGATTTCGAACATCTGTTCTCATTGTTAGAATTCGACATCAATGCTACGGGTACAGCTCTGGAAGGCGATCGTCTGGAACGTATTACACTGACTTTGCCCGATGGCCGTCAGGCAGGAGGAGACTTCACGTTTGACGCTTCTACGAAGAACGTCGTATGGGGTGCTGCTCCGGCAAATGCCAATGTAATTGATATGGTATGGACTGACAAGCCGGCACTGATGAACGGTAGCCAATATAAGGGTTATATCACATGTGCTCCTGTTATCCGTTCTGGTGATGAAATCAAGGTGACCATTATTTCAGAGAAATACGAAGCTACCTTTACTCGTACTGCAAAAATTGATTTTGCAGCCAATGCCTGCTATACTTTGCCATTGACGCTTGCGAATTACACTGAAATTACCGATGGTTCAGGCTTGACACCACGTCCCGGAATAAGTTCGTTTAAGTTTGAAGTGGCAAACAATACCGGCAAGATATTGGGTACCAGACTCGTGGCATGCGAGCTGACTAACGGTGTGACAACTACAACTTCTCCCGTGACAGAAGAATCTTTGACTATAGGTGAGGATAACACCATAACCGGTTGTATCCCATATCTGTATGACTTTAATCTTGTACCGACTTTTGATGTGGCAGAAGGGGTTAAGGTAACAGTGAACGGAGTGGAACAGAAGAGCGGTGTGACAGCGCAGAACTTCAGCAAACCGGTGATCTATACCGTGACTTCCGGTACAGAGAGCCGTGACTATATTGTTACGGTTACTAATACAGGACTGCCTGTAGTAGTGGTGAACCAGTCGGCGTCAATAGCTGGCGGTACTTGGAAGACATGGGCTGAAACCGGATTGCAGATTCGTAGTAAGGACAGCGACTGGCCCGAAGATGACTATATTTCGGTATATAATGCCGATGGTACAGTGAGTGTGGACAATAAGGCTTGCGGACTCCGCTTGCGTGGAAACTCCAGTCAGAGTTATCCGAAAAAGCCGTTTGCCATCAAGATGGTGAAAAAGGCTGCCATGCTGGATATGCCTGAACATAAACGCTGGGTATTGCTGGCTAACTGGATGGACCGTACGATGCTTCGTAACCGCGTAGTGTTTGAGATGGCTCATCAACTGGAAAAAAAGAATGGTGGACAGCTGGCATGGAATCCGCATGGAAAAAATGTGGAATTGATTTATAACGGTATCCATGTGGGTAATTATCTGCTGGCTGAACAAATCAAGATAGACGGTGACAGACTGAATATCAACGATGCTTACGAAGATGTAATTGAGGATAATCCGGCTGCAGTTCCTGCGGATTGCGGTTACCTTTTGGAGTTTGACGACTATTATGACGAGAACTGCCGATTCTTGAGTTCCAAACTGCATCTGCCTTGCATGCTCAAGGATGATGTGCCCTGGGAAAATGGTTCCGCTTTCCGTTCTTATGTAGAAGATAAGGTAAACGGAGTAGATAAGGCTCTGAAACCAGGCTTGTTAGAAGGTGATGCTGATTATTCTGCAGCTGCTGCAATTCTGGATATTCCATCTCTTATTGACTGGTGGTTTGTGCATGAACTGGCTATGAATGGAGAATACCGTCATCCGAAAAGTGTATATATGTATATTGACGGAAAGGATGGTAAACTTTGTGCCGGTCCGGTATGGGATTTTGATTATCAGACTTTCCCGAATCCTGACGGTATTAATTCAATAAGCCGTGAGTTCGGTGGAAATTATGCATCGTTAAGCTATGACGCATCTTCTATGAGCAAATGGCTTTGCAGCAACTATTCGTTTGATAATAGCTGGAATCCTTCTACACCTAACTATGGCGACAAACCATATATGTGGTATCCGTTGCTGTTGCAGCATGAGGAATTCAAGGCAGCGGTAAAGGCGCAATGGCTTGTATCCTATCCGAAACTGCAGCAGGTTGTGGCATCAATCCGTATGTTTGCGGAAGAAAATCGTGTGTCTGATTCATACAATTATGCCATGTGGCCGCTGCTTGACGGCAGACGTACCGCAGAGTTGTCGCCTTACGTCATAGACTTCAGTGGAGACGAGAATATGACATGGGATGAGACCATAGATGCTATGATTAAGTTTTATCAGAATCGTTTGGAAACGATGAACTCATTGATAACTAATGGTAGTTTATGATTTTATTTTATAAAAATAAATATAAAACAATGATAAAGAAAACAATTTTTACCGCAGCCATGGTCTTGGCCGGCGGATGTGCTTTTGCTCAGACAGAGCAAAGCAATAGCGATTTCACTGAAACAGTGGAATACAGTACAGACAAATACAAAGTAGAGACTAACCGTTTTTGGAGTAACTGGTTTATCAGTGCCGGAGCAGGTGGTCAGGTTTACTTCGGTGACCATGACCGTCAGCGCAAGTTCGGCGAACGTATATCTCCTGCACTTGATATAGCGGTAGGAAAATGGTTTACCCCTGGTATTGGTGTACGCCTTATGTATTCAGGTCTTTCTGCAAAGGGTGCCACTCAGAACGGCGCATATCAGAGTGGCGGTCAGATAAGTGGAAAGCCATGGCACGGATACTGGCTGAACGAACAGAAATTCAAGTTCTTCAACTTCCATATGGACGCTATGTTCAACCTTATGAACATTATAGGCGGTTATAAGGAAAAACGTATTTATAGCCTGAGTCCGTATGCAGGTGTGGGTATAGCAAGGGTTACATCTAAACCTAAGAATGCTGAAATTACTGGTCATCTGGGACTTATGAACTCTTTCAGACTTTGTGAGGCTGTTGATCTTAACCTTGACCTGCGCGCTACATTCATCAACGATATGTTCGACGGTGAAGTAGGCGGACGTGGCGGTGAACCTATGCTTACTGCTGCTCTCGGACTTACATATAAGTTCAAACAGCGCGGATGGGACAGAAGCAAGACTATCGTACGCAGCAACGACGGCGCTCTGAAACGTATGAGTGACCAGATAGATGCTCTGAATGCAGAGAACGCACGTCTGCAGCGTGAACTTGCTGATGCAAAGAACAGACCTACAGAAGTTGTGAAGAAATTCACATCAGGCAATCTGTTGATTTTCCGTATAGGCGAAGCTAAACTGTCGAAGGAAGCTCGTGTAAACCTTCAGTTCTTTGCTGAGGCTATTAAGGCAGGCGATCCAGATGCGGTATATACAATTACAGGTTATGCTGATGCCGGAACTGGTAGCAAGAAGACTAACGAACGATTGAGTAAGAAACGTGCTGAGGCTGTTCGTGACTGTCTGGTTAACGAATTCGGTGTTTCAGAATCGCAGCTTGAAATTGACTACAAGGGTGGTGTGGACAATATGTTCTATGATGATCCTCGCTTGAGTCGTGCTGTAATTACTCGTAGCAAGTAAATACAACTTTTTTATCTGATAAATCCAGTCCCTCTGTGCAAGTGATTGTGCAGGGGGATTTTTATGTGCGTATATTTCACTTTGTACTTCTCTCTGTTTGCACTATCTTTAGATAAGATAGGCTTCACCTTGGAATTAAAAGTTGAAAACTTTGTTTTCACTTTGTACTTCTCTCGGTTTGCACTATCTTTGTGACATTCGCATGCACTGCATTTTTAATTATTAATTTTTAATTATTAATTGATTTACATGAAATACCCCATAGGAATACAGAGCTTTGACCGTATTATAAATGACGGATTTGTTTATGTAGATAAGACTGATTTGGTTTACAGTCTGGTGACGGAAGGCTCAATTTACTTCCTTAGCCGCCCTCGCCGTTTCGGCAAGAGTCTTCTTGTGTCAACACTTAAAAACTATTTTCTCGGTAGAAAGGAACTTTTCAGGGGGTTGAAAATTGATGCGCTGGAAAAGGACTGGAATGTGTATCCTGTGTTTCATATGGATTTCAATGGAGGTGAATATACACGTAAAGGTGCATTGAGAAGTGCTATTCTAAGTTATATTACTGCCTGGGAAAGATTGTATGGAATAGAAGGTGGTGACGAAGAACTTAACCTTGGCTTCAGATTCAAGAAGATAATCGAGACTGCTTATAATAAAAGCGGAATGCGTGCGGTGGTACTTATTGACGAATATGACAAGCCTATACTTGATGTTCTGGACTATGACAAGGATTTGGAGGAAGAACACCGCAATATCCTGAAAGGATTCTATTCCACATTCAAAGGGGCTGATGAGTATCTACAGTTTGTATTTCTTACAGGTGTAACAAAATTTTCGCAAGTCAGTGTGTTCAGCGGTTTCAACCAGCCTAAGGATATAAGCATGCACGCTAAGTATGAGACGCTTTGCGGTATATCGCAGGAGGAATTGGAAAGTTATTTCAAGAAGCCTGTAGGGCAGATGGCGGAAGTTTACGGATGTTCTTTAGATGAAATGATGAATAAGTTGAAGGCGCAGTATGACGGTTATCATTTCAGCGACAGAATGACGGATGTGTATAATCCTTTCAGCTTGCTTAATGCGTTTGATTCCGGGAGAATTTATGATTATTGGTTCAAGAGCGGTACTCCGACATATCTGGTTCGCCTGTTGTCGCATTCAAACGAAAATATGAACGAGATAACAGGCAAGTTCTATTCTCCTGAGGAATTTATTGATTACAAGGCGTGTGTGGAACAACCACTGCCTATGATATATCAGAGCGGCTATCTAACTATAAAGGAATTTGATTTGAGGCGTAATAAGTTTTTGTTGGATTACCCTAACTGTGAGGTGAAAAAGGGATTCCTGTCAGTAATAGCTTCAAGTTATTTCAATACAAGAGAGAGTGTGAATTCATGGATTGACAATGCGGTAGATCAGTTGAATGAAGGCAGGATAGACGACTTTCTTACAGGTATGACTTCTTTCCTTGCAAGTATCCCATACACAATGCGCCGTAAAGAGAACGAGCGTGAGAAGGAAAGATATTTCCACTATACTTTCTATTTGATACTGCGACTTATCAGTGTCTATACTGTCTATACGGAGAAGGTACAGAGTTACGGTCGTGTGGACTGCATAGTGGAAACATCGGATTATGTTTTTATCTTTGAATTCAAACTTGACGGTACTGCAGAGGAGGCGGTTCGACAGATAGAAGAAAAAGGTTATGCTTGTGAATATGAATCTGACAGCCGCAAACTATATAAGGTAGGAGCCGTATTCTCGTCTGAAACGGGAACGATAGAGGAATGGATGGTTGGATGACTGTGAGTTTTGTAGTTTTTGTCTATATTTGCAGCCTGAAAATTATATCGAATTATCTATAATATCATAAGATGACTAATTATCTGGATGAACTGAATGAAAGCCAGCGTGCCGCTGTGCTTTATAACGACGGACCTTCGCTGGTAATAGCCGGGGCTGGCTCCGGAAAGACGAGGGTGCTTACATATAAGATAGCTTATCTGCTGGACAATGGTTATGAGCCGTGGTCTATACTGGCACTGACTTTTACCAATAAGGCGGCGCGCGAGATGAAGGAACGTATATCACGTGCTGTAGGTATGGAAAAGGCAAAATATTTATGGATGGGCACTTTTCATTCCATTTTTGCACGGATATTGCGGACTGAGGGTGCGGCGTTGGGATATACATCGAATTTTACTATATATGATTCATCCGATTCAAAGAGTCTTATAAAATCTATCCTTAAGGAACTTAACCTGGATGAAAAGGTGTATAAGCCGGGAGTGGTGCAGGCGAGGATAAGTAATGCAAAAAATCATTTGGTTTCGCCGGAGGCTTATGCGGCAAGCGGAGAGTTCTACAGAGCTGATTCCGAGGCGAAAATTCCTGCAATGAGGGATATATATGTAAGGTATTGCGAAAGATGCCGACAGAGTGATGCCATGGATTTTGACGACCTTCTGGTAAATACTTATCTTTTATTCAAGAATCATACCGACATTTGTGATAAATATGCCGAAAGGTTCCGGTATGTATTGGTGGATGAGTATCAGGATACTAACTTTGCACAGCACAGCATAGTCTTGCAATTGACAAGCAAGCATCAGCGTGTATGTGTGGTGGGTGACGATGCACAGAGTATATATTCTTTCCGTGGCGCGAATATAGACAATATATTGAAGTTCACAAGGCTGTATAATGATGCCCGCCTCTTCAAGCTTGAACAGAACTACCGTTCTACACAATTGATTGTGAAAGCGGCCAATAGCCTTATAGAGAAGAACCGTGAACAGATAAGGAAAGAGGTTTTCTCGGAAAATCAGGTGGGGGAACCTATAACCGTGACGAGCGCATACAGCGATGTAGAGGAAGGAGAGATTGTAGCGAACAAGATTACTTCCATGCACGTGAAGGATGGTTGTCCTTACAGTGATTTTGCTATTTTGTATCGCACAAATGCACAGAGCCGTATATTTGAGGAGGCACTGAGAAAGCGTGCTGTGGCGTACAGGATATACGGTGGTTTGTCGTTCTATCAACGTAAGGAGATTAAGGATGTGATAGCATATTTCCGTCTGGCAGTAAACCCGCATGACGGGGAGGCTCTGAAAAGAGTCATAAACTATCCTGCCAGAGGGATAGGAGATACTACTCTGAATAAGATTATTGCTACAGCGGCACAGGAAGGGGTGAGTCTTTGGACTGTCATTTCGTCTCCTCTTGATTACGGACTGAATATAAATAAAGGTACTCATGCCAAACTGCAGGGCTTCAAGGATATCATAGCGGATTTTGTAAGTAAGGTTGACACATATAATGCCTATGATCTTGGAAAGGAGATTGTTGGAGCGTCAGGTATTATGGCTGATATAATACAGGACACTTCGCCCGAAGGTTTGAGCAGACGTGAGAATATAGACGAACTGGTGAACGGTATGTACGATTTTTGTGACATACGCCGTCAGGAAGGTAATGAAAGGATGTTTCTGACTGATTATCTTTCGGAAGTTTCATTGCTTACCGACCAGGATGGAGAAAAGGACGACAGTGTCCCGAAAGTAACTTTGATGACTATCCATTCGGCCAAGGGACTTGAATTCAGAAATGTCTTTATCGTAGGAATGGAGGAAAACCTGTTCCCGGGACCTATGTCTTCAGATTCTCCCAGGGCTTTGGAAGAAGAAAGAAGATTGTTCTATGTGGCCATAACCCGTGCCGAGGAGAACTGTTTCATTTCGTATGCAAAGAACAGGTATAAATATGGTAAGCCGGAGTTCTGTAATCCGAGCCGCTTCCTCAAGGACATAAACCCTGCTTTTCTGAAGATGCCTGCTGATAGTGGGTTTACATCCGTGCGTAATGAAGGATATACAAAACGTAACTATGAACGTGGCTATGAAAGGAATGAAACTTACAGGAGTAGCGGACCTTCGATGTTCGATGGTGGTGAGATGCCTCAGGAACCGGTGAGATTTGTCAAACCTGTGCCTCCGAGAAATCTTAAAAGGATTGTTCCGGTGTCACAAAATCCGGCGGTGAGCCGTAGTGCTGAGCCGGGTAAAGCTGATACGCACGGTGTGGAAGTTGGTCGTCTGATAGAACACGAACGTTTCGGCAGGGGAGAGGTCGTGCGGCTGGAAGGCAGCGGCGACAATTGCAAGGCGACTGTAAGATTTGAAAATGCCGGCGACAAGCAACTGTTATTGAAATTTGCACGTTTTAAAATTATTGGATAATTAAGATTATGGATTTGACTAAGGTGCCTTCTCCATGTTATGTAATGGAAGAAGAACTGCTCAGGAAAAATCTGAGCCTGATAAAAAGTGTGGCCGACAAGGCTGGGGTGGAGATTATTTTAGCTTTCAAGGCTTTTGCCATGTGGAAGTCTTTTCCGATATTCCGTGAGTACATAAACTATACTACGGCAAGTTCGGAGTATGAGGCACGCCTGGCATTCGAAGAGTTTGGAAGTAAGGCTCATTCTTATTCGCCGGCATATACTGAGGAAAACTTCCCTGCATTTCTGAAATACAGCAGTCATATAACATTTAACTCGCTTTCTCAATTCAACCGCTTTTATCCTATGGCTAAAGCCTCGGCTGAAGACGTTTCATTGGGAATACGTGTAAATCCTGAATATTCTGAGGTGGAAGTGGAATTATATAATCCGTGTGCTCCGGGTACACGTTTTGGTGTGACTGCGGATATGCTTCCGGAAACGTTGCCGGAGGGAATTGAAGGATTTCATTGTCACTGTCATTGCGAGTCCAGTTCGTATGAGCTTGAAAGGACATTAAAGCATATCGAGAAGAAGTTTTCACGTTGGTTCCCTCAGCTGAAATGGCTTAATTTGGGAGGAGGACATCTGATGACTCGCAAGGATTATGATGTAAATCATCTGATAGGCTTGCTTCAGGGGCTGAGACAGCGCTATCCTAATCTCCATATAATACTTGAACCGGGATCTGCGTTTACGTGGCAGACAGGACCTCTTGTGGCTTCGGTTGTTGATGTGGTTGAAAGTAAGGGAATACGCACAGCAATACTTGATGTAAGTTTCACATGTCATATGCCGGACTGTCTGGAAATGCCATATCAGCCGGCTGTTCGCGGAGCTGAGTCGCTCCCTGCTGATGCGGTGAAAATATCTTCGCCGGAAGACCATGTTTACAGATTGGGAGGCAACAGTTGTCTGAGCGGGGACTATATGGGCAGCTGGAAATTTGATCATGAATTGCGCGTAGGAGAAAGAATAGTGTTTGAAGATATGATACATTACACAATGGTTAAGACAAATATGTTCAACGGTATTCATCATCCTTCGATAGCTATACTTCATTCTGACGGGGAATTGGAAGTTTATAAAACTTTCCGTTACGAAGATTATAGAGACAGAATGTGCTGATTTAGGCGGTTTGCGGTGAAACTCATAATTTCATTGCAAACCGTTCTTTTTTTACATGTATTGATACTCAATAACTTGTAACTTTTCGAGAAAAAAATAATAAAAAAAGTGTTCAATTGTTTTGGTGGTTTCAAAAAAAGCTATACCTTTGCACTCGCAATCGGGAAAACAACTAACGATTGATTAAACAATGCGGAAATAGCTCAGTTGGTAGAGCATAACCTTGCCAAGGTTAGGGTCGCGAGTTCGAGTCTCGTTTTCCGCTCAAAAAAAAGAAAAATTGACATTTTGAACAAGATGCGGAAATAGCTCAGTTGGTAGAGCATAACCTTGCCAAGGTTAGGGTCGCGAGTTCGAGTCTCGTTTTCCGCTCAAAAACAAATCTAATGAGGTTTGCGTTTTGCCCAGGTGGCGGAATGGTAGACGCGCACGTTTCAGGTGCGTGTGTCGAGAGGCATGCAGGTTCGAGTCCTGTTCTGGGCACAAATCTTAAAGGATTGACGGAGGAATGGCGGAATTGGTAGACGCGCTACTTTGAGGGGGTAGTGACAGTTATGTCGTGTGAGTTCGAGTCTCATTTCCTTCACGAATAATAATTGCGGAAATAGCTCAGTTGGTAGAGCATAACCTTGCCAAGGTTAGGGTCGCGAGTTCGAGTCTCGTTTTCCGCTCAAAGAGAGAAATCGGTTTGCGCTGGTTTCTCTTTTTTTTATGTCCGTCCTAAAAAAAATTGTGGTGTTAAAGAAAAAAGTAAGCTAAATCTATTCTTTTTGTCAGGCATTCAGTATATTTGCCACGCAAAATAATAAAGACTGACTTACATGAAAACTTATGACATTTATTTTTCAGATGACGACTCTTATGATAATAAAGGGTTCTCATTAAAAACTATGGAGAAGGCTATACATATGGCCGAAGATATGCTGGAAAAGGGAAATGCTTTTACTGAACAGTATGCGGGAGGAACTATTTCTGTAGTTGATTCTGACGGCGAAACAGTATGGAGCAAGCCTATTCCGGAATAACAGAAGCTGATTTTATTGGTAAACTTTTAAAAATATATACTTTATGTTCTCAGGTATCGTAGAAGAATTTGCTGAAGTGGTAAATGTGGTAAAAGATCAGGAGAATCTTCACCTTACGCTTAAGTGTTCGTTTGTGGACGAACTGAAAATTGACCAGAGTGTGGCTCATAACGGAGTGTGTCTTACTGTAGTCAGTATTCAGGATGGTACATACACTGTTACAGCTATGAAAGAAACAATAGAGCGTTCAAATATCGGATTGCTGAAAGTCGGCGATAAAGTCAATGTAGAAAGAAGCATGATGATGAACGGACGTCTGGATGGCCATATCGTACAGGGACACGTCGATCAGACCGCTACTTGTGTGGCTGTGGATGATGCTGAAGGTAGCTGGTATTTCACTTTCAAATACAAGTTTGACAAGGAAATGGCAAAAAGGGGTTACTTCACTGTTGACAAAGGTTCGGTGACTGTAAATGGTGTGAGTCTTACTGTATGCAATCCTACTGAGGATTCATTCCAGGTCGCTATTATTCCTTATACATTCGAACACACTAATTTCCATACAATAAAGGTGGGAAGTGTTGTCAATCTGGAATTTGATATTATAGGAAAGTATCTTAGCAGAATGATGCAGTTGACTTCAAAATAAAATAAAAGTCCGTAATACACAAAAACGGCTTCCTGTTACAATTATTGTCAGGAAGCCGTTTTTGTGTATTATATATCTTTCAGTAATATCTGGTTTTTGTGTGATGTATATTCTTGCCTTGCTTTTATCATGGCATCCCATGATGAAGAATACTGGCTTTTGTCGATATTGAAATCTTCGAAACCTTTTGAGTCGAGTTTGTTCAGCATTACTCCAAGTGTGAGCTTGCCTGTTGACATCCCTGGCAGATAGCACACTTCTTCGCTTTTGCCTTTTTCTTTTACACCTTCGTATATGAGTTGTAAATCCTGCAGTTCGTATAATATGTCTTTTGTGAGACGGATCGGTATCTTGTTTTCCTTACTTATTTCTTCTGCGGAGTACGGGTCTTCGCCATTTTCAAACCTTTTGCAGATTTTCGACAGTATGATTGTGCAGAAAAAGTCGTGGTATCTGCGGCTTATGTTTTTTGATTCCTTTCCGTACTTGAACGACTCAAGGTTCTGGCTTACGTAATTCATCTCTGCGCCGAAAAGGCATATGCTCCATGATATCTGTGTCCAAAGCAGGAACATAGGTATTGCCGCAAAGCTTCCGTATATGGCATTGTAGTTTGATACCCAGATCTGGCTGTTTATATATATGTATTGGAAAATCTGGAATGCGCTTCCGGCAAGTATTCCCGGTATTATGGCATGGCTGAATTTAACTTTTGTGTTCGGGATGAATACGAACAAACCTATAAACATGGCCCAGATAATTGCATATGGAAGCAATTGTATGAAGAATTTCATAATTGGTGCCAGAAGAACGAAAGTTTCCATCTCCTTCAGGAATGTTGTCATGAATATGGATAATCCGCTGGAGAAGACTATCAGTAGTGGCAGCAGTAAAATCATGGAAAAATAGTCTGTGATTTTTCTGAAAACAGAACGCGGCCGTTTTACCTGCCATATTGTGTTGAAGCTTCGCTCTATGTTGTCGGTAAGTATAAGTATTGTCCAAAGCAACATTACGATACCCACTCCGATAAATACTCCGCTTTTTGCATGCTGTAGATATGAATTTATCCATGTGATGACGAGTTCCGCCTGATGGTTGCTCATGTTGTTTCGGAACAGACCTTCTATTATCGAGTCAAAACCGAAACCTCTGGCTATGGCGAAAAGTATCGCGAATATAGGAATGATTGATAGCAGTGTGCTGTAGGTTAGGGCAGAGGCTCTGACTACTATTCTGTTATTGTTGAACTGTTCTGTAGAAAGGATTATAATTCTGATTATTCTTATAATGTTTCTCAGGATTGGGGGATATTTTTCTTCATCGGCTATCCATAGATCTTTCTGGAAAAACTTTTTCCATTTATTGATAGGAAGTTTTGGCATAGTATGTATGTAATGGTGATTGTCATAATGAAAAAGAAGGCAGCAAACCTGTAAGCCGGGTTCTGTTCCCTGACAAGCAGGGTGTCTGTCATTTATCTACATCTGCCGTCACCGACAGACTCTAGCGGTCCACCCTCCGACGTGGGGCGAGCAACCCTCGTTAATGCCGGTTTACATGACCTTACAACTCCTAAGATGCACAGCCCGAATATCACTATCCGGCTGGTGGGCTCTTACCTCACCTTCTCACCCTTACCCCGGTAGGGGCGGTTATTTTCTTCTGCATTACTCTACCCTCGCGGACAGCTTTCTGTTAGGAAGTAGGATGCTCTGTGTTGCCCGGACTTTCCTCTTGTATAAAATACCAGCGACAGACCGGTCTGCTGCTTTCTTACTGCAAAGGTAGGGAAATAAACTGAAAAAACGGCAGGTTTGGCAGAAATACTTTGATATTTGTGTTGTCAGTCTCTCGTAACGAATGTAAATTTGTCAGTTCTGCCCGTTAACACGGGTTAATCAGCATAATATCAATGTTAAAAGAGAGAAAAAACTGATACTTAGGAGTACAACCGTATGGAATTTGTTATACTTTAGCGGATGAAGTGTTAAACAAGTAGTGAAATTAACAATTTAATATAGATAAGATTATGAAAACAGTAACTAAATTTGCGATAGGAGCAGCTTCAATGGTTGCAGTAAGTGCAGGAGTTGCAGGTGTTACGGCATACGTCGTATCTCAGAATAATCAACCGAAAGAAAACCAGACTTTTTATGAATCATTCAATACAATGCCTTTGACTCGTGCTGTAGCATTGGATTCAAACAACATGCAGCCGGTAGATTTGACAAAGGCGGCAGAAAGTTCATTGAATTCAGTAGTACACATTGTTGCTACACAAAGAAGCAAGGTACAGACAGTACAGCAGATGCCTGACATATTCGATTATTTCTTCGGAGACGGTCGCGGACGTCAGCGTCAGATTGAAACTCCGGAACAGAAAGGTTTTGGTTCAGGTGTTATTATTTCCAAGGATGGTTATATAGTAACTAACAACCACGTAATTGACGGAGCTGATGAAATCAGCGTCAAGCTTCAGGATAGCAGAGAGCTTAAAGGTAGAGTGATAGGTACAGACCCGACTACTGACCTTGCTCTGGTTAAGATTGAAGGGGATGATTTCCCTGCAATACCTGTAGGTGACTCAGATAAACTGAAAGTAGGTGAATGGGTATTGGCTGTTGGTAATCCGTTCAATTTGGGTTCTACTGTTACCGCCGGTGTGGTAAGTGCCAAATCAAGAGGTCTTGGTGCAAATCAGGTAGAATCGTTCATTCAGACTGATGCCGCAATCAATCAGGGTAACAGTGGTGGCGCATTGGTTAATGCCCGTGGTGAACTTGTTGGTATCAATGCTATGTTGTTCTCTCCTACAGGTGCATATTCAGGATACGGATTTGCAATTCCTACAAGTATTATGACTAAGGTTGTAACAGACTTGAAGCAATATGGAACTGTACAGCGTGCATTGCTTGGAATCGGTGGTAGAAATATGGGTGACGAGACATATCCGGATGAAATCAGAAAAGAACAAAAGGAACTTGGTACAAACGAAGGTGTTCAGGTAGTTGAAGTATCAGAAGGCGGTTCTGCAGAAGGAATCCTTGAAATCAATGACGTTATACTTGAACTGAACGGTAAGAAAGTCAAGACAATGGCAGATCTTCAGGGAATGCTTGCACAGTATCGTCCGGGAGACAAAGTCAAAGTGACAGTATTGCGCGACAAGAAAGAGAAAGAATTCACTATCACGTTGAAGAATGCTCAGGGTAATACCAAGGTTGTCAAGAAAGCGGATATGGAAATCCTGGGAGCAGCGTTCCGTGCTGTGCCTGACGAATTGAAACGCCAGTTGAACTTAGGCTACGGTGTTCAGGTGACAGGTGTTACAGACGGCAGAATGGCTGACAGTGGTATTCGTAAGGGATTCATTATCCTGAAAGCCAACGGAAAACAGCTTAAGACAGTTCAGGATCTTGAAGATGTAATGAAGGCTGCATCACAGTCACCGGATCAGGTATTGTTCATGACTGGTGTATATCCGTCAGGAAAACGTGCAAACTATGCTGTAGATTTGTCACAGGCTGAATAATCATAATACAGGATAATAAAAGGATATTATTATAATAGGTATTGATTTAAGGTAAAAGATTATGAGAGGCGTTTTATGTGAAAAATAGCATATACGTCTCTCTTTATCGTTTGTTGTTATAAAAAGTTATAATAATCAAGAGAATAATTGTCGTATTATTGATTATTTTATAACTTTGCATCCAAATCGATTTTAAGGAATGAGACAATTAAAGATTACCAAAAGTATCACTAACCGAGAGAGCGCTTCTCTGGATAAGTATTTGCAGGAAATTGGTCGTGAGGACTTGATTACAGTCGAAGAAGAAGTAGAGCTTGCTCAGCGTATTCGTAAGGGGGACAGAATTGCGTTGGAGAAACTTACTAGAGCCAATTTGCGATTTGTTGTTTCTGTTGCAAAACAGTATCAGAATCAAGGATTAAGTTTGCCTGACTTGATTAATGAAGGAAATCTTGGACTTATCAAGGCAGCTGAAAAATTTGATGAAACACGTGGTTTTAAATTTATCAGTTATGCCGTATGGTGGATTCGCCAGTCTATTCTTCAAGCTTTGGCAGAACAGTCAAGAATCGTAAGATTGCCATTGAACCAGGTGGGTTCGTTGAATAAGATCAGTAAGGCTTTCTCTAAGTTCGAACAAGAAAACGAACGTCGCCCGTCACCGGAAGAGCTTGCTGACGAACTTGAAATCCCTGTAGATAAGATATCCGATACTCTGAAAGTGTCAGGACGTCACATCTCAGTAGATGCACCTTTTGTTGAGGGTGAAGACAATAGTCTGCTCGACGTGTTGGTGAACGATGATTCGCCTATGGCGGACCGTTCTTTGGTTAATGAGTCACTTTCGAAGGAAATCGACAGAGCACTATCTACGCTGACCGACAGAGAGAAGGATATAATCCAGATGTTTTTCGGTATTAACACGCAGGAAATGACGTTGGAAGAAATCGGCGACAAATTTGGGCTTACACGTGAGCGCGTTCGTCAGATTAAGGAAAAAGCTATCAGAAGATTAAGGAATAATTCGCGTAGCAAGTTGCTCAAATCTTATTTGGGATAAGATAGAGATTGATTTCCGAAAAGAATAACAGAATCAGACTTGAACATGGTTTGGTTCTGTTTTTTGTTTCTGTATGTTAAATAATTGCTTCGTTTTTCTTATATTGGCTATAAATGATTACTTTTGTCCCATTATAAACAATTGAATATGCGATATATAAAATTATTATGTTTTTTGTTTGCTGTGTCTATTGTAGTAGGTGCAACAGCAAAGAAATCAAAAGATAAGAATAAATACGGGGTGTATATGGCAGGTGTCTCTGCTTCGTTTACTGATTCGCTGGTTTATTTTACGGATATCCAGTTTTTGGACAGTGCCCAGGTGGACGGAAAAGGTTTCCTTGTAGGTCGTTCACAGTATAGTGTACAGCTAAAAGATTATCTTGAAACGAAAGAAGGCGGCAAGAACCGTACATGCTTTATGTTCTTTAATTTGAAGAAGAACAAGCTGCAGAAAGAATTGCAGAAACTGAAAGAGAAATATAACAAGGGTAAGAACATGGTTTTGAAGGATGTTAACCCTGAATTTAAATTTGAGAAGGCTGAACTTTATTAGTCTTCGTGATTGACGTATCGCTTTGCTTTTTTTGTCAGGCATGGCGATACGTCTTTTTTGTTTTTATACGTTTTATCTTGATATGAAAAAACTGTTGTTACTGTTATTGTCCGTATTTGTTTTTGTATCATGTTCGGACGAAATACCAGAAGAGAAAGTACCGGTAAAGTCGGGGAGGACTGTATTGGCATATTTAATATCTAACAATAAATCTGGAAGCTTGGATAAATACTTGAAACAGAATCTTGTGGATATGTATTCAGGCCTTTCGCAAACTACAGATTCATGTACATTGTTGGTTTATTATCGTCCTTATGATGGTGATGCAGATGGTTTGGAAGGACCAAGCCTGCTGCAGTATAATTCCGACGGAAAGGGCAATATAAATAATAGAAGAAGTTTACAGGGTGGAGATCTTAATCCTTCAAGAGTTATTGCAGAAGCGTATTGCAGTCCGTACATTGAGAAAAATCATAATGCAACTGACATGAAAACCATGGAACGTGTGTTGGACCAGATGGTAAAACTGTCACCTTCTACAAATTATGGTATAATATTCGGTTCACACGGAACAAGCTGGATGCCGGGTAATGAAATTGCGGCACGTTCTTTTGGAGATGATGCGGGATACAATATCAATATACCTGAGATGGCTGAGACATTGGAAACTGTATTCAGTGACAGACAGCTGGATTTTGTTCTTTTTGATGCATGTATGATGGCCACGGCGGAAGTATGTTATGAATTTAAGGATGTAACAGATTATTTGATAGGTGCAGTTGTGGAGACTCATGTATATGGACATCCATACGATATTGTATTGCCGAAATTATATCAGAAAGATGTTCCTTATGGTGATATTTGCAAGGATTATATAGATTATAGCAGACAGTTGGGTGCTTGGGGAACTTGTGCGGCAGTAGATTGCAGCAAGATGGATGAATTGGCAGACTGGGTAGGCGCTAATCTGGATGTTTATTCAGACAAGTTGTTGCCTTTGGATATGGATGATGTCCAACAGTATGGAGTAGGTTCATTCAAGTATTTTTCATTGGATGTGGTCGATTTCTTTAAGACTCTCAATGACGGTGAAACCCCTGAAGGTCTGGACAACTTGATGAACAATCTAATAATAGCTAAAGAAGGTTTATTTGGAGATAATTATAGGGTTGTTGGTTCTTTGAAATTAGATGAAGAGCGTTTCTGCGGCATAGGTATGTATATTCCTTATAGAGTTAACAATTCAAAATGGAACTCATACTATGAAACCCTTTCATGGTATAAAGCTGTAGGATGGGATCGTTTTAAGACATTATTGACCACCAATCAATGATTAATTTTAACTGGACGATGGATAAAACTAAAACTATAGCCGCACTTTTCGATTTTGACGGTGTGGTGATGGATACAGAATCGCAATATACAATATATTGGAATGAAGTAGGACGTATATATCATCCGGAAATGGAGAATTTCGGATTAATGATCAAAGGTCAGACTTTGGCGCAGATATACGACCGTTATTTTAAAGGTATGGATGCTGCCCAGGCAGAGATTACTGCCGGACTGAACAAGTTCGAAAGTGAAATGAAATACGAGTATGTACCTGGTGTGGCAGATTTTATGAAGGAACTTCGCAATAATGGTGTCAAGATAGCCATTGTGACAAGCTCAAACGAAAAGAAGATGGCGAATGTCTATTCAGCTCATCCGGAACTGAAGAGTCTGGTTGACAGGATCCTTACGGCAGAGATGTTTACCCGCTCTAAACCGGCACCTGACTGTTTCCTGCTTGGTGCGGAGGTTTTTGAAACAGTTCCTGCCAACTGTGTGGTTTTCGAAGATTCGTTCCATGGCTTGCAGGCAGGTACATCGGCACAAATGGCAGTTGTGGGATTGAGTACTACCAATCCTGCGGAAGCTATAAAGGACAAATGTAATCTGGTTATTCCTGACTTCACTGGTTTTACTTATAAGGACATGATTTCACTGCTTGAAAAGTGACATCAGCAAGTAAAATCACACTTAATTTGGTTAAATGATATAAAACATCTAATTTTGCCGAGTTTTTAAACTGACTTAAATTAAAAAGAAAGTATGGCAGGATATTTATCAGGTGATGTGCGTAAGGTTACCACACACCGTTTGACAGAAATGAAACAGAGAGGCGAGAAGATTTCTATGCTTACCTCATACGACTACACAATGGCACAGATTGTTGACGGAGCCGGAGTTGATGTTATCCTTGTGGGAGACTCTGCATCAAACGTAATGGCAGGAAACGTCACAACACTTCCTATCACAATAGAACAGATGATTTATCATGGCAAGTCTGTTATGAGAGGCGTAAAACGTGCCTTGGTGGTAGTGGATATGCCTTTCGGAACATATCAGGCAGATGCATACGACGGTGTGCGTAATGCCATCCGCATCATGAAGGAAACTCACGCGGATGCCTTGAAGCTGGAAGGTGGTGAAGAAATCATAGACACTGTAAAGAAGATTATCGGTGCCGGAATGCCAGTGATGGGACATCTGGGACTTATGCCTCAGTCTATCAATAAATACGGAACATATACAGTGCGTGCAAAGGAAGATGCAGAAGCTGAAAAGCTTATCCGCGACGCTCATCTTCTTGAAGAAGCAGGATGCTTCGCACTTGTACTTGAAAAAATTCCGGCTGAACTTGCTACAAGAGTAGCTTCGGAACTTACAATTCCTGTAATCGGAATCGGTGCTGGAGGTGGAGTTGACGGACAGGTATTGGTAGTTACCGATATGCTTGGAATGACAAAAGGTTTCAGCCCTAAGTTCCTTCGCCGTTATGCCGACCTTCATACTGTCATGACAGATGCTATAGGTCAGTACGTAAGTGATGTGAAATCAAGTGATTTCCCTAATGAATCAGAACAATACTAATTCTAAAATATAAGAAAAGGACTAATAAATGAAGAACGTAAAGCCTTGTTTCAAAGGCTGGTATATCTTCATTTATTGGTCCTGTGTTTTTTCTATAAGATATAATGTATGTTTAGTACTTCTTACAATACTTCGGAACAGGTTTTCTGGAATAAGAACTTCATACTTCTTATTCTTTCCAATGTATTATTGTACATAAGCGTTTACATGCTCTTTCCGGTGTTGCAGACTTGGATTGTAGGCAAATGGGGATATTCTCCTACAGGTGCATCTTTGGTGTCATCTTTGTTCGGCATAGCATTGTTTTTACCAGGAGCAGTCAACAACTACCTTGTAGATACATTTAAGCGTAAAAGTGTATGTACAAGGAGCATAATGCTGTTTGCGCTTCTCGGATTGCTTTATCCGTACGCCAATCAGATATGGATGGTATATGCCTTGCGAGCCCTTCAGGGAGCATTGTTCGCCATCGCGCTTATGGTGACAGGAAGCACTCTGGTAATTGATGTCACACCTAGCTCGTTCAGAAGCAAGGCCAATTGGGTATTTGCCTTTTCGGGAGGAGTCGGTATGTTGCTGGGGTTGTCTGGAGGACTGTATCTGTCTTCCATTTTCTCGTTGAACAATATGATGTACATTTCGGCAGCCTTTGCAGGAGTGGCATTGTTTCTTGTTTCGATGATAGAAATCTGTTTCCGTGCCCCACTTGAACCACCATTGTTTTCTTTCGACAGGTTTATCCTCTTCCGCAATATCCCTCCGGGAATAAATATGATGACTGTGCCTTTTGTTTTGGGAACGGTAGTTGCCGGTAAACCCGATTATTTTTTCTATCTTTGTATTGTTCTTGGGTTTGCAATCTTCTGGTTCATCCCCAAGCAGATAAAGAGGAAAGCCGATGATATAGTGCGGATTGTGACAGGATATATATTCATGACATTGTCAGTTTATCTGGTTTCGTCATATCAGCATCATATAGTCCTCTGTGCTGCCGGAGTAATGATGGGACTTGGTGTGGCTTCCGCCATGTGCCAGTACCTGAAGATAATGATAAAGTTGCCGAAACATTGCGAACGCGGTACGGGATATCATACATATCAGCTGATGTGGGAAATAGGTATAATGATGGGAGTAGCATTAGGATTTTTTGTATGCAGATATTATCAATCAGATCCTTTGACACTGGCAGGCGGAATATGTATGGCAGGTCTGTTAGGCTATCTTCTGTTTACACGCAGATATTATCAGAAAAGAACACTAAGCAATTCAACAATTAAATAAATAAAGAATATGGCAGACGACAAAAAAATTATCTTTTCGATGGTCGGAGTGAGCAAGTCATTCCAGAACAACAAGCAGGTATTGAAAGACATCTACCTATCCTTTTTCTATGGAGCCAAGATCGGTATCATAGGTTTGAACGGTTCCGGTAAGTCAACTTTGATGAAAATTATTGCCGGTATCGAGAAAAGCTACCAGGGCGAAGTGGTATTCTCTCAGGGATATTCAGTGGGATATCTTGCTCAGGAACCGCAGCTGGACGATACAAAGACTGTGAAAGAAGTAGTAATGGAAGGTGTTCAGCAGGTCGTAGATACACTGACAGAGTATGAAGAAATCAACAATAAATTCGGTCTGCCGGAATATTACGAAGATCCTGAGAAGATGGACGCACTCTTCGCGCGCCAGGCAGAACTGCAGGATATTATTGATGCTACCGACGCATGGAACCTCGACAGCAAGCTGGAACGTGCTATGGACGCACTGCGCTGTCCGCCTGAAGACCAGTTGGTGAAGAATCTCTCCGGAGGTGAACGCCGCCGTGTGGCATTGTGCCGTCTCCTTCTTCAGAAACCTGATATCCTCCTTCTTGACGAGCCTACCAACCACCTTGATGCTGAAAGTATCGACTGGCTGGAACAGCACTTGCAGCAGTATGAAGGTACAGTAATTGCCGTTACTCACGACCGTTACTTCCTCGACCACGTTGCAGGATGGATTCTGGAACTCGACCGTGGCGAAGGTATTCCATGGAAGGGTAACTATTCAAGCTGGCTTGAACAGAAGACAAAACGTATGGAGATGGAAGAAAAGACTGCCAGCAAGCGTCGCAAGACTCTCGAACGCGAGCTTGAATGGGTGCGCATGGCTCCTAAGGCACGTCAGGCCAAAGGTAAAGCACGTCTTAACTCATACGACAAACTCCTCAACGAAGACGTTAAGGCTAAGGAAGAAAAACTTGAAATCTTCATTCCTAACGGACCACGTCTCGGTAACAAGGTTATTGAAGCCAAGCACGTGGCTAAGGCATACGGCGACAAACTTCTGTTCGACGACCTCAACTTCATGCTTCCGCCTAACGGTATAGTAGGTGTCATTGGTCCTAACGGTGCCGGTAAGACAACCCTCTTCCGTCTGATTATGGGACTTGAAACTCCTGACAAGGGCGAATTCGAAGTAGGTGAGACTGTAAAAGTGGCATACGTCGATCAGCAGCACAAGGATATCGACCCTAACAAGACTGTATATCAGGTGATAAGCGGTGGAAACGAACTTATCCGTATGGGTAACCGTGATGTCAATGCCCGTGCATACCTGAGTCGCTTCAATTTCTCAGGTGCTGACCAGGAAAAACTTTGCGGAATGCTTTCAGGTGGTGAGAGAAACCGTCTTCACCTTGCTATGGCACTGAAGGAAGAAGGCAACGTATTGCTTCTCGACGAGCCTACCAACGATATCGACGTAAATACTCTCCGTGCCCTTGAAGAAGGTCTTGAGGATTTTGCAGGATGTGCCGTAGTAATTAGCCACGACCGTTGGTTCCTCGACCGTATTTGTACTCATATCCTTGCTTTCGAAGGTAATAGCGAAGTGTTCTACTTCGAGGGTTCATATACTGAATACGAAGAAAACAAGATGAAGCGCATGGGCAATGTGGAACCTAAGAGGGTACGTTACCGCAAGCTGATGGAAGATTGATAGATACTCATAATAATATGGATAAAGCCGTTGGAGAGGGTTCTTCAGCGGCTTTTCTATTATATGTCTTCAAGTCACAAACCTGAAAATAACATTACTAAATCTATAAATAATCTATATTTATAGAAAATGTCAAATTAAAAATGTTTTGTTTCAAGTTCAGAATAATTTTCTTGCTGGGCGTTTAATTCTTTCCATATCATCCGTAATAAATGTTAATTATTTTGTTTGTTGGAAAAATAGTTATTTCTTTGCAAAAGTTTCCAGTGGAAAATATTTTAAGTGGTGAATAAAATAATAAAACAATAATACATTATGAAGTATCTTATAGTAGGAGGTGTGGCTGGAGGTGCCACTGCAGCGGCAAGAATTCGCAGAAACACGGAGAAGGCTGAGATTATCATGTTCGAGAAAGGGCAGTACATTTCGTATGCCAACTGTGGATTGCCATATTATATCGGCGGAGTGATAGGCGACAGGAATAAACTTTTCGTTCAGACTCCGGAGGCTTTCGGCAAGAGATTCAATATCGACGTTAGAACAAATTCGGAAGTTGTATCGGTTGACGTGAAGAACAAGACAGTTGCTGTGCGTACCAAGGATGGCAGGGAATATACCGAGCAGTATGACAAACTTCTGTTGTCGCCGGGAGCATCGCCTGTGGTTCCGCCATTGCAGGGAATAGACAGCAAAGGCATATTCACGCTGAGAAACGTAAACGATACTGACAAAATCAAGGAATATATCAGCAAGAACATTGTAAAGCGTGCCGTTATTGTGGGTGGCGGTTTTATCGGTCTTGAGATGGCTGAAAGCCTCAAGCATGCAGGAATGGAAGTGGCTGTAGTGGAAATGGCAAATCAGGTGATGGGACCTATCGACTATTCCATGGCGGCACTCGTGCACGAACATTTGCAGCAGCAGGGCGTGAAGCTGTATCTTGAACAGGCTGTTGAGTCTTTTAAGGATAACGGCACTTCCATCGATGTAAACTTCAAGTCCGGAATTTCGCTTACTGCCGAGCTGGTGATACTTTCTATCGGTGTACGTGCCGAGACAAGACTTGCGGTAGAGGCAGGATTGAAACTGGGCGAGATGAAGGGTATCTACGTAAACGAATTTCTTCAGACATCGGATGCCGATGTTTATGCGGTGGGCGATGCAATAGAGTTCCCTCATCCAGTAACAGGCAAGCCATGGCTCAACTTCCTTGCAGGACCGGCAAACCGTCAGGCAAGAATTGTGGCTGATAATATGGTGTTCGGCAATAAGGTGAAATATGAAGGTTCGATAGGAACTGCCATTGCCAAGGTGTTCGACCTTACTGTAGCTTCTACAGGTCTTCCTGCAAAGCGTCTGAAACAGATGGAAATACCGTATCTTTCGGCTACTATACATTCAGGCTCACACGCCGGTTATTATCCCGGAGCGTTGCAGATGGATATAAAGATTACTTTCTCACCGGAGGATGGTCGTCTGTATGGAGCGCAGATTGTGGGTTATGATGGTGTGGATAAGCGTATAGACGAGTATGCTTTAGTTGTGAAAAACGCAGGTACAGTGTATGACCTTACAAGACTGGAACATGCGTACGCTCCACCGTTCTCGTCAGCAAAAGACCCTGTGGCTGTTTCAGGTTATGTGGCAGGAAACATCCTTTCAGGCAAGATGACTCCGCTTTACTGGCGTGAGCTTCGCGATGCGGATCTTTCTAAAGTCACTCTTATAGATGTGAGAACTCCTGACGAATATTCTTTGGGCAATATACACGGCTCGATAAATATCCCTCTTGACGATATGCGCGACAGAATGGGCGAGATACCGACTGACAAACCTGTGTTCCTGTATTGCGGAGTAGGGTTGAGAGGTTATCTTGCATCGAACATTCTGAAGGAAAACGGGTTCAAGGATGTGCGCAATCTGATAGGCGGTGTAAAGACATATAAGGCAGCCGTGACAAAAGTCTGCACTCCAGGTGATGATGCCATGAAGTGTGCTGCCGAAGCAAAAGAGGCATGTTCGTGTGTTGTGGAACAGAGCGAAGCAAAGACTATAAAAGTTGATGCCTGCGGTATGCAGTGCCCTGGTCCGATATTGAAACTGAAAAAGACAATGGAAGGACTTAAACCTGGAGAAAGACTTGAGATATCGGCTACAGATGCTGGTTTCCCTCGAGATGCAGAATCATGGTGCCGCACTACGGGTAATAAGTTCATATCTTCTTCACCTTCTGCAGGTATATATAAGGTAGTAATCGAGAAGGCTACGGCATGTGCCGCAGAGGCAGTAAAGCAGCAATCTTCGGCAGACGGAAAGTCATTCATCCTTTTCAGCGATGACCTCGACAAGGCTCTTGCCACATTCGTACTGGCAAACGGAGCTGCTGCCACAGGAAAGAAGGTTACCATCTTCTTCACATTCTGGGGACTGAATGCCATCAAGAAGGAACGCAAACCGAGTGTTCAGAAAGATATCTTCGGCAAGATGTTCGGCATGATGCTGCCTTCAAGCTCGAAGAAACTCAAACTCTCGAAGATGAATATGGGCGGTATCGGCTCGAAGATGATGAGATACATCATGAAGAACAAGGGTATCGAATCGCTGGAATCCCTCAGACAACAGGCTATTGACAATGGTGTAGAATTCATAGCCTGTCAGATGTCGATGGACGTGATGGGAGTGAAGAAAGAAGAGTTGCTCGACAATGTAACGATAGGCGGAGTAGCTACATACATGGACAGAGCACAGGAGTCAAACGTAAATCTGTTTATCTGACGCATGGAGAAAATATCATGTATATGCAAGATGCGTGAACTTTATAAGGCTATCACCGAACTGGAGGATAGCCTTATGGAGATTTACGGTATATCACTCAACGAGGCTATGGTGATGTGCAGCATTGGCAGCAGGAAAGTTGCCGCAGGAGAGATTTCACAAATCACGGGATTTAAGTCGTCGCACCTTTCAAAAGTCCTTCGCTCGATAGAGGACAAGGGATTTCTGATAAGGGATTTCGGCGACAAGGACAAACGCCAGATTTATTTCTCTCTCACAACGGAGGCCATGCACTGTATGGAGAAACTGAAATGCGAAGGTCTGCCCGTACCGGAACTTTTGAGTGAGTTCTTCGCGTGCGGTAATGGAGAAAAAATGTAAGTATTATTTTAATTTTATAGATATATGAAGAAAATAGCATTACCTACAAGAAATGGCAATATTGACGACCATTTCGGACATTGTGCGTTCTACACGATTATAACTGTCAATGATAATAATGAAGTTGCAAAAACAGAAATCATGCCTTCACCTGAAGGATGCGGCTGTAAATCGAACATTGCATACCAGCTTCAGGAAGACGGCATAACACTTATGCTGGCTGGTAATATGGGTATGGGTGCCCTAAACAAATTATCGTCTTGCGGAATCGAGGTGGTGAGAGGTTGCAGCGGTCCTGTAATGGATGTAGTTGAGGCTTATCTCAAAGGTGAGTTGAAAGACTCTGGCGAGGCATGCAGCCATCATGGTGAGGACGGACATGAGTGTCATAATCATTGATTTTTAATATTGCGGGATGTGCAAAATGAGCAACCGGAGCTGGGGCTTGGGTTGCTCATTTTTCATATGTATGGGGTAAAAAATTATTGTTGGTTTGCATGGAAAGAGTTCTTTTACTATTTTTGAGACTACATTGTATTTTAGTCATTTATAACGAGGAAATAAAAAATGAATGGAAGAGAAGACAGTAAACAGAATGATTTGTTCTTTTTATGCAGCTTAATAGAATATATCGGAAGGCAAACAAAAAATAAACGTAGTGTCATTGTCAATGCTTTAGGTCGGAAAGGACTTGAGCATTATTATGAATTGGCAGAGGTATATCATTGCGAGAATATTGATAAGGTAACAGACGAAATCATTAATAAGTATGGTATAGTTCCAGGACACTATGATAATGTATCAAAGGCTGAAGACGGTATTCCTACGCATTGGGATATTGGCAAGGTGGTACAACGTATTATCCTTAAATTTGCTGATAATTCGGATGGGGACATAATTAGTGCCCTTATAAAAGTCTATAATTCATGGATTATTACAAAAATTGATGACTATAATAGTTCTATGTATTATGAGAATACAAGTTATCAGTATGAATCGTTATTGGCGGGGAAGGCCTTATAAATAAATTTAAATATCAATACTATGAATAATTTAAAGTTGAAAGAACTAATACACGAGTACAAAGAAAAATTTAATGATACGATACCATATGAGATATACAAATGGAAGGCTGTAAAGTGCTTCCAGGATAATTGGGATATTGATGCTAAGGATTTTTCTTCAATGTTAAAATCGTCTTTATTAAGAACAAGGAATTTATTGGCATTCATGAATAATTTTCCAGGTAAAATGATAAGAAGCTATGCGGAATCTTATCCTGAAGAAGTACGTTTGTTGTTTAAAATGTTGTATGATGAAAGTCAAGACTTGGTTATACGAATAGAGTCATTTATAGAAGGAATTAAGTATATTCATTCAAAATGGGATATTGATGGAAATAAAAATCATTTTCAGAGTTATACTGTGATAAGTATATATTTATGGCTTCGTTTCCCTGATAAATATTATATATACAAGCCGGCTGTTGCGAAAAAAATATTCAAAGAAATTAATGGGAAAGAATTGTTTGCCAAGAAAGCGGAAGCTGTTATTATGGTATATAAGTTGTATGATGAAATATCCGAAATATTGATGTACGATTCTGATTTGCGTCATATGCTTAAAAACGTAATGACAAGTGATTGTTATCCTGATCACTATATGAAAACTGCTACAGTCGATTTTGTATATTCCATTAGTAAGCCTATAAAGTTCTCAATAGCTGGCAAAAGTGAGAATAAGAAGATTTTTAATGTTGATAATTATAAAGTGATGGAATCTGTTCCCGTACCCATAAAAAACAAAAACTATTGGTGGCTTAATGCCAACCCTAAGGTCTGGAGTATGTCTGAATGGGTAGTTGGAGAGATTCAGGACTATACTTTATTTAATGATAACGGCAACAAGCGACGTATTTATCAGAATTTTATTGATGCCAAGGAAGGTGATATTGTAGTATGTTATGAATCAAATCCTACAAAACAGATTTTAGGACTTGCCGAAGTGGCAAAAGCCAATGATGGAGAAAAGATAATGTTCAGGAAAACAGAGACATTATCTTCACCTATAGACTTTTCTACTATTAAGGAAATAGCGGAACTGAGAAATATGGAATTCCTTGTTAATCCTAATGGTAGTTTCTTTAAATTGACTTGTGCTGAATATGAGATTATCATTGATCTTATCAGAGAAAGCAATAAGTTGCCGGATGTTGTGCCTTTGGAGAAATACAGTAAATCGGATTTCCTTAATGAAGTATTCATGGATGAAAAGGATTACGATAGACTATCTCACCAGTTGAAAGTAAAGAAGAATGTAATTCTACAAGGGGCGCCAGGTGTGGGAAAGACGTTCAGCGCTAAAAGATTGGCCTATTCTGTTATGGGAGTTAAAGATGACAGTCGTATATGCTTCATACAGTTTCACCAAAATTATTCGTATGAAGATTTTATAATGGGATACAGACCTGTAGAAGATAAGTTTATTCTTCGAAAAGGAATCTTCTATGATTTCTGCACCCTTGCAAAGAATAATAGGGATAAGGACTACTTCTTTATAATTGATGAAATAAATAGAGGTAATCTGTCAAAGATTTTCGGTGAACTGCTTATGCTTATTGAAAAAGATTATCGTGGCGAAAAGAATAAGATGACACTGGCTTATACAGGCGAAAAGTTCTATGTTCCGGAAAATCTATATATAATAGGAATGATGAACACAGCCGACAGAAGTCTAGCTATGATAGATTATGCTCTTCGCCGAAGATTCAGTTTCTTTAATATCAAACCAGGATTTGAAACAGAAGGTTTTAAGAAGAAATGTTCATCGGTAACAAATCCAAAACTTGAAAAACTAGTCAGGAAAATAATAGAACTTAATAAAAAGATAATAGAGGATGATTCTTTAGGAAGCGGATTTGAAATAGGTCACAGCTATTTATGTTTTAAAAATCCTGTGGATGTTACTGATGATTTTTTAAGGGGAGTGGTAGAGTATGATATCATCCCAATGCTTGAAGAATATTGGTTCGATAATAAGAATAAAGTTAATGAATGGTCTGAAAAATTAAAATCAGCATTGAATGACTAGAGACAAAGGCATATTGATTCGCAATATTTATTATATGTTGACTTATGCTTTTCAGGAATTACGTAAGAACAACTATGATGATATTGCAAAGGAGGATTTCGAGCAGATATTGGAATTATTTGCTGAAATTCTGTATAAAGGTGTTTCGTTGCAGCTGAAACAAGGACTATATAAAGAATATGTAAATTGTCATGAAATATTACCTGTGTTGAAAGGACGTTTGGATATTGAAGATACTATCAACTGTATGATACAACATAAAAGTCTGTTGGGATGTGATTATGATGAGTTGTCAGAGGATAATATCTTCAATCAGATAATAAAAAGTACAATACTTTTATTGATTGGGAATAACAGTTTACGTCATAAATATAAAAAAGGTTTACGTTCTATTTTGCCATTCTTTGGAAATGTTCATGAGTTAAATCTGATGACAGTAAAATGGAAATTACTGAAATTTCAGCGTAATAATCAGAATTACAGGATGCTGATGAATATATGCTATTTTATTGTTGATGGAGTTTTGATGACAACTCAGAAAGGCGAGTTTAAGATGGCTACATTTACTGATGAACACATGAACAAGCTTTTTGAACGTTTTGTGTTGGAGTATTACCGTAAGCATCACAAATATTTGAAGGCAAATTCGGATATGGTTGAATGGGATATTTATGATACAGAAAGCGCTGTTGTTGATTTTTTGCCTTCAATGAAAACAGATATATCATTACATAATGGAGATAAGACACTTATAATTGACACCAAGTATTATGGTAGTATGACTCAAACCCAGTTTGGTAAATCTACTATTCATTCTGGAAATATGTATCAGATTTTTACTTATGTTAAGAATAAGGATTGTGATAATTCAGGTAATGTTTCAGGCGTTTTGCTGTACGCAAAAACGGAAGAGGAAACAGTTCCTGAACTTGATGTTGTTATAGGTAAAAACCGATTTCTTGTTAAAACCCTTGATTTGAACCAACGATTTGATGAAATATCCAAACAGTTGGATTTAATTGTATCTTTATATTTTACTTGAAATTAAGTAAAAATATACTTAAGACATTTTAATAAGTATTTGAATAAGTGATTTATTTAAATACTTATTATTTTTTTCCATCTTCTCTGTTACAAAACCAATATCTTTACGTTTACCTTTTTGAAAACGAATAGTACGGACCCGATAAAAAGCATGAGTAAAGAAACACTGACATCAACATTTACAGAACTGAGGAAAAATTTTCTCAGGCTTGCAATGCGTTTCCTTCCCAATAAGGAGGATGCCGACGATGCACTTCAGGAGGCTTTCTTCCGGTTGTGGCGACATGCTGACCAGATCGGTTCGCGCGAAGAAGCCGAGGCGCTTACGGTAGTGACGGTTAAGAATCTGTGTATTGATACACTGCGCAAGAGGAACAATATTCCTACTGTAGAGTTGGATGAGAACAGGGATGAATCCGTTTGTGACCAAGCGGATGAGAGTATTGAGAGAGAAGAGCGTTTCCGCATGCTGGAACGTATCATTGAGCTAAGGCTGACACCTCTGCAACAACAGATTTTACGGATGAAAGAGTATGAAGGAAAAAAGTATGATGAAATAGCCGAAATACTCGGAATGCAGGAACCGGCTGTGCGGATGCAACTGTCGAGAGCTAGAAAAGAAATCAGGGATTGTTATTTAAAACAGATGGAACGATGAAAGAAAACGAACGAACTTATCAGCAGTGGAAAGAGTTGGCGGAACGCTACTTTGAAGCCCAGACAACAGATGTTGAAGAAGAAGCATTGGCACGTTTTCTCGCCACACCGGCTTCGCAAGGGAAGGAGTTCGACGAGCTTCGTGCCGTAATGGGATTTATCGCTACAGGACGTGCCATACATAACAGACAGCGTACACGAGGCGTACGGTTGAGATATTATGCGGCAGCCGCAGCTATTACGGGTGTGTTGGCCTTGACTGCTGTATGGCAGGTGGCAGAAAGGACTAACGTCTGTGTGGCCTATATCAACGGTGAGCGTTACACTGATAAGGAAATAGTTTTTTCGGAGGCTATGAAATCCATCGATAAAGTGCGACATGATTTGCCACAGGAAACGGTTCAGGAACAATTGTCGGACATCTTTCAGACAATTGGAGCATCAGTTGAAAACTAAAAAATAATGAGATATGATAAGACGATTGATTATACTGGGAATTACCATGCTGGCTGTGCTGCCTATTTCGGCACAGAAGGGCATGCATGTGGAAACCTTGTTCGACGGTCGCTTCAAGTATGACAAGAGGGCGGTAGAGGTTCTTATCAAAGGTAAGGAACTGAAGAAATATCATCTGACGCTTTTCCGTAGTCTGACAGTAACAGATGCTCCGGCATTGTCGGATGAGATAGAGGCACTTGTTGTAAAGGATGCGGAAATGGCTGTTGACAAGGAAGTTGGGAAAATTGGTACGCAGCTGTATTATGGTTTCTATTGTTTCCCGCCACAGGATGAAAGTTACCGATATCTGTTCTACAGAAATACCTCTGTGGTTCCTGACGGTGCAAAGAAACCGGAAGTTACGGTGGTATATATGGAAGGACAGGTTACCCTGGAGGAACTGAAGCAGATGTTTAAATAGGAAGAAACAAATAAAACATTATAAAGATATGAAGAAAATGATTTTGCTTGTAGCAACATTGCTGATTGCGGCAGGCGGGTATGCTGAAAGTAAAGACTCATTGAAGGTTGAGAATGTAATGGGTATTGATAACCCTGATAGGGTAACAATAACAGAGTCAAACAACCGCATGAAGGTAGAAATTGACGGAAAGAAAGACAATCCGGATTTCCGTTATGTCCGTGAGGTGGAAATATCCCCTTCGGATGTTTCGGTTACAAAAGAACGTAACAGTGACTGGGATTTCAATATCCCGTTCAGAAAGCATACAGAAGAACAGAAACGTAAACGGAATGCATTTGTGGTCAAGGACTTCAAAATAGGACTTTCCACAGTTCAGGGAGCTCCCGACAATATGGATGTAACCATGGGTTCTTCATGGGAAATTACTACTCCTTCATTTGGTTGGGAATATTATCCTTGGAAAACAAGGACTTCTCTTTCTATCGGAGTGGCTTGCAGTTGGCGCAATTACCGTATGACGGGCAAGCAGCGCTTTATAAAAGATCCTGGAAATGATATGTCTATCGGCGCTTATCCTGAAGGTGCAGATATTCAGTTTTCACGTATCAAGGTATTCAGTTGGTCTTTCCCTGTTATGTTTACTCATCAAACGAAAAATAATTTCAGCTTTAGTTTCGGACCGATTATCAATTTCAATACGCATGCCAGTATGAAGACACGCTACAAGCTGAATGGAGAAAAGTTTAAACTGACGGATGATAATATTCATCAGACTCCAGTGACAGTTGATATTCAGGCTTCATTCGGTTTCAATACTTTAGGGTTCTATGTAAAGTATAGCCCATGTAAGGTGCTTGACACTACGTATGGTCCGGAGTTCTCGGCATTGTCTGTAGGAGTTGTCATATTCTGATATAAACGTAAAGAGCAACAAAGGTCTCAGGGCTTCGGTTGCTCTTTTTCGCTTTTTATAAAGGAATAAAATTTACTGTTTGCTTATATCACTATAAAGTACGGAAGTGTATTTCATGAGAGCTTTCTCGCATAAGGTATCTCCAATGTTATAATAACTCTCGGAAATTGTATTGAAACGTTCCATAATCTTGTCTGCCTTTTCACGGTCTTTATCGTAAATCAGGGCAATGGCATATTGGATTCTTAATGCAGAAGGTCGGAATGTGGCATTCTGGTTCAAGTAAATCATAATATTTTTGTCATTGATAGCCTCTTCGATTTTGCTTTTATCACCATTGTCTATCAGATTGAGGAACAGACGTTCCATAGCTATTTCGTTTTTGTATATCTGAATTATTTCATTCCATCTTTCTTCGGCTAAGGCTATCAGATTATGTGCTTTATCGAAGTCCAGTCTGTCAAGTGCCACAGCCAGATCCATGGTAAGGGCGCAGACATGAAACGGAGACGACATGTCAAGCCGTTTATTGTCAGAATAATACTCTTCCATAGCTTCGTGAGGTCTTTTACCGCTTTGTGTTTTTGCCAGAAAACGGAGTGAATCCAGAAACACCTGTGTGGAGAACTTGTCTTCTCTGAGTCGCAATATATTGTAACCGTCGTTAGGGATACCTGAGAAAGTGGAAGGAATACCGTTTACCAGAAAAAAGCATATCCCTACACCAGAAAACAGCATCAGGAATATATTCAGATATGGGTTTAGCGATTCGTGGCATGTCCACAACAATATCCCGCTAATGACGGAAAACATCAGATTGAATATTACGCCTCCAAGATTGTAAAGCATAATCCCGAAATCCGAGTCTCCATTTTCGGGTGGGAGCAGAAGGCATTGCCCTCCGGCACCCGCAAGTTTCATGGTAGAGAGTCTGTAGTGCCCGTCACGCTTGGTCAGTATAAAACCGAATGCCATAAAGGAAATGAATTTCCATCCGCGCATCAGAGCTACAGTAAGATGTCCTGTTTCATGTATTATTATCTGCATGAAGATACATACAATCATTATCAGGAATGAAAGCAACAGATTTGTTATAAGAGAAACAAAACCTTGTTCCTTGCCGAAAAAAATTATTAATGAATATCCGATGCATCCTCCAAAAATCAATGACAATACTATAAACAGTATTACGGCAATGTTTTTCTTTAAAAAACCAATCATGCTAGTCCTGGAATTATTATTTGAAAATCATTGTAGCAAATTCAGACAGATATATTCTCCAGTTGCGCCAGATGTGTCCGCCGTCGCTTTCTCTATACACATATTTGTAGTTGTGTTTGTCAAGCAACTTTCTGTACTCCACGTTGGCATTATACAGGAAGTCTGTCTTTCCAATTGCAATCCAGTAAAGTTTAGGGGCTTTGCTGAACTGTTTAGCCAGTTTTTCTTCCATGTTTTTATAGATATCTGAATCTTTTTCCTTATCGGGAAGTATTGCTGCAGAGAAAAGACCTACATAATCGAATTTATCCGGATATTCTTTGGAAATATGAAGAGAATGATATCCACCCATTGAAAGGCCGGCTATGGCACGTCTGGATTTTTTATTCTCAACCCTGTAATTATTTTCGATGAATTTCATTATTTCAGGGAAGGTAGTCTCCATGGTGCCTTCCATTGTTCTTGGAAGATTCATTGTCGGTTTGTACATTCCTAAAGACGATTCTCCAGGAGCAGCTTCCTGATCTACATTTCCGTTTGGCATAACTACTATCATAGGTTCTGCCTTTCCCTGAGCTATAAGGTTATCCATTATCTGTGTAGTCCTTCCAAGGGTGGTCCAGGCATCTTCATCGCCACCCATACCGTGAAGCAGATAAAGCACAGGATAGCGCTTGTTGCTGTTTTCATAGCCTGCAGGGGTATAGACTGTCAGTCGGCGGTCATAGCCTAAGGCGTCGCTGTGATACCAGCGCTTTGTTACAGTTCCGTGAGGGACTTTGTTTACACTGTATAAGTCGCCCGGCTCTCCCTTGACTATGAATATATTGAAAACTGATGCTACATCACGGCTCACATAGACATTGTTCGGGTCTGTCACTTTCAGACCATCAACTATGAACGAATAATTGTAAAGCTCTGAAGCAAGAGGTTGTGGAGTGGTATATTCCCAAACACCGTTCTTGCCTTCTTTCAGCTCGGCATATCCCGGTACATCTACCTTACCGAACTGAGTATCCATTTTTACAGTAGGCAGGAAGTCGCCTGTAACCTTTACCTGAACAGCTTTGGGTGCATGAAAACGGAAAGTTACGGTATTGTTCGGGTGTATTTCAGGCGAAGTGATGTTCTGTCCACCCCATAATGATTCCTGAGCGGAACAAGTCAGACTTATAAATAAAGCCGATAATAAAAGATTTAATTTTTTCATGGTGTAATATTATTTCTTGTTTGAGTTATGTTATTTATGTTGATATGAATAATTTATTCAGGTTTGACTTTAAGGGATTCTTTACATATTCCGTTTAATCCACATTCCGAACATTTAGGCGAACGTGCAATGCAGACATATCTTCCGTGCAGTATCAGCCAGTGATGAGCTTTAGGAACAATATCCTTTGGAATATATTTCATCAGATAATTCTCAGTGGCAAGCGGAGTGGTGCATGATTTCGGTACAAGACCGATTCTGTGGCTCACGCGGAACACATGTGTATCTACTGCCATTGCTGCTTTATTGAATACCACGCTTTGTATTACATTGGCTGTCTTGCGGCCCACACCAGGTAGCTTTACGAGTTTTTCCAGTGTATCCGGCACTGTGCTGTTATATTCGCTTACGAGCATCTTTGCCATTCCGACGAGGTGCTTGGCCTTATTGTTGGGGTAGCTCACACTGCGGATATATTCGAATATCACTTCGGGAGTGCTTGCGGCAAGGGCTTCTGGAGTAGGGAAGTCGTGAAACAACGGTGGAGTTATCATGTTCACACGCTTGTCCGTACATTGCGCGCTAAGTATCACTGCAATGAGCAGTTCAAAAGGGTTTGAGTAATGTAGCTCGGTCTCTGCCACCGGCATTGCCTTCTCAAAATATTCTATAACCTTATTGTATAATTCCTGTTTACGCATAGTCTGTTACCATTTTTTGTGTCTGAAAAAGAAGAAAAGTGAGATACCCATAGTCAGCATCAGTGCCCATGCGAAAAGGTATCCGTATTCCCAGTGCAATTCGGGCATCCATTCGAAGTTCATTCCCCATATTCCGGCAAGGAATGTCAGAGGGATGAAGATAGTGGAAACGATGGTGAGCTGTTTCATTATGTCGTTCAGACGTTGGTCGTTTCTTGATATGTATAGGTCAACGATGGCTGTTATAAGGTCACGACAGCTTTCCATTGTCTGAAGTACGAATTGCAGATGGTCGTTCACATCGTTGAAGAACGGACGTTGCTGTTCGTTCAGCAGTTCGTTGTCTGCATGAAACAGCTTGTTGATGTGTTCCTTCATCGGGAAGATGCATTTCTTTATTATACGGTAGTTTTTCCTGTATTTCTGTATGTTTTCTATTCCCGGCGCATCCGGATTGTGAGGAACGATTAAAGCTTCTTCCATATCTTCCAGTTCATCTTCCATTGCTGTCAGCACGGACATGAAATTTGCCATAGAGCTGTTCAGTATTACACTTAGCAGATAGTCCGACTGGCGGTGACGGATCTTCAATGTGTTTTTGTTCAGCGCCGAAATAATCTCATTGAAGAAATCTGTTTCTTTTTCAACGAATGTGAGAACATATGATTTGCCTTGAATGATACATAGTTGCATCGATTCATAATCTCTATCCTTGTTCATCGTCAGGAGCTTGATGATTATTACATTGTAATCATCGTGTTCTTCCACTTTTGTGAGGTGTTCCGGATTAAGGATATCCTGAGTAGTCAGAAAATCGATGCAGAACATCTGGCATATATTTTTTATTTTATCAGTATCCTGCATACCGGTAATCTGTATCCAGTTTATTTCGTCCTCGTTCATTAATTCCTGAAGATGCTCTAGTTCTATATCCTTATGATACGTGATGGAGTCTTTCTTATAAGAACACAGATTTATTTTGGTAGGACATATGTTCTCGCCTGTATATCTCAGTTGTTCTGTAAGTAGGTTATTTTTGGTCATACAGTTAATTTTATAGCCATTAATATAGTTTAAAACCAAAGGTAATTATAATATGTGAAAATATATACTTTTCAGTTACAAATTATAGGAATAATAATGATAGTTATCTTTGATATCGTTTATAAATGAAGATAAATTTATGAATTCTGCCAAACGAAACGGATTTGAAAGTATTTGCAACAGTATTGAAAATAATAAATGATTGGTACATACTACTTTTGTGACATTAAAACTTAA
>NZ_JACJLE010000240.1 GCF_016901995.1 Bacteroides caecigallinarum | reverse complement strand
CACTATCACCGCTTCCCGAAGGAGTTGGTGTACTCTCAAGTTCGACTCTTCCCGTGGATTTGCCTGCGGGAATCGACGTCTACACTCTTTAACCGGCTATTCCGTCAGCTGGCGGTGGTGTCACTGCTGCGTCTCCACGTCACCATTGGAGGTAGTAACGGAATCTTTACCGTTTCTGCCATCGGTCTCGCCGTTCGGCTGAACCTTAGGTCCCGACTT
>NZ_JACJLE010000239.1 GCF_016901995.1 Bacteroides caecigallinarum | reverse complement strand
AATAAATCCATTCCTCTAGCGGAGTTTTTGCCACTTTATTGAAGTCGTTTACTTTCAGGATATAATATTCCGGATAAAGTTGGCTTACTTCATCTACCTTGAATGTCTGTTTTTGGAACGGACTCAGTTCCAGAATGTCGTTAGTATGAATTCCGCGGAATTCTGTTTTACCGTGATAAACAATGTCCTTTCCGTGTCCGAGAGTGAAATAGACGATAT
>NZ_JACJLE010000238.1 GCF_016901995.1 Bacteroides caecigallinarum | reverse complement strand
TCGCCACTACTGGGGGAATCATTGTTATTTTCTTTTCCTGCAGGTACTAAGATGTTTCAGTTCCCTGCGTTAGCCCCTTACTACGTAAGGTGATATCCCTTCAGGATATTGGGTTGTCCCATTCGGAGATTCACGGATCAAAGGTTATTTGCACCTCCCCGTGACTTTTCGCAGCTTATCACGTCCTTCATCGCCTCCGAGAGCCAAGGCATCCGCCAT
>NZ_JACJLE010000237.1 GCF_016901995.1 Bacteroides caecigallinarum | reverse complement strand
GGAGAAGACGTTTCATGTTGGCAAGGTGGTAATAGCCTATCCAACCTCTTATATATTCCTTAAGTTTTTGCTTTCTACGTTCATAACCCATTCCATTGCTACGACCTGTTAGCTCTTTCAAGCGGAGCTTCATCTTGACTTTAGATTTGGAGTGTACGCATAATTCAAATTTACCTTTGGAGTTATAAAAGGAATAACCTAAGTATTTTACACCTTTGA
>NZ_JACJLE010000236.1 GCF_016901995.1 Bacteroides caecigallinarum | reverse complement strand
GTCTCAGTTCCAATGTGGGGGACCTTCCTCTCAGAACCCCTATCCATCGTCGGCTAGGTGGGCCGTTACCCCGCCTACTACCTAATGGAACGCATCCCCATCGTTTACCGATGAATCTTTAATGGTATTATCATGCAATCTTACCATACTATCAGGTATTAATCTTTCTTTCGAAAGGCTATCCCTGAGTAAACGGAAGGTTGGATACGCGTTACTCAC
>NZ_JACJLE010000235.1 GCF_016901995.1 Bacteroides caecigallinarum | reverse complement strand
GTGCGTAACAGCTCACTAGTCGAGGAATTTGGCGTGGATAATAATCGGGTATCAAGTTGTCTGCCGAAGCTATGGAATCATTAATGATTGGTAGGGGAGCATTCCATTCAGCGTTGAAGGCGTGGCGCGAGCCACTCTGGAGCGTATGGAAAAGCAAATGTAGGTATAAGTAACGATAAAGGGGGTGGGAAACCCCCTCGCCGAAAGACTAAGGTTTCC
>NZ_JACJLE010000234.1 GCF_016901995.1 Bacteroides caecigallinarum | reverse complement strand
TGCGTATGAGAAGACAGGGAAGCAGGTGGTTATCCTGGTGGACGAATATGACAAACCGATACTGCAGGCTATAGATAATGAGGAGTTGCAGAATGAGTACAGGAGCACGTTGAAGGCTTTCTATGGGGCGCTGAAATCGATGGACAGGTATATACGGTTCGCTCTGCTGACGGGGGTGACGAAATTCGGAAAGGTGAGTGTGTTCAGCGACTTGAACAA
>NZ_JACJLE010000233.1 GCF_016901995.1 Bacteroides caecigallinarum | reverse complement strand
ATTTGGGCACGCGATGTGTAGGATAGGTCGGAGGCTTTGAAGCAGGTACGCCAGTATTTGTGGAGCCGCTGTTGAAATACGACCCTTCGTTTGTTTGAGTTCTAACTTCTGATTGAAGGACATTGCTTGGTGGGTAGTTTGACTGGGGTGGTCGCCTCCAAAAGCGTAACGGAGGCTTCTAAAGGTACCCTCAGGCCGATCGGTAACCGGCCCAAGAGTG
>NZ_JACJLE010000232.1 GCF_016901995.1 Bacteroides caecigallinarum | reverse complement strand
CACTCTTGGGCCGGTTACCGATCGGCCTGAGGGTACCTTTAGAAGCCTCCGTTACGCTTTTGGAGGCGACCACCCCAGTCAAACTACCCACCAAGCAATGTCCTTCAATTCGAAGTTAGAACTCAAACAAACGAAGGGTCGTATTTCAACAGCGGCTCCACGAACACTGGCGTGCCCGATTCATTGCCTCCGACCTATCCTACACATCGCGTGCCCAAAT
>NZ_JACJLE010000231.1 GCF_016901995.1 Bacteroides caecigallinarum | reverse complement strand
GACAGCAAAGCCGAGCATTACTAATTGCCCGTCAACTTTCATTGTCACGTGACACGTTAAGGATGTTATATACGTTTAGCCTTAAACAGAATTAGTTTTGAGACAGATTGTTTTTTCAGTTTGTGCTTCATGCAAGACCTGATATAAAAAGAAATTCAGGTGACTATAGCACGAAGGTTCCACCTCTTCCCATTCCGAACAGAGAAGTTAAGCTTCGTCA
>NZ_JACJLE010000024.1 GCF_016901995.1 Bacteroides caecigallinarum | reverse complement strand
AGATTCCACCTCGCGATGGACACCCTTGCTTTTGGCTGTATGATTCCCGCTATTAGGGCTCATTGGGGACTTGCACCCGTTAGCTAATACTCATGCTGAGCGTACATAATAATGGGCAGATAAAAATAATACCTGCCCATTAATATAATAGAAGATTGATTAATTTAGAAATTACTCAACATCAGTACCTCTCAATCCATTTACGAAACCTTCATAAGCAGGTTTACGGTTATAATTTATATCCCATAAACCAACAGGCTCTCCACCTCTCCAACCAGAGTCGGCAGGACTATCTGTTGCACACCACTGAGTAATACCATACTGCTGGTTTACAGGAATAATCTCGAAATACTTACGGATTATAAATGTATAGAACTCTGCCATTTTCTGCTGCTGTTCCAATGTTACATTTTCTGTCTTTATACCTGTACCGAATGCTTTATCAACAATTCCCATATCCAACTCAGAAATCTTGACGAGCTTGCCTGATTCTGCCAGAATTCTGAACATATTAACAATGGCATCTTCTTGTGCCTTTTGATCTGCTTCGTTCAAAATGTAGCTGACATGCATTTGAGTTCCAATACCATCAATCTTAGTAACGCCGTCAGCTTCCCATCTTTTGATCCATTCAACAAGACTCTTGGCTTTCATGTTGCCATCCCACCATGATTCCAAATTAAAGTCATTAATGAAGAGTTTCAAATCAGAAGGATTTCCACCATACTCAGCAAAGTATTTACGAGTCTTTGATTCGAGAATACGTACATAGTCTATGTCACCAAGATAATCTTGCCAATAGAAGTTTGCAGAAGGATTATCACTGTTTTCAGCTGATTGCAATTCATAGATACCATTATCGTCACCTCCACCGGAAACTGTCTCATTTGCCAAGTCCCATGATGTAACATAACCACCTGTAGCTTCCATCATACCTCTTATCCAGTTATCCATAGCCCATGTCAGAGTATCTTTCTTTTCTTCCGGAGTAAGAGGAATGGTATTCATTTTTACTAATTTACAGATTTTCAAAGATTTCACGTCCAATGTTGCATCTGTTGATTGAGGCTTAAGAATAACATCATAATTACCACCTTTAATACCTGAGATATTTAATTTGACGTGATGCTGACCTTGTTGAACAGGAACACTTACATTGATTTTCTGTGCATCATCTCCCCAACCATTCTGCATAGTCAACTCAACACCTGACGCATCTTTAGATGAAGTCAAATCCAAATATAAAATATAATTTCCCTCATCCAAAGCATTATCTCCACCAGGCATAATAAAGAACTGGCTCCATACAGGCGGATTTTGAGGAACAAAATGAATGGCTCCATTAATGACATCTGGAGCACAGCCCATTTGATAGAATGGGAAAGGACCATCTTGATATGTTTGTGTTCTGACTTCCTGCTCCATCTCAACAGCCGGAGACTCGGTATGAACAATCTTTACATTTTTAATTTGAATAGTACCCACAAACAAGCCAGATTGGACCATTACAAATCCTCCATCACCTTTAGCTTGGAAATCCATAGTGAGTTCCTTCCATTCAGTAGTAAATTCAGCAGATCCATCTGACGTTGCTCCCCAATTTCCAACAGCTAAATTCAGAGTTCCATTATCGGTAGCTCGTACAAGCATTTTTAAAGTATAAGAATTATCTTTTTTAATGGAAATTCCATCCGCAACATGGTATTGTACTAAATAATTCGATTCTTTTTTGTCAGGATTGATTATATCCAAACATCCTTTTTCTTTATTGACGGCAATAGTAGCATTATCTATCTCATTCCAAAATTTATATTCACTAGTAGAATAATCTATTTCATAATCAACTTTTTCCACCTTATCTTCCGGATCCACTTCAATTTCCTTATCCGCAATCAAAGAATTCAGATACTTGTTATTCTGCTGCGAATGCCAACCCAAAGTATGACCGTAAATAGTCATACCAGCATTTTTAGCTTCATTCACAAACTTTGTGACATTATAGAAATTCATCGTACCATCATCAGCCACACATGAAGCATATTTCATTTCATTGCCTGCGGTCATCTCGTCAAAGTTGGATACTGCCAAACTATGTACCTGATCGCCTGCAGTAAAATCATTAGCACTCAGAGCAATTCCTAACTTAAATCCCGGATTAGCAGCACGATTGACATACGTTTTTAATGCATCATAAGCATTCAGATATTCATATTGTTCAATATTTGCCGGTTTCTCTACTTTAAATTCAGCAATCTGTTCGTCAGCACATGCTGCCATGAGAAGCAACATTGACAATGAACTTATATATAAAGATTTATTCTTCATAACCAGTACATATTTTTATTTAAAGATATTTATTTCTCATTATATGTAGGAGTGAAGGTAACTAATTTGTTTGTGCCACGAGTCTGTGCAACCAATGTATCCTTAGTAGCAACTTGCTTGAAACCATAATCTATACTATAGTCCAGATATATGACATCGCGATCTTTATTACCCCATGAATTTTTCTCTCCGTCTTCCACAAACTTTCCGCTTCCAGAAGCTACAATACCATCACTACCAGAGGTAATGGTACAGTTATCACCATCAAATGTAAGCAGCAAATCACAAGTAACGGCCGTACCATTTTCATCATCAATAGATACTGGGAAAATTGCGGTATTAAGTGAACGAGAAGTCATTTCGCAAACCTCGTCCTTCTCTACAGATTCCTCGTGACGGACATTTGTGGTTATTGTACCATCAGCGGCGGTTGTTATTTGGTCTATTCCACGACGCAAGTAAAAGCCATGCCATGGATTCATGTATTTCACACAATATAGCACATAGTCCTTGGGCTGTATGTTCCAATAAGCCGAATTAGTGCGTGCTGGCTGGTCTCCTTCTATCGATGGAGTACCAGTAATAATACGGTCAGCACCTTTCTGTCCTGTCATTAAAACAGGAATTACATAATTGTTGGTCAGAGCCTTCGGATCGGCAAAGAAAGCATCTTTGAGTTGTATTTCAACATATCCCCAATGATCGCCACCAAATCTAATCTGATTTCCAAGCATCTCATAATAATCGGCCGGCAAAGGAAGGACCGGAGAACCATCCTCAAAGGTCAGATTATCGCACAGAGAATTGTCTATCTCGACGTCGATAGTAATATCCCTTCCCTCGTATGAACCTCCCATAGTGGCGTAAATTGCACATTTGTGTTCATTATCACGCGAATTATCTACTACCTCATCATTACCGAGGACCAATGTACGCACCGGATACTGATATGCAAAATATACAGAAGTTCCTCCCTCATAATCAGGGAAAGTTCTGTCCGCATTCTTACAGGAAGAGAAAGCAAACGCCATAACCCCCGACATCATCAATAATATAGATTTTCTTGTTTCCATTTTTACTTTCATAATTTTAATTAAACATATATTACTGCCATCCTTTATTCTGCTGGAGATTACTCCATTTCAGTATTTCAGAATAAGGTATAGGACCGTGATACATATAGTCTCTATAATTACGTATCTCTACATCAATTTCCGTATATTTCAAAGAGTTGCCTGTAGCTTGTTCTATACGTATACCTCTAGCAGTCTCGTTAAGCGGTAAATTCCAACGTCGAATGTCCCAAAAACGTTTGTTCTCGAAACATAACTCAATGCGTCTTTCGTTTCTAATAAGCTCTGTCATCCGTGTCTGATCATTCTTAACACTCTCCAGATATGGATCGCCATTATCCGTTCCAACACCTCCACGTACACGTAAAGCCTTTATTACATCGTATGCGCTATAAGTATTTCCACCAGTACCGGTAGGTCCCCAAGCGTCGTTAGCTGCCTCGGCATAAGCCAAAAAGATTTCCGTATATCTAATACGTACCGGGAAATGATACTTAGGGTTAAGAGCACTCGGATTTGGATTACAATCCTCACGTAAAAGCTTGCGCAGATAATATCCAGTACGAGTAGATGTACCTATTTTATTCAGTCCATCATCTGTCTTATTCTCGCTGTCGGCATATAGTCCAGTGATGATTGTTTTACCCTTATAAGTACTACCGTTATATAATATATAATATGTCAAACGTGGATCACGATCCGCATAAGGGTTTAAAGCGTCATAACCACTGTTAGAAGTATCTGTTATAGGATAACCGTTAGCCATCGGGAAAGCGTCAACCAGATTCTGTGTAGGATTGATTCTACCGCTTCCATATAATGTTGGTGGAAAATTGTTCTTCTCCTGTGTGATACCTATATCCCAATCAGCATCACTATTAGTACGGTTACCTCTCCACAGGATTTCTGCTGTTACGGCACCGGAGCCCATATTGTCAAGCTCATCTGTATTATTGTACCATGTATTTCCACGAGGGTCTATTCCGCTGACACCTCCTATTCTGTTAAGAACTGTAGCAGCATATCCTGCAGCCTCTTCTGATGTAACTCCAGAAGCCTCACGATAGGCAGGACTTGCCGCTAGAAGAGCAACCTGAGCCTTAATACCTTCAGCTATACGTCCTGATATACGTCCACGTTGATAAGTTCCGAACACTAGGTTATAGCCACCCATCTCGGCACCTATTTCCTGATATTTTGAAGGAAGTTCTGCATTACTGCCGATATTTGCGAAGTCAAGCGGCAAGAGTTCTATTGCCTTGTCAAGATCGTCAAAGATATAGTTTACACATTCGCTAAACGAATTACGTGGCTGGTTGAATTCGGAGTTTTTATCTTCAGGCTCGAACACCATTGGTACACCCAACAGCTGTCCATCGTCAGTCCATCCGGCATGCGCTTGCAGAAGATAGAAATAATTCAATGCGCGCAGAGCATACGCTTCGCCACTCAACTTGTCAATAAACATCCTGTTAGTAGTCTCAGTACTAGACCATTTCACCTTATCCACAATACTTAGGAAAGTATTGATATACTGTATAGTAGCCTTACGAGCCTGCCACTGTTCCATAGGATTGTTGCTTGATGACCAAGCACCAAGTGCCATTTTCGAATAATTACTAGTAAGATCGTTGGTTACAGCATCATCAGTAGCAACATCGCTGACGCTTGAATTATCATATGGCAACATCGCATAACCATATCCCAACAAACCTGAGGCATAGTTAGGATCGGAAAACATTTCTTCCACACCTCTAATGTTCTCCTGAGACGGCTCAAACATATCTTCACAAGCTGAGAGAGATGCAAGAAGCACAGTAGATATAAAAATATATTTCAGTTTCATTTTTATCACTTTTTTTAGAATACTGCTTTTAAACCAATGTTATAGTATCTGCTCTGAGGCGCACTTCCCACATTCAACTCCATGTGTTCGCGTTCCTTAGAGATAGTAAGCAGATTGGCTCCGCCCACAAATGCCGACAGTTCCTTTACGAAAGAGCTGCGCAATATATGCTTAGGTAAATCATATGTAATCTGTATCTTAGCCAGATCGAAACGGTTTGCCTTATACATCCAGAAATCGGAATCACAGAAATTCTGACTTGCATTGAGTGTTGACAAACGTGGGTAAGTAGCGGTAGAAGCTGTAGCCTCTGTCCAACGGTTGCGTACCACTGCAGAATACTTGTCTTCCTGATCCACCCAATAATAAGAACTGTTCTTCAAGCCATAGCTTCCAACTCCACCAGTACCGAGAACAAAAAGAGTGAAATCCTTCCACTTGGCAGTGATGTTTACACCCATAGTAAACGGAGCTCCATACCAGCCACCTTTACCAAGATAAACCTCATCCTTCTCGTCAATAATTTTGTCACCGTTTTGATCGATATATTTAATATCTCCCGGTTTAATCTGTCCTAACTTAGACTGATCATACCAGCTGTCAATATCTTCCTGACTTTGGAACAATCCAGCACTTTGATATCCCCATATACCGTCAATTGGCTTACCTTCACGATAACGGTGAGCGTCGTCATATATTTCATCACGCTTTGTAGCCTTAGTATCATAGTATGTACCTGAAACTCCTAAAGACAAATCTACCTCACCGATACGATGGTTCACATTCACACTAAAATCAAAACCTATACGGCGGTTATTGTTATAATTCAATACTGGCAAAAACGAAGCTACAGGATAACCGGTACTTAAGTATGAAGGATAGAACGTAGGCTTATCGATCAGGTAACCTTCGTTGGACATAATGAAGAAGGAAGCGTCAAGAGTGATAAAACGTTTCCACAATGAAGTATTCAGATTGACAGAAAGTTCCTTACGCTTTATGAAGTCGAGATCGTAGTTCTCACCTTTAGTTGAGTAAGTATATTTACCTGCCGATCCGTCATACCAGCCATAGCCATCAGCCTGAGTCCACAAGCCATCATACAGATAAAATTCAGTATCACCCATCTTAAGATCGATATCTTGATTCAGGATACTACCCGATACGCTAAGCATCATGTCGTCCACAACAGGAGAGTCCTTAAGAAAATCTTCTTCGCTCAGACGCCATCCCAATGTAAGCGAAGGCGACAGGGCATTTCTGTGTCCCGGTGCCAGTTTTGCCGAATGAATCAGAGCAGCGCTGAAGTCTGCATAATAACGCTGACGGAAGTTATATCCTGCCTGTAAAGCCAAGTTAGCATTACTAATACGGTGATATTGCGCAGAACGTGTCTGCTGATAACCATTTGCAATAAGCATAGCAGATACGTTATGATCCTTAGCAAATGTATTCTGATAATTAAACTGAGCATTAAAGGCTATAGTCTGATTATCAGCACTTCCACCAACATTCTGAATACCTGGACGCTCGTCCAAACCTTCTTTGGTAAGCCCTACAATGACATCCTTGCCATTGTAGTTAGACCATGTTGGAACAAATATGGCATAATTATTATCGAACGATGTATTATAAGAAGTTGCATAGTCAACAGCAAACATAGCCTTAAACGACAATCCCTTCAGAAGTTTCTCCAAGCTAACATCCACCCCAGTGTCGAACTGAAACTGACGGCTGGTATATTTACTGCTTCCTGCCGCATATACATCTGCAAAAGCGTTTGTAGGATTGGCTTGCGAACCGCCCAGGAAGTATTTGCCATCGATAATATTACCCGAAGTACTCAATAATTCCCACACAGCGCTCGCATTAGGATCAATCATATCGATAGGTATAAGCGGAGCCGCGTTCTGCGGAAAGTTTGGTCGCATGGTAGAAGCTGCTTCCCAATAATTGCCTTTTGCGCTCTTTGAATTATAGAAAGTAGCGTTAGCATTGATATATGCTTTGATGAAATCATTAATCTTTACGTCCACATTAGTACGTACATTAAAACGATCCACCATATTATTTTCCGCTTCGCCAAAGTTCAGATAGTCACCATTACGATAATAGCTGATATTGCTGTAAAAATGAGCTTTTGAACCTCCGCCCTCAATCTCGGCTGTAACCTCTGAACGATTATACATTTTCTTTACATAATCGGAAGAATAATAATTTATGTCCGGATAGCGGTAAGGATTTAATCCTGAAGCATGATTGTAAATTTGTGTATCGGAATACAAAGGGGCCAGCCCATCGTTTACACGTGCCTCATTATATAGAGTCATATATTCAGCTGATCCCAAATATTCTGGAAAACTTTTTGCAACATTGAAACCTGTATTAGCTCTAACACTCACACTCAGCCCTTCAGCAGTGCTTCGCTTGGTAGAAATCAGGATAGCTCCTTTGGCAGCTTTACTACCATATAACACTACAGCCTGTGCTCCCTTCAAGAAAGTTATCTGCTCTATCTCTGTAGGCATCACGTTGTTGGCATCACGCGGAACTCCGTCCACAAGGACCAAATAACCAGCATTATCGCCATCCATTCCCCACAGGGAGTTTCCGTTCCATCCACCCACATAGCCTTGCATATTATCCAGACTATAAGTATTATAGTTTTTCCGGGTAAGTTCCTCCATATTGACAACAGAAACTCCTCCAAGAAGATCCTTGCGTGATACTTTCCGGAATGCCACCTGAACCTCGGCGTCATTTCCTGTTGACAATGTGTCAGTATCATTCTCAATCGCACTCTGCGCTCCGGCCAGACAAGGTGCTGCGGTAAGCATAGCAAGAAGAATGAATTTTGTCTGTTTATCTTTCATTGTTCAGTTTTTTATTATTATACATCAGTATTTTTCTGTTAACTCCTTTGATATTCAATTAGCCTTATTGATTTACCGTTTTATTCCCAACCTGGATTCTGTGGAAATTCCGGATAAAGGTAAACATCATCATCAGGAAGAGGGAACCAATAATGCTTGGTACCGAACACTCGTTTAACAAGCAATTTGTGACGATAGTTCGCAACTCTAGCTTCAGCAGGATCATTATTTCTGTAGAAGTTATCATCCTCAAGACGATCAAACTCTACAGCATACTTTTCATTATAAGGAGATTCAGTAAGCAGAAGCCAACGCTGAAGGTCATTGAAACGGAATCCTTCCATTGAAAGTTCCACAGCACGCTCACGGCGAATTTCGTCCATAAACTTATTTCTGTCTGCAGCATACGAGTCTGCTACCTCACCAGCACCACAGCGGTTACGTATTGTATTAATTGCATCCAGAGCAGTTTTTCCAAAATTACTACTCTTTGCTGAAGCTCCTCCTGTAGCAGCACAAGCCTCAGCATACATAAGATAGATATCAGCTAGACGCATATAGGGAAGATAAGTGTGAAGCGCACTTCCCCAATCATATTCTTTATCACCAACATTACATGTATGTGGTACTAATTTTTGGAAAAAATATCCCGTGCGACTACCCATATCATCAGAACGCATATCTCCACCTCCACTCGACAGATTCAGATAAGCGTATGGTTTCTGAGCGTCGTTCAACTTATCTTCAGCAAGTACATAATGAAAACCGTCAAACACAATGTCGTGATAGAAGCGAGGATCACGATTCTTAAACGGGTGAGTAGGATCAAAACCGGAGTTAGGATCATCCAAAGGTAATCCATTACTCATACCGTACATTTCAACTAAATTTGCAGTTGGCAAATGAATAATGACGTCGTGTTCTACTAAACTTGCGACCTTAGGTCCCCACAATTTAGACATATTCCAGTTGGAATTATTACCATCAGCTCCTCCGTCACTTCCCGATGGACCTCTAAATATAGCTTCAACCGAGCCTGGCACCTGCCAATTCTGACGACGCGTATAAAAGATATCAGAATAGCATGTTGTAGCGCCAGCAGCCTTTTCATGGTCATAAACATTCGAATAGTTAAATTCCGCTAAGGCATATTGTGTCTGTCCGCCTTCAACTAGTGCAAGTAACTCTCCGAAAGCCTCTGCTGACTTATGACAATATTCCTCGTCGTAATTATAAGTTTGACTTCCTCCCAACTGAGCACCATTTTTCATTAAAGGACTTCCTGCCCAAAGATAATTTTTGCCTAGATATCCCAATGCCATAATCTTGTTTATACGAAGTTGATTCCTACCTACTGTAGCCTGTCCGGCATTGGTATCATCCCAATCAATCGGTAGTAAATCTGCCGCACGACGAAAATCTTCCGCAGCTTTGTCTGCACACTCCTGATACGACAGACGAGGTAGAGTCAGTTCTTGTGTAGCGTCGAGCACCTGATCAATATATGGAAGACCTCCCCAATATGTCATCATCTCAAAGTGCCACCACGCACGGAAGAAATAAAGCTGTCCAGCAATCAGATTTCTCTCATCTTCTGTTCCCACCATTTTGTCAAGATTAGCTAGACCAATGTTGCACTTACGGATACAGTACCATGCATGTCCCCATAACGAATGATTGAAGCTATTAGTCGATCTCGGATCATTAGTACTCGTCATCAGCCATGTCTGCCCGTTGCTGTACCAGTTACGGAAATTTCCTAAATCAACCTGATTGGTCATGTGTGCATTACCAAGCGAATTGAAAAGCTCATCATCGCCCCAGTTCCAAGAAGTACAATAATTACATTTCTCCTTGTCAGGAATACAGTTATAAATTTCTTCCACAAAACCCTGAAAATTACGAAAATCTTTAAAAGCATCCTCCTTATTTACAGTAGCCTCGGGACTCTTGTCAAGATAATCCTGACAAGAAGTCATACCGCAACCTATCACCATGGAAAAAAGTGCAGTATATATATATGTATATTGTTTTCTCATATATCTGTTTTTTATAGTAGTAAAAGGAGGTAAAATTATTTATACCTCTGAACTACGTATTTTTATAATGTAAACTTAATACCTAAATTATAACGTTTCACTGTAGGATAAGCTCCCAAATATCCAGCTCCTGAGAGATTTGCCTCACGGTCGTCAGGCATACGAGTCCACAACCACAAGTTATTTCCGTTAAGATAAATCTTAAGGTTACTGATACCCAACTTTTGTACCCATCCCTTTGTCCATGTATAAGCTATTTCAACATTTTTCAAACGGATATATGAACCATCATACATATATTGCGTACCGTCATAATAAGTAGGCTTCGAATTCCAGCGAGGAACAACAATATCTGCATTTGGTTCATCTTTTGACCACCATGTTCCTGCATCGTAAACAGTATTTAAGTTATTTTCCAAACTTTTTAAAGCAACATCACGTGTAACATTATTAACGCCATAGAACTGTGCAAAGGCACTAAAGCCTTTCCATTCAAATCCAATCGTAGCATTGTATGTATTTTCAGGCGAACTCGTATATCCATAAGGAACAGAGTCTTTACTGTCTATAACACCATCACCATTATAATCAACAATATAATAGTCTCCAACCAATTTTTGAGAGTCACTTGAATCATGAGCTGGACTACCAAACATCTGATCATAATTTTGGATAAAACCATTGTCAATATAAGAATAATATTGACCAACACCGTGTCCTGCAGCCTTCTGATATGCAGGTCGCAAAGCTTGATCATCCTTCACAAGTACAACATTACGAGCATGAGTCATATTAAAATTACCCCAAAGACGCAATCCATTCGCTAAAACTTTATTTAAACGTAATTCTAATTCATAACCTGTTGTACGGATTTTTCCTTTATTTATTGAAGGAGGTGTTCCGCCAAAATAAGAAGGTATTGAACGATCACTACCAAATACAAATATATTCGAACGAGTATCACGGAAAAATTCAACACTACCTGCCATTAATCCTTCAAAGAAAGAGTAATCTATACCTAAATTCATTTTTTCCACGACTTCCCACTGTATGTCTTCATTGCCAATAGCAGATTCATACCACCAAGTATAAATACTTTCAGCATGGTTCAAATCCAAACGAGTGTGACCCGCATATTTCCATGAATCCATGTACAACCAACGACGTGATTCATCAAATGGATCTCCAAGTTGGTCGGAACCAATCTCACCATACGATGCACGAATCTTCATCATATCAAGAATTTTTTTCTCACGAAGATAACGCATAAAAGGTTCTTCACTGACCATCCATCCTATAGCACCAGAATTAAAGAAAGCAAAACGATTCTCAGGGCTAAACTTTTCTGAACCGTTATACGCACCATTATATTCTACAAAATATCTATTAGCAAAATCATAAGTAACACGAAAAGCCCAGTCTTCACGATAAGTAGGCATCACACTACCTCTTGCATTCTCCTGACGGCTAAATAATCCCATAGCAGTCATATTATGTTTACCAAAAGAACGCGCCCAACTTAACTGTGCCTGATAATACAAATTTCTTATTGTTCTACTGTTATCTACAGATCCAGACTGTGTAATCCAATTTATACCCTGCGACCAATCAAATCCTTGATTGGTATCATATGATTCTCCCCATACAACCTGACCGGTTTCCGGATCAATCCACTTAGTTTGCGCATCATTATATAAATCATTAATTCCACGATTATTCTCAACAAACTCATTATCCCATGATATTGTAGCTCTTGCGACAAGACCTTTTGTTATAAAAGATAAATCCTGTTCCAAAGTAAAGTCTGTATTAATGCGTGTTGTCGTTGTCTGCATTGTTCCACTAATTGCAATATTCTGTACTGAATTTGTTGTATTTGAAACTTTAGGATAAAAACCCCAACTACCATCAGAATATTGAGGCAAAAACACATCAGACGGAATATTATATACACCAGACCATTGCTGACCTATCTGCCATTCAGAATTTCCCGAATTACTCCATGGTGATTTTCTAATACCATTTGAACCAGCCAAATTTACTTTCAACACAGTACTTTTTGTAATATTAAAATCAATATTACTACGTACATTTACACGGTCATATCCATAACCAGAATTATAGCCACGTCCATTATCATAAACTCGGAAAAGGTCGCCTTCATGCACATAATCCGCAGCAGCGAAATATTTTACAAACTTTGTACCACCACTAATGTTAATATTTGCGTTGTATGACATGGTATTATCCTTAAACAAAGCCTTCTGCCAATCTACATTAGGATAGCGTTCCCTTTGCTCAACAGTAGTTTGATTGCGATAATTATTAATAAAAGCTTGAGAACGTATATCAGCCCATGATTGAGGAGCCAACGCTAATTCATGTTCGATGGCAATATTACGGAACATTAGAGCATCATACGAATCATATTTATTAGGTAATTTCGAAGGAGATTTCAAAGTCGCATTAAAACCGACATCAATCTTAGCACTTCCTTCTGTACCTCTCTTGGTAGTAATCAGGATAACTCCATTTGCACCCTTTACACCATATACTGCTGTTGCAGAAGCATCTTTCAAAACAGAAATAGACTGAACAGAAGTAATATCCACTGAACTCATTGGACGCTCAATTCCATCTACCAAAACAAGAGGCTCTTCATTATTATTCCATGAACTAGCACCACGAATTGTAATCTTAGGATCTTCTTCACCAGGCATACCTGTTCCAGCAGTAGTAACAACACCTGGAAGATTACCAGTCAATGCGGCACCAATATCCGAAACACCGGCAGCTCTTTCCAGCACTTTGCCTGTTGTCTGCGTGATAGCACCAACCACAGAAGCCTTTTTCTGCTGTCCATAACCAACAACTACAACTTCCTCAAGCATTTCGGAATCCTCTCGTAATACAACAACTATCATACTGCGTCCATCAACCTTAACGTCTTGTGGAGTCATACCCAAATAAGAAACGGTCAATACTGCATCCTTACTTGGTACTTCCAAAGTAAAATTTCCATCAAAGTCTGCCACAGTACCAACTGTACTCTGACTTTTCAACACAATAGCCGCACCGATTAAAGGTTCGTCATTCGCATCAAGGACTTTTCCCTGTACAACGAAAGTCTGAGCCATCATCGAAACATTGCCAAGCAATAACAGGAAAAAGAACACCTTCATCTGTGTGAGAAAGTGTTTTTTCTTATCAAAAGAAAATTTCTCAATAAACTTTTGTCTTATGTTTTTCATTACTTTAATAATTAAAAATAAAAAATTAAATAGTCGATTCTTAGATTCATCAGTTTTTGCTATCCACTTTCTTCAATAATATTCATACGCATTTTCATTTAAGATTACACATTTAAATTTCATTTAACACATTGCAAATTTACATTATTTTTTTTTGTATTCACAATATTTTCATTCCAAAACATGTAACCGACGTTACATAACAACCGTAAATGTTACATATGTTTTGCTGCATGTTACATTTAAATAATTGCAGTTATATCTATGTATTTATACAGGCTTACTAGGATATAAAATCCAACTTAAAAATCAACAACAGGTAAAACCATATTTTTTATGTAATCTGATATAAAAGATACTTTCTTTAAAACAAACTAACCTTTTCAGGATTGATTATCACAATTATTTTACTACTTTTGCCAATAAATAAATTTATAAAATGGCACAAAACTCACGTCAAATACAGTCGCAGGCACAACAGCAAGTCCAGACACTTTCACCACAGCAAGTGTTGCTGGTAAAACTTCTGGAATTGCCAACAGTGGAATTGGAAGAGCGAGTACATGCAGAGATTTTGGATAATCCTGCACTGGAAGAAGGGAAAGACCCTGCCGAAATAGCTGAGGATCAGGCTAACGAATATCCTACTGACCCTGATGCAGACCCGGATACGAACTATAACGAAGATGTATCGCTGGGCGACTACCGTACAGAAGATGACATTCCTGACTATAAACTGCAAGAGAACAACCGTTCCGCAGGCGAAACTCCAGAAGAAATACCTTTATCGGACAATGTTTCTTTCTACGAGACACTGAAAGAGCAGCTTGACATGCAAGAACTGACCGACGAGCAGAAAATGCTTGGAGAGTATATCATAGGTTCACTGGATGATGACGGACTTCTGAGGAAAACCACAGAAGCTATAATGGACGAACTGGCCATATATCAGGGAATATACACAACAGAAGAAGAACTTGAACACATCATATCGATAATACAGGACTTTGACCCTGCCGGAATAGGTGCAAGAAGCCTCAAAGAATGTCTTCTTCTTCAGATAAAGAGAAAAGAGGATTCGCCGCTGAAAAAAATAGAATACGACATAATAGACCAGTATTGCGACGAGTTCACAAAGAAAAACAAGGATAAGATTATACAGAAACTCAATATCACGGAAGATGAATACAATGCTGCCGTGGCCGAACTTGTAAAGTTAAATCCGCGTCCGGGAAGTTCCATGGGAGAAGCCATGGGCAAAAACCTGCATCACATAATCCCGGACTTTATAGTCGAGACAGAAGATGACGGAAATATCATCCTGAGCCTCAACAACAGAAATGTTCCGGAACTCCGACTAAGCAGAACATTTACGGACATGCTGGAAGAACAGACCAAGAACAAAGCCAACCAATCGAAAGAAGCAAAAGACGCATTCATGTTCCTGAAGCAGAAGGTTGATGCAGCCCAAGGATTTATCAATGCCGTAAAGCAAAGACAAAACACCATGCTAAGCACCATGCAGGCAATAATAGACCTGCAGCGCCCGTTCTTTACCGAGAGAGATGAAACCTTGCTGAAACCTATGATACTGAAGGATGTGGCGGAAAGGGCCAAACTGGACATCTCGACTGTATCAAGGGTAAGCAACAGCAAGTATGTGCAAACCAACTTCGGTATCTTCCCGCTCAAGTACTTTTTCAACGACGGATATACCACCGACAACGGTGAGGAACTGTCCGTAAGAGAAATAAAAAGAATTCTGAAAGAAGTGATTGACAACGAAGACAAGGAAAACCCTCTGACCGACGACGAACTGGCAGAAGCCCTTAAAGACAAAGGCTACCCTATAGCACGTCGTACTGTCGCCAAATACCGTACACAGTTAAATATTCCTGTAGCTAGACTAAGAAGATAAAATGGAAGAAAATAATATTCCCAGCGAACTGACATATCACGAGCCTGTGCATTTCACGGAACAGGAAAAAAAGGACCCGCTATATATAGCATCCTATATAGTATCGGCGATATTCTCGCCGTTCATGGTTCCGTTTGTGGCATTTCTGATGATATTTCTATTTACATATCTCAACATAATGCCCATGTCGTACAAACTGTCGATACTCGGACTGGTGTATTGCTTCACCATTCTTTTCCCCATGCTGGGTATATACATTTTCCAGAAAATCAACGGCTGGGGAATAAAAGAGCTGGGACACCGTGAAAACAGGTTCGTCCCGTACGGACTGACAATCCTAAGCTACATAGGCGGTCTGGTGACAATGTACAGGATACACACTCCAAGGTATATGAGCGGAATAGTTCTTGCCGTACTGATATGTATGGTATTGTGTACCATTGTAAACCTAAAGCTCAAAATCAGTACACACGCGGCTAGTAGCGGATTAATGGTCGGGGGACTGCTGTCCTACAGTTTTCTTTTCCAGTTCAATCCGGTATGGTGGCTGTCAGGATTCATATTGCTGGCTGGTATGTTGTGTACAGCCAGAATAATAATGCGCCAACACACTCTTATTGAAGTTTTCGGAGGATTTGTTGTAGGATTATTTTGCGGTGTCACAGGAATTTTGTTTATTTGAAAAGATATACTAACCTTGTAAATTTTAAAACCATGAATTTTCCAACAAACGTAAAGTACACAAACGAACACGAATGGATTCGTTTAGAAGGAGAAGAAGCATATGTAGGTATAACAGACTATGCTCAAACACAATTAGGTGATATTGTATTCGTAGATGTTCCTACAGAAGGAGAAACACTGGAAAAAGGAGAAACATTCGGAAGTATTGAAGTGGTAAAGACCGTTTCCGATTTGTTCCTGCCTGTTGGAGGAGAAATACTTGAAGTAAACCCGGCACTTGAAGAAAATCCTGAACTTGTGAATAAAGACCCTTACGGCGAAGGATGGATTATCAGAATCAAGCCTACAGACGTTTCTGAAGCTGAAGAACTGCTGGATGCAGAAGCATATAAAAAACTTATAAACGAATAATATCAAAACAACAGACATAAACAAAAACAAACAAGTATAAACTATAAGAGAAAAAAGAATGAAACCAATAGTAAGTATCATCATGGGTAGTACTTCTGACCTTCCGGTTATGGAAAAGGCTGCCAAACTGCTTGACGAAATGCAGGTTCCTTTCGAGATTAACGCACTTTCAGCTCACCGTACTCCGGCCGAAGTTGAAGCATTTGCAAAAGGTGCTGCCGACAGAGGACTGAAAGTAATAATAGCTGCTGCCGGTATGGCTGCCGCACTTCCGGGAGTTATTGCTGCCAACACTACACTTCCTGTAATCGGAGTACCTATTAAAGGCTCTGTACTCGATGGTGTTGACGCTTTGTATTCTATCATCCAGATGCCTCCTGGAATACCTGTAGCAACAGTAGCCATCAACGGAGCAATGAACGCTGCAATCCTGGCAGTACAGATGATAGCACTCTCTGACGAGGAATTGGCTAAGAAGTTTGCCGCTTACAAGGAAGGACTGAAAAACAAGATTGTAAAGGCAAACGAAGAACTGAAAGAAGTTAAATACGCATACAAGACTAATTAAATGGATTACTTCAACTATTCACGCCGAAAGGCAAACGAAGTATATGTTGGCGCCACTCCTATGGGTGGCGCTAATCCTATACGCATACAGAGCATGACCAATACCGTAACGATGGATACAGAGGCTTGTGTGGAACAGGCTAAACGAATCATCGATGCCGGTGGAGAGTATGTACGCCTCACCACTCAGGGTGTACGCGAGGCTGAAAACATGAAGAACATAAACATCGGACTGCGCTCGCAAGGTTACAATACCCCTCTCGTGGCAGATGTACACTTCAATCCGAACGTGGCGGATGTAGCTGCACTTTATGCCGAAAAGGTACGTATCAATCCGGGTAACTATGTCGATCCTGCCCGTACTTTCAAAAGCCTGGAATACACTGACGAGGAATATGCACAGGAGATACAGAAAATCCGCGAGCGTTTTGTCAAATTCCTGAACATCTGCAAGGAAAATCACACAGCAATCCGCATCGGGGTGAACCACGGGTCACTGTCGGACCGTATCATGTCACGCTATGGCGATACTCCTGAAGGCATGGTTGAATCATGTATGGAGTTCCTTCGTATCTGTATAGAAGAGAATTTCAGCAATGTAGTAATCTCCATCAAGGCTTCCAACACTGTTGTCATGGTAAAGACCGTCAGACTGCTTGCCGAACAGATGGAAAAGGAAGGCATGGCATTCCCTCTGCATCTTGGTGTGACTGAAGCAGGAGACGGAGAGGACGGACGTATCAAGTCAGCTCTCGGAATAGGCGCACTCCTTGCCGACGGACTTGGCGACACCATACGCGTATCGCTCAGCGAAGCTCCTGAAGCTGAAATTCCTGTTGCACGCAAACTGGTGGACTACGTCATCAAACGCGAAAACCATCCTTATATCCCTGGAGCCGAAGCAGACGATTTCTGCTACACCAACCCTTCAAGACGCAAGACAAACGCCGTAGGCAACATTGGTGGCGACAACCTCCCTGTAGTTATTTCCGTACGCCTGAACGGCAACATGGACATGAACGAACAGTTCAAGCCTGATTACGTATATTGCGGACAGACTCTGCCTGAAAACAGGAGAAAGGATATCGGCTATATAGTTGACGCAAACGTTTGGAATGGCGAAGAAGGCACTTATCCTGCATTCAACACCCAGCAGATTATAGGTCTGCACCAAATCCAATCGGAAATCAAATTCCTGTTTACCACTTATATGGGCCTCAACGAAGAGGTAACAGCATGTCTGCGTCTGCATCCGGAAGTTGTAATCATTGCACAGAGCAATCATCCTAACAGACTGGGCGAATACCGTGGTCTTGTTCATCAGCTCACAAGACAAGGCCTGAAAAACCCTGTAGTGTTCTTCCAGATGTATGAAGAAAATTCTGTTGAGGACTTGCAGATTAAATCAGCAGCCGACATGGGAGCATTAATATTCGACGGACTGACTGACGGTATCCTGCTTTACAACAACTCCTCGGCCATAGCAGATACGAAACTTGACGAAACGGCATTTGGAATTCTTCAGGCCGGCAGAGTACGTACTTCCAAAACCGAATATATATCTTGTCCGGGATGCGGAAGAACTCTTTACGACCTTGAATCGACAATCGCACGCATCAAGGCCGCGACTTCACATCTGAAAGGCCTGAAAATAGGAATTATGGGATGTATAGTAAACGGTCCCGGAGAAATGGCTGATGCCGACTATGGTTATGTAGGGGCAGGACGCGGCAAAATCAGTCTGTACAAGCGTAAGGAATGTATAGAAAAGAATATTCCTGAAGAACAGGCTGTAGAAAAACTGATAGAACTGATAAAAGCCAACGGAGATTTCCACGAGAAATAAAAGAAATCACCATATTACACAATAGGGAGGGAGACAGACGCGTCTTCTTCCCTTTTTTTGTTTTTAACCGCATAGAAAATATACACTTACATCATATTTGTAACATAAGCAAAAACATTTGTAACATCATATTTCAAATGATAGGAGAAATATCTTTTTCTTTGTAAACGCTTTAATGGCAGCAACAAATAACAAGATAGTAAAACCTAAAATTATGAAACGAAAAACAACAATCACTCTGGCAGTGGGAATACTGTCATCACTATTCCGGTTATCCGGACAAAATCCTATTATACAAACCTGTTATACGCCGGATCCGGCTCCGTATGTACATGGCGATACGGTCTATCTGTTTACAGACCATGACGAAGACGACGCACAATATTTCAAGATGAAAGACTGGCTGCTTTTTTCTACTACAGATATGGTAAACTGGACATTCCGCGGAGTGCCTTTGTCAACGGCAACATTCAAATGGGCAAAACAGGGAGACAACGCATGGGCTTCGCAGGCTATAGAACGGGACGGGAAATGGTATTGGTATGTAGCTGCTGAAGACACGACCAAACATTTGCATGGCATAGGCGTTGCCGTGGCAGACCGTCCTGAAGGCCCATATAAGGATGCTATTGGCAAACCGCTGGTCCCGGGAGGCTTTGGATATATTGACCCGTCGGTATTTATAGACGATGACGGACAGGCATATCTGTTCTGGGGAAACAACGGATTATGGTATGCCAAACTGGGACGCGACATGGTGTCATTAGAGAGTGAAATAATAAAAGTCAACACGGATGACGAGTCTGCCTTCGGCCCTAAAGTATTGAAACACGACTGGCAACTGAACAAAAAAATCATGAAAACAGGATACGAAGAAGGCCCTTGGGTTTATAAACGTGGAGACACTTATTATATAGAATATGCAGCAGGAGGAGTACCGGAACACATGGCATATTCTACGGCAAAAAGCATTGCCGGACCATGGAAATACGGTGGACGCGTTATGGAGGAAGCAAACAACAGTTTTACCATACACGGAGGTTCTATAGAATTCAAGGGACGTAACTTTATGTTTTATCATGATGGACGTCTGCCAAACGGAGGAGGTTTCCGCCGCGCTTCTTGTGTGGAGGAATTCAAATTCAACGCCGACGGTTCCATACCACACATTCCTTTTACAAAAGAAGGAGTGAAAAAGCCTGTTAAAAACCTTAACCCGTATGAACGTGTTGAAGCAGAGACTATGGCAGACAGCTACGGTCTGAAAACAGACCGTCAGGATGGTAAAGACCATTGGCTGACACGTATCTATAACGGTTCATGGCAGCGTATTCGCAGTGTTGATTTCGAAAATGGAGCCAAATCAATAACTGTATGTGTACGAGGCAAGGCAGGCGGAACAATAGAAATTAGAGTTGACGACAAGCCCGTATCCATTATCAGCGTAACTACAAACAAAGAATGGCACAACATCTCTGCACCGGTAGAGAAAGTTACCGGAGTACATGACGTTACAATATTATATCGTGGAGGCGATGAAGAACTCTTTGAGTTCGACTGGTGGAAAATGGATCAGAAATAACCCGAAAAAAATACTTCTCTGCCAGTTTTTATCGAACTGACAGAGAAGTATCATAAAAATAATATATCAGATTTTTACCCTTACTTTGATACTGACAGAATTTTTGCATATTCAGCCTTATTCTGAAGTACTTTTACGGCACTTTCAAGGTCGTCATCGTCTTTCAGACGTTCCATCGCCGCACCACGCTGATAGAAATATCTTGTTATAATCTCCTGAGAGAGATATTCGCTTATCTGTTTCTTGAATGTCTCAAGGTCGCGGTCCAGATTATGGTTAAGTTTCTTTTCAAGAGCTGCAAATTCCTCTTTGGCTCCATCCATATATCCCTCAAATTCTGCCATTTCCTTCAAGGATTTAAGCATCTTCTCACTCTGGCGGTCATATGTAAAATCACGCGATTTCACCAGTGTTTTGAATTTTTCATAATCATCATCTGTCAGCTTGAAGTCTGCAACAGAAGCCGGCGCCTGATGAGTCCAGCAGTACTGTGTGGCATAATCGAATATAATATCCTCGTTCATAAGATAGAATATAATATTAGGGAACTTCTGGGCCTTTACTTCTATATCAGGGCGTATTCCTCCACCATCGCGTACCTCTCGGCCTATAGCTGTATGGAATACATTTGTAAGGCTGTCAGGTGTACGTGCTACCGAGCCGTCTGCATTCTTCTTTGAATAGTCGATAGCCTGGATACATCTGCCACTAGGTATATAGTACTTGGATGTAGTAACCTTCAGAGTACCATTATAAGGAAGCGGACGTGTGGTCTGAACAAGTCCCTTACCGTATGTACGGCTACCTACAATCACCGCACGGTCAAGATCCTGAAGCGAACCGCTGAGAATTTCGGATGCAGAGGCAGAAGAGCCGTTCACCAGAACGACCAAAGGTATTTCGGTGTCAACCGGTTCAAAACGTGTCTTGAAAGAATTTTCCGCCTGTTTGATTTTACCCTTGGTATAAACCACTTCCTGACCTTTTGGGACGAACAGACCGACAATATCTACTGCCTCAGCCAGCGAACCGCCACCATTATCTCTCAAATCTATTATAAGAGATTTCGCGCCTTGCTGTTTGAGTTCGATAAATGCTTTCTTGAAATCTTTAGAACAATTGTCTGTGAAACTCTGAAGAGCAATATATCCTATACTGTCGCGCACCATTCCATGATATGGTACCGGATTTGTACGTATATTCCTGCGGGTAATCTTGAATTCCATTTCAGTACTGTCGTTCTGCATAGGGCGGAGGACTTTAAGCACAAACGAGGTTCCCGGCTCACCTCGCAAAGCTTCACTGACCTTACTTGAGAACTCCTGTGGTTTCATGTCTCCGCGAAGCATCGGCTTTCCTCCTACTTCCAGTATTATATCACCTGCCTTCACTCCCGATTCGGCAGCAGGCATACCCTCAGTAGGCTCAACTACTACAATACGGTCGTTTGCCTCATAATATCTGATTGCTGCGCCAATACCTCCGTACTTTCCGGTAATCATCTCCTTCAGACTACTGACTTCTTCCTCTGGATAATACTCTGTATAAGGGTCTGTAAGTGCCAGCATGCCGTTAACACCGTTCTGAATCATCTTTTCCACATCAACAGTATCAACATAAAACATATCCAATTCCTTGAATATAGAATTGAACAAATCAAGATTCTTTGCTATCTTGAAGTTTCTGTCATCCCCCTTGAAACTTAACAATCCCAGACCTACCAATATGGCAAACGCGGCTATAATAGTCTTCTTAGTATTCATATCTTTATATATTGTTTATTTTATAATGTATTTCAAAATATTATTGCAAAGAAAAGCATTATTCTGCTTAGAGCAACAGAAAATGTCCAATATTTAACTTAATTTCGTCAAGGAAAGGGAGATACGCTTCTCTCAGATGCAATATCACACAAGAATTTTAGGGTAAAACAAAATATTTTCATCTTTTTTTTTGCCAAAGGTATTGCATAATTCAAAACAAGCTAGTATCTTTGCACCGCAATCGAGAAAACAACCTTCTTCAGTAGCTCAGTCGGTTAGAGCATCTGACTGTTAATCAGAGGGTCGTTGGTTCAAGTCCAACCTGAAGAGCGAAAATCGAGATTGCAAAATTCTTCAGTAGCTCAGTCGGTTAGAGCATCTGACTGTTAATCAGAGGGTCGTTGGTTCAAGTCCAACCTGAAGAGCAAAAAAAATCAACACATATCTTATCATTCTTCAGTAGCTCAGTCGGTTAGAGCATCTGACTGTTAATCAGAGGGTCGTTGGTTCAAGTCCAACCTGAAGAGCAAAAAGGTTCGCTTAACAGTGAACCTTTTTTGTTATATATCAGAAACGCTTGATCAAGAAACTGAAATCTGTTCTGAGATAAATACCAGCCAAGAAACTGATAGAGTTCGGAACATGAGAGAACTTCACTTCCAAATTTCCATCATCACCTGAAAGCGTAGTCTTAGTATCAGCCGCAAAGGTGTTATACACATCGGCATGTACTCCTAAAGCAAACCCCTTTCCTATCCTGTGTGAATACTCCAGACTCAAATATGCCATTTCGGGATCTTTATATACCTGACCCGGATTAAACATTGATACCGCACCAAACAAAGGATCGCCCATAAGAGACACAAAATCATGACATTGCCAATAAGCGGCATGCAAACGGAAATTCTTAAAATCGGCAACTGCCTTACCATAAAAGCCATATCCATTATCAGATGGGAATATGTCCCCTTTCTGCTGCGAGTAGTATGCGGCATCGGCTTCTATGTTAAGTCTGTTAAAACAAGGGAATGGTGTCTTGATGTCAACCCCAACACCTGCCGCTGCATTAAACCATGTTTTTACACCACGAGATGTTGCAGACGTATTAATCTCTCCACCCTGATGCTTAAAAATCAACTGGACGGGTAAATACCAATGTACCCTATCTAAAGAAGAGTTGGCTTTTACCCTCGACGATACACCAAAAGTGAATTCTTCCTGACGATTATCGCCCTGAAATATAAAGCTCTCCCAGTTCACCCACATATCCATATTAAAACATCTGGTATTCCATAAAAACTGCACACCAGCCTCCGGATCGGACGTCATAACCATTTCCTTATTATACAATGGTTCAATAAGACCATGATTGTTACTACCGTAAATATTTCCAAGGACCAAAGAAATGCCAGGAAGAGGCTTATAATGAACACGGAAGAACGGAACTGCATGAAAGGCACTCTGAGTATCGCCGGTATCATAACCGGGAAGATTGGCATAATGTGTATTAGGATATTTACTTTCTCCCCAGTATCTCAACATGTATGCACCCGCCTCTATCTTCAGATTTCTCAGCGGCTGATATGAAACAGAAGGTAAAATCCATAGTCCAGGCAATGTATATCCCTTCACGAGTTCTCCTTTATACTCATTATTACGAAAGAAATTCAAGTTTCTGAAACGCAACCTTAACTCATGCAATTCGCTTGCAGAGAATGTAGTATCTTCAGCATAGACAAGCTCATTCATTCCCTGAGAGAAGATATTCCCAATTGACAGAAAAACAAAAGCCACAAACACTGTAATGCAGCCGGTTATTGATGTTTTCATCGTAAACAAAGAATTAATATTTGCAGTTGAACATATTTTATGGTACAAAATTAAAAAGTAAATCATTCTGTTATCTATTTTGCCCATAAATATTTATACCCTCATAATTAATCGCATGACTCAAGAATTACAAGGACAATCTCACTAGGAGTGAAAAGCCTTACATCCTTACGCGAAGTTCCCAATCCATTACTTATTATTACGGGAATGCCTGATGTATTCGTCTTTTTTCCGGTAAGAAAACGATTGCCATATTTTGAGAATTTAGCCGGACTCCATTTATTGAACAGACTAACCTGTCCGCCATGTGTATGCCCAGCCAAAGCAAGATCTGTATTTGAGATATCTACATCTTCCACATAGTCAGGCGTATGAGTCAACATTATGACAAAATCATCTGGACGCAACGACAATGTAGGCGAAACGCCATTATGTTCAAGATCAAACGGGTTTCTGATTCCACAAATCATTATCCTGCCACACTCTCTTGCTATAGTGTCAACCTTATGTTCCAGAAGTACGACTCCTGTCTTATCCATAGCCTTGCGCACCAGTGAATCATTCTCCCCTCGCTCATGATTACCCATCACTGCATATATGCCATAAGGCATCTTAACACTGGATATAGCATCAAACAACTCGCCAACATCTCCACCGTTCCGGCCTCTATAATCTCCGCCGAGCAGCAACACATCCGCATCCAATGAAGTGAGCGCCTTGACCAATGAAGGGAGACGTTTCCTGCCGAAGCGACTCTCATAATGAAAGTCTGTAGCAAAAGCTACCCTGAATCCATCAAAACACGGAGGAACATCTTTACTGGAAATATGATACGTCTTTATACGGCCTATACCTTTGTATTTGGAAAATGAAGCAGTGGCGCACGAAGTAAGAGCAGCCGATACGATGAGCGACAGAACGAGATGTATCAGTAATTTACGCATATATGAACATTTCGATTGGTTATATACGCAAAAGTAGCATTTTATGTACTAACTTTGCGAGCGGTTTCAGAAAAAAATTGTTATGGTAAAGACTAATTCCGTAAAAGCATGGTTTCTGGCAGCACGCCCCAAAACATTGACAGGGGCTGCCATTCCGGTAATGTTGGGATGCGCTTTGGCTTACACATACGGACATTTCAACATTGTGCCTGCTATATTATGTTTCCTATTCGCATTCCTGATGCAGATAGACGCAAATTTCATAAACGACCTCTTTGACTTTCTAAAAGGAACAGACAGAGAAGACCGCTTAGGTCCGGAACGTGCCTGCGCACAAGGCTGGATATCTCCAAAGGCAATGAAAGCCGGAATAGGCGTGACTACAGTACTGGCAGGAATAACAGGCCTGTCGCTACTGAATTTCGGAGGATGGGAATTGATACCGGTAGGAATAGCATGTATGGTATTCGCCTTTCTATACACCGCAGGACCTTACCCTCTGGCATACCACGGATGGGGAGATGTACTTGTACTGATTTTCTTCGGCTTCGTTCCTGTCGGATGCACTTATTACGTTATGGCTCATAGCTGGAACACATCTGTCACCATTGCGTCAATCGCGTGCGGACTCATCATTGACACATTATTGATGATAAACAATTTCCGCGACAGGGAGCAGGACGCCGTGAGCGGTAAGAAAACAATCGTAGTGAGACTTGGCGCAAGAGCGGGACTGATTCTTTATTTTCTGCTCGGACTGGCAGCTTGCTGGCTATGTTTCTATTTCCTGAGCATAGGGAAAATATATGCAGTACTGTTACCACAATTTTATCTGGTAATGCATATCATGACAACGATAAGAATGGCAAAGATAGGAAAAGGAAAAGCCCTTAACACGATTTTAGGTGAGACATCAAGAAATATGCTCATTTTCGGTATAATGCTTACATTGGGATTAATCTTATAATACCACATCAGTCAGTATAAATTGAGAGCCCGTTCGGTGAAAATTCACTAAACGGGCTCTCAATTTATTTTAATATGAATGAGATACTAATGTTTCTCTATCAGCACAGTGGCGTATGCGGATATACCTTCTTCACGCCCTGTAAATCCCAACTTTTCTGTAGTTGTGGCCTTTATAGAAACATCGTCAACATCTATCCCCATAACCTTAGCCAACACTTCCTGCATTTCCGGTATCCTGGCTTTCAGTTTAGGACGTTCGGCGCATACAGTAGCATCAATATTACCGACTGTATAGCCTTTCTCTTCTATCAGCTTTACAGTACGGGCAAGAAGTATCTTGCTGTCGATATTCTTGAACTCCCCGGAATTATCCGGAAAATGAAATCCTATGTCACGCATGTTTGCCGCTCCAAGAAGAGCATCACAGATGGCATGTATAAGCACATCGGCATCCGAATGTCCCAACAGGCCCAACTCATGTTCCAGCTTTATTCCACCAAGCCATAGCTCCCTGTCGGGAACAAGACGGTGTACATCAAAACCAAATCCTACTCTTATCTTCATCGTATATAAAAATCAAGTACTTTTTCGTTTTCAAGATAACCTTCCAGATGATTGTCAATACTTACGGGGCCTACTCCTACCGGAGTTCCTGTAAACAGCAGATCACCAATCTTCAATGTGCAGAACTGACTGACATACGCAATAATCTTATCCACACCGAAAAGCATATCGCGTGTATGGCCTGTCTGAACAGTCTTTCCATCTATGTCAAGATGAAAATGTATATCCTGTATATCCTTGAACTTTTCTATATCAACCCAATCGCCTATGGCAGCGGAATTATCAAATCCCTTGCATAATTCCCAAGGCTTTCCTTCGGCACGGAACTTTCTCTGCAAGTCGCGGGCAGTAAAGTCTATACCTACCGTAACAGCATCATAATATCTATGGGCGAAACGTTCGGAAATATTCTTTCCAAGCCTGTTTATACGTACCACCAACTCTGTTTCGTAGTCTATCTGTTGTGAAAAGTCTGGAATAAAAAACGGTTTGCTATCTTTTAGAATAGCAGAATCCGGCTTCATGAAAATCACCGGCTCTTGCGGAAGGAACTCGTCGGCATGGAGCTCCTTGCAGTGAAGGGAATAATTCATTCCTATGGCTATAATCTTCATATTATGATTATTTTAATTCTTCATTTAAACGATTAAACATAACGGCCAGATGTGCATATAGAGATGTGTTCTGCACAACGATGTCTTCGGGCACACGTATTCTGAACGGAGTAAAATTCCATACAGCCTTTATACCTTCGCTTACCATATAGTCTGTTATTTCCTGAGCTATACTGATAGGTACTGTCAATATACCGATATTTACATTGGACTGCTTGATTATTTCCGGAAACTTATCAGTGTGATAAACCGGTATGCCGGCTATAAAAGTGCCTACTTTCTTGGGATCAACATCGAATGCCCCAACAATTTCAAGCCCGAAATGCGAAAGACCTGTATCCTGAAGCAAAGCTGCTCCAAGACTACCTACGCCAAACAGATAAGCTTTATGCAGATTTGTAAATCCTAGAAAATCCTCCAATACACTGACCAGACAATCTATATCATAACCGACACGTGTACGCCCCGATACAGCCACATACGACAAGTCCTTGGCAACTTGCGAAGAGTCAATATTTATCTGTCTTGATATTTGTGTGGACGACACATATTTCTCCCCTTGGCTTTTCATAAGTTTTGCACAAGACAAATACCAAGGCAAACGTCGGAGTGTCGGTTCCGGTATTTTATCCGATATTTTATGAACTGGCGATGTCATGACATAAATAAAACTAAACTGTTAATTGCAAAATTAGTCTATTTATTTGGAAACGCACACATAATAAAGAAAAAGTTTATACCTTTGGTTGAATTTAAACATTTACAGAAAATGAAAAGCAACGACTGGAAGGAAAGATTGAACATTGTATATTCCACAAATCCTGACTTCAATTATCAGACAGAAGAGAATGAAGAGAGTGAAACAATTGAGAAGAACAAGCAGAAACTCAGAGTTTCAATAGAGAAAAAAGGACGCGGTGGAAAAACCGTAACACTGATAACCGGATTTGTAGGCAAGGATGATGATCTTAAAGAACTTGGAAAGATATTGAAAACAAAATGCGGAGTTGGCGGATCAACAAAAGACGGAGAGATAATCATTCAGGGGGATTTCAAACAAAGAATAATTGAACTACTAAAAACAGAAGGATATACACAAACCAAGTGATACCAACAAAAAAACGCTGCCGACAATCGGACAGCGTTTTTTAGAATGAATGAAAAACAAGTGAATGTGATTTTTTTCTTAGAATAGAATTATTTTCTTAAACAATAGATTAAAGGGATACGGGTTATTTAATATATAAAACAAATAAACAAATACTTTTTCATTAACTTCGATGCAAATATATTAATATTTTCTTTATATACAAAAACTATATCCATATTTTTTAAAATATTTAATAACATCCCTCTAAAACGGCAATAAAATACATACTGTACATATCTACATATATAAAATAAATAATAAACGAAGGCTGTACTCAAAGAATAAATTTGTACTTTTGCCCATATTATATTAAGAATAAAAAAGATATGGCACTAATTAAACCGGTAAGAGGCTTTACACCACAAATAGGAAAAAATTGCTATCTGGCAGATAATGCCACTATCATAGGCGATGTTAAAATGGGGGATGACTGTAGCATATGGTTCAATACTGTACTAAGAGGTGATGTCAACTCTATACGTATCGGAAACAGGGTAAATATACAGGACGGAACCGTACTGCATACTCTTTACGAGAAATCCGTTGTTGAAATAGGTGATGACGTATCAATTGGCCACAATGTTACCTTGCACGGAGCATGCGTTAAGGACAATGCTCTGATTGGAATGAGTTCTACACTTCTGGACAACGCTGTGGTTGGTGAAGGAGCAATAGTTGCTGCTGGTGCACTTGTACTGGCAAATACAGTGATAGAACCACATACTCTTTGGGGCGGAGTGCCAGCAAAATTCATAAAAAAAGTTGATCCTGAACAAAGTAGAGAATTAAACCAAAAGATAGCAAACGGATATCTGATGTATGCTTCATGGTTTAAAGACGAAGAAGAGAAGAGCAAATAATAAATTCAAAACAGATAATTATTACAGATGAAAGAATTTTTCAACCTATTGACAAGATTTGTCTCTCCATATAAAAGATTTGTTGTATGGGCTATAATATTGAATGTGCTTTCTGCAATATTCAATGTGTTTTCATTTTCACTGCTAATACCAATACTTAATATATTGTTCAAGACAGACGGAGGAAACAAAGTATATACTTTCATGGAATGGGGAAGCGCACCATTGAAGGATACTGCCGTAAACAATTTCTACTATTATGTGTCAAAACTGATAGAGATATACGGATCATCGACAACTCTCTTATGGTTGGGACTGTTTCTTGCCGGAATGACACTTTTGAAAACTGCATGCTATTTCGGATCATCTGCAGTAATGATTCCATTGAGAACAGGAGTAGTACGCGACATAAGGACATTGGTATATTCAAAAATAATGTATCTCCCACTAAACTTTTTCTCATCAGAAAGAAAAGGTGACATCATAGCCAGAATGAGTGGCGACGTAAGTGAAATAGAAAACTCTATCACCAGCTCGCTGGATATGTTACTTAAAAATCCAATTCTTATAATATCATATTTCACAACACTGTTCATCACAAGCTGGCAACTTACCGTATTCACCCTTCTTGTTCTTCCTACAATGGGATGGGTAATGGGACAGGTAGGTCGAAAACTTAAAAGACAATCACTTGAAGCTCAAGAGAAGTGGAGTGAAACAATGTCGCAACTGGAAGAAACACTTGGCGGACTGAGAATTATCAAGGCTTTCGTAGCTGAAGAAAAAATGATAAATCGCTTCAACAAATGTAGTAACGAATTCAGACAGGCAACAAACAAAGTCGCTACAAGACAATCGCTTGCGCATCCTATGAGTGAATTTCTGGGTACAATACTTATAGTCATAGTACTATGGTTTGGAGGTTCGCTTATACTGGGTGAAAAATCTACAATAGACGCTCCTACTTTTATATTCTATATGGTAATCCTGTATAGTGTGATAAATCCGTTGAAAGATTTTTCAAAAGCAGGATACAGCATACCTAAAGGATTGGCTTCTATGGAGAGAGTTGATAAAATCCTTAAAGCAGAAAACAATATCATAGAAAAAAAGGATGCCTCTCATATCACAGAGTTGAAAATCGACATAACTTTCGACAATGTATCGTTCAGTTATGGAGATAATGAGGTATTGCATGAAATAAACCTGAAAATAAAGAAGGGTGAGACAATTGCATTAGTAGGACAAAGCGGATCAGGTAAATCAACTCTGGTAGATTTAATTCCACGCTTCCATGATGTACAAAAGGGGAAAGTACTGATTGACGGTGTTGACGTAAAAGATCTGGTAGTAAAAGATTTACGTTCACTGATAGGAAATGTAAATCAGGAAGCCATTCTGTTTAACGATTCATTCTACAACAATATAACATTCGGCGTAGAAAATGCTACCATGGAACAGGTTATAGAAGCTGCCAAGATAGCGAATGCACATGATTTCATTATGGAAACAGAAGAAGGATACGACACAAATATTGGAGACAGAGGATGCCGTTTGTCTGGTGGACAAAGACAAAGAATCTCAATAGCAAGAGCTATACTTAAAAATCCACCGATACTAATATTGGACGAAGCGACATCTGCCCTGGATACAGAAAGCGAAAGACTCGTACAGGAAGCTCTGGAAAGATTAATGAAGACGCGTACAACTATAGCCATAGCACATAGATTGTCAACCATCAAGAATGCAAATACAATATATGTGTTATACGATGGAAGAATAGTGGAAAGCGGAAAACACGAAGAATTATTGAAGAAAAACGGATATTACAAAAGGCTTAACGACATGCAGGCTTTATAAAGCGAAAGCTTTTATACATAAAAACGATAATAAAAGAAAATGAAAATAGTTGTTGACAATAAAATTCCTTATATAAAGGATACATTGGCAAAAATTACTAAAGATGTTGAATATCTGCCTGGGAATGAAATAACAGCAGAAAAAATTAAAGATGCAGATGCGCTTATAATCCGCACACGAACCAAATGCAACAGACAGCTGCTACAGGACAGCAAAGTGAAATTCATTGGTACAGCAACAATAGGATTTGACCATATTGATACAGATTATTGCGAAGAGGCGGGAATTACGTGGAAAAATTGCCCTGGTTGCAACGCCGGTGCAGTAGAACAATATGTTCATGCCGTCCTGGAGCTTTTACATAAAGAAAAAGGACTGGTGCTCGAAAAAGCTTGTATCGGAATTGTAGGCGTGGGACATGTCGGCAACAGAATAAGATTACTTGCCCAAAGAATGGGAATGAAAGTCTTGCTAAATGACCCTCCAAGGGAAGATAAAGGCGAAAAAGGCTTCGTAAGCCTGGATACCATAGCCAGAGAGTGCGACATAATAACTTTTCATACTCCACTGATAACAGAAGGGAAGTATAAAACATATCATCTGGCAGACAAATCTTTCTTCGACAACCTCAATAAAAAAACTGTAATAATAAATACATCCAGAGGAGAGGTTGTAGAAACAGACTCTATTCTAAATGCAATAAACAAAGGAGAAGTGTCTGAAGCAATAATTGATGTTTGGGAAAATGAGCCGCACATCAACCTCGAATTGTTGAACAAAGTATATATCGGAACGCCGCACATTGCAGGATATTCGGCAAACGGTAAATTCAATGCAACACAAATGACGCTTAAATCGTTAACCGATTTTTTCGGAATTGATATGGATATAGATATAAAGCTGCCTGATACTTCCGACAATAGTGGAACCGCTGAAAATAAGAATGATATACTTCTTAAGTACAATCCTAAAAATGATTATAACTTATTACTTTCATGCCCTGAAGATTTCGAAAAAATAAGAGGAAATTATAATCTAAGAAAAGAATAACTAACGCATAAATTCATGTTTTCACAGTATAATTCATGCACAAATGGCATGTTTTTGTGCAAAAAAATGCATTTATTTCACTGAATATTTGGTGAAAACAAGAAATATTTATTCCTTTGCAGCAAATATTTAATCAATAAATCAATTTTATAAACTTAAAAAATTAAAATTATGTCTGAAATTGCATCAAAAGTACAGAAAATTATCGTTGATAAATTAGGTGTAGAAGAATCAGAAGTTGTACCAACAGCTAGCTTTACTAACGACCTAGGTGCTGACTCTTTGGATACAGTTGAATTGATCATGGAATTCGAAAAAGAATTCGGTATCTCTATTCCAGATGATCAGGCAGAAAAGATCCAGACTGTAGGTGACGCTATCTCTTACATCGAATCTAACAAATAATCAATCTCTGTTTATGGAATTAAAGAGAGTAGTAGTAACAGGTCTTGGCGCATTGACTCCACTGGGAAACACTGTTCCTGAATTCTGGAACAACCTTATCAATGGAGTAAGTGGGGCAGGACCTATTACTCACTTTGATGCTTCAAAGTTTAAAACACAGTTTGCATGCGAAGTTAAGAACTTCAATGCTGCAGATTATATCGACCGTAAAGAAGCCCGTAAGATGGACCTTTACACTCAATATGCAGTGGCAGCTGCAAAAGAAGCTGTAACAGATGCTGCTATTGATGTCGAAAAAGAAGATTTGAACAAAATTGGTGTTATTTTAGGTGTAGGTATCGGTGGTATCCGTACTTTTGAAGAAGAAGTTGGCGGATATGAACAGACTAAAGATACTATCGGACCTAAATTCAGCCCATTCTTTATACCTAAAATGATTGCCGACATCGCATCTGGACAGATTTCCATCATGTACGGCTTTCATGGACCTAATTTCACAACTACATCGGCATGTGCATCATCATCGAATGCAATTGCAGATGCTTTCAACTATCTTCGTCTAGGAAAAGCTAATATCATAGTTACCGGTGGAGCTGAAGCAGCTATTTTTGCAGCTGGTGTAGGCGGTTTCAACGCAATGCACGCGCTTTCAACACGCAATGACGATCCGACTCGTGCATCACGTCCGTTCAGCGCAAGCCGTGACGGTTTCGTAATGGGAGAAGGTGCCGGAATTCTAGTTCTTGAAGAACTGGAACATGCCAAAGCTCGTGGAGCAAAGATTTATGCTGAATTAGCAGGTGTAGGAGCTTCTGCAGATGCTCACCATCTTACAGCTTCACATCCTGAAGGACTCGGTGCTAAACTTGTTATGGTCAATGCACTGGAAGATGCAGGAATGCAGCCTGAAGATATCGACTACATCAACGTACACGGAACTTCAACTCCTGTTGGTGATGTTTCTGAAGTTAAAGCTATCAAGGAAGTGTTCGGCGAACATGCTTATAAGCTTAACATCAGCTCTACAAAATCTATGACAGGTCACTTGCTTGGAGCAACCGGTGGTGTTGAAGCTATTGCTAGCGTATTATCTGTTAAGAATGATATTGTACCTCCAACAATCAACCATGAAGAAGGAGATAACGATGAAAACATCGACTACAATCTTAACTTCACATTCAACCATGCACAAAAACGTACTGTACGTGCTGCATTAAGCAATACATTTGGTTTTGGTGGTCACAATGCATGTGTAATCGTTAAAAAATACACTGAATAAACTGTGTCAATAGAAAATATTACAGATAGAATAAGACTCTTTTTCCGAAAGGAAAAGGAGCCTTATTTTCGTTTTTATAAGATACTGGGATTTTATCCTCACAACATTGAAATATACAAGCAGGCATTACTACACAAATCATCTTCTGTAAAGACTCAGGGAAGGCTTGTAAACAACGAAAGACTGGAGTTTCTGGGAGATGCTATTCTTGATGCAGTAGTGGCTGACATTGTGTATAAGAAATTTGAGGGTAAAAGAGAAGGATTTCTTACTAATACCAGATCGAAAATCGTACAAAGGGAAACCCTGAATAACATTGCGATTAATATAGGATTGGACAAACTCATAAAGTATTCTTCAAAACAATCATCGCATAACAGCTACATGAGCGGTAATGCTTTTGAAGCTCTTGTCGGGGCTATATATTTGGACCGTGGATACAAGGCATGTATGAAATTCATGGAAAAACGTATAATAGGCCAATATATCAATCTTGAGAAAATCTCAAGGAAAGAAGTCAACTTCAAATCAAAACTCATAGAATGGAGTCAGAAAAACAAATTTGAAATAGAGTTCCGACTTATCGGACAGTCATTAGACGAAAGCCAGAACCCTATTTTTGAGACCCAGATTTTAGTTGAAAACATTTCCGGAGGAACCGGTAAGGGATACTCTAAAAAAGAGTCACAGCAAGAAGCTGCACATGCCACAATGACAATGATTAAAAAGGATTCTGTATTCATTGATGCCATATTTGCTGCCAAGAATGAAAGAGAAAACTCAAATAATAATCTAGAGCAAAATAATGCAGTTGAAAATACAGCTATCGAAGAAGAATACAAATTTGAATCTATGGCTGAAAAATTTGACGATGAGGAGAGAATAATATCAGAGGCCGAAGAAGCCGCTTTTTCTGAAGCAGAAGGCTCTAATTCAGTCAAGTCTGAATAAATTATAATCGTCAGAAAACAAAGCATAAAAAAAGCGTGAATTACATTTGGTTTAGCCTTTGTAATTCACGCTTTAAATTTATCTATTCAGATGATTGATTATTCAGCACGCAAAGTGAAACGTTTGAAATCAATAATTGCCAATTCTGGATCTGCAGCTTTCAAAGTATCTGCAACTGTCTTCTTAGGATCCATGATGCTTTCCTGGTTCAAAAGACAAACTTCTTTCAGGAATTTGCCCAAACGACCTTTAGCAATATTTTCAATCATAGCCTGTGGCAAGTTTGCAGCCTTTTCAGCAGAAACTGTAGCTTTGATTTCTTTAGCTTTAGCTATATCTTCAGCAGTGATCCATCCCTTAGCCATGTTGCTTTCCATGTGCTCTTCGCTATCAACATGAGCAGGATTGATACCAGCTTTCTTCAAAGCAGCTTCAACAGCTTTCTGTACCTGTTCTGCTTTTGTTTTTTCAATAGCAACATTGATTTCTTCCTGTTTTACTGATTCAGGAACACCAGCTTCGTCAATTGCTATAGGATTCATAGCTGCAATCTGCATACAGATTTCATGAGCAACCTGCTGATCGCAAGGCTTGTTGAAAGCAACCATAGTACAAAGCTGATTCTTGTTCATGTGGTTGTAAACAGCTGTACAAGCGCCAGAAACGAAGAAATAGCCATCCAATTCAGTTTTTTCACCAGTAACACCGCTGCGTTCTACAATTGCATCACCGATTGTAGCATTACCCATAGGAAGAGCCTTGATTTCATCGATAGTCTTGCATTTGTTTTCAACAGCAGCATCAAGAATAGCCTGAGTCAAAGCAACGAAATCTGCATTCTTAGCAACGAAGTCAGTTTCGCACTTCAAAGCTATCATTGCAGCATAATCACCAGTTGATTTAGCCAAAACGCAACCTTCAGAAGTTTCACGGTCAGAACGTTTTGCAGCAACTGCCTGTCCTTTTTTACGAATAATTTCCATTGCCTTGTCGAAATCGCCTTCTGCGTCGTTCAAAGCATTTTTACAGTCCATCATACCAGCTCCAGTCATTTTACGAAGCTTGGTAATATCCGCCATACTTACAGCCATAATAATTTCTTTTTATTAAGAGTTAATAATATCGTTATAAAACAAAATTGAGAATTGAGAATTGAGAATCTGAGCAAATATGTTCCATTCCCAATTTTCAATTCTCAATTTATATATTTGTCTTATTCAAGAATTAAGCTTCATCTTCCTTTACGAAAGCAGCAGCTTTTGCTGCATTGATAGCATCTTCTTCTGCCTTATCCATGCGAGCTCTTGCAGCTTTTTTCTTAGGAGCCTTTGGAGCAGCAGCTTCACCTGCAGCATCCATATCTACTTTTTCAGCTTTTCTTTCTTCCAAACCTTCAGCCATTGCAGCACAACAAGCATCAAGAATTACTTCTACAGACTTAGTTGCGTCATCGTTTGCTGGGATTACATAATCAACATTTGAAGGATCAGAGTTAGTATCTACTATTGCAAATACAGGAATACCAAGACGGTTAGCTTCACGTACAGCAATATTTTCCTTCAAAACGTCGATAACAAACAATGCAGATGGCAGACGAGTCAAATCAGCGATAGAACCAAGGTTCTTTTCAAGTTTAGCACGCTGACGAGAGATCTGAAGGATTTCTCTCTTTGACAAGTTTGAGTAAGTTCCATCGTTAGTAAGTTTGTCGATAGTTGCCATCTTCTTAACAGCCTTACGGATTGTTGGGAAGTTAGTCAACATACCACCTGGCCAACGTTCTATAACGTATGGCATATTTACAGAAGCAGCTTTCTCAGCTACTACCTGTTTAGCTTGTTTTTTAGTAGCAACAAAAAGGACTTTCTTTCCTGATTTTGCGATCTGCTTCAAAGCATCAGCAGCTTCTTCAACTTTTACAACGGTTTTGTTAAGGTCGATGATATGGATACCGTTGCGTTCCATAAAGATATAAGGAGCCATTGCTGGGTTCCACTTTCTCTTCAAATGTCCGAAGTGGCAGCCTGCTTCCAATAATGTATCAAAATTTACTCTTGACATTGTTTTTAATTTTAATCGTTTACTTTCTTTTTTGTTTAAATTGAACCAACTGTCCGGTAGTTTCTCCGCAAACAATTGTAGGGAAAATCCTGACAGTTTAGATACTAAACGCTTTTACATTTAAGTTTTTGAGTTTCTAAGTTCTTGAGTTTAGTCTGAAGTTTCGCAAACCGATTACTTGCAACAAACTTACAAACTTAAAAACTAACAAACTCAATCGCTTAACGTTTACTGAACTGGAATCTTCTACGTGCTTTCGGACGTCCTGGTTTCTTACGTTCAACAGAACGAGAGTCACGAGTCATGAAGCCTTCTGCACGAAGAGCCTTCTTGTCGTCTGCGTTGATTTTAACAAGTGCACGAGCGATAGCCAAACGCAAAGCCTGTGACTGTCCTGTAAAACCACCACCACACAAATTTACTTTAATATCATATTTTTCAGCCACCTGAAGAAGGTTAAGAGGCTGTTTAACTACATACTGCAGAATAGTTGATGGAAAGTACTCTGCAAGGTCTCTCTTGTTAATAGTAATCTTTCCTGTACCTTCGCTAACGAAAACGCGAGCAATTGCGCTTTTACGTCTGCCTAATGCATTTACTACTTCCATTCTTTATTATTTAAGTGTGTTAATATCAATAACTTTAGGAGTCTGAGCTTCGTGTTTGTGTTCAGCACCCTCATAAACATACAAGTTGCCTAGTAACTTAGCTCCCAGACGGTTTTTAGGAAGCATACCTTTAACAACTTTCTTCATTAATTTTTCAGCGCCATTAGGTTTAGCCATCAAGCGAGCAGGAGTGATTTCGCGCTGACCACCAGGATAACCTGTGTAGCTCAAATACACTTTGTCATTCCACTTATTACCTGTAAACTTAACTTTGTCTGCATTGATGATAATAACGTTATCACCGCAGTCCACATGAGGAGTAAAGTTTGGTTTGTACTTTCCTCTCAACAGTTTCGCAACTTTTGCACCGAGACGTCCTACGACCTGGTCGGTAGCATCAACTACAACCCATTCTTTTGTTGCAGTTTCCTTGTTTGCAGAAATGGTCTTGTAACTTAAAGTATCCACTCTTAAATCTTTTTTAAAATGTTAACTACTAAAAAACGAATCCGTCACACTCCATCCGTCCCGGACAAAGAAGAATAAAGTGCTCAGAATCTTAAATTTATCACTATTTGATAATAATCGGCTTGCAAAGGTACAACTTTTCTTGAAACAGACAAAGTTTTTCCATATTTTTCTATTATAATCAGTTGATACTATGTAAAAAAGGCTACTATCGTAATAAAACGACAGTAGCCCGTTTATATATTTTAGTACTATATTTATCGATTACCTAATAATGTTCTCAGGATATTTTTCCGGCATAGTAACCTTTTTCCAGGTTTCATAGCACCATGAATCTATTATATTTCCGTTAATATCCTCTTTCAGAAAATATTTCACAACCATTATTCCATTTTCCTTCATTTCGTATTCCATCACATTCTTTTTTCCGTTCAGCTGCGGAAGATGGAGATTTCTTTCAACAATTTCTGTATATGATTTTTCAGAATCCACCTCATATGTCCCTTCACCTATTATAATAGCTCCATGAGGCATCATAACCATATTAGTAAACCGTCCGTCGTCCGAAAGTATTTTAAATGAATTACTTGTTTTAAGCTCACCGGCTACATCCGGAGAATTAGAACGATAAAAACACATCTGCCATACGCCATTAAGACTTACAGGAACTTTTTCAGCCTTTTGCGCCAACGCATTACCCGATGCCACCAGCAACAATAATGCCAATAATAAGAAACTGCGCATTTTCATAACACTATATATTTAAGTTAATTAATAGGTTTCTACAAATATAACAAAAATAATTATTAGATACACAGATTAGCATCATTTTTTTATTATCAGGCCTTAATCTTAATACATATTACAAAAAAGGCTGTACGGAATTATCCATACAGCCTATAATTTCTATATTCTCGAATATTAGAATTCTGCATTTCTCGGAGTACGAGGGAAAGGTATAACGTCACGTATATTCGACATACCTGTAACGAACAACAGCAAACGTTCGAAACCAAGTCCAAATCCAGAGTGAGGACAAGTTCCATACTTACGAGTATCAAGATACCACCACATATCCTTCATAGGAATACCAAGTTCCTGAATACGTGTAAGCAGCTTGTCATAGTCAGCCTCACGTTCAGATCCACCAATAATCTCACCAATCTTAGGGAAGAGCACATCCATAGCACGTACAGTCTTTCCGTCTTCATTCTGTTTCATATAGAATGCCTTGATTTCCTTAGGATAGTCTGTCAGGATTACCGGTTTGTTGAAATGTTCTTCCACCAGATAACGTTCATGTTCAGAAGCCAGGTCAGCTCCCCAGAATACAGGGAATTCAAATTTATGACCTTTGGCTACAGCATCTTCAAGAATCTTGATACCTTCTGTATATGGAAGACGTACAAAGCTATCTTTCAATACGCCCTGCAGACGGTCTATCAATCCCTTATCAAACATATCGTTCAGGAACTTGATATCATCGTAGCAGTTGTCCAAAGCCCACTGAACACAATACTTGATAAACTCTTCAGCCAAGTCCATATTATCATTGATGTCATTGAAAGCCACTTCAGGTTCAATCATCCAGAACTCAGCCAAGTGACGAGGAGTATTTGAGTTCTCAGCACGGAAAGTAGGACCGAAAGTATAGATTGCGCCAAGTGAAGTTGCAGCCAATTCACCTTCCAACTGACCAGACACAGTCAAACTAGCCTGCTTGCCGAAGAAGTCATTATCATAAACTATAGAACCGTTTTCATCTTTCTTCAGATCATACAGATTCATGGTAGTAACCTGGAACATCTGTCCCGCACCCTCACAGTCAGAAGCAGTAATGATAGGAGTATGGAAATAGAAGAAACCACGGTCATGGAAGAACTTATGAATAGCGATAGCCATATTGTGGCGAATACGGAACACTGCGCCAAAAGTATTTGTACGCGGACGCAAGTGAGCTATCTCACGAAGGAACTCCATTGAGTGTCCTTTCTTCTGAAGAGGATAAGTATTGTCACATACGCCCAACACTTCTATTTCGCGAGCCTGAATTTCAGCAGCCTGTCCTGCACCTACAGATTCCACTAATTCACCGTTTACGCTGATACATGCACCTGTAGTAATCTGTTTGAGCATTTCTTCATCGAAGTTAGCCAAATCAACAACCACCTGCACATTATTTATAGTAGAACCGTCATTCAAGGCGATAAAGTTTACCTGTTTACTACCGCGGCGGGTACGAACCCAGCCTTTAACGTTGACCATACTGCCAAATTCGCGTGATTTCAGCACGTCAACAATTTTTGTTCTACGAATCATTTCCATCATTTAATAATTTATATTATTCAAAAGACCCCATACGGAGCATATTTACTTCATTTTCTGTCAAGAATCTCCAGTCACCGCGACGCAATCCCTTCTTTGTAAGTCCGGCAAAATAAACTCTGTCAAGTTTAATTACCTTATATCCCAAATGTTCGAATATACGGCGTACGATACGGTTCTTTCCAGAGTGGATTTCTATTCCAACCTGCGACTTATCAGTATCAGAAGCATAGCTTACAGCATCAGCATGAATTTCTCCATCTTCCAAAGTTATACCTTGTACAATTTGGTCAAGATCGGCTTTTGTAACATTCTTATCACAATACACATGATAAATTTTCTTCTTCAGATATTTAGGATGAGTAAGTTTCGAAGCCATCTCGCCATCATTGGTAAGCAGAAGAACACCTGTTGTATTACGGTCAAGTCTTCCCACCGGATAAATACGTTCCTTACATGCATTCTTCACATAATCCATCACAGTCTTGCGTTCCTGCGGATCATCCGCTGTAGTAACGCAATCCTTTGGTTTGTTAAGCAGCAGATACACCTTTCTTTCAATGGTTACCGGCTGGTCATGGAATTTAACCTCATCATTACGATGCACTTTAGTACCAAGTTCTGTCACCACTACACCATTTACAGAAACCACTCCTGCTGTGATAAACTCATCAGCCTCACGACGTGAGCATATACCGGCATTAGCCAGGAACTTGTTCAAGCGGATAGGTTCATTAGGATCTGTAAGCACATCCTTATACTCTATCTGCTTCTTCATGCTATATTTAGCATTCGGGTTATAATCATTTGTGCGCTGACGGAATCCTCCCTGACGGTTGTTACCATATCCGCCACCCTGCTGGCGATATCCGCCCTGCTGTCCCTGACGAGGACGGAACGAACGCTGTTCACCCCCATCATTATTGAATCTAGGAGTAAACTGACGCTGCTGACGATCACCGCCGTTGTTATTAAAACGTGGTGCGCCGTAAGAACGTTCCCCTCCTTCATTGTTTCCATATGGGCGATTGCCATAAGGACGTTGCTGACGGCCATAATTGTTATTGCCATAACCTCCACGCTGCTGACGGTCAGCACCATTATTATTGTTGTTAAACCGAGGGTTGAACGAAGAGCGGTTCTGACGTTGCTCACCACCTTCAAATCCATTGTTAGGACGACGTCCGTAATTTCCACCCTCATAACGATTGTTTCTGTTATAACCTTCTCTGTTGTTGTAAGATTTTCTACCATCGCGGCCAGACTGGTTTTCACCGTTTTGTCTGAATTCTCTTTCTGTCATAATAATTAAATCAAAAAAAATTAATACTCTTACCCTCTCGGGCCAAAAATGTCTCTATAAATCAAATATAAAATTAAATACCAGTATAATTATGTGGAGTTATTGCGCGAAGTTCCTTCTTTATATCTTCACTCACCTCCAATGTTTCTATGAAATTCTTTATTGAAGCCTCGTTTATAGCCTGGTTAGTACGTGTAAGAGCCTTCAGCGCCTCATACGGATTAGGATAAGCCTCACGGCGAAGAATTGTCTGAATAGCCTCAGCAACCACACTCCAGCAGTTATCCAAGTCCTCATAAATTTTATGCTCGTTCAATAACAGTTTGCCAAGTCCTTTCAGCGAACTCTGTATCGCAATAATAGTATGACCGAAAGGAACACCGATATTACGCAATACAGTAGAGTCTGTCAAGTCACGCTGCAATCTTGAAACAGGAAGTTTTGACGACAAATGTTCGAAAACAGCATTAGCCATACCCAGGTTACCTTCAGCATTTTCAAAGTCTATCGGATTAACCTTATGAGGCATTGCGCTTGAGCCTACTTCACCGGCTTTGATTTTCTGCTTGAAATACTCCATTGAGATATACTGCCAGAAGTCGCGGTTCATATCAATCATAATAGTATTGATACGTTTCATCGCATCAAATATTGCCCCCAGATTGTCATAGTTCGAAATCTGAGTAGTATATTCCTCACGTTCCAATCCCAACTTTTCTGCAACAAACTTATTACCGAATTCTTTCCAGTCAAACTCAGGATATGCCACATGGTGAGCATTATAATTACCAGTAGCCCCACCGAACTTGGCAGTAATGGCACAAGCTTTCAGTATATCCAGCTGACGGCGCAATCTGTACACAAACACCATAATCTCTTTACCCAATCTTGTAGGCGAAGCAGGCTGTCCGTGAGTCTTTGCAAGCATAGGAATATCCTTCCATTCCTCTGCATATGCGGCAAGCTGGTCAATAAGTTTCTGTATTTGCGGATAATATTCCTTCTCCAGAGCCTCTTTTATAGACAAAGGCACAGAAGTATTATTGATATCCTGCGAAGTCAATCCGAAATGGATGAACTCTTTATATTTTTCCAATCCCCCAAGCTTGTCGAACTGTTCCTTGATGAAATATTCCACAGCTTTCACGTCATGGTTAGTAACGCTTTCTATTTCTTTGATACGCTGAGCGTCAGCCTCTGAGAAATTACGGTAAATATTACGCAATGATTCGAAACGCGCATGATCGAAACACTTCAATTGTGGCAACGGAAGTTCACACAAAGTAATAAAATACTCTATTTCCACCTGCACACGATACTTGATCAGCGCATACTCAGAAAAATATTCAGCCAAAGCTCCCGCCTTGGTCCTATATCTGCCGTCAATAGGAGAAACAGCAGTGAGTAAGTCAAGCTCCAACATTGTTTTTCAGTTTTTTCTAAATTAATGATCATTAAAACTTCGCAAAAGTAATGCTTTTTCCCGACTTAACCACCCTAATAATGAAAACTTTAGTAATTATTACACAAAACTACGGAAATAAAGTGTACCTTTGCAGCCGGAAAAATATAAAATCAACATGACAATGGAACTTCCAAACGACCCGATGATGCTTTTCAGCCTCATCAACATGAAACTCAGAGACTTTTATCCATCACTCGACTCTCTTTGTGATGATCTGAGTCTTAATAAGGACGAAATAATATCACGTCTTAAAGATGCCGGCTTCGAATACAACGAAGAGCTGAACAAATTCTGGTAATTTCCTCACCAGAATTTTTTGAACAAAAAAATGAACGCCTGCCGAACATGCGGCGAACGTTCATTTCTCGTTCATACCGTGTTCTGCAGGCGTCCGGCATGCATTATTTCACAAAGAATCAATATCCAGGATTCTGCTGTTTTGCGATAACAGGATTAGCGTTAACTTCACTTACAGGAATAGGGAGTATCGTCCTGAAGTATGTTCTGTCGAACTTTCTTGAATCTTCATTCAGAGCATAATGCCATCCTATATTATCTTGGCTTTCGTAACGGACAATAGTTTCATTGTTACGCATAGCATCAAAGAAACGGTGTCCTTCGCCAACCAGTTCCTTACGACGTTCTGTCAACACCCTCTCCAAAGTGATACTACCGGCATCAACCACATTTGCCGAATTTACATCTACCGAACGGGCCTTGATTAGATCATTCAGATACTTGACAGCATAGTCCACATTTCCGCCACCAATTTTCACGGCAGCTTCAGCAGCATTCAGATACACCTCCGAAAGTCTTAATATCGGCAAATTCTGCAAACGAGGATCACCCTGCTGTCCCTTTGGAAATTTGTTTATGAAAACAGGCTCATCACCATATTTCTTATAAAGGTCTGTAGGACTACCCTTATCATCCATTTTATTCTGAACCGGCAATATAACGTTTATTCTGACATCATTCTTGTCAGCCTTCAACATATCTACAAACGACTTTGTACAAATTGCATCCGCATATCCGTCCTCATTATACAGATAACCTATACCTTCACGGTCTGCCCAATCGTCAGTACCGTTATTTATAAGTTCGAACATCATCTCCTTGGTATGTTTTGCACTCATTTTATCCCATGCCTCAGCATACTCATCAGCTTCCCATAGCTTATATGGAGAATGTTCGATTATATTCTGTGCAGTAGATAATGCCAGTTCATTTTCTCCCTTATACAGATAGACACGTGTAAGCAAAGCCTCGGCAGCCCACTGGTCAATAAATCCCTGCTTCTCTCCTACCTTTTCCGATTTATATAAAGCTCCGGAATTAACCGCCTCAGTCAAATCCTTGATAACCTTCTCATAAACACTTGCAACAGTTTCTCTGCCCAACTGCGAGTCTGTTCCCAAAGCAGTGTCAACAAAAGGAACACCAAGAGAAGCTCCCTTGTCACTTGTATAAGGATTTCCATAAATCCTCACCAAATCGAAATGCACCAAAGCACGGACAACCTTAGCCTGAGCATAAATATCGTTTACTTCCTTCTGATATTTCTCCGCATCCAGTATTTTTTTGTTATCAACAGCCTCAATAATTCTGTTGGCACGACGTATCACATTATACGGCACATTCCATATAGCCGGAGCATCATCCACAGTATATCTCATCTCATAACACGAAGAAGTACGCATACCCTGATCTCTGGCCTGCATATCATCAGCACGCACATCGCCATAGTAAAACATTCTGGCCGCATAATATTCACGATATGTAGAATTACCCTGTAATCCGTCATACATACCGTACATAGCCGTTCTAGCATCATTATAGTTAGTTATAGCCTGACTTGTAGGAATACCATTCGACGGTGCCTGATTCAGCCAGTTGTTCACACACGATGACAATCCCAACATTGCCACCGAAAATATAAACGACTTATATATTTTAGTTATCATATTTCTTATTCTTATTTTAAATTAAAAACCAATTTCCATACCGAAAGTAACAGTTCTCAATGCCGGAGTCTCAAAAGTACAAATACCGTTAACCGGAGTTTCCGGATCGACATACAGTTTTTTCGACTTCCAAGTAAGCAAGTTGTTTGCCGCTACATATGCTCTCACTTTCCCCAATCCAAGCTTACCGCTCAGGCTAGACGGCATTGTAAATCCTACAGTCAGGTTCTTCACTCTCAAATGATCGGTAGGCATCAGCCAGCGTGACGAAGAAATATTCTTGTTTCCGAATGCAAACTGTGGAAGTGTTGCGTCATCGCCAGGTTTCTGCCATGTATCCTCTATCTTATAGTATGCCGGCACATTGCCTACATAATTATAAGTACCCCCGTTAGACTGCAACCATGTGGCATAATCAAAAGCGTTTCCACCAATAGAATAAGTCAGCGTAATATTAAAGTCAATAAACTTCCAGCTGACAAAGTTAGTCAAACCACCCTGCACCTTAGGTTCCACAGCACCTATTATTGTCTTGTTTGCCTCAGCCGAGTTTGTAGTAGTTTCACGACTGCCATTCTCTCCATTTATATAATAGAGTTCCTTACCTGTTTGAGGATCCACACCGGCATATTCATATGCATAGATAGAATAATATGGCTCTCCTACTCTATGAATAAGCACACCGTTAATCATTTCATTCTGGTTTCCATCAAGCTTCAACAGAGTATTTCTATTATGACTGATGTTGAAAGTAGTAGTCCAAGACCAGTCCTTATTCTGGATATTTGTTGACCTGAGCTCAAATTCGACACCGCGATTTCTCATTTCGCCGACATTCATCAATGTGTTTGCCACACCGCTTCCGTCAATGATACCCGTTACACCTGAAATAGCCTTGTTCATCAGCAAATCCTTTGTATCACGGTTATACCATTCAACAGTCATCGAAAGTCTGTTCCACAATGTTATATCCAGACCAATATTGGTAGCATAGTTCTTTTCCCATTTCATATTAGGATTATCCACCCTCATTTCTGCCGAACCACCATTACCCTTGTAATTATATCCGAATCCGAAAACACCCAGATAACCATAATAATCCGTAGGCTGTGTACCATTCACACCATACGACGCACGCAGCTTGACATCAGTAAATATATGATTTAAGGATTCCATAAACGACTCTCCGGAAATTCTCCAAGAACCAGACACAGACCAGAAATCACCCCAACGGCTCGCACGCGACAATCGTGAACTTCCGTCACGTCTGTAACTACCACTAAAGTAATACTTGTCAGCAAAATCGTAGTTCAATCGTCCAAGGAAAGAAGTCATTCTATATTTGCTCACAGAGCTCGAAGCTCTGGTATTTCCTGCATTCTCTATTTCAGGCATATACGAAGGATATGTATTACCATTGGCATATACATATTCATAACCATAATCCTCAGTCTCAAATCCCAGCAATACGTCAAAATTATGATTTTCCGCAACAGTCTTGTTATATGTCAACTGAGTCTGTGTATTCAGCTTAGCCATGTTCGTCATCACCCTCTGCATTACACCGTTCGACGAACGTCCGTCATTCGTACGCGGATCCCACCATACTCTTTCATTGTTCTGACTGAAGTCATAACTCAATATCTCCTTCAAGTTCAGATTATCCCATATATTCCATGTAGCACCAATCGAACCCATAAAACGGTTCACCACACTCCTATTATAATTATATGTCTCTGTCTGAACAGGATTGGCGCCATTCAGTGCCGGGAAAAACGTACTGAAAGACCCGTCTTCATTATAAGGATAAGTCGAAGGAGAAGCCGTCATCGCATAACACATTATCGGACTGGCAAAGCTGGTACCTTCATTATTCACATTCTGTGTAGAATTCGTAAACATGGCACTTGCATCAATCGACACACGGTCTGCCTTATGGTTTACACTGGCTCTACCTGTAAATCTCTCATATCCTGACACATTAGTTATACCATCCTGCTTTGTATATGAGAACGAAGTATAGAAATGAGTCTTTTCAGATCCTCCCTGCGCGCTCACCTCATAATTCTGATGAGCACCCTTTCTGAACAATACATCCTTCCAGTCAGTATATCCCGACCAAGGTTCAGCCGCATACGAATCAATCTTACTGTCAGCATAAGCAATAGCCTCCTGTTCAGATTTACCTCCGTTCAGCATATAATTCTTTAATCCCAGATAAAGGATATCACGTCTTTCCGCACCGTTCAGGATAGGACGATAATTAATCGCCATGTCAGACATACCCCAGTCAGCCTTCACATTAAACTTGGTTTTTCCAGCTGAACCACGCTTAGTCGTAATGATAATTACACCATTAGCCGCACGCGAACCATACAAAGAAGCAGCAGCCGCATCCTTTATCACAGTCATAGACTCAATGTCATTACTGTTAAGTGTCGCCATAAGGCTGTTACCTGAATTGGCATAAGAGAATTCGCTCACATTACCATTCATCATAGGCACACCATCGATAACATACAGAGGTTCGTTACTTGCATTGATAGAGCCCATACCACGGATACGCACCGATGCCACCGCACCCGGCTGACCGGAAGTAGAAGTAATCTGGACACCCGAAACAGAACCCGCCAAACGATCCTGAACACTTACAGAAGGGACATCCTTCAGTTTTTCTGTGGAAACATTCGAAGCAGAACCAGTAAACGAAGATTTTTTAAAGTTACCATAACCTGTCACCACAACCTCATCCAGAACCTCCGTATCCGGATGTAATACAACATTCAGTGTCGGAGCGACAGCAACTTCTTCTGATTTCATTCCGATAAACGAAATAACCAACGTCTTGGCAGTTTCCGGAACATTAGGAATACTGAAGTTACCGTCAATGTCTGTTACAGTACCTACAGTAGTACCTTTCACTAATACAGATGCACCTACAATAGGCAAACCGTCTTCACTTGAAGTAACCGTACCGGCCACTTGCGAGACTTGTGCGTTCACCACACCTACCCACACGACGAGGCAGGAGATTAATAGCATCAATTTCCTTCTCATAAAAATCTCTCTTGAATTTTAATTTTACAAATAGTTTAGTTCTCTCTAGTTAATCACAAAAATATGTATTTTCCCGAATATTTTTTCATTTTTCAAGAGGAAAGCCCGCAATCTTAGCTTTTAGACACAACATTTGACGTTTTTCTTCTAAAAAAGCATTTTCATAGCATATAATAGTATTTCTTTCACATAAAACGCTGATTTAGCGCTCAAATTGTTATAAACATAAAAAGATTGACAGAGATTTGGGTATTTTTATGCTGAATATATACAGATAATAACACTTTGAGGAAAAGAATTATTAGAAAAATCTTGGAATATCAAGATGAGTGAATTAATAGATCTTACTTAAATATTATACAAAGAAATAATAAAGATATAAAAAACGTCCACCAAACACAGTTTAAACATTCATATCCGTTCTTCGTGTGTTTAGCAGACGTTTAGCAATCACATTATCAGCCAATAAACTGATTTATTTTATTTCATAATATAAAATCAATGGATTCCAGTATCACATTATGCTTATTTTTAGATTCGTTTCATTTCTTTTAACTATTACGAAAGAATATCTCAATAAATTATGAATAAATAAAATAGGAAAGTGGCAAAAGAGAAAAAACGCAATTACTTAAACATATACGATAGACCCGGCAATAGTTAAGCAAACAAATTTATAATACATTCAAGTATTTGTTTTTCCATCTAACGGCATGACTTGATAATAAAATCTACCTCTATATAATTAATTCTAGCACAACTAAATATTACCCAAACAAGTGATTGCAATATATTCTTCTAACCATTAAATTACCACATAAAAAAATGAGGCTAAATCTTTTTGTAATAGCCTCATTTTTTTATGAAATCCTTTGATTGTTACTTGATTATTCAGCAGGCAACTCTAATGTCTCTGTAAATCCTTGATATAACAGTCCCCAACCACCATTATATTCTACAACTCCCTGCATTGGGAAACGTAAGATATTACCTTCACGCGTCATACCTGTTGCTGCAAAATACACCATTCCATAAGTTGCATTAGTATAACCTGTAGCTTGTATATCCCACGCAACAAGTTCCTGTCCATCATCGCTTAATGAAAATACGATAGGATATCCTTCAACATAACAGTCTACTAATCTATAAATATTACCTTCAGCAGCTTTTTCTATTGTCTGTGGCCAAGTTTGACCAAAAAACTCAGAAGTAAATTGCCCAGTACCAAAAGATGCCCATGTCAACTGTCTTTTAACAGTAACTTTTATACTTCCCTCTCCTGATATGGATACTTGTGATGCATCCTGAACTCCTAAAGTGATATTGTATGTAGTTGTAGCACCCAGTGAATTTAGATCAAAGTTTAATTCAATATAAGAAACATTCTCTCCTTCATCAAACTTTACAGTCGACGAACTCAGTGTGAATATGTTTTCAGCTACAGTACTTTCATCAATAGAAATTTGTACTTCTGAATTAGCATTTGTGTTTGATCTGTATATAGGAACAAGAATTTTACCTTCGTTTTCTGTTGAAACTTCTTCAGACATTGTCGTTGAAGCAAAACTTACACCTGTTCCATTTTCGTACATTGCACCTTCAGCATCTGTATTACACGAAGCGAAAGTTGCTGTACCTAATAAAAGGCTTAAACTCCAATATAATATATTTTTTTTCATTTTTATTTGTGCATTAAATTATTGTACTATCGGATTCTGATCAGCATCGGTTATGTTCTCGTTACCGTCAATTTCAGATTGAGGTAATGGAAGAATAAACAATGGAGAACCAGCTTCAGTATTCTTTGTTTGAACAGTCTCTGTATGGTTAGAGCCTTCATATTTACGGTTATAACCTAGACCGAGACGTTGCAAATCAAATATTCTACCTGCTTCACCCCACAATTCAACACGACGTTGGAATAAAATTTCATCCATCAGCGTTACTAATGCTGAGTTAGTGTTAGAATTATAAGAATTAGAATCTGTTCTACCTGCTAATCTTGTTTCAAAACCATTATCACGTAATGTACCTAGTTCTTTTATAGTGTTACGAGCTGTAGCGTATTGTTCCAAATGACATTCTGCTTCTGCCTTAATTAAGACCATTTCTTCAGCTCTCATCAGTATATAATCTCCTGTACGAGTTGTATAATCTGCCATTTTGAATTTTAACTGACAATAGCTGATTTTAGATGTTCCAGCAACCTCTTCATCTTCACTCAGTGCACCCCGGAACCATGCTAAACGTGTATCTGTAGTTGGTATAAGTTTATATAAACCTGTGCTAATGCATTGAGGTGCTTTCGATCCGTACATACCAGGGGCATCAGCGTCCATGTGCGAGAAGAAACTTGCAAATCCACTAGATTGGTCTGCTATAATTTTCATACCCCACATAACATCCGAAACGTCTACGTTATTATTTCCACCTAAATCTTCAACACTTGCCAATTGGAGTCCTGGCTTTTTAAGTGCTTCTGCTGCAGCATCGGCAGCTTTCTGATATTCATGTTGTACCAATGAAACTCTGGCCTGAAAACCTTGAGCTGCATAGTAATCTACGTGAGAAATATCTTTCTGTTCAAGATCTTTTAATAAAGTAGTAGCTTTAGTTAAATCTTCATTAATTCTGTCGTATACTTGCTGAACAGTACCACGAGGTTTTCCTTCGGAACCAGCAACTGTAGGTTCAGTATATACAGGAACACCTGGTTTATCCTCATTACCTTTATATGTCTGCTGATATAATTGTATCAAATAGAAATAGCTATATGCACGCATAGCGTATGCTTGACCTACTATTCTTTTGACTTCTGCTGGATCACCTCCCATTGTATTTTCGGAAGCAATGATATAGTTCAGATTACTGATTATAGTATAGTAGAAGTTCCAAATAGAATATGAACGACCTGAAGTATTCGAAAAATCTCCATGTACATTTAGTCTGTAATCTTCATAGAACCAGCCTTGTCCCTGGCTATACATCAAATGATCTTCTGCCATTAAGTCTGCCAGCAACTGGATTGCTGTTTGTCCACAGTTCTCTGAACCCCAGTTTGCACTCCATCCGGCAACGTATAACATTCTATATACACCGTTTATTGCCGCTTCTGCACTATTGGCATCTTCGAAAACTTGAGTTCCTGAAACTTTATCAGTTGGTTCTGTATTCAATTCATCTGCACAGGAGTTAAATGTCAATAAACCTGCAAGTGAAAAGATATATAATAAATTCTTTTTCATTTTATTTCTATAGTTTTAATCATTAAAATGTAACATCTATACCGAATGAAATAGTTCTAACAGGAACATATCCAAAGTTTGTACCACCAGTGAAGTTGTATTGTGGGTCCATACCTTTCAAATGGTTGAATAGTACCAGGTTGTCTCCGGTTGCTGTGATGCGGATATTCTCCATATTCAGTTTCTTGATCAAATTGGAAGGTAAAGAGTATCCTAATGTAATGTTCTTGATAGACAAATATGATGCATTAATCAAATTGTTATCTGTAATAATGTAGCTCTTACCTATTTCAATTCTAGGAATGTCGGTAATATCGCCTGGTTGTTTCCATGCGCGTTCAAGATGTTTACTTTTTGCCTGACCAATATAGTTACCATAAAGTAATGTATTATATACACCATCTAAGACTTTACCACCAATAGAATAAGTGCACAGAACGCTCAAATCAAAGTTCTTGTATTTAAAACTGTTAGTGAATGATCCATATAAATTAGGAATACGACTGCCCTGAATTTCTTTACATGCAGTAGCTTTTGCCTGATCGTCAGTAATATATTTTTCACCTTTTACACCATTTTCATCTGTATCCCAAGCCCAGTATAGTTGCTTACCAGTTGCTGGATCAACACCGGCTGCACTTGCTGTATAGAATGAATTTAATGTTTCACCTTCACGAATGATGTAGCTACCAGAGATGATTTCAGGTTTGTCAGCAAGCTGTAACACTTTGTTTTTAACGGTTGATCCCATTAAAGTAAGATTCCAGTTGAAATCATTTGTTCTGATTAAGTCAGCATTTAATGTAATATCCCAACCTGTATTGCGCATACTACCTATATTCTTGTTATATCCATCGAAACCTAATGATGTAGCCATAGGATATGACATTAACATATCACTAGTTTTACGGCTATACCATTCTATACCAACAGATAAACGATCAAAAAATCTACCTTCTAGGCCTACATTCAGGTTACCATTTTTTTCCCATTTCAAGTCTTTGTTTTCAAGTGATGACAATGCAACACCACTCATATTTCCATTTGGGTATCCTAAATCATAGAATGACTGCCATGCATAATATGTTCCTAGATTATCATTACCCTGAACACCATAGCTGGCCTTAACTGATAGATTGTTAATCCAAGAAACATCTTTTAAAAACTCTTCTTGCGAAATACGCCAATTTGCTCCTACAGACCAGAAGTTTCCCCAACGGTTATCCTTGTGAAATCTAGAAGAACCGTCAGTACGGAAACTCGCAGACAAATAATATTTGTCCGCATAGTCATATGCAAAACGCGACAGGACTGATTCTACAGCATAATTGTGCTGATACGAAGATGCACTAGTGATAGTAGTCGCAGCATCCAATTCATATAATCCACCAAATGGGAAGCCTGTTTTTGATGCACCTAGATACTGGTAGTTATATTTGTAGAACTCGTGACCAACCATAGCAGAAACATGATGTACTCCAAATTTTCTATCATAACTTAATAATTGGTTGAATGTATAACTCATAGTTCTTGCAACGGCCTTCTGTATTGTACCTTTTACAGAAACAGAGTTTCCATTATAAGGATTATAATAAGTCATACCTGCAGAGTTTACAATATCAAAACCATAATTTACAGAGAATTTCAATCCTTGTAACGGACCAGTTTTCAAATCGCCCAAGTCTACAAACATACGTCCACTTAAGTTGTCACTTGTTGTAGAGTATTTATCATCATATAATGTAGCAATTGTATTCCAGTCTGCATTTGCACCTGCAGGACGATTAGAGCCGTAATCAAACACAGGATTACCTAAATTATCCATAACTGTAGAACCGTTTGCATCCTTTTCAAATACAGGATAAATAGGTGCCATCAGTTGCGCTGTATACCAAACGTTTGATGAACCAGAAGAATTCTCTACAGCAGTATTACTTTCATTTCTCGAATAACTGGCATTCATTCCAGCTTTTAACCAGTTAGTAACATCTGTACTGATATTCATACGACCATTTAGACGGTTGAAGCTTGTTGTCTTCAATAAACCTTCTTCATCAAGATAACCCATAGAGAACATATATTTAGTTCTCTCGTTACCTCCATTGAATGAAACATTATATTCTTGGCGTAAAGGGCTTTTATCCATAGCTTCATCCATCCAGTCTTCTGAATATTTTAAATAAGCATCATTACGTACTTTTCCAGTAGTTGGGTCGATAAGTTCTGTAATAGAATAATTAAATGGATTATACTGCTCATTTAATCCCAAGATAGCAGTAGCACCACTTTTCATATTTTGGAGGGCCAATACAGACGCATCTGATGGAGACATACCATCATTATAAATCAAATCGTTTTTATATGATTGGTATACTGTTTCCAAATAACCAGCTTCATCCATAGTCTCATAACGTGGAATTGATCTAGAAGAAACGCCCCAATTAGCTTTCAAATTAACTTTAACTTTACCTGAGTTTCCTTTTTTGGTAGTAATCATAACGACTCCATTAGCACCACGTGAACCGTATAGAGCGCCAGCTGATGCGTCTTTCAATACAGTCATAGATTCAATATCATTAGGATTGATAGCAGAAATATTACCGTCATAAGGTACACCATCTACAACGTACAATGGATTCTGTGATGAGTTTATAGAACCAAAACCACGAACAACAACTGAAACCCCTGAGCCCGGTTGTCCAGAACCCGATGTAGTTTGTACACCTGCTACCATACCATCCAATGCTTTTGTAACGTTGGCAACAGGTCTTTTTTCTATTTTATCAGCTTTGATAACCTCTGCAGAACCTGTAAAAGACTCTTTACGTGCTGTACCATAAGCTACAACCATAACTTCATCCAGCACCTCTGTATCAGAATGAAGTGATACTTTTACTACCGGTTTAATATCCACCTCCTGTGTTTTCATTCCGATGAACGAAATAACTAGAGTTCCGGCCGAACTT
>NZ_JACJLE010000230.1 GCF_016901995.1 Bacteroides caecigallinarum | reverse complement strand
CACCTCCCCGTGACTTTTCGCAGCTTATCACGTCCTTCATCGCCTCCGAGAGCCAAGGCATCCGCCATGCGCCCTTATTTACTTTCATTATCACGTACACACTCTGTTTATACAACAGAGCGGATGATATATACTTTTAGCTCTTTTGGTTTTGACCAAATTTTTACTTTTTCAGCTTGTTACATCATGTCAAAGATCTTTTTAATGTGAAGGTTACGGAG
>NZ_JACJLE010000229.1 GCF_016901995.1 Bacteroides caecigallinarum | reverse complement strand
TGCACCTCCCCGTGACTTTTCGCAGCTTATCACGTCCTTCATCGCCTCCGAGAGCCAAGGCATCCGCCATGCGCCCTTATTTACTTTCATTATCACGTACACACTCTGTCTATTCAACAGAGCGGATGATATATACTTTTAGCTCTTTTGGTTTTGACCAAATTTTTACTTTTTCAGCTTGTTACATCATGTCAAAGATCTTTTTAATGTGAAGGTTACGGAG
>NZ_JACJLE010000228.1 GCF_016901995.1 Bacteroides caecigallinarum | reverse complement strand
ATAGGTCCAGGCAACTGTTTAACAAAAACACAGGGCTGTGCTAATATGAAAGTAGATGTATACAGCCTGACACCTGCCCGGTGCTGGAAGGTTAAGAGGAGATGTCATCGATGAGAGAAGCATTGAATTGAAGCCCCAGTAAACGGCGGCCGTAACTATAACGGTCCTAAGGTAGCGAAATTCCTTGTCGGGTAAGTTCCGACCTGCACGAATGGTGTAATGA
>NZ_JACJLE010000227.1 GCF_016901995.1 Bacteroides caecigallinarum | reverse complement strand
ACGTAGTAAGGGGCTAACGCAGGGAACTGAAACATCTTAGTACCTGCAGGAAAAGAAAATAACAATGATTCCCCCAGTAGTGGCGAGCGAACGGGGAAGAGCCCAAACCGCTTGTGTTACGGCATAAGCGGGGTTGTAGGACCACAGCGTTGCAAGAAATCTTGTGAGAAGAACGATCTGGAAAGTTCGACCACAGACGGTGACAGTCCGGTATTCGAAACAA
>NZ_JACJLE010000226.1 GCF_016901995.1 Bacteroides caecigallinarum | reverse complement strand
AAGATGCATGTTCTCTGGCTCCGCTATCTGACCGAAATAGGTGAAACGACTTATAATGTGCCTCAGGACCTGATGTCCGTTCCGGAGATAAAGAAGGCTGTCGGACAGTTGGAACAGGGGGCTTTCAATGAGGCGCAGCTACAGGGTTATGATGACTTCTGGGATGCAGTGAGAGTGGAAAGGACCCTTATGACTGATGCCTTGCGTGAAGGACATGCCAGAGG
>NZ_JACJLE010000225.1 GCF_016901995.1 Bacteroides caecigallinarum | reverse complement strand
GGAATCCCCCCTTTACTTCATTGTTCGGGAAATCAAGAAGGAAGGTATTGAAATCTCTGTCGTAAGCCTTTATTGTAAGATATCCGCTTTGATATATCATAGGCAAAGGGCGTTCTACGTCGGCTTTGTAGTCGATAAACTCTGCCGGAGTGTAATATTTTCCGGTAAATTCGTTCATTCTCTCATGCGAATGGTTAAGCAGACGAATAAGATATGTGGGAGTTC
>NZ_JACJLE010000224.1 GCF_016901995.1 Bacteroides caecigallinarum | reverse complement strand
AACTTTCATTGTCACGTGACACGTTAAGGATGTTATATACGTTTAGCCTTAAACAGAATTAGTTTTGAGACAGATTAGACTTTTCAGTTTGTTGATTCATGTTGAGTCATAATGAAGATAAAGAAATTCAGGTGACTATAGCACGAAGGTTCCACCTCTTCCCATTCCGAACAGAGAAGTTAAGCTTCGTCACGCCGATGGTACTGCATATTGTGGGAGAGTAGGTAG
>NZ_JACJLE010000223.1 GCF_016901995.1 Bacteroides caecigallinarum | reverse complement strand
TCCATCTGGTGTTACCCAGACTTCATCCTGGCCAAGGGTAGATCACTTGGTTTCGCGTCTACCGCATCCGACTTGACGCCCTCTTCAGACTCGCTTTCGCTTCGGATCCAGGACTCTTGTCCCTTAACCTTGCCGGACACGGTAACTCGTAGGTTCATTATGCAAAAGGCACGCTGTCACTCTTTGCAGAGCTCCAACCGCTTGTAGGCGCACGGTTTCAGGTACTATT
>NZ_JACJLE010000222.1 GCF_016901995.1 Bacteroides caecigallinarum | reverse complement strand
GTTTTGTCTCTGTTCAGGATACCGTTTTATATTCAATTGACGGTTTATTCTTACTTTTCATCACATCATATATATAATGTGACGCTTGTACTACATTCTGTTTGTTTATCTAAAATCTTTCAAAGAACTTCTTGTTTAGCAACCGTATCATTTTCGATTGCGGGTGCAAAGGTACGCACTTTTTTTATTCCTGCAATACTTTGCACAACTTTTTTTTCAAAAAAATTACA
>NZ_JACJLE010000221.1 GCF_016901995.1 Bacteroides caecigallinarum | reverse complement strand
AAAAAACTAAATTTCCTCTTTGTCCTTCACTCTGTTTGCATTATATTTGTGAAAAATCTTCTATTGCGAATGTCTTGACAAAATATTATTTGATTTGTCTAGAAGAATTATTCTGCATGTGGAGTAACAGCGGTAAAGTATTAAGCTTATGAAATATCCTATAGGAATACAGAGTTTTGAACAGATTATCGAAGACGGTTATGTTTATGTGGATAAGACGGATTTGATTT
>NZ_JACJLE010000023.1 GCF_016901995.1 Bacteroides caecigallinarum | reverse complement strand
ATCAATGTCACTATTTTCGTTATATGTACCTTTACTGTACGAGCCATATATATATAGCGCCTTAACGGGTAGTTTTTCTGCCACCAGTTTTTTGTATCTTTTTGCAATTTCTATAGCCTGCTCTTTATCCATGATTGTAAATCTTTGGTTTGTTTCAATAAATCCACGCAATATTCTTTCGTAAGACTTCTGAATAAACGTTCCTTGTATGAAGGATAACGTGCTTCGATATTTAATGGTTCAAGACAATCAATAAAATCCAACTGTTCTTCAGACATAATCTTGTCAAGTTCTGTTTTCTCAGCCAATCTGGATAAAGAATGTATTTTTAATTGTGGTTCTAACAAATGCGCTGTCCAATAAGCTTTTAAGATTTTTTCTATTACCTGATGACACATAAAGCCAACATACAGATATCTACCTGTTACCAACATTGCATCAGCTGTATCCATATCATAATCAGACAACTCAACCCAATAAATAACCTTATTTTCCATATTCACTGCACTTAACGCTATTCGCAAAGATAATGAAATTTGTTTGATTTACAAGTATTGCGATACATTCAATTAACAGTATAATGCTTCAGTCACAGTGCTGCTATTTCCTCCTCACTGATACCGGTATTCTTTAATATTACCTCCAAAATGGAAGAAAGAATTAAAAAAACTTATCACAAGACCGGGATGTTCTCCGAACACCTTCTTGAAGGTCAAATCGGCTTTGGGGTCTAGATATTTCATAATAAGAAAATACAGCCTTAACAAAAGTAGTGCAAAACGACTGAAATATAAAATGAAAGGTAAAAGATAAATTGTTCCACAATGGTATGCCAGCAGATGCACTGACACCTGCACCCAAGAAAAGAGTACAATTTCCTTCCGAGAAAGCAATTCTAGCATCATTTATCTTATTATCTTCTATCCCATTGTCTATTGCAGGAGTTTCGTTTTTTTGAAAATTACCATCAACAGGCTCTATTTTGCTACTAATAAAATTATTGATGTGATAAACAAAAAAAATCATGTTCTAGACTCTGTATTTCAGTTACAGAATCTGAAATAGTTTCATCATATATTAAAATATAACTGCCATAAACTTTTTTATCTTCTACTTTTTTAATTCTTTCATGAAAAGAAAGCATTTATTTACTGTATTAAAAAAAAAAGCCGTTGTTTTATTTCTATGACTATAGGTCCTACAATTTCTTTACCATCTATTTTTATAGAATAAGGTATATATAAATCCGCTCTTTTATTTGAACGAGGAAGATACATAAACTCTTTTTTGAATTCTACGTTTCTTTCTTTTAAAGCATCTTGAACTCTTAAAGATACTTTATTCTCATCATAATAATAGTAATAATACATAGTCATTAAAATATATTTAAGGTTATGTACCATAGATTTACAGCACATAACCTTCTTGATAAATTTTTATTCTACCTTTTCTAAATCAACTCTGAAAGCACGGATACGTAAAGGCTGAGTACGAAGTGTGTAACCACCATTACCGTATTCATACGCATACTTTTGCCACCCTTCACCATCGCCTCCACCACTCTGGGCATATCCTGAAGGATGTGTTAGATCAACCTTTGTAGCCCTAGCTCTCTGTGGGTTCTGTCCAGAAGACCCATTAGCTCTTTCACCTGCAGAAGAACTCCAATAAAACTCTTCTTGAAATTCCCTATAAGTCGTATAATAAGCTTTTAAAGCATCTTCCATCTGACGTATTCCTGGCAAGAACCACTTACTTTCATTTATGTCTTCCTCATATACATCATCACCTACAAGACCTGCTGTTTTCCTTGGTATATAAGACAAATTTAAAGTTCCATTATCATTACGTTTATTACGATTATAACAATACTCAAAAGCAGATCTAGGTTGAGCATTCAAATGCATAATCATTTGTTCGGCACGATATATAATAAAACTTGTATAAGGATAACCATCAAAATATATCTGACCTACATTCTCATATTGTTGTGATGGATAAGTAACTCCCAAAATTGTTATATGATCTGAATACAATTGTTCTATATTATAATTATCTAATCCTGTGTTTTCTTTTGCCCAAGGTAATCCATCATAAATTTGTTCTGTTCTATGTTCATCTAAAGGATCATAGTGATCAAGATACTCTTCATATTGTTCCATATAAATAGTTTTACCATTTTGGGTTATAATAGGAAGTAAATGCGTCTGTCCAATAGTAATTGTTCTTCTCTTTTTTTCCGTACCATTCTCTTTGTAGATAAGTGTCACTATAGCTTCTCTATCCACTAGTTTAAGATTTTCATCTATATAAAAATATACACGATCTCTTGTATGATCAATGGTCACACGCTTGCCCTTTTCCGCCAGTTTATCTGGATTTGTAAGCAAATCTTTTGTAAAGAAAGCTCTTTTACCATTTCCTGCATACCAAGCCTCATGAGTTGCAAGATGTGTCCCATTATCGGGTGAAATATATTCAGTAAAGCCTGATTGCTCAACAGTACCAGCCTCCATATCAGCAGCACATATCTTTTCCATTCTAATCCAATTTGGAATACTGGAAGGTATTTCTGACCCTTCAGAAACCTCACCTAAGATAACCTCCATTGTAGGATTTACATTACTACCTTCTACATCCTTGAAAAGATATATATCCATAGGTGTCACACAGAAATGAGCATCATGATTTCTCTCACGCAACATTGCTATGTAATACTCATTAGCTTGATCCTTGACATTAACACGCGCATCGAAAGTGATATGATCCGGATTAGTCCCTACCTGTGTGAGACCTTTAATTGTAATATTGTTCTCATACTTATGGTTTCTCTTCACTTCGAAATTATCTGTATAATTTGCTCCAAGATATAAAGTATATCGAACCTCGTATGTAGCGGCACCACTTCCTGTCTCATTATATGTTGAATAAAATGCATGAAGTTCTACAGCTGTTGCATTGCTATTCGCCAGATATGGTTTGTATCGCTGCATCTGATATTTGTTTTCTTCTTTTTCAATTATTTCTGAAGGATATAAACTTGCAGGATTATCGGGATCAGGTGTTCCTTGCCATACTTCTCCTTCATCTGCCACCCACTCTGCTTTCTGAATATTTTCAAACATATAGAAACTGAATGAAATCTCACCGTTCTTATTATATATAGTTCTCTGTAATGGAGTATTAATAGATTTTGTCCAAGTCTCTTCAGGCCATTTGTCGCCCGTCTGTGCATTTCCTGTAGGTTCCGAAAAGGCACCTTTCAAAGGTAAATTCTTCGCTGTCCAATCTACAAGTGTAAGAGATGGATAATTATTGTCCGTTATATCAGACTCCAGTTTGATATTCACATCTATACGTGACATTAAAGAGGTCAATTCTACTATATGCTCCTTAGAAGACGGATTAACAAGATTCATTTCTACCTTACTCACCATAGGTATTCCGTTTTCAGGAATTCCTAAAGACAACTTCTCATTGCCAATTGAAAAATCCATTTCCTCCAACTGAGCCAAAGTCTCAACGTTAGTAGGTCTTCCAGTATTTTCATCAATAGGGAACATTGAAGGATCAACATTTGCAACCGCATATATTATTGCAGATTCAGCATCAGTAGTTAAATTTTCATCATCAATCTTTAAACTTGTTACTCCTTCTGCAAGAGAGTAGTATCCTCCTTCATCAGGAGCATCCGGATACCCTGTGAGATAACCTCCTTTAAGATAATTTCCTCTCTTATCAAAAAAGAACACATGAATATTGTGTATTTCTTTTTCTGCATCATCTTTTGTGTAACTGGCACGAGTCGTTACCTGATACCTTTGCATAGGATCACTTATAAACTGAAGTGAAGAGCAGGAAGAATTTTCAGTATATTCGTGTCCAATAATATCATCATTATAACATGATGAAAAAACAGATGACATCAGTAATAATAACACTGAATATCTTAATATGTTTATATAGCCAAACTTCATAACTGTATAACTATCTTGATTTTTACTCAAATATTATATCGTCATTTCCCGTATCACCGTCTGCAGCAGCACCATTCCCCCACTCACCGCTATTATCCACTACAAAGTTTATTACAAACGCATCGCCTACAAAATTTAACTGGGCTGTATATTTTTTACCAGGTTGTGGAGTAAATGTTCCCGGACGAGGTTTTACTTCTGATTTACGAATTCCTTTAAAAGTATAATCCAAATATACTTTAATATTATCACCAAAACTTGTACCTGTTCCTGAAATAAGCATAATGAATTCGTTACGTGCTGTTCCGTCTAGTATAGGCCCAATAGGACTAGGAGAAGATGTTACTGTCTCACCTTTATTTGCATCAGGAGCATTTAAAATATAGCCACCTTCAGGCAGTCCTGTTCCATCAAATATGGTATATTTCCCGGTATAACGTGAATCAGAGAATGTATATACAACCTTGTCTCCGGTCAAATCAATATCAATTTCTTTATAAAAAGAGCCTCCTAACTTGATTGAATGTATTATCAATTGATATTCACTGAAATTGTTTACCTCGAAGCCCAACGCCGTAAGCAAATGACTAAACTGAAACTGGAGATTGCCTTCCTGACGAGTTTTATTATAAAGAACTGACATCATTGCATCAGGTGTAATTGTATGATCTAATTCTTCTTCTATATCATTACCCTTTTGCGGCATAGTAAATTTGAACTTAGGAGCTCCTGCGACATTAGAAGCATTTGGAGAATCCAATGTAAAACATCCTTCATAAGGATAATATGCAAAGAATGAATAATTATAATCCTCTGCTCCTTGCACATTGGAGTTCCCAACATTATTTGTATCAAATCCGTCTCTATACCAATATTTCGGGTTATTACCCGAACCTCCTGTACGGTCATAAGTACACCCATTGTCGGCTACTACTACTTTCTGTTTATAAAAGACATCCGGCGGACACAAGTTCCTCTTTAGTGACCACACACCTGATCCTCCGTTATAATTAGGTGTTGTTGTTCCTACAGTATATGGCACACAATACCCCAACACACCAAAAGCATCTCCCACTTCAAGAGCGTCCTTTGTTGTACTTCGTGTTTCAACACTTGCCAGGGGAACTGAAAAGCTAATCTCCAAACTATTATCTTCATTCAGGTTGTCTTTCTGGCATGATGAAAAAAATCCACAGAACAACAATGAAAATAAAAATGTATAAATTCCTTTCATATATCTTTGTAATATATTATTCAACTATGATAATTCCACCTGTAGCTTCATCCCATTTGTTCACGGTAGGCTTGTCAAACAATATTCTGTCATCAGGTGTGATTGTAAATGAATAGCGATATTGTTTTCCTGCAATCCATTCATCAACAGAAAGCGAACTCAGGTCAATAGTCGTTTGTTTTTCAATAGGATTACTATCATCAGTAGTATATACCAAATCAATACTATACCCGGTTTTTACCTGTTGAGGAAATACAAGTACCTCTATAATTGTAACTCCATCAACACTCGTGACATCTTTATTTTCTGCTTTAGCCAAAGGACTATTCTTGTCGGTTGCCGTTTCTCCCGAATTTGCGGGTATTGTCCATACCGATCCTGTGCTAGTAACATTTAAACTCCCCGTTTTATACATTCCATATAACTTAGAACTCTTCACAAACGGTTTATATCCTATAATATTTTGTGCTCCACTATGATTTTTTGCAATGAAAAGAACTCTTGCCAATTCATGGGAAAACGTCATATTAACTTTACCAGGATAGCCATTATCATAACAAACTATCTCTTTGCTAGCTGTCATCAAATCCACTGCATAAGAACAATCGAAATTAGTAATAGCCAGATTGCCGGACTCATTATAACTTGCAGACTTATATTTAGGATCTTCTTCCTTAGATGGATAAACTGCATAAAAACGGTATGTATTACCTTGCTGCCAACGTTCCGGTATATCATATTTCCAGCCACTGCCTTTATTGGTCACTTTTCTGGCTTCGAATACCTGTGTTTGTGCTCCATTACCAGTAGTAGGCGAATACCATCCCCACACATCGAAAGCAGACATATCATCACTAGAGGTTACAATGCCTCGTGACAATGCCGGTGTGCTAAAGTCTATTTCAGGTGAATCGGTATCTGGGGATGATAGAATGTCGTTTGTGGAACATGATACAACAAGACTAGCCAACAAAAGTACAGTTATAGCATATCTTAGCTGATGTCGGAACTCGTATGTCATAAAATTTTCTCCTATATTGTTTAGTTTATAAAATCATCCGATGTTTATTATGTTATATCTTATAGAAATCTATTGCTGTGTTCTATTCATAATATTGTACCAGTAAGGACGGTCAGATCCCTACTGGTTATACTTAATTTTAATTTAACTCTACACCTTCTGTAGAACTTGTATTCTGGTCAACTGTAAGGTCATTATCTGTCCATTCAGAAACTGTAGGAGCATCGAATGTTATATATTCATCTTCTATCTCAACTACTTCCGGAGTTATTGTGAATATATAGTTATAACGGTTACCTTTTGTCCAAGTAATTGATGGGATATTTGCAGTGATTGATTTAGTAGCTATTACAGTACCAGGATCACCATCTGTAACTTTCACATCAAAACTAACCATTTCCACCTTATCAGTTGCATGATTCTGTTGAGGAATAATAACCCAAGAATTTACTACATCTGTAGAACCGTCAGTCTTATATTGAGCAGTTTCAGGACCAGCTACTTTGAAATTTGTAGCACCTTTTTCATTTGCTGTTGAAGTTGCTGTCCATGCATTTGCATCATAGGTTCCTGTTGTTTTTAAGCCATAAAATTCAAAGTTAGAAACTTCCACTTTTGTAGTTGCTCCAAATCCACTCTTAAGAGTAAACTGTACCATAGAAAGAAGGTGCTCAAAAGTAAATTCAATCTTTGGATTACCAGTAATAGCAGAAGTAGCATGTTCTACATTATTAGAATATAACAAATCAAACTGTTTTTCACCATCAACAACAATATTTTCAAACTTCAATGATTTATTATCTGAATTTGCAGAAACAGTTCCATCAGTTCCTGTAAATTCTTTCCCTGCATAAGCAACGAATTGATATGTATTACTTGCTTTCCACTGAACAAGATTATCATATCCCCATTCGTCTGTACCTGTAATTTTATAAACCATTTTTGGGTTCTTATCAAAAACAATACCATCATTATCATGCGCAAACACATACATTTTGTCAATGTCAGCAGTAGTTACCTCAGGAGCTTTAACTGCTCTAGTAGGTTTGCCCACAAACGCATTGTCAAACTTGATAACATTGCTTTCAGCAATATCAAGAACTTCACTCTGTGTACAGCTTGCCAGTGCTGCTACAGCCACTCCAAGCATAAATAAACTTTTCTTCATAATTAAAAAAAACTTAGTTAAACATAAAATTATTTATATACTTATTTTATTATCCTAATGGAATTGGAATATCTACAAAATCTCCCCAATCATTTACATCAACATCAAAACCTCCGGCATTTGCTCCATCTTCATCACTCACCTCTATACCAGACACAGTTATTACTCCTCCTCTAGGTTGAGCATTTACTTGGTCTGTAACATCGAAATCATACGTCAGTACTTTTCCATTTTTTAATCTTACCTCAAGATTTAAGGTATAATAAGCCGGATTGCCATCTGCACGTGTATAATGATCTCCAGGATAATTTGGCACACCAAAGCTTTGCATACATACATCAGCGCCAAAATCAGTAAGCTCACAATCAAAAAGAATTGTAGCAGCTTCTCCACCAGTGTGACCATCATTAAGATAAACTTTTTCTGCCATACCTGCTAATGCTCCTCGAGCTAGAGCCACATATTGAAGTCCTTTACTAAACTTGTAACGAATCAGATATGTATAAGTAAGAGGGCGCATTGTAACTGGCATTTCTTTTTTCTCCAAAGAAATTTCACCCACACACTCGTCAATATAACATCCAAATAACTGGTCCGGCTGATTCATGGTACGTTCGTTACTATGAAGTTCCTTTAGTGTAGATCGAGATACAGTTCGGGTTGTAGCCGTAGCCAATGATGATGCAGACAAATCATTAAAAACAATATATTCTGTATCATTATTATAAAGTAAAACGGAATGTTTTCCTTCTCGTATCGGAAGTCGTCCACCCTCAGGAGGAAGATTAGACTCACTATAATAGTTATTCTCGCCATAAGCTATTGCTCTGATACCTTCTGCAACTTCTGGTCTAAGATCATCGTATCCATAGCGATGTTCATCTGTCCACAACTCTTCCCAATCATAATCGTATGTACGTTCCCATTCCAGTTCCCAATCCGCTACTGCATGTAGCTTCACTCCATAAGCATGTTCCTCTTGGTTATAACATAAATCTTTTCTACATCCGCAAAATAAGGACACAGAGAACAAACATATCATGATTCTATCCAAACGTATCATTTATCACCTCCTTCCCTAAAGAATCCGTTCAAATCGAACAATAAGGCACATTTTAGTCTTAATGGGCCAATGAAATTTGTACGTGACGTTTGCTGATACACGTAATGCCCATCCATAGGAAGATATTCTTCATACTTGGCGCTCATAAATCCCAGACCAGCCCCGAATTCCAGTCCCAACAGACGGTTTATAGGTATGGTATAGGAATAGCTTGCTCCTGCCATCCAGAGTTCGCCCTTATATCCGGTTTTCTTATACTCAAGGTCGTACCATCCGGCACCGCCAAAAAGTCCCACTGTGTGGTAATGTCCCGCTTTGCGGGCATTGATGCGGTAGCGCACTTCTGGTATCAGGGTGGCTATCTGATAATACCAGTGCTTGTGGCTGTTGTGCCACCATGCAATGCTGGTTTCTACGGCAGCCGACCAATGATCGTCTATCACATACTCTATCTCCAGCGAAGGGGCGAGCATGGCATCGTATATTAGATTCGACTTGAATATCAACGGGAGATGAAATGGACGGGAAGCCTCTGTTTCCTGCACAGGAATTACCTCAGGTTCAGGCAATGATGCCATACGCTCAGGCATCAGGTCGGAAGGGAGTCCTGCAACGGGAATACCCGTTTCTCTGGTCAAAGGTTCAAATTCAGGAAGTTCAGCTTGCGGAGCCTTTTCCTGTTTAGGTTCGTAACCAGGAAGATATTCTATGCCCACTACAGCCACTATCTCCTTATTGCCACGATACGTATCCACATGATTGCGTGTCTTGTAATACTTCTCCTTCATCCAGTAATTGGTGATGAAATACGATTTCACCTGATTGCTGCGGTTCTTTGCAGCGGCCTTGTTGGCGTTGTATGTAGGAAAAGAAGTGCTGTAACCATGGATAACTACCACAGCCTTGCCTGCCACGATATCGTCTTTATGGCTGTTTATAAGGTCAAGGGCACGGAAAAGGGATTCACGGAAGCCAAGCTTCTTTGAATCGTAGAACATAAGGTCTTTAGGAATAAATCTGAAAATGATAACCGAGTCTTCCCCGGAAGAAGAAGCAACAACATGCCCACTAGCATAAACACCCCCACTGAAGAAAGTTAATGCCAATTCCAAAAGAAGCAGATATCGAAGATACATTTTCATGGCAATGATGTTTTTATTATCTTTCTTTACACAAAATTTTATATTTATACGGAATTATATTCGCGTATAGCTTTAGTTTTCGTTGGTAAAGTTAATAAAGATGTATATTACCACTTTATGTATCGATTTCCCGATTAGTCATTGACTTTTTTCAATTTGTCATTTGACCAAATGCATATCAGAAGTGACTGAAACGCAATATTTTTTGTTTTTTTGAAACAAAAAATATATAATTTGGGAAAGTTATTTCAACTGTTCTCTGAAGACTTTGGGGCTTATATCATACTTTTCCTTGAACAAACGGTAGAAAGTAGTGGAGCTTGGCAACGCACTTGCCTCTCCAATTTCCTGTATGGACATCTCCGGATGATTTTTCAGTAAATATATAGAATACTCCAAACGCATATCATTAAGATAAGAATTCAGATTTCCCCCTCCTGTGTATTCCTTAATAATAGATGCAAACCTGTTTCTATCTACTCCCATCAAGCGTGCAAAATCATCTCTTTGCATCTGATAGTTCAAATAAAGTTTTTCATTGCGCACTTTTTCATCAAATTGCAGGAATAACCTGTTATCCTGCGGAATACTGTCAATATTCTCCATCTGATACTGTTCGGTTTCTTCCTTCGCCTCACGCAATTCCAAAAGAAGAGATGTTATCTTCTTGTTTCTGGAATTAAGACGCTTATGGTCATACGAAACCCAAGCGAACAAGACAAGCAGCAAAACAGTGACAATAACAAAGAAGATAAGAAGATTATGACGCTTTGACAGATCGTTTTCCACTTTCTCCAAATCCTGCTTATAGCGCAATATCTCTGCCGTATCATATCTGTCAAGAACAAACTGACGGTCAATAGTCAGACGATGTCTTTCCTTTATTTCGGAAAGTTTCTCAAGAGCACTATATGCCCACTCATAATTACCTATTCCTTTATAGGCTGTAGCGTTTTGTTTCAAGGCCCTCTGGTAAATCACAGAAACCACATCATCCATATCGACATTCAGGAAAAAACGCTTGTTGTTTTCTACCACATCCTGATAATTGCCAAGTTCAAGCAGATAATCATTTATCTCAAGTAGCCCCAGATTGCTTTTTGAAAAATCTGTTGTCAGAAACTTCTGATAATATTCATTGGCAACAATATATCTCCCTTGCCTCTGAGAAAGATATGCCAACCTACTATATAAATAAGCTTCCTGCCTGTCAACAAGTTTCAGACTCTCGCTTTTACTTCGTAAATCACTAAGCAGCGTCTCTCTTTTTCTCGCTTCCTTCCATGCTTCATTATATTTGCCATCAGCAATATATATATCGCAAAGTACACCTTGTATCTGAGAAATCCTTAACAAATTTCCTATTCCCGGTTCCTTGTTCAAAATATCAATTGCACGGTTAAGATACTCATAACTTTTGTCAAGGCTGTTTATTTTCCGATATAACAGGCCTTCTATGAAAAGCATATTACCTTTCAACATTTCATTGTTATTCTTATCGGCATACATAAGACCATTTGTCACAATGTTACATGCTTCTTCAATTCTATAGGAGAAAATGGCATTTTCTGCCAATAAGATAATTATACGATCAAACAGCTCTTCACCTTCTCTTAGTCTATCATCCTTAATTGCAGACAAGGCATAATCATAAGCGATGCTGAACCTTGACATTGAATAATAGGCATAACTGCGGAGAAAATCTATTTTATAAGTCGGCTGAAAACCGCTCTTTTCCAAACTGTCCAATCTATTCAACAAACGTTCAGGTGTCTCATATATCTCCCGTAATTTTATTGGCCCAGTTACATCACCCAAGGCCCAAGAGGGTGAAACATTGAACACCAATAGTAACAATATGACAAACCACATGTTATATATCTAGAGTTTATTGGTTCTACAAAATAATTCAGACACTAAAACATAATATCTTTCTTCGATAAAAATATAAAAAGCTTATTTACCCCCCCCCCCGCATTTACTATTATTAACTTTTCAAGCTTAAGTTTAACACAAATATATTTCTAGTTGTAAAAAAGCTATTTTCTTGGGGAAATATTTCGTGACGATTGAACATATAAAAATAAAAAAGGGGACAACGCCTTGTCCCCGTACCTTGTTAACCTTAAATCTAATACTATGAAAAAAATCACGTTGCAAATGTATAAAATACACACATTAATTGCAAATTTTTCTCCAACAAAACATATTCATTTAAAAATATTTCACATTAAAAGTTATATGACTCCTATTATAACAATCCAGAAGTAAAGTATAGATGGCAAATCAGAACAGGATGTAACAAAAAAAATCCGGCTTCAAATAAATGAAACCGGATTTTGATATTTTTGTCTGTATGACTGATATTAGTCTTTCAGTTTTGCCTTGATGAAGTCGCGGTTCAAGCGTGCAATGTTGCTGATAGAAACGCATTTCGGACATTCTGCTTCACAAGCACGAGTGTTTGTACAGTTACCGAAACCAAGTTCGTCCATCTTAGACAACATAGCTTTTGCACGACGCAAAGCTTCTGGCTTACCCTGAGGAAAAAGGTTCAACTGGCTGACTTTTGCAGAAACGAAAAGCATAGCAGAACCGTTCTTACATGCAGCTACACAAGCACCGCAACCGATACATGTAGCAGCATCCATAGCTTCGTCAGCAACTGTCTTAGGGATAAGGATAGCGTTTGCATCCTGAGGAGCACCTGTAGATACGCTTACGAAACCACCAGCCTGCATAATCTTGTCGTATGCAGAACGGTCAACCATCAAGTCCTTGATTACAGGGAAACCTGCAGAACGCCATGGTTCAACTGTGATAGTGTCACCGTCTTTGAAACGACGCATGTAGATCTGGCAAGTAGTAGCACCTGTTGCAGGTCCGTGTGGATGTCCGTTGATGTACAATGAGCACATACCGCAGATACCTTCACGGCAGTCGTGGTCGAATACTATAGGTTCTTTACCTTCTTCAATCAACATTTCATTCAAGATATCGAGCATTTCGAGGAATGAAGTATCACCCGGAATGTCTTTCATCTGGAATGTATCGAAATGACCTTTATCCTTAGGTCCGTTCTGACGCCATACTTTCAGCGTAAATGATATATTTTTATCCATTTTACTTCTTTTCTTTAAATTGTTTTACTTCGTCTCAGATTAGCTCAATTAGCTCTTGTAGTTACGAGTCTGTACTTTGATTGCTTCGTAAACCAATGGTTCCTTATAAAGTACAGGAGCCTTGTCGTCGCTTCCCTGGTATTCCCAGCAAGCTACATAGAAGAAGTTTTCGTCATCACGCTTAGCTTCACCTTCTTCTGTCTGGTGTTCTTCACGGAAGTGACCACCGCAAGATTCTTCACGGTTCAAAGCATCGTAAGCGATAAGCTGACCCATTGTAATGAAGTCGTCAAGACGGAATGCCTTGTCAAGCTCGATGTTCATACCTTCTTTTGAGCCAGGGATAAACAGTTCTGTTTCGAACTCCTTGCGGATTTCTTTCAGACGAGCCAAACCTGTCTTCAAGCCTTCTGCAGTACGTCCCATACCTACATATTCCCACATTACGCGGCCCAATTCCTTGTGGATTGAGTCAACTGACTTCTTACCCTTGATGTTCATCAGGTGGTCAATCTTAGCCTGAACAGCCTTTTCAGCTTCAGCGAATTCAGGAAGATCTGTAGAGAAGCGAGGAACAGTGATCTGGTCTGACAAGTAGTTCTGGATTGTGTATGGCAATACGAAGTAACCGTCAGCAAGACCCTGCATCAATGCAGATGCACCAAGACGGTTTGCACCGTGGTCAGAGAAGTTACATTCACCGATTGCGAACAGACCCTTGATAGTTGTCTGAAGTTCGTAGTCAACCCAAATACCACCCATTGTATAGTGGATAGCAGGATAAATCATCATTGGGTTGTAGTATTTGCGTCCGTTGATTTCTTTTGCAAGTTCACCCGGATTAACGTCTGTGATTTCTTCGTACATATCGAAGAGGTTACCGTAACGCTGACGAACTACATCAAGACCGAGACGTTCGATACTTTCAGAGAAGTCAAGGAATACGGCAAGACCTGTGTTGTTAACACCGAATCCGTGGTCGCAACGTTCCTTGGCAGCACGTGAAGCAACGTCACGTGGAACAAGGTTACCGAATGCTGGATAACGGCGTTCCAAATAGTAGTCACGGTCTTCTTCAGGGATATCGCTACCCTTCTTAGTCCCAGCCTGAAGTGCTTTAGCGTCTTCAAGTTTCTTAGGAACCCAGATACGACCGTCGTTACGAAGTGATTCTGACATCAATGTAAGCTTAGACTGCTTGTCACCGTGTACAGGAATACATGTTGGGTGGATCTGAACGTAAGCAGGGTTAGCAAACATAGCTCCCTTACGGTAGCAAGACATAGCAGCTGTTACGTTACATGCCATAGCGTTAGTAGAAAGGAAGTAAGTGTTACCGTAACCACCAGTAGCGATAACTACTGCGTGAGCAGCGAAACGTTCAAGTTTACCTGTTACGAGGTTCTTTGCGATGATACCGCGAGCACGGCCGTCAACCAAAACCACGTCAAGCATTTCGTAACGAGTATATAATTTAACTGTACCGGCACCTACCTGGCGGCTCAATGCAGAGTATGCACCAAGAAGCAACTGCTGGCCAGTCTGACCTTTAGCATAGAAAGTACGTGATACCTGAGCACCACCGAAAGAACGGTTGGCAAGTGTACCGCCGTATTCACGAGCGAAAGGAACACCCTGTGCCACGCACTGGTCGATAATATTGTTTGAAACTTCGGCAAGACGGTAAACGTTAGCTTCACGAGCACGATAGTCACCACCTTTCACTGTATCGTAGAAAAGACGATATACAGAGTCACCGTCGTTCTGATAGTTCTTAGCAGCGTTGATACCACCCTGTGCAGCGATAGAGTGTGCACGACGTGGAGAGTCCTGGATACAGAAGTTGAATACACGGAATCCCATTTCACCAAGTGAAGCGGCAGCAGAAGCACCTGCCAAACCTGTACCTACAACGATGATATCCAAGCGGCGTTTGTTAGCCGGGTTCACCAATTTCTGGTGAGCTTTATAGTTAGTCCATTTCTCAGCTATTGGGCCTTCAGGAATCTTAGAATCTAAAACTTTAGTCATAATGTTTTTAATTTTAAGTTTTTCTTTAGTTGACAAGTTGACGAGTTACTAGTTGACTAGGTTTCCTAGTATCTAGTTCCTAGTATCTAAATGTAACTGAAGCCTTGTCACTAATCAAATGTTTTTTACAAAGAATACTACTGCTACAAGAGCAAATCCCAACACGATGATTGTTGAATAGATGTTAGAGATGCATTTCCAACGGTTGATCCAAGTCTTGTTGTTCCAACCCAATGACTGCATAGAGCTCCAGAATCCGTGAGTAAGGTGGAACCAGAGAGCTGCCAACCAAACGAGGTACAATACGAAGAATACAGGATTAGAGAATGTCTGCATGATGTAACCGTAACCGTCTGTTGCGTGAAGACCGCCCAACATTGGGTTACCTACGATTTCTGCAAACTGCATCTTGTACCAGAAATTGACAAAGTGAAGTGCCAATCCCAAAATCACGATGATACCAAGAACAAGCATGTTCTGTGAAGCCCATTCTACGTTCTTTGGCTTAGCTGTCACTGCATAGCGTTCGCTACCGCGTGCAGCACGGTTCTGGATAGTCAACCAGAAAGCGTAAATGATGTGAATTACAAACAAGGCAGCCAAACCTACTGTTGCAACCAATGCGTACCAGTTAGCACCCAGGAATTCGCAAATCATGTTGTATGCCTCACCTGAGAACAATGCAACAAGGTTCATCGCCATGTGAAATGTCAGAAACAGGACAAGGGCGATACCGGTAACGCTCATCACCACTTTCCTACCAATAGATGAATTACTTAACCACATAAATGATTGATTTTAAATTATTTAATAATTAAAACTAAAATAGTCTTTATTAATGGTTCTTAGACTTGGCAAAGTTAGGCTATTTCCATCATTATTACAAACAATTAAGGAAATAATTCTTTAATTTGAGGGGACAAGATTTCAGGTATTAGTTGACAAGGCTTCAGTTACAAGTTGACGAGGTTCTCCATCCGGATGGTAGCCTTGTCAACTCGTCAACTTGTCAACTCGTAACTAATCTTCTACCAACTCAAGTCCTTTCTGCACCGTTTCGTTCATCGAGTTTATAACCTGGAAATACTCGTTCATATCCCATAGGTCGCGGGCAATAAGGGCTTTAAGCTGAGTTTTTATAAGAGGAAGTGCAGTCTTGTATTCGTCCTCCTTATATTCCACACCCAGAGTCTTGCCAAGGGCTATCAGATCGGCTAGCATCTTGTCAGTAACTTCAAAACGCTTGTTGAAACGGTCGAATGTCTTGTATTTTTCTTTCCATTCGCTACGGTTTGCGTCTATCAGTTTCAGGTTTTGCTGCACGATGGCTCCCTTGTCGCGCAATGCCAGATAATAGTCGGTATAATAAGTAGTGTCGATAGGTACAAAGTAGTCAGGCATTATACCTCCACCGCCATATACTATGCGTCCTTTTTTCAATGTCTTGGTTTTCAGAGAGTCAGGGAAGTGGATGCTGTCGGCACTCTGCATCTCGCCGCGGTTATATCTCTCTATAAGGTCTCTGTTATACTGTTCTATGCTTTCGTATGGTTTCTGTATGCATCTGCCCGAAGGAGTGTAATAGCGTGCCACGGTGAGACGTATCATAGAACCGTCAGGAAGATCGATAGGTCTCTGTACTAGTCCTTTACCGAATGTGCGTCTGCCCACTACAGTTCCTCTGTCCCAGTCCTGAATGGCTCCCGTAACGATTTCACTTGCCGAAGCGGAGAACTCATCTACCAAAACCACGAGCTTGCCATTGCGGAAATCGCCGTTTCCACGGGCCTTGAACTCTGTACGCGGATTACGCTTTCCTTCGGTATAGACTATCAGTTCGCCCTTCTCCAACACATGGTTGGCTATTTCGATGGCAGCATTCAGATATCCTCCTCCGTTTCCCTGAAGGTCGAGGATAAGGTTGCGCATACCTTTTTCCTGAAGCTTATGCAATGCTTCTTCAAACTCATCGGCAGTGGTGGCTGCAAAGCGGCTTATACGTATGTAGCCTGTAGTCTTGGTCATCATATACGAAGCATCAAGACTATAGACAGGTATCTTGTCGCGCTTAACTGTGAAAGGCAGCAGTTCCTTCACTCCGCGACGCATAATTTTCAGATTGACTTTTGTTCCTTTAGGACCACGAAGACGACGCATTATTTCCTCTGTGCTCATCTTCACTCCGGCTATTACAGTATCATTGACTTCTATGATACGGTCGCCTGCCAGAATACCGACTTTCTCAGATGGGCCACCAGACACCGGTTGGATTACGAAAAGTGTATCTGTAGCCATATTGAACTGAACTCCGATACCGTCGAAATTACCTACCAGCGGCTCGTTCAGTTTCTTGACTTCTTCAGGATCGGAATAAGTGGAATGCGGATCCAGTTCCTCGAGCATCTTTATTATGGCATCTTCCACCAACTTGTCTTCATCTACATCGTCAACATATAGATTGGCAATGGCGAACTCTGCCAGCTGTAGTTTTCTGGCAGGAGAATTCAATAATTTATTCTGAGCCTCAACCATAAAAGTTGCTCCCAATAACAAGGATAATGTAAAAAACAAATTCAGTTTCATATCTTATTTTTTTTAGACGATGAGGTCAAAATGACATCATCCAAATGCGAAAAACAGGCGCCTGAATCAGGGCCTCAAGAGACTCCCAAAAACGCTCTGTCGTTTTAGTCAAAACGTGCGTCCGTTTCAGTTTAAACGGGCGTCCGTTTTAATCAAAGCGTGCGTCCATTTTATATTGAATATCTGCAGTATCTTTAACATACCTGAAAATCAGCAGATTAAGTATAACTCCTTTTTACTGTATTCCCAGGTAGATAAAGTAAGATTAAAGTTTCATACTTTCCGGCAAGAAAGGACTTACATCCTTGCCGAACTGGAGAAGTTCGCGCACGATAGTAGAGCTTACCGAAGTCAGTTCCGGCTCGGTAAACAGCAGAATAGTTTCTATGCCTGCCATCTTGCGGTTAATGTCGGCAATGGTTTCCTCGTATTCAAAATCGCGCACTGTACGTATGCCGCGCACTATAAACTGCGCGCCACACTCGCGGGCAAAGTCTATTGTCAGACCTGAATATGCAGCAACCTTTATTCTAGGTTCGTCTGCATAGAGCTTGCTTATCATCTCCACACGTTTCTCTGTAGGAAACCATGTGCGCTTGCTGTCGTTTATACCGATACCTATCACCACCTCGTCCATAAAGGTAAGGGCACGTTTCACTACCGAGAAGTGTCCGATAGTAAACGGGTCGAAGGTACCGGGGAATATTGCTTTTTTCATTTAATCTATAAATTTACGTCTTCCTCTACCACCAGATTTTCAATGATGAAGTTCTGTCTCTCCATGGTGTTCTTTCCCATATAGAATTCCAGAAGTTCCTTCACGGCATCAGTCTTTCTCAGGGTCACCTGTTCCAGACGCATATCTTCGCCGATAAAGTTGCGGAACTCATCAGGAGAAATTTCTCCCAAACCTTTGAATCGGGTTATTTCCGGATTAGGTCCTAGTTCATCAATAGCGGCAAGTCTTTCCTCGTCGGTGTAACAGTAGCGTGTAACGTATGTACCTTTCTTCCTGTTTCTCACACGGAACAAAGGAGTTTGAAGTATATACACGTGACCTTTCTTTATCAGATCGGGGAAGAACTGCAGGAAGAATGTTATCATAAGCAGGCGTATGTGCATACCATCGACATCGGCATCGGTAGCCACAATCACCTTATTATATCTAAGTCCGTCCAGACCGTCCTCGATATTGAGTGCGGCCTGAAGGAGATTGAATTCCTCGTTCTCATAAACCACCTTCTTGGTAAGACCGAAAGAATTGAGCGGTTTACCGCGCAAACTGAAGACAGCCTGTGTATTCACATCACGGCTCTTTGTTATTGAGCCACTGGCAGAGTCACCCTCGGTGATGAATATGGCACTGTCCAGACGCGGGTCTTTTTCTTCGTCCTTCTTGCCGGACTTCACATCATTCAGATGTATGCGGCAGTCGCGCAGCTTACGGTTATGCAGATTTGCCTTCTTTGCCCTTTCGCGTGCTATCTTTGTCACTCCGGCAATGGCTTTTCTTTCTTTCTCCGATTCCTGTATCTTCTGCAGCAATATTTCTGCCACATCAGGATGCTTGTGGAGATAGTTATCGACATTCTCCTTTATGAAATCGCCAACAAACTTATTCACACTCACTCCTGAAAGCGGATAAGGATTGCCGTCGGAATCTTTCTCAGGAGCCATTGTAAGCGAACCGAGCTTGATTTTTGTCTGGCTTTCGAATGTAGGTTCTATCACGTTTATCGCGATGGCAGCCACCAGACCGTTACGTATGTCCTGAAATTCAAGATTCTTACCATAGAATTCCTTTATGGTGCGTGCTATATGTTCCTTGAACGCGCTCTGATGCGTACCTCCCTGAGTGGTGTGCTGTCCGTTGACGAAAGAATAATACTCCTCGCCATATTGAGGGCTGTGAGTGAATGCTATTTCGATGTCCTCGCCTGTGATATGCACTATAGGATATATACCTTGTGCAGTCATATTGTCGTTCAGCAAATCCTCAAGTCCGTTACGGCTGACGATACGTCGTCCGTTGTAATAGATAGACAGTCCCGTATTGAGGTAAGTATAGTTGCGGAGCATCGTTTCGATAAACTCCGGACGGAAATGGTAGTTAAGGAAGAGGGTATTGTCCGGTTCGAAGAAGATAAACGTACCGTTCTCCTCGTCAGTAGTCGAAGTGGTATCACTCACCAGTTCCCCCCCTTCGAAAATTGCCTCACGCATCTGTCCGTCGCGTACGCTTCGTGCAATGAATTTCACACTCAGTGCATTCACTGCCTTAGCGCCCACACCGTTAAGTCCGACACTCTTCTTGAAAGCCTTGGTATCGTATTTACCTCCGGTATTCAACATGGACACTGCATCCACAAGGCTTCCCAAAGGGATACCACGGCCATAGTCGCGCACTGACACCCTGAGATTATCCTCCAGAGTGATATCAATACGCTTTCCTACCCCCATCTTGAATTCGTCAATACTGTTGTCCACCACTTCCTTGAGCAACACATATATACCGTCTTCCGCCTGCGAGCCGTCGCCCAGACGTCCGATGTACATACCCGGACGGGTACGCACATGTTCCATGTCGCTCAAGTGACGGATGTTCTCTTCCGTATATGACACCTGAGGTTCCGAAGCATTAATATTCTGATTCAGTTCATCCATTGTATTTTTATTTTAGTTACTAGTTGACGAGTTACCAGTTGACCAGGTTCCCCTAGTATCTAGTACCTAGTCAACTTGTCAACTGTATCAATTTATTTTTCTCTTATAAGCGCGACGACGCTTGTGCTGTACAGGTTCGAATGCACTCCACTGCGACTGTACTTTCTTATTGTCTTCCAGTTCAGGATTACTTTCTCCGTATTCGAATCCCATTTCCTTATATACCGGTACAAGATCGTAGAACAGCAACGCATTCACACCCTTGCTCTGATATTCCTGCTTCACTCCTACGAGCAGCAAATCAAGTATCTTAGGTTTCTTGATAAACAGGGCTTTAAGCAAGTGCCACCATCCGAAAGGCAGCATCTTTCCCTTAGCTTTCTGAAGAGCTACAGACAATGAAGGCATTGATATACCTACTGCCACCAGCTCACCTTGGGCATCTTCCACAAGCGACACCATACGCAGGTCTATCACAGGCAGATACATCTTTATGTACTGGTCTATCTGTCCCTGAGTCATCTTTGAGAAACCATAAAGCGGAGCATAAGCCTCATTGATAAGATCGAATATTCTCTGACCGTAATTCTTTTCTTTCAGTTCCTTACGGGTGAGCTTCTTGATCTTGAGATTATATTTCTGAAGAATTATTTCTGATATACGTACAAACTTTTCAGGGAGTTTTTCAGGCACTTTGAGTTTGAATTCCACCCAGTCTGCTTCCTTTTCGAGACCAAGTTTCTCAATATGGACAGGATAATATGGGTAATTATATATAGTTGCCATGGTACTCAGCTGGTCGAATCCCTCTATAAGCATTCCTTCAGGATCCATATCGGTAAATCCAAGCGGACCTACCATATATTCCATACCTCTTTCCTTGCCCCATTTTTCCACTTCATCGATAAGAGCTTTCGACACCTCCGCGTCGTCGATAAAGTCAATCCAACCGAAACGTACCTCTTTCTTGTTCCATGTCTCGTTGGCACGGTTATTGATAATGGCTGCTACACGACCCACCGGTTTGTCATCCTTAAATGCAAGGAAATATTCAGCCTCACAGAACTCGAATGCGGCATTCTTGTCCTTGCTTAGAGTGTTCACCATGTCGTCGTACAAATCAGGTACGGAATAAGGATTGTTTTTGTATAATTCATAATTGAGACGAATGAAAGTGCGAAAATCTTTCTTCGTCCTGACTTTCTTAATGATAATGGCCATTTTTGTTAAATTGAAATTTCGGCGTAAAGTTAATATTTTTTGTGCTTATTTCATGACTGTTACGGTAAAAATAAGGGATTTACCCGAAATAAGAAATTAGCAATATGGTTCGTCTATATAATTACAAGTTATATTTATAGATAAAATAAAAATGAATTTTATCGGTTTGTGAAATAAACAAATAGACTATATTTGCCATATAGACTTTAATTAAAGCGAATAGCACATGAATACAAATCCGGAACTCGAACTCGCCAATACACTGATAGCACAGACAGGTACAAACATATTCCTGACAGGAAAAGCCGGTACAGGTAAAACCACATTCCTGAGGACACTGGTAAAAGAATCTCCCAAGAGAATGATTATCCTTGCACCTACCGGTATAGCCGCAATCAATGCAGGAGGAATGACTATACACTCTTTCTTCCAACTACCTTTTGCACCGTACATTCCGGGAACTGCTTTCGGAGGTGATGCCAAATACCGCTTCCGCTTCGGAAAGGAGAAGCTGAATATCATGCGAAGTATCGACCTGCTTGTGATAGACGAGATAAGTATGGTTCGTGCCGACCTTCTGGATGCCATAGACGATGTGCTTCGACGCTTCAGACGAAACAGCAAGCCGTTCGGCGGAGTGCAACTTCTCCTGATAGGAGACATACAGCAGCTTCCACCCGTAGCCAAGAACGACGAGTGGCAGATGCTTTCGGAATACTACGACTCGCCGTATTTCTTCTCAAGCCATGCGCTCAAAGAGACTTCTTTCTGCACCATAGAACTAAAGAAAGTATATCGACAGAGCGACACTCACTTCCTCTCACTGCTGAATGCCATAAGGGAAAACCGCTGCACAAGCAATGATATAAGAGAACTGAACAGCAGATATATACCCGGCTTCAATCCTAATAACGACGACGGATATATCCGCCTCACTACACACAACGCGCAGGCACAGCAGATAAACCAAAGAAAACTGGACGAACTTCCTACACGCAGCTATAAGTTCAAGGCTACCATAGAGGGAAATTTTCCGGATTATTCATACCCTACCGAACTTGAACTGGAGTTGAAGAAAGGCGCACAGGTGATGTTCGTGAAGAACGACATATCGGGTATGCACCGTTATGCCAACGGAACTATAGGCCTCATTACAAATATTTCGAATGAAGGAATAGAAGTGACTATAAACGAAACAGGCACGAGAGTCAATCTTGAAGAAGCCGAATGGGCAAATGCCAAATACACCCTGGACGAAGAGACAAAAGAGATAGTGGAAGAGGTGGAAGGCACATTCAGGCAGTACCCTCTGAAACTGGCATGGGCGATAACAGTCCACAAGAGTCAAGGACTTACATTCGACAAAGCTATAATAGACGTGTCATCATCCTTTGCACACGGTCAGGCATATGTCGCACTGAGCCGATGCCGCACTCTTGAAGGCCTGGTACTCAGTTCGCCAATCTCTGCAGGAGCTGTGATAAGCGACAGGGTGATAGACTCGTTTACCGACGAACAACGCAAAACCACTCCTACCATGGAGCAATGCTCTGCCATGCAAAGAGCGTATTTCACTGACCTGCTGAAACAGCTATTCGGATTCAGACAGATGGAAATATCACTCAACCATTATATCAGGCTTATAGACGAACATCTGTACAGGACATATCCCAAACAGCTTGAGATGTATAAGAATGAAGCCGAGCGCTTCAAACAGTCTATAACGGAAGTTAGTTCCAAATTCGAAAACCAATACACGCGTATGACCGCACTGGCCTCCGACTGCGAGACGGACAAAGCGCTTCAGGACCGCATATACAGCGCATCACAATATTTTGCCGAGATGCTCAGGCCACTTCAGGACTTGCTGGACAGTACGGACATAACATCAGACAACAAGGAAATAAGGAAAAGAATAGAAACGGCATTCGAAGAACTGACGGATGCAGTAAGAATAAAGTGTGCCCTCATGGAGCATGTACACGACAAAGGTTTCCACGTACAGGATTTTCTTCGCAAACGTGCCATACTAAGTATGGAAGAGACAAAAGCCACAGCAGGCAAAAAACGTGAAAAAACAGAAAAGAAAATTCCGTTTGAAAGCAGCGACATCGGAAATATGGAACTGTATCGTGCACTGGTGGAATGGCGCAGAAAAGAGGCTGCCGACCAAGGACTGCCGGCATATACAGTGCTCCAGCAGAAAGCCATTATCGGCCTGTCTAACCTACTTCCCAAGAATGAGCGCGAACTTCTCCGCGTCAAATGTATCGGCAAGAAGACTGTGGAGAAATATGGCAAGGATATTATGGAGATAGTTGAAAGATACAGATAAAAAAATTACGGCAAAGATAATCCTTGCCGCAACTTATGTGTATTTATCAATAAATAGACTTACCTTCATTAAGTTTCTTCAGCCTCAACAAAGCTTCCATATAATAATAGTCCGCATAGATGATAGAAGCATCTATCTCGGATCCTGCAGGCCAGTGTCCTGTAGAGTGAAGCAGAAGAGAATGATTGGTTTCACCACCTCTGTATTTATCTGAATCAAGACTTGCCAACATTCTAACAGCGGCATCCTTGTACGTAGCTGACTTTTCGCCGGTAAAGAAAGTTGACATTTCAAGCAGTGCGGAAGCTACGACACACGCAGCAGAAGCATCACGTGGAGCATCAGGAATTCCCGGTGCACTGAAATCCCAATAAGGGATATAGTCCTCAGGCAAGCGGTCGAGATAAACCTTAGTCACTTTTTCTGCAAAGTCAAGATATTTCGGATCTTTTGTCTCACGATAAACAACTGTGTAACCATATATAGCCCATGCCTGACCGCGGGCCCACATACTGTTGTCGGCATAACCCTGATGCGTGCAACGGTTGATACATTCTCCTGTCAAGGTATCATAAACTGCCACATGATATGATGTATAATCATCGCGGAACTGATTCTGCATTGTCTTGTCAGCGTGCGATACGGCTATATCATAAAGTTTTTTATTACCGCCATTCTTTGCAGCCCAGAACAGCATTTCAAGATTTATCATATTGTCCATGATAGTGTTATGACCGCCAAACATTTCAACATTGCGCGGCCATGACAGAATTGTTCCTACCTTAGGTCTGTAAAGTGTGGCAAGACTGTCGGATACAGCCAGTATCACACGTTTATACTCCGGATTTGAGGTAAGACGGTAACCGTTACCATAGCTGCAGAATACAAGAAACCCAAGGTCATGATCGTATGCCGGGATTTCTGCAAGGAAAGAGAGCGATTCTGTAAACTTCTCTGCTTCCAGACGTATGCTGTCGTTCTGTGTAGCTTCATAATCATACCACAAGACTCCAGGCCAGAAACCTGCTGTCCATTCTTCTTTTGTTGCCTTACGCAAATTCCACTGTGTCTCCCCTTTCATGATGTTGCGTGGCATCATTGTATAATCAATGCTGTCTGCTGAATGTAAGTCATTTAGAGTTTTCTTAATCTGACCGTCGCAATATTCCAATGCACTGTCAACATCAATCGGCTGCGATGGGGTAAGGCTGCAGGCAGTAAGCATTGCCATCCCCAAGCCTGCGATAATTTTGTTTACTTTCATATTTATGTATGTATTATTAGTTAACGAGTTGACAAGTTGACGAGTTGACAAGGTCTCCTAGTATCTGGTATCTAGTATCTAAAAACCTTGTCAACTTGTAACTGAAGCCTTGTAACTTTTTTAATTAATTCTGAACCAATCGGCATCTACCCAACCACGTTCTTTACCATATGGAGCTACACTGAACAGACCGACCTTAGCTCCAATCCATTTCCCCTGACGTGCGATGAATGTATCACCCACGTTGTGAAAGCGTTTTCCGTCTGTACTGTAATAGAAAGAACATTTTCCACCGGCCTCAACCTTTACCCTCAGATATATGTCTATCTCATAATTAGGATAAAGTCCGGCTTCGAAGGTCCTGCATTTATCGAGCATGCCTACTACACTTGTCTTTTCCGGAGTCTTCTGCTCTGCATCCTTACACTGTACATATTTAAGAATAAAGCCTTCGCCTGATTTTTCAACTCCAAGATATGCGTAATCCCATCCCATGACTATGAGTCCTGACATCTGCCCGTCGTCCTTTGCAGATACTTTCAGTTTTGTAGTGGCAGTAAACTCTTCTGCCGGGAACTTCTGAAGAAGCAAATTAGGCACTTCCCAGAAATTGACAAATTCCGGTGACAGGATATGGCTGTAAATCCTCATATACCCCATATTTGTGGTAAAGCCGAATGTATCCTGATAGTTGGCATGCCATTGCCACTGCAATCCCAATTCGGTGGAGTTAAACTCATCACTTTCGGCAGGAGTTACTATACCGACAGTCTTACCTATATTAGGTTTGCGGTATTCATGTACCGGTTCTCCACACCCGTCGCCATCAGTATCAACGCCTATTACCGGCCAGTCTGATTTCCATTCCATTGGATTGAGATGCAATACTCTTCCGTATGCTCCCTTGTCCTGGAAGTGAAGGAACCACGCTTCTCCTGAAGGTATGTCAACCCATGCGCCTTGATGCGGTCCGTTTATATCTGTCTTGCCTTGCGACATTACAATCTTAGATTCGTACGGTCCGAACACATTCTTTGACCTCAAAACAAGCTGCCATCCTGTGGCTACCCCTCCTGCTGGTGCAAATATGTAGTAATACCCATTGTGTTTATAGAATTTTGCCCCTTCTATAGTATGATTTGTCCCATCGTTTCCATCAAATGCCAACACCGGATTGGAGACTATAGCCGTACCTTCGCTGTTCATCTCACACACAGTAATGACACTGTTGAATTTCGCCCTGCTGCCTGCCCATGCATGCGCAAGATATACCTTGCCATCGTCATCCCATAACGGACATGGATCTATCATCCCCTTTCCTGCCTTTACAAGAACTGGTTTATCCCATTCTCCGTAAATATCTTTTGTCTTTACCATAAAGATACCGAAGTCAGGATCGCCCCAGTAAATGTAGAACTCACCATTATGATGACGGATTGAAGGAGCCCATACGCCTTTGCCATGCTGTGGCTTAGAGAAAAAGTCGAAAGGCTCGACATCCTTTATGGCATAGTTTATTATTTCCCAGTTTACCAGATCTTCCGAATGAAGTATCGGAAGTCCCGGAGTACAATTGAAACTGGACGCCGTCATATAATAATGCCCATCGACGGCACATACGTCCGGATCGGAATAATCGGCATGCAATACAGGATTGACGTATGTACCGTCACCCTTGTCAGCCACCCAGACTTCCGACTTATATTGGGCGTTCAGCAAAACGGCTGAAGAAATAAAAGCTATAAACAAAAAATACTTTCTCATCGTAAATGTTATTAGTTGTTAGTTGTTGGAACTAAATGAAAAACAATCCTTTTACCTTAAAAAAACAATACCGTTAATAACCTTTCTATATTATGAAAAGCAGAAACCTACCAACAATCTTTTATCATTAATACGAATGAGAAAGTATTTATACCTAATCAAAGATCAACTTTTTTATAATTTTCTTCCGTTATATTTCTTATATCCCTTTTGTGCAGCCTTATCAACAGGATATAGTCTGACTGCTGCACCACCCTTAGGATTAAGTCCGAACTTAATGTTCTGCGAAGAGTTGACAAGGAAGTATGAGCATTTCACGTGTGTTTTTGTCTTCACAGCTTCTCCGCCATCGGTATAAACGCAAGCCAGATATGTCTTGTCCTTGTCAAGGAATGAAAGGTCAAGTACTTCGTCCGAGCCGTCGTTATTGGTAATCATACCGACGAACCATTCTTCACCACTGCGGCGTGCCATAGTGATATTCTTACCCGGAGTACCGTCCAACACTCTTGACTCGTCAAATACAGTCTTAAGGTTTTCAAACCATTCTATCTCCGGTTCACCTCCGTAAAGTGCAGGTTTGTCATACCAGAAAATTGTCTGAAGCGGGCTGTACATAATCAGCGATAACGCCAACTGATGTGCATGAGTATTTTTCAGTCTCTTGTCGTAATAACAGATAGTGTAATCGGCGGCGCCGTTAATCATACGGGTAAACGGCAAGATTGTATTGTGTGTAGCATCAGGGAATTCCTCATTTCCGTGAATGCCTTCCTGAGTAAGGAGGTTAGGGTATGTACGGCTGAATCCTGAAGGGCGGAACTCGTCGTGGATGTTCATCATCAGTTTGTTCTCGGCAGCCAGACGTACCATATCGTGCAACCATACCGCCCAGCGGTGGCTTGCATACTGTACGAAGCCGGATTTCACTCCCACTACTCCCCATTCCTTGAGCAAAGGGAAGAGTTCGCGCATCTGTTTCTGCAAGGCATGCTGGTTAACGTACAACCATACTCCGACGCCTTTTTCCTTTCCGTGTTCAATCACCTTTTTCATATCGACATGGGGAACTACCTTTGTGGCGTCACCATCGTGTGAGGTACATGGTTCATACCATTTCCAATCATAAAGCATGTATGGAATATTATGTTCTGCACAAAAATCAATTGTAGCCAATCCACCCTGCGTTGTAACCTCAACAGAACGCATAATCTTACCCGGCTTGATCCATGAAGTATCTTTTATCTCACAGGCTGGGTTAAGATTTTCGATGATATAATTATGTTCTATCAGCTGCCCAGGTTTCTCGGCTGTCATTACAATCTTCCATGGAGTGGCATAATAGGTAACTATATCCACAGGGCTGTACATAACCGACTTCAACGTGCTGCGTTTCTCGGCAGAAGCCTGATATTTGGTAAGACACCAGTCGTCAACATCGGCATCTGTAAGAGCTGCCCAAAGGCCGTTCGGCAGTTCAAGAGTTAAAGCTCTTTCCACAGGATTTGTAAGACCGTTCACATCAAGATGTTCAAACCATCCCTGCGCCCACTGCTCGCTCCATGCCATAGTACCGTCGGCAAAAGAATATTCAGTAAGGTCGTCTGTCACCTTGTGGAATATGGCATCCGGATGTTCGGGAAAGAAATAACGGAAAGCCACTCCCTCATCGTATGCTCTCACTTCTACATTCAGGCGGTATTTCGACTTGTCCTTTTTCGACATATATACCACTCCGGCAGTGTAATTGTCCTTCACCAGACTGCGTTCGCCATACACAGGTGTCCATTCGCCGCTGTGTGACGAGTAAGACACAGAGTCGATTTCCATATTGTCCATCCAGCATTCCGGCTGCTGAAGAGTTCTCTTTCCGAGAGCCATTTCCCACACGCGGTTATCGACATGCAGTCCGGCTTTTGACTCCTTAAGGACACTCTTGTCCTTGAAATCGACTGTATAATAAAGGCCGTTGGCACCCGATGCGGATGTCTTGCCATAGAACTTCACTTTATGTACACCTCCGGGAGATGTCAATTCCAACGTAGTGCTTTTCTCTGCATACAATGCCGTACTTACGGCAAATGCCATAAATGGTAACAGTAATCCTTTCTTCATCATTTTATCCTATGTTTTTATTAATAGTACGAACAAGTTGTGGAATACACTCAATGGAAATGTATTTTTTCTTATATTGTGCCAAACTACCGAATAAATTAACGCCAAACTACCGAATAAATTAACGCCAAATTACCGAATTTACAAAATATCGCTATATTTGCATATATTATAAATGTATTAGAATATGAAATGGTACAGACATAGAATAATGGACGACCTGTTGATAAAAAAGCTGCAGGCTAGAGGTGCGGTATTGATAGAAGGTCCCAAATGGTGTGGCAAAACAACTACGGCCGAAGAATTTGCCGCCAGTAAAATTATGCTGTCACGTCCCGACGTAAAGGAACATTTTAAGAATATGCTGGAAATAGATACTGATACCGCTCTTGCCGGTAATCCCCCAATGCTTATCGACGAATGGCAGACAGTCCCTAAATTATGGGATGCTGTACGTTATACAATTGACCATCGCAGAAAAATGGGACAATTTATTCTTACCGGTTCAGCCGTCACTAATAAAGAAGAAAGGGAACATTCCGGCACAGGTCGGTTTGCATGGCTAACAATGCGACCGATGAGTTTATTTGAATCCGGAGAATCCAATGGAAGTGTGAGTCTTAACAACCTGTTTACCTCTCCTGAAAAGATATTGGCTAAAAATGATTTGAAATTACAGGATATTGCGTTCCTGATTTGCCGTGGAGGCTGGCCTATGGCTGTAGGATTACCAAAAGAAGAAGCATTGGAACAAGCCTTCGATTATTATGACGCTGTTACTAAAGAAGACGTAACAAAGGTCGATGGAGTGAAACGCACATCTGAAAGAGTACAGCGTTTAATGCGATCTTATGCCCGTCATCAAGGTACCCAGGCTTCAATAGCAACTCTATATGAGGATTTGAAGAACAATGATTCGGCAACATTAAATGAAGATACAATCAGCTCCTATCTTGAAGTGCTTAGAAAGATTTTCGTAGTAGAGGATATGCCGGCATGGAACCCAAATCTACGTTCAAAAACCGCAATACGTACATCAGACACTCGTTACTTTGTTGATCCGTCAATAGCCATCGCCGCTTTGGGAATGGGCCCTGCTGATTTAATGAATGACTTAAACACAATGGGATTCTTTTTCGAGGCCCTGTGCGTAAGAGATTTGCGTGTATATGCGGAAGCCTTGAATGGGAAAGTATATCATTATCGCGACAAGAATGGATTGGAATGTGACGCAGTGATTCATTTACGAAACGGACAATATGGATTAATAGAAATAAAATTGGGAGGTCAATCTCTGATTAATGATGGTGCCAACACTCTTAATCTGTTGGGTAATCAAATAGACACGACACGCATGAATGCCCCGGCGTTTAAAATGATTCTAACCGCTACAGGTGAATATGCCTATCGACGCCCGGAAGATGGAATTTACGTTGTGCCTGTCGGATGCCTGAAACATTAAGCACAATGAACATATAGTGAACGTTCACTATATGTTCATCAGACATTCATCAGACATTCATTACACATGTTTCCAACTGAATTATTCAATCCTTCAGGACAAAACTATCTTCATATTTTAAATTCCCAAAAAGAAATCCCTTTCAACAGGTTCGGCAGTACATACTTTACCACCGATACCGTATTGCCATGCCACGACAGTAATTTCAATAGGAAGTTTTGCCCTGACAGGAATATCTGTGATTTTCAATATATCTCCTTCCACAACGGCAGGACCACTTTTCACATAATATGAGACCGGCAGTCCGCAATCGGATACTGCATTGAGTTTTACTTCCCTGGTATCAACTGATATATCTTCTATTCCCGGGAAAAGTATATACTGGCGTCTGCCCACGGTGTTTCTGTAAGGGATGCGAAGATTGAGCTGCTGCACACAGCTTTTATACTTCTTGTCTCCTCCGTTTTCTGCCAGCAGCCATATATCGGCGGTACGGCGCGAATTGTGCATTCCCATTCTGTAGAAACTTACTCTGAAAGTAGTATCATTAATCACCTCTACAGGACCGCAGATTCTATGCATAGTGATTTTTCCGCCGGAATTCTCACTGCTAAGTTCAGTCCTTAACGAGTCAGTATATACAGGAGTCAGAGTGAAAGTCAGTCCGTCGGACTGAGGATTGAACTTCAACGATACTTTTTCGTGCGAAGCAGGATTATACCCGGTAAGTTCACCATTTTGCATGAAGCCTATATACTGCATTTTCTTGTTACGGTGCTGTCTGTATCTCTCCTCAGTAAGTGCGGCCATTTCCTCATCGAAATACCAGAAGGCATCGTGGGCATCGCCTTTATATTTATTGTATGGAGCAGCCTTAGGACGTTTTGCCTTATCTCCCCACCAGCGTTCTGCCAGCCATCCTGATTTAACGTCAACTTTTTTCAGAGATACAGGCTTATCCTTCTGGGCATCGTCAGGATAACGCCATTCAATGGTTTTTCTGATAAAAAGGGCTATATATTCGGATGTCGGGACAGAGACATCGAAATGTCCTCTTCCGGTATCACAAAGGAAAGAAATGCAGCTCTCGGGATATTTCATCCTGAAAGCCAGGGCAGGATTAACCCTAGCTTCCCACCATTCATATTCTCCTTCTATCATCAATCCTGGTATGCCATCGATATTTCTTGTACGTCCCCACTCAAGGTTCTCTCTGCCGTATCCGCAGAGGTTTGTACGCGGCGCATCACCATGAAGCGAGACTATAGCCAGAGTCCTTTCCGGATTCCATGCCGCAAAGTTCCACGGATATGTAGCCATGGCAGAATGGCCGAGCGGTACGATTGGTACATATTTCAGTTCATCGTATCCACTGACAGCAGCAAAATCGTTCATCATAGCCTCAAATGCCTTTTGTACTCCGGTCTCTACCTTCCACTGCTGATCAAGTCCGGGAGTAATCCATATCATACCCACTCCCATTTCGGCCAGTTTCTGTCTGAAACAGTCCATTTCGAACAACGTTTCTTCCGACATATTGTGCTGACCTACTACAACAGCCTTTATCCGGTCTGCTTTCGGAGGCAACCACAGAAAAGCTTCAGGATTTCTGTCTGTCTCGGATGAGACCATACCTTTAACAACTACACTCCATTGCCATTCTCCGGCAAAACTGTATGCCGCACAAAGGAGCAGCATTATCTGGAATAATATTTTCTTCATGGTATTCTTCTATTTTTTATATCATTCTTCTATTTTCCAATACACAGCATATCTCTGTCTGTGAACATCAAATAAAGGTTCTAATTCAACACCTTTATCAGAGATAAACTTCAATCCGTCGCCCTTCTTCACAAAACTTCTTTCAGGTTTTATACTTTTGACAATGGCCTTATTTTCAATATTCTCCGGAATATTATAATCATAAGTATAATAATCGTTATACAGTTTCGGATTTGAATATGGAGCAGGGGCTTTCATTCCTTCAGTACCCAATTTACCAGCCAATACTACAGGACCATACAGCAATGCCGCGATATTCTTATTATCCGGTGTATATTCCCAATGCAGATCCATATGGTACTTGACAAATATCTCATCACCACTTTTCCACGTCCGTTCAATCTCTATATAACCGTTACTGTTTGTTCTGACACGTATTTTTTTACCATTAATCTTTACATCTACATTTTTACTCCATGAAGGATGCCTCAGATACACAGTAAATGGTGAAGGTTCTTCAGTCGCTATCTTAAAATGTACTTCATCCTTATATGGAAAATCAGTAAGCTGGGTTATTTCTACATTTTTTTCCTTCCATGACAATACTGAAGGAATAAACAAATTTACGAACACTCCTTTATCGTTATGAAAATATATACTTTCGGCATACTTGGCATGACTTTCAAACCCACTGCCAACACAACACCAGAATGAATTGAATGGAGTACTGTAAACCTTATGGCTACCGGTTTTCAATGGCAGGAAATATGCCACCATTCCTGTCTTGGGATCCTGCTGGCCTAGTATATGATTATACAAAGCCCGTTCATAGTAATCGGCAATATCAGATGTAGCATTCCAACAGAACAAATGCTTGCTCAGTTTCAGCATATTATATGTACAACAAGTTTCACCGGTATATCCTGAAATGTGTTCAGAAAACCTATTTGTATCAAAAAAATGTTCCTTATCACTGCTGCATCCAGGAGCAAATGTATGTTTGTCTATCATTGTCTTCCAGAAGAACTCTGAAAGATTCTTACTTGCTATATCTCCAGTAAGTTCATAATTTCTGGCTTCAGCCAAGACCTTAGGTATAAAAGTATTAGTATGTTTCGTTCCAAGATCATCAATTCTTTTTTTCAATGGATCGATAACATCATTATGATAAAAGAAAGTAGCAAGCCATCTGTAATCATCATTCCCAGTCAAAGCATACAAATTATAAAATGACTCATTTATACCTCCGAACTCGTTCCTTATCATTTTTCTACGGACACCGTCATCTAAATTATGTAGTTTAGCATATGCCCAATTTGCCATACCCTGAGCTAAATTTAAAGCCTGACTATTACCTGAATAAAGATATTGGTCAATAAGCCCCGAGAGTATTTTATGGAGTGTGTACCAAGGGGCCCAAACACTTGTTCCACGAATATTTCTATTAATCAGCTCTTCGGGAAAGGCACTTAAATATCCGGTGCCATATACCTTCTGTACTTCAGACAATCCGTTCACCAGACTATCCCCTTTTAACTTGAAGACTTCACTGCCAGTCGCAGCATACATCAATGAATAGGCAGAAAGTATATGGCCTGTAATATGTCCTCTAAGCTCACAGTCAAGCGACTCCCATCCTCCCAGCTTTTCTACTGTCATATAACCTCCTTCACGACCGGCAAATACACCGGCTGTAGTACGAAAGCTATGCAACAGTCTGTTTACGTCTATTGAAACCATCCATACAGAGTCTCTGTCCATATTTTCTTTAAATCTGCTTGGCAGAAGACGGACATCGTTCAGATTAAAACACTTCACAGGATATTCTATACCGGCATTTATTTTTTGTTCAGACTCAAACATACCGGGATATACAGACTGTGAATTTACTGTTTGTAAGGTTAGTAAAGATAATGCTATTGTTAATATTTTTCCTTTCATGATATTTATTATTTGTTTTTCAAGATTTCAGTAACAGTACCTGACCATATTTAATCAGTTATTTATTCTGACCTTAACGGACTTGTTTGTATAAGTGAACTTGGATTCAGAATCATTAACCCAAAGTTTTGACGGACGGACAGACGCTCCACCGAACGAGGCGTTCATATAAGGCTGTCCCTGCATCCACAGTTTCCATCCGTTTCTGTCTTCTTTCTTTATGACAAAAAGCTTGGACATAGAAGAGAAATATGAGTCTTTTCCGCGTCTTAACGCGCTGCCGTAGCATACAAACATTTCCTTTGCAGAAGAAGGTTTATCTCCTTCCTTGTATGTCACAGCAAACATATATGCATCTGTAGTCCATCCGTCGGCTTCTATCCATGAATTGCTGTGCATCAGTCTGCCGTCGGCAAGCTGGTTGATATACAGGTCTGTGACCTTGCCGTTATATTTAACTCTCAGCCCTATCCAGTCCTTGCCCTCACGTCTTTCCATGACAGGCAACTCTTTCTGATTCACACTGTCCTTAAGGATTATCGCAGTAAGGCCTTTCACTCGGTTGAACTTACCAGGCAAATGGAAAGAATAATATTTCTCTGTCTTACCGTTCAGGTCCTCATGCGGAGCCTCAACAATCTCCCAATAAAGATCTTCAGGATAGTCATGTACGAAATCTGAAAGAGCCAGCAATCGCGGGTAAAGAGGGCGTATCACCACCGAAGCGTCACCGTTAGTTACGGTAAGGTCTGCCCCACTCTTCCTGATCTCGCCACCCGGATGCCACAACCATTCAAAATCGCCGTATGTATGAGTCTTGAGGTCGTCAATCATATATATCACATTGTCCATCCAGAGGAAATGGCGGAAGTTACGGCTGAAATTATCCGACACAGGTCCGGTACCGTCCGACATTACATATCTGATATTTCCGGCATCGAGCAGATTATACATATTTCCCCTCAGCGACGAGCCGTTATACTGCTGCTCGCGTGACTGTCCCTGACCATTGAACAACACGACATTATGAGCCTGGCTCTGGAAGAAATAGTTACGGTATTCCGGTTTAGGATACCAGCAATTGCCTGCATCTTTGATAATATCAACTCCCTTATGGAAAAGGATGAAAGAATTGGCATCGGCGTGCGAATGGTTCCATGTATGACCGCTCTTTATGGCAAGCATTGTAGCATCCTTCTCCCATGAAGTACGCATTGTAGCCCATCCGAAATCCGAGAACAATTGCGATGTCTTCTGCTCGGGAAGTTCAGGTGCCTTGCTCAAATCAGGTGTATAAAGGAAGCCCATAGGCTTGTTAAGGAAATATCCGTCGCGATGCTGTCCCTGCTCCACCTGTCTTATATACCAAAGCATATTTTCATCCTTCACTCCAAGCGAATAAAGAAGCATCAGACTGCTTTCGGCTGAAATATTCTTATGACTGTCGCCAAAGTTAAGGCTGTAGAGCATGCCTGTACGCGGATAGCACACATGCATGAAATAATCGCATATCTTATCAAAATGAGATAGTTCCGGAAGCTGTTTCTGACCGTTAATGTTTCCCCATGCGATATAGAACTGTAGAGCCTCCTGAATACCGAAATTGGCATAGTTCAGACTTTCATACATACCTCCAGCCTCATCAAAAGTCTTAGGCTTGTGTTGAAGCACATCACCGGCAAACAGGAACCATTCGGGCAGCACGTCATATACTGCATCGGCACCGGCCTTAGCCTGAGGCACTTCATTCTGAATACTTAAAGCAAGAATACCTCCCATGCAGACACACGATGTCCACCAGTTGTGTCCCATGGAATTAAGGGAATGAATGCGCGACGGCTCCATAATCCAGTCTCCAAGCAAAGGTTCCACGCCCAATCTGTATAGAGCTTCAGCTATCTGCTTGCGGTCAGAAGCCGACATATCATTATAAACAGTATTGTAGCCTATCGCAGTCATATAAGCTTTATGAGCCACACCCAGGTCGGAGCGCCATGCCGGTTTGCGGCTAAGCATCTCTGAACTTGCCCACGCCTTATTCCTGATTACTCCTTTAAGAACAGATATTATCTTATCCGAATATGTCTTGTCCCCTGTCATTATATATGCCAGAGAGAGATAATCGAGTTTGTAACTGAGTTACGTTTCAGCTGAGCATCAGCCACGGACTTGATATCATTCCATGCACGTTGCATCAACGAATCGTTCTTAACTTTTTCCTTCGCCGCAGAAACAAGATTGTCAGTATATAGAAGTCTGGACTTGTTTCCAGCATACGTCATTCCCAATAATGAAGATAAAAGCAGTGTTAGCAATAATATTTTTTTCATCGGACAATAATTAAATCATAAAAAATGTCTTTTTATTATTAATACGAATAAAAAGGAATTCTTACCTAATGAATAGCAGTATAATTATATTAAACGATCAATTAAAATACTCTTTTGAACTCTCTTTATGACCAAAAAATTTTATTTATTACAACATAATTCTCCATAATCAGATACATGTAGCAACAGAGTTACCCTCTACTGAAATTGTTACCTTATTGATAATTTCATCATTTGGGATAGTTATTTATTCATCTTATAATAGAAAAAAGCAATTCAAAACATTTTATTGCTATCAGATAATAACCATACTAATACATAACAAGGCAGCCTCAAGGTTTATTTTGAGACTGCCTTTCAATACTTCATAATATTCTTATTGCTTTATGGTAATGCTCGAATCTCATTAGCAAATGAGATATCATCTATATAATTATCTGATAGAGTAATAGCAAACACTGCAATATTTTCATTTTTAGGAAGCACTAACATATTAGCCTTTTCTGGTAACTTTATACAATATTTATATATGTAGGTATAAATATAGGGATCGTTACCATTTGGGGAATGCCGATGTGATCCTACGTAAGCAAGAGTTTCTTTTTGTATATATCCTTTACTTACATCTTTCTGCCCCCATTGAGCATAAAATCCAGAATAATAAGGAACATTTAATTCATATGATTTTTCATCTATACGAAATATGGCTTTACTATCATTACTTATTGATGTTGCTAATATATAAATTTTTCTTCCAGAAGCATTCTTTGGTAAAAAAATAGTATCTCCTTTACATTTTATTATATTGTTACTTTCATAATTTGCTATTTTGAAAGGTATATTATCATAAACTAAAGTATCTTCTATAAGTTCTGAAGCGAAACTGTTACCTTTATTATCAAATGAAACTGTATAACCGAAGTTATCAGGAGTAAATGCTTTATCATTAAATGGTAAACTAAGAGAAATATTATTTACTTTAGGCTGTTTAAAATTTCCTTTCTTCAATCTGACAGCAAATGTTTTAGGACTGTATGAGGTCATATTAAAACATAATTTGTTATCATGAACAATAACATCTCCAATCTTTTCCTCAAGTCCATTTGTTTCATAAGCTTCTTCAACATCAACAGGAAAAGCAATCTCTACATTTTCAACTTCACGTCCTTGCATTTCGTATAAACGTATAATATAAAAATTATCATAATCCGACTTCTTTAATGAACGAATTGCGACTTGTGGAGTATTAACTTTTACGAATGAGTATTCGTGACCTAAAACACCTTTATGTTTAGGAGTATTAAAAACAGCCAATTGATTATTTAAAGATTCTGCCAAATGACTTATATTAGCTTGTAATGCCTCATTACGGTGCCCAACAATCGAATATGTAAAAGTATGATGACCAAAATCTTGTTGTTCATGATGTTTATATCTTTTTTTAGTTTTAGGAGAATGAAATAATGTTAAGCGTAATGTATTATCATTCGGCTTATCCCAACCATATTTACAATTATTCAAGATAGAAATTCCATAACTGTTATCTGGCGCTGTAATATCAGCCCATTGTTGTGCACATACCTCATAGGCTTTTTCTGTATTATTACCTCTTTTTATTGTACCTAGACCTAAATCATACACAGCTTCTTTATTTTTTACATTCATAGGAAATTCAGCTTTCAAGACAGCATCTTTCGTAAACCAATCCACCTCATTTATTATATCAATTCTTTCATCATTAGCTCCATCACTCATACGAATATATTGCACAAATTTAGAATCATTATAATAGCGTTCAATTCTCAAAGAGGCATAACATCGGCCTTGTTGCCCAATACTAATTCTAACATTCTGATCAATTCCTATGCCTTTTTTATCTATTGTTTTTTTAAGAATCTCCCATGACGGCCATTCCTCTGAATCATTTCCAAGCAATAAAGCTAAACGAAAAGCCTTCCCTGGTTCTACCAATTCCATATTGAAACGTTTATCAAAAATAGAGACTATATCACCATTTTCATTTATAGCTAATCTATAAATCCTATTTTCTAATGTGTTTTTAGTCACTCTTAAAGGAGAGTTCATTTTGTTTTGCTTAAATTGTACTGAATATACAGAGCAACTTAAAGATGACACAGAAGCACTAAAAGCGATATGGGCCTTTCCATTATTCCAGTCTAACAATTGAGCTGGAACTTCTTTACCCGATGCATTAAACACGCATACTCCAATAGGCTTATCTTTTACATTTATATAAGCCTCAGCTATTTCTTTTCTATCAGCACCCATTGCATTATAAACAATAATGGAATTACCCTTTACACGAGTATCCAAACATGACGCTAATGCTCCAACTCCAGTACAAATAATATCATTAAATTGCGTTTGGGATATTAATTCATCATTCCAAGAATACCTATATGCATCATTAATACTCGTACCTGTAAGATCATCATGAAATTGATGCCAAATAAAACGTCTCCATGCTTCTGTCAACAAATCAGATGGATATTTTATTCCATCAATATAGTCTGCCATTACAGATATACGTTCTGCAGCATCTCCCAATTGTTCATTACTCCTATTATACAATTTCATTGCAGCTTGTGAAGTATAACATCCCGTTCCATGAACATCCATTAATAACTCTCCGTCATAAACAGGTAATTCACTGTGTTGTTTAAATGGCATATAATCTTTATATAACAGATCAGATGTTGCACTAATAATCTCTACTGGTCCGCTTCCTTTTACCCCTTTTTCTATAGATACAACAGAATTAATACTTGCTGAACCTCCTTTATCTCCAGTTCCATAATAACGGTACACAATATTATTAACATCCTTTTCTGCCATATTAATCAAATCATCATCCTTACTTATATCATAATTATTCCATTCATGAACATAAGTTTTTGCATTTAAAGCAGCCATAATACAAGATCCATCAACTCCTTTCCATAGACCTATATTAAAAGGCATTTTTGAGTTTCCATGCATATTGTTATGTCTCCATTGTAACTTTTGTGTTGAAAATCCTATTAATCCACAATGAGATGCTATAGTAGGAAGTGTATAACTAAAACCAAAACAATCAGGCAAAAATATATCTTTTGACTTTATACCAAACTCTTGCTCATAAAAATGTTGTCCCAAAAGAATATTACGAAAGAATGACTCAGGAGAAGGGATATTGGTATCATTCGCATCCCAAGAGCTACCAGCGATATGCCAACGTCCCTCCCTAATATATTTCTTTACTAACTCATACTCCATCGGATAATATTCTTTCATCCAACTGTATTTAATTCCTCCCTCAAAATTAAAAATATAATTAGGATAATGTTCAAACAAATAAAAATTACGTAATAAGGTATTTTTTAAATACTCATTAATTGTAGTACGGACATCCCAATTCCATTGAGTATCAAGATGGGCATTAGACACAATATATGCCTTATATTTTTCTTGAGAATAAGATGAAATTATTCCGCATACAAAACATAATACAAATAAAAATTTTTTTCTCATATCCTTTTTTATTAATAAATAGATTTACCTTCATTAAGTTTCTTCAGCCTCAACAAAGCTTCCATATAATAATAGTCTGCATAAATGATAGAAGCATCTATCTCAGATCCTGCAGGCCAATGTCCTGTAGAGTGAAGCAGAAGCGAATGATTGGTTTCACCACCTCTGTATTTGCTGGAACCAAGACTTACCAACATTTTTACAGCAGCATCCTTATACGTTGCTGACTTTTCGCCGGTATAGAAAGTTGACATTTCAAGTAGTGCGGAAGCTACGATACATGCAGCTGAAGCATCGCGTGGAGCATCAGGGATTCCAGGCGCACTGAAGTCCCAATAAGGTATATAATCTTCAGGCAAGTGATCTAGATAAACCTGAGTCACCTTTTCTACGAAATCAAGATATTTAGGATCTTTAGTCTCACGATAGACCATGCTAAATCCATATATAGCCCATGCCTGTCCACGTGACCACATACTGTTGTCAGAATACCCCTGGTGTGTGCAACGGTTGATACATTCTCCAGTCAAGGTATCATAGACTGCCACATGATATGATGTATAATCATCCCGGAACTGATTCTGCATTGTTTTGTCCGCATGTGAGACAGCTATATCATAAAGCTTTTTATTGTCGCTATTCTTTGCAGCCCAAAACAACATCTCAAGATTTATCATATTGTCAATTATAGTATTATGACCACCAAACATTTTCACGTTTCGCGGCCATGATAATATAGTTCCTACTTTAGGATTATATAATGTAGCCAACGAATCAGCAACAGCCAATATAACCTCCTTATAGTCTAAATTTAAAGTAAGTCTATATCCATTTCCATAACTACAAAAAATAAGAAAGCCCAAATCATGATCACAAGCTGGTATGCCAGAAAAAAACTCAAGCGAACGTGTAAACTTATCAGCCTCTTTCCTTATACTGTCATTACCTGTTGCTTCGTAATCATACCACAATATCCCAGGCCAAAACCCTGAAGTCCATTGCGATTTTGTAGCTTTTCGTAAATTCCAAACCTTCTCTCCTTTTAAAATATTACGAGGCATCATTGTATAATCTATACCTCCAGACAATGAATGCAAATCATCTAAAGTTTTATGTATTTGTTCATCACAATATCTCAAATTATCATCAACATCTATAATAGGAGATGACGAACATGCATACAATATGATCAAACCAATACTGTAAAAAAAATTGTTTAATCTCATATCATTTATTTTTTCATTCGTAAGAATAGCTTTTCTCTATCAATATTATTAAAAACAATTATTTTCCCATTACAAATAATAGTTCACCTCCATTCATTATATCATTATGTGATATAAAATTATCATTTAACAATATACCATTCAAATACACTTCACTAACAATATCAACATCGGTATCCTTTCTCTGTACTTTAATACAGAATTTCTTTCCATTTTGCAAATTAATCGTCACTTCATCAAATAAAGGATATCCCAATGTATAAACAGGATTACCAGGACAAACCTGATAAATACCCATGGCACTAAGCACATACCATGCAGACATTTGTCCCACATCCTCATTACCACATAAACCATTAGGATCATTCCTATATAAATTTTTCAATATATTCTTAACCACAGATTGACATTTACCATATTCATCGACATAATTATATAAATATGGAATATGATGTCCAGGCTCATTTCCATGTGCATACTGACCAATCATTCCTGTAACATCAAGAGCAGCATTTTTGTCACCAGTCAATTCGGATGACATAGTAAACAAACTGTCAAGTCCTGCAGTAAAATGCTCTTTACCTCCCCACAATCCAATCAATCCATCTATATCGTGTGGTACGAACCATGCCCATTGCCATGCGTTACCTTCAATATAATTACTAGGACGTTCCACACTTTTAGGATCAAAAGGTTTTATCCATGAGCCATCTGAAAGTTTACCTCTCATCATTTTGGTTTCCTTATCAAAATATTCCTTATACGCTTGAGACTTATTTATATAATCATCATAAATATCCATTTTCCTCGCTTTTCTAGCTATTTGAGCTATCAACCAATCATCATAAGCATATTCCAATCCTTTAGAGACAGAACCGTCAGTTACCAGATCACAAGGGATAAATCCTTTTTCATTTTTATATTTAATACATATAGGCATAATCTTATTATGCAATATACTACAGTTCATAGCCCTATCTATGTCCGTAGTATCATAAACAGAAGACCTTATACAAGCTTCAAGCAGTTTGTCTATATTCGAATTTATTTGACCCTTCATCAATGCATCTGTAATAACGGAAACAGCATGATATCCTATCATTGTACCTGCCTCATGAGAAGATAATTCCCATTTAGGCAATATCCCCATTTCATCATATTTACGCAATAAGGTATTTATGAATTTCCTGTTCAAATCCGGCTTTATTATAGTATATAATGGATGAGTTGCCCTAAAAGTATCCCATAACGAAAATACTGTATAGTTAGTATATGATGTATCTTGCTCAATAGTATGTTTCATCGTTTTATATCTTCCATCTACATCCGAAAACAAACTTGGCTGTATTGCTGTGTGATATAATGATGTATAGAATATTACTTTCTCATTTTTATTATCTGTTTTTACATCAATAACTCCTAGCTCATCATTCCAGATTTTTTTTGCAGCACTCACAATGTTATCAAAGTTCCATCCATTAATTTCCGATAATAAGTTCTTTCTTGCTCCTTCCTCATCTACGCCTGAGATACCGACTTTGGCCAAAATAACAGGTTTTGTACCTTTACAATCAGCCGTTCTAAATGATAAGATAGCCTTACCCGTTTCAGACTGGACCTCCGAACCTGAAACAGCTATAGTATCCGAAAACAATTCATAATCAAACGGACAAGAAAACTCAGCATAAAAATAGACCTTATGATTCATAGCCCATCCTTCGGTATATTTCATTCCACATATAGTAGAATCATTCAACACCTTTATTCTCGTAACAGGATGAGGATGATTATGTATTGTAGGTTCCATGTCTATTATTAACTTATTGTCTGCATTCCCAGAGAAAGTGTATCTATGCATACCAGCTCTATATGTGGCAGTCAATTCAACATTTATAGAGTCTCTATCCAATAACACTCTATAATATCCCGGATAAGCATACTCATTATCATGTGAAAATCCAGAGCGATATTGTTTCATTATAAGTTTGTTTTCTCCTCTAAAAGGCATAAACAATATATCTCCATAATCACCTCTACCAGTTCCATTCAAATGTGTATGAGTAAAACCGTGAATGATACTATCGCCATAATAATAACCTGCACAGGCATCCCAACCTTTCAGCCTCGTATCAGGACTTAACTGAACCATGCCATGTGGCAAGGTAGCTCCAGGAAATGTATGACCATGTCCACCAGTTCCTATAAAAACATTTACATAATCAGTATAATCAATACTTTTTTCTTCTCTACAAGAAAAAAAGCTAAAAGCCAACAATATAAAAAGTAAATAATTCGATTTCATAACCTGCAAACATTATTTTATATCTAACATTATGTTATATCCTTTTCCCAATAATATATCTTTACCATTAATCTTTACATTAATATCACCCGTAGAAGAATAATATGTCATGCCATTCTCCTCGTATATTGAAGCATAAACAGGTTTTCCAGTAACAGATTGCACAGAAACATTCGAATAGCTTATTTTACTGCAATTTCCCATATACAAAACACAAAGATCATTATCCCTTGTAGATACATATCCGAAATCACCTGATAAACTGATTTTACCATCAGAATATCTTTTATTTTTTATATCAGTGCTTATTATATAATCAACTTTATCACCATAATATACTTTTACGCCACAATTACTATCATCATATTCCAAATTCTCTATATTTCTTATTATAGATTTATCTCTGACAAATGACTCATAAACACTGATAAATGGCCTATCAATAGCTTTTTCAGAATCTTTACGAACCAATAATGTGGGTGTCTTTAACGGAGAAGAAGATACTCCATCAGGAGTCAAATCCTTCAATAATGTAGTAGATGGTGCATCAACCTTATACAATAATCTGCCATCCGCTCCGGTGAACCATAATCTTGAGTTTATACTATCTGTTATACTCCACTCCGCTATAAATTTATCATCACATACACATCTGAAAGGATTAGTAAAATATTTATAATCAACTCCTCCTAATGAAGGTATGGAATCACAATATTCCATATCCAAAAGTTCATTGGAAACATTCTTTATATTAAGTGTCCGACCAACATTATGAAATATATAATCATTACAATCATTCTCAGATCTAAAGATATCTACATAATATCCCACTCCATTGGCTGAAGAAACAAGTGCTATAGTTCGTCTCTTATCTCCGGCAGATACATCTGAGAAATTGATGTATGGCGTAAGTGATTTTTCATTGACAAATGAATTTCCATCAACAAAAGGTTCCATCGCATTTATTACAATATTGCCATCACGATAACCTTGAGGAATAGTATTCGAAGCACATGGTCCTCCATGATATATATAATCTTTGCTCCAATATGATTCATACGCAGATGCATCAGGAGCCAAAGAGTAGCCAAACCCATAATATTGAACAGCCAGACCATTAGGTGAAAGATGTGATCCTCTACGCCCACCATACAAGCAAGCCATCATCTTATTATTCATGAATTCAAAATTTTTCATTGTAATAAACCTATGAAAAAGAGAATAAGAAGCTCTTTCCGTCTTATATTCAGTATTTGATGGTAAAGAAGGAGAATAAGTACATATACCTATCCATCCACAATCTGATCGCTGATATTTCTTCAGATCTATACCTTTTTTTATTGCACATGCCACTTTATATGAATTCTCCGAATCTTTTACTGAATCATAATATGCCATCAAATGTTCAAGCATATTAAAATTGGCACTTCCACCTCTCATATCACCGAAAACTACAAGATTCAATTTTTCATCTAACCAAGGGAATATAGCTAGAGCAGCCTTATTCAATATTGGATACTTGTCTATGATATCTATGCCTGAATTTCTTAATAATGAAGACCATTCAAGAACCATTTGAATAGTACTAAAAGCATATCCAGGGGCTTCAGGCCACAAGCCTGTAACTTTATCATAATTATTTATAAAGTCAGGTATTGATGCACGATAATCGGTTGACTGGTTCAATAAGAAATTCAAATAATATTGCTTTCCTTTACCGTCAGAATACTCATTATCATTACCTAGAACCAATATTGGACGAATTATCATATTCCAGCCATTAACATTCCAATTACCCTTCTTATCCCCACGTATCAAACCGAGATTTATAAAACGCTTAAAGACTTCATCTGATAATTCTTTTGTTGATTTCTTTATTTCCAAAGAATGAGGATGAGGATGCTTGATGATATAATCATAAGCAAAATCATATATGGTAGCGGCATGCATAGCCAAATCATCATGAATTTGTTCATAATCATAATAGCCACATATTCCTCCCGGTTCCCATCCTCCATTACTGCCACATGACTTTTCAGGATCTAATATAGGATTCATATAATACGTACCAAGTAACCATGTATTATAAATATCAGTTGCAAAACGAGCATATTTTTCATCCTTGGTTACCCAATAAATAAATGCGGCCTCCTCTGCTAAAGTAAGTATCTCGACATTATTCGAACGTATCATATGGCCAGACTCTTTATAGGGAACCAATACTCTTGGAGCATCAGGCTCTATCCTACTTATTCCCCACATATCGCCTGTTTCATTATAGGGTGTGCGATCTTCAAGCGGAACATTTACATATTTATTCCATGTTCTCATTCCTGGCATACGCACTGTAGGAACAGGAGCATCCCCTTCTCCTCTGTCCCAATTCTGGGATTTCAAATAACATTGTGTGTATCTTTCCCCTTTTTTCCAATACATAGCCATTCTGGATATAATCCAGTTCTTATCCTTTTCATGTATATCTACGTATTTTTCCACTCGATTTACAATATTTCCAAAAGCTTCATTAGCCCATGGCTCTTTTTCTATTTTGGAATCTATTGATAAACGTTCGTCATCATTCACGAACAAACACGGATGCCCCTGCGCAAACAGATTTATTGAAATAAAGACAGATAATAAGAATATGAAATACCTATTTTTCATGATATTAGTTTTTTATCAATAATTATTTATTGTTTCATACATCTCTCTATAAAAGGTTTTACAATTGACTCCATAACTAAATACCCCTTTAAATTTGGATGTACACCATCTTTTGTATAATCAACACACATTGACCCGTCAGCACTATCAACCATTTTATCGTAATAATCAATATATGGGATATCATTCTTCACTGCATATTCTTTCAATCTTTTATTCAAAGATTGTATTTTTGCTACAGCATCTTTAACAGAAGGGTTCCATTTAAATGCTAACGCAGGAAGAACAGAGCTCATTATAACTTTTATACCATTCGACTGTGCCAATTCAACCATTGATATAATATTCCCAAAAGTATATTCTTCGACATAGGGACCGCAATTCTCTGCAATATCATTCGTGCCGGCATTTATTATAACTATCCTTGGATTAAGCTTTATAACATCTTCTCTGAATCTCAACAAAAACTGATATGAAGTATGACCACTGATACCTCTTCCTGTATAATTGTTTTCTTTAAAGAATTCCGGATGATATTTAACCCAATTCTCTGTTATTGAATTACCCATGAAAACTACACTAGCTTTTCCAATAGCAATATTATCTACAGAATACTTTTGTAAACCAGACCAATTTATCACTTCCTTTTGTGAATAAGCATTTAATCCACATGCAATAAACCAAAAAGTGAAAATATATTTCAAATAACTATTTATCATAATAGAAACAAATTTATTATTAACAGAATTACAATGGTACAAAATGAACAGCGACACCACCTGATGGCTTCAAATTAAAATTCAATTTATCTTGATTGTTAACCTTACAACTGTAAACCTTAACTTTAGTTCTGCTTGGCAATGAAGAATCACCATCTTCATATATTTCAGCTTTATATTCTTTACCCTCAGACAGGAAATCTAACGGATATGACAATTTGCGAGATTGATTGTTTGTTATAGAGCCCACAAACCATTCATCTCCTTTTTGACGGGCTATTGTAACGTATTCCCCGACTTCTCCATTTAAAACTTTGGTATCATCCCACGTTGTATATACATCATCCCAGAATTTTAATTCCGGTTCATCTTTTGAGTCTGACGGCTTGTCATACCAATATAACAGCTGAAACGGACTATAATAAACTACAGCTAATGCCAACTGATGTGCCGGAGTTGTCTTTATTGTCCTAGAACGGGGAACTCCATAATTATCATCCTGTTTTTCCAAACGTCCAAAATCTTGCCTATAATAACATATTGTATAATCGGCCGCACCTGCTATAAATCTTGTAAATGGCAAAATAGTATTATGAGTTGCATCAGGGAATTCTTCATTGCCTCTTATTCCTTCTTGTGTCATCAAATTAGGATAAGTACGACTTACTCCTGTTGGTCTGTATTCATCATGAATATCTACCATCAATCCATATTCCGCACATTTGCGTACAGCATCATGCATCCATTTTGTCCAAACCTGAGATCCTACCTGTACAAATCCAAACTTTATACCGGCAACTCCCCATGATTTATATAAAGGAAGTATTTCATCCAATTGCTGCTGCAAAGCACGCTGGTTTACATAAAGAATCACACCTATACCTTTACTCTTGCCATATCTAATAACCTCCTGCAAGTCTAATGCATTTGGATCTGGATTACGTCGAGGATCTAATGTTACGGTTGTTGCATCTGAAGACTTATCATATTCAAAACCATACCAACCTGCATCAAACAAGACATATTGCATATTATGTTTAACGGCAAAATCTATTACCTCTTTTCCACCCTTTGTCGTTAAAGTTACTTCACGCATAACTTTACCAGGTTTTATCCATGAAACATCTTTTATTTTAGTTGGTAAATTCAAGTTCAGAAGCAAATCATTGTTCTCCAATATTTCTCCGGGAGTATTGGCACACATTACGTACCGCCAAGGAGTATAATATGGGGCTATATCCTCAACAGGCCCATACATTGCAGCACGAAGAGTACCTTTTTTATTATCTGCCAATACATACTTTGTACGAACATAATCAACGACCTGAGCTTCGCCTATACAAGTATAAGAGCCATCTACATTTTTCATCAATAATGGACGTTCCGTTTCTCCTTTAAGGCTATCTATAGGCAGACAGACATATTCTGTCTGTGCTTTGGGGGTAAAATATGCTAACGTACCTTCCGGCATAGAATACTCAGTATATTCATCCTCTATCTTCAAATATTGCCCGCCTGGAAAACGGTAACGAAAGGCCATCCCCTCATTATATGCTCTTACATCGAGAATCAACTTGTCTTTTGTTTTAAATTTCCCTATATGCAACTCATACTCTGCATAATTATCACGGACCTTACTTCTTTCACCATATACAGGAACCCATATAGTATCTTTTATACTAAAGTTCACTTTATCAATAAACAAGCCGTCATTCCAGCTTCTATTTGCAAAGATTCCAAGCAAGGAAGGCATTATCTTTTCTTCACCATTCCATTTTAATGAATAATGTAAATATCCATCCTCATCAGTTATAACCATGTTGTATTTCTTATCAGGTGACTGTATAACAACATCTTTACTATAAATTGATATTGCTAAAACTGAAAATATACACAATTGAATATATCTTTTTATTCTCATAATTCTTTTTTACTTATTATATAATCAATGCCTATTCCTTTTATATCTCCAAAATCAAGCAATAAAGTTATACTCTCTTTTTTTGATGAGAATATAGTACCATTATTTGATAAACTTCCTCTAACATCAAAAATATATATATCATCTGATTTCTTAACAACATTATCTTCTGTAAAGGACCAATATTCAGGAGCACTACGGACGCTATAACTCAATCTCAACCAATCCTTTTTCTTATGTTCAGGAAAATTTAAAAACTTGACTTCTATATATGGATATTTTCCAGCATCGTAAGATATCCTTGTTTTTTTAATTTTAATACCCTGATTAACAATATAAAAATAATTATCTACAGGTTTCAATTGAGGAGACTCAAAAATCCAATCTTGATATGACTCAGATAAATATTCCTCTATTTTACCATCAATTTTTCTTTTTTCTGGCTTCCCTAAATAAAACAACAAAGTTCCAAATCCAGGATTATCACAAGTAAATCCTTCCCCTTCAGGACGAATACGTTTTATCACCTTTTCTGTATATGGCATTTCTATTTTACAACGATAAACATAATGATTATATGCTATTTCAAAAACAGAACGAAATTCTCCAATTCCAGCTTCTCCTATAGTTTGCCAATTACAATACTTTCCAGTAGCATCTTTCCACACTTTATATGGAACATTATTATAACCTAAATTTACTTTTGATAAATATTCATACCCCTTATACAGTCTATTATCCAAAGCACCATACAGATTATCACCTTGTTTCCAAGCACATTCACATAATTCTGCCAAACATCCAAGCCCTAACATACAATGTGCTTGATCACGTCCAGTTTCTTGTATTTGACCTGTTTCTGAAATGTAATTGGGTAAACTTCCATTATCAACACTATTATAAAAGAAATCTATTGCAGAATTATATAAATCTTTATCATCCAAAAAGATTCCTAATGCCATAACCATTTTATTTACTGAAATACCCCAATTCCCATTAGAATAAGGTTCTGATTTAATAAAAGTCTGAAGAACAGGAAGAAATACATTGCGAAACATTGATTCAACCTGTTTGGTATCATTTAAATTCCAACCATTAGAATATTTTAAATCGCTATACGTATAACGCATTATTTCTGCTGCATTTATTAACATAAACCCCTGCAAACCTGCACACAAAGGATCATCAGGACCATAAATTTTTTTTAATTTTCCAGCATAAGCCCTTAAAATTTCCATGGCCTTATCTGCATGAAGTTCATTTTTTGTAATACTCCACATTAATGAATTATAATATGCAGCCTTAAAATCATTTTCACTTGGAGCTTTCGTATAACCATATTCACCTGCTCTCGCTATATTCTCAAAAGGTCCTTTTAATTGATAGTAAAAAGATGCTTCATTTTTTCCTTTTAATAATTTAAAAGAACCATAAGATGGATATACTTCATTTTTTACAAGATTCTCAATACGATATAAATCTTCATTATTATGTAATAAACCTGGATGTACAAATGAAGCTGCTTTTGACATAAAACAACAACAAATAAATATTATATATAGAACTATATATTTCATTGATATTTTTTCTTTTTTATTAGTAAAAAGGCTGCCTCAAATGAGGCAGCCTCATAAAATTATCACCAACCAGGATTATTTCCTAATTCTTTACCATTAGAAAGAGTATTCAACCAAGTCAAAGGAATTGGGCGCCATTTGTATTTATTCTCAAAAGAGTTTTGAGTTAATTGTGTCTGTATTAATCCTCCAGTAATATTTGTTACATCCCAATTATATTTTAATACACGCTCTGCTAGTTTTCCTGTACGTTGCAAATCATTCCAACGAGGAGATTCTCCAAATAACTCTAATGCTCTTTCATCCAAAACATCATCTAATGTTACTGTTCCTGTATATAAACTCAAATCAGACTCTTGAGCATTATTCTTAGCTCTTTTCCTTACCTCATTTATATAATACAACGCATTAGGATTATCATTATTCATTACAGCCGCTTCAGCAGCAATCAGATATGTTTCTGCCAATCTAAATATATACATATCACGGGTACCATTCTTTACAGTTCCAGATGAATCATAAAGTGTATTGCAATCTTTAAACTTCCATACAGGCAACCATACTCTAGAAGTAGTATTCATACTTTGATATCCTGTCTTATAATAATCATCATTACTAGCATCATCATAAGAACCAGAAGGATAATTATAGAAGAAACGTCCTCTATTATTTGCAGCTAACTTTTCTTCATCATTATAAACCTTAAATTGAGACTCACTAGGAACTGGGAAATAAATAACTGTATCTCCTTTAGCGACATTAACTCCAGTAGTACTTTCAAACCAGTTTTTTCCATAAGTACGTCCATCAATTGAAGTTTCAGCGTTTCCATTTAATGGACTCATGAATGTAACCTCACTACGTCTATCCTTTTTCCAATCAAATAACAAATATGCGTACTTAGTAGGCATAACAGATGCATAATCATTACAATAAATTGATGAAAAGCCCAAATCTGTCCATCCTTCACGATATACAAAAAGATAATACATAGTTTGAATATTGTTATTCCATCCAGAACCTGAAGAGAAATTTATACTAAAAATAATCTCATCATTAGTTTCATTGCTCTGACGATGAACCATTGCATAATCATCCAACAACCTATGACCAGAATTCTTTATTACATCAACCGCATCATCATAAGCATTCTTAAAATCATCCGAATGTGCATAAGTCTGATAACCTCTTGTAAGATATACTAATGCTCTTAAATGTTTTGCTGCAGCCTTAGAGGCACGACCCCAATTAACATTATCTTGTTTAACTGGCAAAGAAGAGTCCAAAACATCTTTTAAATCTTTTAATATTTGATCATAGAATGCTTCACCGGAATCCAGGCTTGATTCAGTTGAAGATGAAGTAGGTTCATTCAAAATTAATGGTGCCTGCCCCCAATTCTTTACAATCTCGAATAAATACAAAGCTCTCAAGAATTTTGCTTCAGCAACATATTGCGATAATTTTTCAGGATCAATTCCTTCAAATATATCTTCATCTTTTGTTTTAACATAAACAGAACGTTCTATTGCAGCATTTACATTTTTCAATGCTGAATATAAAGTTTTCCATTGATTATATATCGTACCATTATCAACTTGATAATCTATCGTATATTGATTAAGAGGATTAGTAACTGTTCCATTATTTTGTGTGCCAAGATCCGTTCCCAACTGAGTCAGGCTGAAATAATTAGTAGTGTTATAAACCGATTTTAATGTTGAATAAGCACCTGTTATCAAGGATTCATATCCCTTAGCTGTTTTATAATACTCCTCTGCGGATTGACTTGACCAGTTTTCCTCTTCTAAGAATGAAGAACACGATGAAAATGCAAAGATTCCACCAAGTAAAAAACCTTTTAACAAATATGTAGTTTTCATATATTTCTATTTTAAAATGATAAGTTCAAACCAAATAAGACATTACGAGTTATACAATCTGACGTATTTATACTTGTACTAATCTGTTCAGGATCTACAACATCATCAGCGCACCATAAAAATGGATTCTGAATAGTTGCATACAGTCGTAAATTACTCAAATTCATTTTTTTAATCCAAGAATTATTAAATGTATATCCTAATGTTATATAAGATATCTTTAAATAATCCGTTGAATACATTGTATGACTCATTGCCGATTTTGTGTTACCCCATGAACCTGCCTTATCTCTATATGCTCCCATATTACTAGGTTGAGCTGATTCATTTGTAGGATTCTCAGGTGTCCAATAATCTTTTCTCAGATTATTAAAATTCAGATTATTATTCTCAAGAGCATAATGCGCATAAAATTGATTTCTTCCTTTAGCACCAGTTTGGAAAGCAGCCTGGAAAGATAAATCAAAGCCATTATAAGTAAAAGTATTTGTCATACCACCAGTCCAATCTGGAGTCCTTTTACCGTCAATAAACCTATCTTTATCATCAATTATACCATCCTCATTTAAATCATGAGGCTTATACTGTCCTGGTTTGCAACCATATTTTGCAGCCTCCTCGGCCTCGTCAAGTTGCCAAACGCCATCTGTCTTTATATTAAAGTTTATATCTATAGGCTGACCTATAATCCACAAATTACTGTAATCTCCTTCCATACCAGATAAAGATTGACCACGAGAGCTTAAATCTTCTTTATACTGCAAATCTACAATTCTATTTTTATTATATGCAAAATTCAAACTTGTTGTCCAAGAGAAATTACTTGTTCTAATATTTTCAGAATTAATGTTTACTTCTATACCTTCATTACGAACAGAACCAACATTAGCTTTTACAGAAGAATAACCTGTAGTTACTGGTACAGTCTTATTCATAATCAAGTCATCTGTCAAACGATTATAATATTCTATACTTCCTGATATACGATTATTCAAAAATCCAAAGTCTAAACCAATATTATACTCTGTAGTTCTTTCCCAACCAAGTTCAAGATTTCGCAAGTTATTAGGAACATATCCAATCAACTCACTAGTACCAAATGTATAATATTGTGCGCCACTAATTGATCCTTGAGTTTGATAAGCACTTACATTATCATTACCTGTTTGACCAAAACTTAAACGCAATTTCAAGTTACTAAGCCAATCAATTTCTTTCATAAAATCTTCACCAGAAATTCTCCATGCAACTGCCGCTGAAGGAAAGCTACCCCATTTATTACCCTCTGCTAACTTGGAAGAGCCATCAAAACGAATACTAGCTGTCAAAAAATAACGTTCCTTAAATACATAATTTCCACGAACCAAATATGACATTAAATTTGTTTTACTAAAAGAGGAAGTAGCAGTATTCTTTACAGATCCACCAGCTAAGTTATACCATAAAGAATTATATGATAAACCGTCACCCCAACCTTTTAAGTTCTCATTTTGGAATTGTTGCATAGAAAACACACCTGTCAAATCTAGTCTATGTTCCTTTACTTGTAAATTATAACTAATTTGATTATCCCAAATCCAATCTACAGAACTGTTTTTTGCATAATTACTGGTCGCTTTATTCTGTCCTTTATTTGCTTTAGTATATTGTCCACGATACTGTCCTATCTCACTTATTGTTATATCAGGTGAGAATGTAGTCTTTAAAACAAGATTTTTTATTGGAGATATTTGCAAATAAATATTACTCAACAAATTATAATTTTTAGTCTTATTCAATTCGTTTTTCATTGTAGTTAAAGCATTGTATTGCCCATTAGAATAAGACCACATTTCTTCACCTGTTACTAAATCTGTTGGATGATATGTAGGACGCAACCTGAACGCATCTTGTAACAAATCTGAGTTTCCTGTATCACGTACAGAATGAGTTCCATACATATTTATTCCAAATTTCATATATTTATTTGGAGTTACATCTACTACTGCCCTCATATTATAGCGTTGATACTCTTGTGGATACATCATACCATCCTCAAAATAATACCCAGCAGACAAAGCATATGTTGCAGTCTCATTACCACCAGATGCTGATATTGAATGATTAGTCATAAATGCAGGTTCAGTAATAGCATCTACCCAATCATAATAATTACCAGTTTCTATAGCTTTTAATTCTGATGCTGTAAAAATCTCACTATCCTTTTTATATTCATTATTATTTGATGCCCTTGCAGCCTCACGTGCCAATTGTACATACTCTTCACCTGACATCATATCTGGCATATGAGTATATTTTCTATAACCAGCATAACCACTATAATCAATTTTAACCTTACCTTGTTTTCCACGTTTAGTTGAAACAATAATTACTCCGTTAGTAGCACGTGAACCATAAATTGCTGTTGAAGATGCATCTTTCAATATATCTATTTTTTCAATATCATCAGGATTTAGATTTGATAATGATGCTCCTGGTATTCCATCAACAACTATTAAAGGTGAAGTACTACCACTTATAGTATTCAAACCACGAATCAATATATTATAACCACCTCCCGGTTTATTATTTGAACGTTGTATCTGAACACCTGGTAAAACGCCCTGCATAGCTCCTACTGCATCCGTACGTCCACTTTTAATAAGATCCTTCGTAGAAACTGAAGCTACAGCTCCTGTTAAATCTGATTTTTTTACTGAGCCATAACCTACAACTACTACCTCATCAAGCAATTCTGTATCCTCTTTCAATACAATATTTAATATTTTCTTATTGCCTATTTTTATTTCTTGATTTTGAAAACCGATGTATGAAACAACTAAAGTTCCAGTAGCATCATTCAATGTAAACTTACCATCAACATCTGTTATTGTACCATTTGAGGTTCCTTTAATCATAACATTTGCTCCAATGACAGGCAATCCATTAGAATCAACAACAGTACCACTAATAGTAGTGTTCTGCATAACACTTTTTACAACCTCAGTGTCTGCAAATGAAGTGATAGGAACACCTAAACAAAACGATGTTAGAAACATCGAGGAAAACAGCATTTTCCTAGATCTTAAATTTAAACGATAATTTTTCATGTAATTAAATTTTAATTAAACATTAAATTATATACATTGTTTTATATATTCTCTAACTTCTTTTCGACTTATAAATAAATGATTTTCTACAGTCCGTTTTGATAAGCAAAGTTTTTTTGATATATCATCAGCAGACATATCCATAAACCTATTCATATAATATATTTTTTTTCGTTGTGAAGGTAAAAGCGACATTCTATGAACTTCATGTTCTTTTATATCATTTACAACAATATCAGTTTCAGGAGAGCAAGTTGCAGAAACCGGATTTTCCATCATGTAAGATGCTATTTCCTGCTTCTTACAACGACGGCGTAAATAATCTATAACCAAATTATGCGCTATGGTAAATATGAAACTTTTAATTGTATCCTCACAAATCAATTTACTACACTCAAGAAGACTAACAAAAGTATCTTGTACCAGATCTTCTGAATCATCATAATTCTCAATCCTATAATTTATATAATTAAGAACCTGAGAACGATATTTCTCGAATGCTTCTGAAATGAGGCTAAAAGAACTATCCATATTGCCTTCCATACTATTACAT
>NZ_JACJLE010000220.1 GCF_016901995.1 Bacteroides caecigallinarum | reverse complement strand
TATGAATTCCGCGGAATTCTGTTTTACCGTGATAAACAATGTCCTTTCCGTGTCCGAGAGTGAAATAGACGATATTTATACTGTATATTTTTCTAACCTTGTCGTATCCCTCACCTCTGTTGATGTATTCAGTCACCAGTTTTGATGTACCGAAAAGCATTCTTTGGAAGTAGGCATATTCGTTGTTGTTCTGCACTTCAATCAGGATTAGGTTTCCTTTTGAGTTTTCCG
>NZ_JACJLE010000219.1 GCF_016901995.1 Bacteroides caecigallinarum | reverse complement strand
TCTTGTCTATATAAAGATAACCGCCTTCGCGTATCTTTTCAAAATTCTGTATTCCTATAGGGTATTTCATGTAAGTCAATTAAAAATTAAAAATTAATAACCAACGGTCAGCGAAGCTAAAACCTTGTCAACTCGTCTCCTAGTCCCCAGTCCCTGGTATCTACTCCTTCACAATCCACCTCTCCACATTCCTCTTCTCATAGCTGAAGTTCACACCCACTTTCACCAGCTT
>NZ_JACJLE010000218.1 GCF_016901995.1 Bacteroides caecigallinarum | reverse complement strand
GTATATTCAACCCGACTACGTGTGTCCGTTTGCGGTACGGGTACCTCCAACGTTAAGCTTAGCGGATTTTCTCGGCAGTCTGATTACCCACACTATCACCGCTTCCCGAGGGAGTTGGTGTACTCTCAAGTTCGACTCTTCCCGTGGATTTGCCTGCGGGAATCAACGTCTACACTCTTTAACCGGCTATTCCGTCAGCCGGCGGTGGTGTCACTGCTGCGTCTCCACGTCACC
>NZ_JACJLE010000217.1 GCF_016901995.1 Bacteroides caecigallinarum | reverse complement strand
GCTCTGCAAAGAGTGACAGCGTGCCTTTTGCATAATGAACCTACGAGTTACCGTGTCCGGCAAGGTTAAGGGTCATGAGACCTGGATCCGAAGCGAAAGCGAGTCTGAAGAGGGCGTCAAGTCGGCTGCGGTAGACGCGAAACCAAGTGATCTACCCTTGGCCAGGATGAAGTCTGGGTAACACCAGATGGAGGTCCGCACCAATAAGCGTTGAAAAGCTTCTGGATGAGCTGAG
>NZ_JACJLE010000216.1 GCF_016901995.1 Bacteroides caecigallinarum | reverse complement strand
CCGCCGTAGCATACTCCCTCATCAGCTTCTTCAGGTTATATCCGCATCCCTTCATCAGCTCCACTAGGAAAGTAGGCGTACCCGTCTCGAACCAATAATCACCAAATCTTTTTTTGGCAAAAGTATTAAGTATGCTGAACGGGTTATAAATATCCACACAATCCTCGTTGAAGTGATACCCGTCATACAGTTCCTTCAGTTTCGCTTTCGCTTCCTCCTCAGTCATATTATTGGC
>NZ_JACJLE010000215.1 GCF_016901995.1 Bacteroides caecigallinarum | reverse complement strand
CGGCGATTGAAGCAAGCTTCAATCCCGCTGCCCCTCGACTTGCATGTGTTAAGCCTGTAGCTAGCGTTCATCCTGAGCCAGGATCAAACTCTTCATTGTAAAATATCTTGTACATCCGTTAGGATGTGTTTTGTCTCTGTTCAGGATACCGTTTTATATTCAATTGACGGTTTATTCTTACTTTTCATCACATCATATATATAATGTGACGCTTGTACTACATTCTGTTTGTTTAT
>NZ_JACJLE010000214.1 GCF_016901995.1 Bacteroides caecigallinarum | reverse complement strand
CCGGCGACCGGCGCACGGGTGAGTAACGCGTATCCAACCTTCCGTTTACTCAGGGATAGCCTTTCGAAAGAAAGATTAATACCTGATAGTATGGTAAGATTGCATGATAGTACCATTAAAGATTCATTGGTAAACGATGGGGATGCGTTCCATTAGGTAGTAGGCGGGGTAACGGCCCACCTAGCCGACGATGGATAGGGGTTCTGAGAGGAAGGTCCCCCACATTGGAACTGAGAC
>NZ_JACJLE010000213.1 GCF_016901995.1 Bacteroides caecigallinarum | reverse complement strand
CCGCCGTAGCATACTCCCTCATCAGCTTCTTCAGGTTATATCCGCATCCCTTCATCAGCTCCACTAGGAAAGTAGGCGTACCCGTCTCGAACCAATAATCACCAAATCTCTTTTTGGCAAAAGTATTCAGTATGCTGAACGGGTTATAAATATCCACACAATCCTCGTTGAAGTGATACCCGTCATACAGTTCCTTCAGTTTCGCTTTCGCTTCCTCCTCAGTCATATTATTGGCGG
>NZ_JACJLE010000212.1 GCF_016901995.1 Bacteroides caecigallinarum | reverse complement strand
ACTGTCCGACAGCCTTCTTTATCTCCGGAACGGACATCAGGTCCTGAGGCACATTATAAGTCGTTTCACCTATTTCGGTCAGATAGCGGAGCCAGAGAACATGCATCTTCTTCTCACTGAAAGTCTGAGGCTTGAACTTCGGAAGCTCAACAAACACAAAGCGCAATCCCTCTATCACCTTCTCGCTATGCTCCATGTGCACTATCCTGTAATCATGATAATACCCCTCAACTTCCGGC
>NZ_JACJLE010000211.1 GCF_016901995.1 Bacteroides caecigallinarum | reverse complement strand
GGGTTTCCCACCCCCTTTATCGTTACTTATACCTACATTTGCTTTTCCATACGCTCCAGAGTGGCTCGCGCCACGCCTTCGACGCCGAATGGAATGCTCCCCTACCAATTGGAAACAATTGCCTTGCGGCGATTGTTCAATTCCATAGCTTCGGCAGACAACTTGATACCCGATTATTATCCACGCCAAATTCCTCGACTAGTGAGCTGTTACGCACTCTTTAAATGAATGGCTGCTTCC
>NZ_JACJLE010000022.1 GCF_016901995.1 Bacteroides caecigallinarum | reverse complement strand
GAATAAATAATTACTGTATAAAATATGAATTATGCATGTGATAAAATCCAACTTTTAAAGTCAAATATTTTCATGGTAAGATGGTCAGAAATATTTTGTGGAGTGTCAATCTGCTTGCATAATTCTTCAAGATACTTCTTTTTATCCGATTGGGAAAGTTTAAACATGTCTTTTGTAAAGAATTCGTATAGTATAGCTTCTATTTTTGATGTCTCTCTGTTGTTCTTCAATTTTCTTCTGGCTGCTCTTATGGAATATTCCAGAAAATCGTATTCCTGGAGTTCGTATATAGATATGTAATATAATAGCAGGCAAGGTTTATATAGAAAGAATCTTTGATAATTGGAGTCTTTTACAATATCATAAAGAATCTTTTTTGCCTGTTTATGTTCGTTGATGTTTATGTGTAATAATGACAATTCAAGTATGAACTGTATTTTTCTGAATGGTGTAAGATATTTCACTATGGAGTCTGTATCTTTGTAACAGCTGATGAGTCCTTTTATTTTTTTCTTGTCATTAGTATGTATATAATATTCAGCTTTGTTTGTGAATATTATGCATTCTATTTCCGCATTGAATTCTGCGGTATAACATTTCAATCCCTCCAGGATGTTAATGTAATACTCCATTTCCGAATATTGCCTGTTCTCATTGCATTTTTTCAGCACATTCTCGATGAACTGTATATAATCGGATGGTGGATTGTTAAGGAATGATTTATGAGAGGCGAACAGTTCGTTCGCTTCTTTGTAAATGTTGTTTGCCGCTTGATAATTGTTTTTGCATAACAGATATATACCCTGGAACAGTAAATGTTTCTTCTGTATTTCGAAAAGATTTTTTCTCAGATTGTTGACAAATGTTATTTCCGTTATTGCCAGATCGTCAAAAATCTTGGTGTCCGATTTTCGGCTGGTGTAGAACACCATCAGTTCATATAGTTCCGACTGGCGATTTATCTGATTAAGTACATTCAGATATCCTTTTAGTCTTAAATGCTCTTTTATAAGGGTATCTTCTGATATGTCAAGGAAGTTTTCCTGACGCATGGAATCCAGTTTTGTTCTCTGTGCTAAAGAGGAGACACTGTAATCTTCTGTTGACTCGGATTCTTCAATCACTTCGTCCAGCATCTGGAAATGCTCGTCCATCAGATGCTTTTCTTTGAGAATATTTGCCTGTATTATTTTATAATATAAGTTATGTTTGCGTTTTTTCATTATGGCAAGACTTGCCAGTGTGGAAAGGATGTGCTGGTATAAATAATTAGCTTCCGGAACAAATGAATTTATTGGGTAATATTTTGCATAATTCTTTTTAATATATTCTATATCAGTTATGTTTTTCTTGTCTATGATATCGAATATTTTCATATATGCTTTTTCTGTCGGATTTTCTCCTGCCTGTAGATATAAAGCTTTCTTTTCCGATTTCGACAATGCGTTTATGAGTAATATTAATGAACCGATTTTTTTCATAACTAATATATGTTTTTCAATGTAATATGCGATATTGGCATTTATTTCTGATATCTGCAAATAAATCAGTAGAAACTTGGATAGATACGTGGCTCTTAATAATTGTCAAAATATTTGAAATATTAGATTATGACGCTCATTTTGTAGAAAAAAATATGTTTTTCATCATAAATTTGAAACAAGAAGTATTGGATTTGATGTTTTTTTTCTAAATTTGGAGAGCCTCAGAAAACTTACTAAGTTTCGAATATATACAAATAACTTTAAAAACACAATATCATGAGCTATAAATTTATGACAGCGGCCGAAGCTGCAAGTTTGATTAAAGACGGAGATATTATTGGATTAAGTGGATTTACACCAGCCGGAACACCTAAGGCTGTTACTGCCGAGTTGGCTAAAATGGCTGAAGAAAAACATGCACGTGGAGAACATTTTAAAGTGAGCGTTCTTACAGGTGCTTCAACCGGTGATTCATGTGACGGCGTTCTGATACGTGCAAATGCTCTTGATTTCAGAGCACCATATACAACAAATTCTGATTTCCGCAAGGCTTGCAACAACGGACAGGTAAAATACTCTGATATACATCTGTCACAAATGGCTCAGCGAATCCGTTCCGGTTTCTTGGGTAAGGTGAATGTTGCCATAATGGAAGCTTGTGAACTGACTGCCGACGGACGTATTTATCTTACTGCCGGTGTTGGTATTTCCCCTACAGTGGCACGTCTGGCAGAAAAAGTTATAGTCGAACTTAATGCTGCTCATAACAAGACAAGTCTTATGGGTATGCATGATATTTATGAACTAGAACGTCCGCCACATCGTCGTCCTATCATGATAGAACATGCTAGTGACCGTATCGGAACACCATATATTCAGGTTGATCCGGCCAAGATTGCTGCTGTGGTGGAAGTGAATATTCCTGACGAAGCCCGTGGGTTCCACGATCCGGATCCTATAACCGACAAGATTGGTCAGAATGTGGCAGACTTCCTGGTGAACGATTTGCGTAAGGGTACAATACCTTCTACTTTCTTGCCTTTACAGTCTGGTGTAGGTAATATAGCAAATGCAGTGTTGAGTGCATTGGGTAAGAATCCTGATGTACCTGCTTTTGAAATGTACACTGAAGTTATCCAGAACTCAGTGATAGATTTGGTAAAAACCGGTAGAATAAAGTTCGGTAGTACATGTTCTTTGAGTGTGACAAACGACTGTCTGCAGGATATTTACGATAACATTGAATTCTTCCGTGACAAACTTGTGTTGCGTCCTTCTGAAATTTCAAACTGCCCTGAAGTAGTACGCCGTCTTGGAGTTATCTCAATGAATACAGCAATCGAAGCGGATATTTACGGTAACGTAAACTCTACACATATCTGCGGAACCAAGATGATGAACGGTATCGGAGGTTCTGGCGACTTTACGCGCAGTGCTTATATCTCTATTTTCTCTTGTCCTTCAACAGCTAAGGGTGGTTGTATCAGTTCTATTGTTCCTATGGTGTCACATCAGGATCATAGCGAACACTCTGTAAATGTAATCATCACAGAACAGGGTATTGCCGATTTGCGTGGTAAGAGTCCTATGGAACGTGCCAAGACTGTTATTGAGAACTGTGCTCATCCAGACTATAAGCAGTTGTTGTGGGATTATCTCAAGATAGCCAGCAAGGGACAGACCAGTCACAGCTTGTCAGCAGCATTGGGTATGCATGAAGTATTCCTCGACAAGGGAGATATGCGTCTGACTGATTGGGCTGACTTTAAAAAGTAATTTTCAAATATTTTTTCAATAATAGAGGATATATCAATTATAGTATGTTGACTGTTATGTTTTTATAGTTACCTGTATTGATATATCCTATTTGAATTTATATATATGAGGTTTAGGAAAATTTATTGTTTTGTTCTTTTTCTCCTGTTGTTCGATATAGCAGCCTGGTCACAGGATTATAAAATAATTCCCGATATATCCTATCGTTCTACAGGTGATGAATATGCATTGAGTAGATGTAAATTGGATTTATATGTACCTGCAAATATAAAAGATTACCCGACAGTCGTATGGTTCCATGGTGGAGGCCTTACCAGTGGCGAGCGTTTTATTCCTGATGAACTTAAAGATTGTGGCTTAGGTATTGTGGCAGTTAATTACAGACTATTGCCTAAAGCCGATTTAAAGGATTGTATTGATGACGCGGCCGCCTCTGTTGCATGGACATTCAGAAACATAGAGAAATATGGCGGAAATACTAAGAAAATATTCGTCGCGGGACATTCAGCCGGAGGTTATCTGACAAATATGATTGGGCTTGATAAAAAATGGCTAGCTAAATATGATATTGACGCAGATTCTATTCTGGCTTTGGCCCCTTTCAGCGGTCATGCAATTAGCCATTTTGCGTATCGTGAGTCAAAAGGCATGCGAACCAATCAGCCTAGTATAGATGAGTATGCTCCTCTATATTATGTACGTGGAGATGCACCTGCGATGATAATCATATCAGGCGACAGAGATATGGAACTACTGGGACGATATGAAGAAACTGCATATCTGTGGAGAATGATGAAGGAAAACGGTCATAAAAAGACATATCTTTATGAGCTGGATGGCTTCGACCATGGGTCAATGGTTTCTCCGGCATTTCATATCTTGAAAAACCATATACAGGATATAATCGGACATTCTTTGAAATAATGCTTGATATTGGTATTTTTTCTTACGGACTATTTCATATTTTATAATACGCCGAAATCTTATTGATATGATACCCTTAAGACAATGGAATATTGGCTTCCACAGCTTTCATTCTATTGTCTTCAAAATCAAATCCATTACCATATTCTTCCGCATTTCACTTTTTGTAGTAACTTTGTATCCATCAAAAATTTATAAAAATGAAAAGAAACATCTTCTTCGTATCGATATTGTTACATTTCTGTGCTGGACAGGCTCAAAACACCGCTTTTCCCTCTTTGGAAGATTTGGATAGAGTAGTGGCTGAACAGCAGAAATATGTTGATATTCGCGAGGGACGTATTTCTGACGTAAAATCAAAATTACGCAAAACCGCATCGGAAGAAGAACGCTATCAGTTGAAGAACTTTCTTTTCAATGAATATTCTTCTTATGTGGTTGATTCCGCACTTCATTATGCACAGGAAAAACTGGTATCTGCCTATAAGATGAATCGCCAGGATTACATTGACGATTCAAGATTGAATATGGCTTATGTGCTGATACAGGGTGGTATGTATAAAGAAGCATCGGATATTTTACAAAATATTAACCGGGCTACGCTGGCAGAATATCTGGAGAAGTATTATTTCCTCATTTACAATACACTGTATGAAGCTATGGTAAAGTATACCATTATCGAGTCTCAAAGCAAGGAATATCGGGCAAAAGCCATGCTTTATAAAGATTCGATTATGCAGAAAAATGATTCTACCGATGTTTATATACGTGCTGACAGATTGTTGGAACAGGGAGATTATAGCAAAGGGTTGCAGATATTACTCGATTTTTACCGCCAACTGGATCCTGATAACCGTGATGTAGCCTATGTGGCCTACTCCATATCCGATTTTTACAGAAGACAAGGAAACAGGGAAGAAGAAAAGAAATACTTGATTGTCTCTGCAATGGCTGATATGAAATGGGCGGTAAAAGAATATATTTCGCTGCGCCGATTGGCCACTATCCTCTATGAAGAAGGCGATATCAATCGGGCATATATTTATATGCGCCGTTCGTTGGATGATGCTACATTCTGTAATGCCCGCCTGCGTACTATTGAAGTGACACAAACATTGCCTATTATCGCTAATGCCTATCAAGTCAAAACGAAGAAAGAAAAGAAACAGATGATGATTGCATTGGCATGTATCAGCATATTGTCTGTGTTTCTTATCGGTTTGGTAATTTATGTACGGCGGCAAATAAAAAAACTATCGGCGGCAAGAAGCGAGCTGAACAAGGCCAATGAACGGTTAAGACAGTTGAATGTGGAGCTTAATTCTGTAAACGAACAACTTCAATCTGCCAATAAAGAGCTCCATGAAACCAATCACGCATTGTCGGATATGAACCAGTCGCTTTCGGAAGCTAACAATATTAAGGAGCTTTACATTACCAAGTTTATGACGGAATGTTCTTCTTACATCAACAAGATGGATAATTACCGCAGAATGCTCAATAAAAAAGCGGCGTCCGGTAAACTTGAGGATTTATTTAAAACATTGAAATCTTCCGTCATTATCGAAGAGGAAGTCGAAGCGTTTTATAATACCTTTGATGAAACTTTCCTGCACCTGTTCCCATCTTTTGTAAAAGCATTCAATTCATTGTTACCTGCAAACAACTCCATTGTGCCTAAGCAAGAGGGTCGTCTGACTACGGAACTGCGTATCTTTGCTCTGATTCGCTTGGGAATCACCGATAGTGAACGCATTGCATCTTTTTTACGCTATTCTAAAGCTACCATCTATTCTTATCGCTCGCGGTTAAGGCTGAAATCGCTGGATCCGGAGCATTTTGAAGAAAATATTATGCAGATTACATCCTTTTAAGTATTGTACGGCATTTGTATTTTTATGTCTTGATCTTACTATCAAATATTTGATTTTCAGGTATTTGATAGTAAACTATCTTTGTATTTTAATCTTATATATTTGTTTGTATTAGATTGATTTATGATTTTTGCATCAGCCTTTGAAATTATAACAAGGACTGAATAATATCATTTAATAACCGAATAAATGTAATTACTTATGAATTTAAAGAAAACACTGCTTGTAGGTTCTTTATTCTGTGGGGTATGCATATTTCCGTCATATGCAAATATTCCATATTCCGAAAGTGAGACTATCGAGCAGCAAAAAGGTATCCGTGTCAGTGGTACTGTCATCGACAAAGAAAAAAACACTTTAGTGGGTGTAAATATTATGGTAAAAGGTTCTTCAGAGGGGACTATTACCGATATTGACGGCCATTTTTATATTGAAGTACCTGATAAAAGCAGTATTCTTGTCATCACCTATGTAGGATTTAAAACTCAGGAAATTCCGGTTGGTAATAATATCAATTTTAATATTACTTTATTGGAAGATGTAGAAGCATTGGATGAAGTGGTAGTTGTGGGATACGGTAATCAGAAGAAACTCTCGGTTATCGGTTCCGTACAAACTTTAGATCCTTCGAAATTACAGGTAGGTTCATCCCGTTCCATGAGTAATAATCTGGCGGGACAACTGGCAGGTGTCATTGCCGTACAGCCTTCGGGAGAGCCCGGGTATGATAACTCAAATTTTTGGATTCGTGGTATATCTTCATTCAGCGGAAATACGTCTCCGTTGGTTTTGGTAGATGGCGTAGAGCGTAGTTTGAATGATATCGATCCGGCGGAAATAGAATCGTTCTCAGTATTGAAAGATGCATCGGCCAGTGCCATGTATGGTGTGCGAGGTGCCAACGGTGTTATTTTGATTAATACCAAACGCGGTTCGGTATCTGCTCCTTCCGTAAATTTACGTGTGGAGCAATCTATTCAGGCTCCTACAAAGCTTCCTCAGTTCATAGGAGCTGCCGAATATATGAGTTTGCTGAATACGCTTCAGTCCGACCCGAACAAAAGGCTGTTTACGAAAGACCAGATTTTGAAGACTTATTATGGATATGATAAAGATTTATATCCTGATGTAGACTGGATAGATGCGATAACCAAGGATTACGCTAATTCTACGCGTGCAAATCTGACGGTATCCGGCGGTACGGAAATACTTCGCTATTCATTGACAGCTTCTCTTTACCATGAAAACGGAATTATGGGGTCTGATAAAACACTGCCTTACGATACGCAAAGCAAACTGAACCGTTATAATATTCGTGCCAATGTGGATTTGGATTTGACGAAAACAACGCTTTTACGTTTCAATGTGGGAGGTTATTTACAGAATCTTCGTAAATCGAGAAGTAGTACGGATGAACTGTTTCAAGCTGCTTTCGAGACTCCGCCGTTTGTACATCCTGCCATTTATTCGGACGGTACCATTCCTCGTGTCAGCAATACCCGTAAAAACCCGTGGGCTATGAATACGCAGAACGGTTATTACCGCGGTGGAAAAAGTAAGCTGGAATCTCTTTTTTCTTTGGAACAGAATTTAAAGATGATTACTCCGGGGCTGAAAATGAAAGTGACGTTTGCATTCGATACATATAATGAGAATTTTGTTACTCGCGGTAAGGAACCTGATTATTACAGTGTGGCCAAGTCGCGTAATGATGAAGGAGAATTGGTGCACAGTATTTTGAGTTATGGTAGTGAGTTTTTAGACCATTCAAGTAACGCCAATTACGGAAACCAAAGTACTTATCTGGAAGCTGCCGTTACATATAACCGTACTTTTGACAAACATGCGCTTGATGCGCTTTTCTTATACAACCAGCGTAGCTATGACTGGGGTGATATACAACCTAATCGTACACAAGGTATCGCCGGTCGTCTTTCTTATACTTTCGACCGCCGTTATATCAGTGAATTTAATTTCGGTTACAACGGTTCGGAGAACTTTGCAAAAGGCAAGCGCTTCGGTTTCTTCCCTTCCGTAGCCATCGGTTGGTTGATTTCAGAAGAAAGCTTCATGAGGAATTTGCAGGAAGACATTACAAAATTGAAGTTGAGAGCTTCTGTCGGTTCGGTAGGTAATGATAATATCGGCGGTCGTCGTTTTGCATATATCACTACCATTAACAGTAATTCCAGCGGTTATCATTTCGGATATACCGATAGCAACTATTACACAGGTATTCAGGAAGGTGAAGTAGGGGTTTCCGATCTGACTTGGGAAAAAGCCTTTAAAATGAATATCGGTCTTGAATTGGGGTTGTGGAACGAGTTGGATGTACAACTGGATTTCTTTAAAGAAAAACGTACCAGTATTTTTATGCAACGTTCTACCATCCCTACCCAAGCAGGTTTCGTGTCTAATCCGTATGCCAACTATGGTAAAGTGAATAATCAGGGATATGATCTTTCGGTAATTTACAACAAACGGTTCAATGATGATTGGGCAATGAGCCTGAGAGGTACTGTCACTTATGCTAAAAATGAGATATTGGAGAAAGACGAGCCGGAATCGGTCAAAGGAACTTACCGTTCCATTACGGGACGCTCCATTAATACCCTATGGGGATTGCAGGCAGAACGCCTTTTTACGGAAGATGATTTTATAAACGGGGAACTGAAACCCGGTATACCGAAACCTGAATTAGGAACGGAGGTACGTCCGGGAGATATCAAATATGTCGATATGAATGATGATGGGGTCATTACGGAAGCGGATGAAGGATATATAGGCGGAACAAAAGATCCGCGTATGGTATACGGTTTCGGTGGTAACCTGAATTACAAGCAATGGGATTTCAGCTTCTTCTTCCAGGGCTCTGCAGATGCGTATCGCGTTATCGGTGGTTCCAATTATTTTATTCCGGGGAGCGGACAAGGCGTATTGGGTAATGTATACGATAATTATACCGATTGCTGGACAGAAAAGAATCCTTCGCAGGATGTGTTCTGGCCTCGTCTATCAGAGAGTACGAATACCAATAATAGCCGTGCTTCTACCTGGTGGAAGAAAGATATGAGTTTCTTGCGACTGAAATCAATAGAATTGGGTTACAGTATTCCTCAGGCTGTTACGCGTAAAATTCATGCCAAGAGCATCCGCTTCTTTGTGAGCGGTAACAATCTGTTCTATCTTTCCAAATTCAAACTTTGGGATCCTGAACTGGATACCGTCGACGGTTTGAAATATCCGTCCATGCGCTCTTTGATGGTGGGATTTGACTTGAATTTTTAATGATAACCAACTATACAATCATATTATGAAACTATTTAAATATATTATAACCGGAGTTTTGGGTATGCAGCTCTTGACTTCATGCGTCGATTATCTGGATAAAGAATCAGATACGGAACTGACACTCCCTATGGTATTCGAAGATAAAACCCGTATAGAGGGTTGGCTTGCCAATGTATATTCTCATGTTCCTGATCCTTATTGGGGATACGCGCGGAAATTAGGATGGGATATTCTCAGTGATGATATGACGGCCTCTGAACGGTGGCGGCAATGGGATTGGAAAGTAATTCCGATGCTATTGGGCGAATGGACACCTTCTACGGATTGGGACGGTAACTATTGGGCACGGTTGCCCCAGCTGATACGCGAGGCTAATATTTTTATAGAAAACGTACATCCGCTGCCCGATCAGGGAATCAGTGCTACTGAAGTGACGTATATGAAAGCGGAGATGCGGTTTATGATCGCTTATTATTATTATCTGCTGTCAAATACGTATGGTCCGATTCCTTTCAAACCGAACTATATAGCGCCGACAGACTTTAATTTGGCGGATTTAATGGAAGGACAACGCCCCTATTATGAAGTGGTGGATTGGGTGGATAAAGAGTTGCAGGAAGTAGCCAAAATTCTTCCCCCCAAATATACCGAAGCACGTAAATACGGTCGTGCTACTTCTATCATGTGTCTTGCAGTACGTGCCCGTATGTTACTTTTTGCCGCCAGTCCGTTGGTAAATGGAAATCCTGATTATGCAAATCATAAGAATAAGGACGGCGAGAATCTTTTCAGTACTACTGCCGACAAGACTAAATGGGCGTATGCAGCGCAGGCTTGCAAAGAACTGATTGATGCCGCTGAAGCTGCCGGACATAAATTGTATACGGTGGAGAATAAAGATGGTACAATAGACCCGTTTATGTCTTATCAAAATCTTTTCCTGACAAGATATGACGAAGGAAATACTGAAATTCTGTTTGCACGTCCCGGTGGTTCGGAATATGGGGAATACGAAAAACATGCTACTCCGGCTGCCAGTGGCGGTAGCGGCGGCTTGGGCGTTACGCAGTCGTTGGTGGATGCATTCTTTATGGAAAACGGTCTGCCTATCAATGATGATGATTCCGAATATGTGGAAACAGGTTTTTCTGTTTCTGATGAAACGCGTGATAATACAGTGTGGGATACGGAAGTGAACGGAGGAGCGATAACCAAAAGCGGCACTTATAATATGTATTGTCATCGTGAGCCTCGTTTCTATATTACGGTGAGCTATAATAACTCTTATTTCACACAGGAGAAGCGTCTATTTGATTTTTTCAATGGAAGTAAAGACAATCCGCATACCCATGATGCTCCGCAAAACGGTTATTTGATACGTAAAAAAATCTCTCCGGACTTGAATGTAAAGCAGGGTACTTATAAGTATCGTCCGGGTATTGTCTATCGCTTGGGCGAAGCTTATCTGAATTATGCGGAAGCATTGAACGAATCCGATCCGGGTAATGGAGACATTTTGGTCTATCTGAATAAAATCCGTGAACGTGCGGGCATTCGTCAGTATACCACGGGTGCTACGGATGAAAATTATATTCATGTTGATTTGAACGACCAGGCGGAAATGCGCAAGTTGATTCGTGCCGAACGTCGTGTGGAATTGAGCTGTGAAGGAATCCGTTATGATGATCTTCGCCGTTGGAAAGAAGCGGAAAATGTATTGAACGGTGATTTCTACGGAATGAATTTCAGCGGAAGAGATAATTCTTCTTTCTATGTACGTACGCCTTATCTGAAACGGGTATACAAGAAAGCCTATTATTGGTTCCCTATCCATCAGTCGGAAATAGATAAGAATGATAAACTTGTTCAAAGCCCTTATTGGAATTAACAGTTAAAAATGCAATTGATTATTATGAAGAATGCGATAAAAAATATTCTAATGACATTACCCTTTGTAATTATGGGCTGTCAAGATGAAACGGAACGGATAACTTTGGATTCCCCACAAGACACGATGGGACTGAAAGTTTCTTCGAGTGATGTGGTATTGAATCAGGATTTGGGTAATGAAGAAGCAATATCCTTTACATGGGGAAGTGCTGCCAATCGAGGAGAAGGAACGAAACTCACATATTATTTTAAAATGGATATGGCCGATAATAATTTTGAGACTTCCATCGCAAAAGTAGAAATTCCGGAAGGTGTACAAAGTATCAGTTATACGCACAAGGAAATGAACGATTTATTGAGCGGGTGGAAGGTAACAGCGGGAGAAACCGCCATGTTAGAGGCAGAAATCATAGCTGAAGTTTCAGGAGGCAGTGTATATATGAAACCGGAAATATCCAAGGTGCAGTTTTCGGTGACAGGTTATTATATTGCGGCGAGAGATCTTTTCATTGTAGGTACCGCCGTTGAAGGGATGGATGCAACTAAAGCGCTTAAAATGAATGAGGTGCTTTCCGAACAAAAATATGAATGGGGCGGACATTTGAAGCAAGGTGACTTTAAGTTCATAAAGAGCCGGACAAGTCTGACACCTTCTTATACAAGAGGCGCCGATAACAATACATTGGTTTATAATGAAACGGATGATGGTACGGAAACGCTGTTCCACATAGATAAGGATGGGTATTATTTCATTACTGTCGATGTGGAGGAATTAACTATTGCAAGTGAATATCCGGAAAATAAATATGAAAAAGTTTGGGCGGTAGGTAATGCTACTCCGGCAGGTTGGAATATTATGAGTGCGGTTGAATTGAAGAGAATTAATAATATACAGTTTGTTTATGAAGGGGATTTATATGAAGGAGAATTAAAGTTTCCGTTGGAATTACGTGAGGATTGGAATATACCTTATCTGATGCCGAAGACGCATGGTACAGAGCCTGGCGGTGATAATACTATGGAGTATGTAGAGAAAGAAAAAGTAGGAACTCATGATTATAAATGGAAAATTACAGAATCTCAGGCAGGCAGTTATAAAATAATTTTGGATACTTATCTGATGGAAATAACATTCGAAAAGAAACCGAAAATAGAAATACCTGATGATCTCTCTATTAAAGCTGTTTGGATGACAGGTAGCGCTACTGCAACCCAATGGGATACACCATTTAAAATAGCTTTCCAGTATAATCCGGATGAAAAGAAAGGTACGTTTGTATGGGAAGGACATCTCGACCCAGGAGAAATAAAATTTCCCCTGAGTAATACTGAAGGTTTTGAGTGTGATTATTTGATGCCTGAGGTAAATGGTACTTCAGTTACCAATGCCCTGAAAATGGTACGTAAAAATTATCCTGATAATACAGATGAGAACGACTATAAGTGGAGAGTGGATGAAGCCGGGAAATATAAGATATCTCTGAATGTGATAGATATGACAGTTAAATTTGAAAAACTACCGTAATACCAGATAATTATGATAAAAATATTTATTATACAATTTTTATTGATTGTGGCATCCCTTTTTGGGGGATGCCAAGATGAAGGAACCGGATGGACGCCTGATATGATTCCTGACGAGAATTTGCCGTCTGATGATGATGATGATGACGATGAACAGGTGTATGCACCTATCAGTTTGAACGCTCCTTTATATTGGAGTGTATATGAGTATGCCTGGGTAGCCGAACAGGCCGGTAGTAATACGAATATGCCTGAAGTGACTTGGGATGCGAATATTGATTGGGTATCGGAGAATCTTCTGCCTTATGGTTACGATATGATTTGTACGGACGGATTTATGTCAATGACAAACGATCCCAGTATTGAACCGGGTGGGTATATGACCCATTATGCCGGTATAAAACTGACGGATTTAGTAGCTAAATGTAAGGCTAAAGGTTTGAAACTGGGTGTTTATGATAATCCGTTATGGGTACACTGCCCGTATGAAACGGTAGTAAAAGGCACGGAAGGTATTACAGTTGGTAGTTTAGTGTACAATCCCGCCAAAGATGATGTTCTTTATCCGGATAAAGGGGATATCTTCACTTGGGTAGTTCCCAGTCATGAAGGTGCTAAGGAGTTTATTGATGGCTTCTTTAAATATTATAAGAAAATAGGAGTAGAGTTTATCCGTATGGACTTCCTCTGTCTGTTTGAAACGGGAGATGGTGCCGGCGGAATGCCCGGTAGAGGATATGGACGTGAAGAATACGAACTCGCGCTGAAGTATATTTCCGAGGCCGCCACAAAGTATCAGGTATTCACTTCGCTTGTGATGCCCAATCTGAAAAATGATGCGGAGTTGGAGAAGAAATATGGTAATATGATTCGGGTAGATGCCGATACAATGAAAGGCGGGTGGGAACACTTTGCAAGCAATGGCTCTACATGGTTCAATCCCAATGGATGGCCGTCTACCTCTAATATGTTTACCGGCCTTATCAGTTGGTCGCACATTGCGGGAAGGGGAAAGGTAGTGCTGGATGCTGATTTTACCCGTTTGAATACATTTAAGACGGAAGGTGAAAAACAGAGCGTGATTTCTTTGCAACTGATGGCGGGTGGTCCGATTGCCGTAGCCGATCAGTATAATACGATTGTCAGCGGTGATTTAAAGTTTTATCAGAATGAAGAATTGCTGGCTTTAAACAAAGACGGATTTGTAGGAAAACCTTTGTCGGATGATTTGTGGAATGCAGACAATCAAATATGGTACGGACAGATGTCCGACGGAGACTATATCATAGGTTTTTTCAATAAAGAAGATAATGAATATGACCGTACACTCGATTTTTCTGAAATAGGCATTGAGGGCAAGGTAAAAGTGCGTGATTTGTGGAAACATCAGGATGAGGGGGAAGCTGAAACTTCTTTGAGTTATAAGATTCCCGGGCATTCTTGCAAGATTGTACGTCTGACAAAATCTGAGTGATAATTAAAGTATAATAAAACAAGTATTGTCTTGTTTGAGAAATTCAGGTGAAAATAATGATATGATAAAGAATTTGAATATGAAACTGTTTTTGATGGCATTGACATTCTTTTTCGGAGGATGCGAGGATAAGGGTACAGGCTGGACACCGGATATGATTCCCGATGATCCCGTGATAACTCCCGGTGATGACGCTGATACGGAAGGAATACATACTTATAACGCCCCTCTCTATTGGAGTGTCTATGAATACTGTTGGAGATTGGAGCGCAGAAATGAAGAATTGGTCAATGCCGGTGGGCAAGGACAGGCTATTGATATGTCTGAAGGTTCCTGGCAGGATATAATCGACTATGTGGCGGAAAATCTGCTTCCTTATGGTTACAATATGATTTGTACGGATGGTTTTATGGCGATGGATGGTACTTCCGAGCCCGATCATACGGGATATATGACGAAATACGGATCGGTAAAACTGAAGAAACTTTCGGAAATGTGCAAGGCTAAGGGACTGAAATTGGGTGTCTATGACAATCCTTTGTGGATACATGGTCCGGAAGAAACCATTATAGAGGGTACTGATAATATTACCTTCAAGGATTTGCGTTATAAGCAAGGTGAAGATAATGTACTTTATCCTGACGCCGACGATGGCTTCTCGTGGGTAGTAGCAAGTCATAAAGGTGCTGAGGAGTACATCGACGGCTTCTTTAAATATTATAAGAATCTTGGTGTGGACTTTATCCGTATGGACTTTCTTTGTTATTATGAAAACGGGTACGACCGCGGTATGAATGCCATAAAAGGTAAAGGGTACGGACGAGAGAATTATAAACTTGCTCTGCAATATATCTGTAAGGCTGCAAAGAAATACGGTGTATTTACTTCGTTGGTAATGCCCAATATGCATGAGGATGCGGCTCTGGAGCGTGAGTATGGTAATATGGCGCGTATCGTTGGTGATACGTGGAGCGGTGGCTGGCATCATGTGTCTAATTCCGATCGCGGCAAAGTATTTGAAGATTGGCCCAGTTGTGGCAATATGTTCGATGGCTTTACGCACTGGTCTAAATACTCCGGACGTGGTAAAATGATTATGGACGGTGACTTTATCCGCTTGAATACATTCGTTTCCGATGCGGAAAAGGAAAGTGTCATTTCTCTGCAACTCATGGCGGGCGGTCCGGTAGCGATTGCCGATGTGCCGGGAGATAGTTTTGCCAATTCAGATTTGAAGTTTTGCCAGAACGAAGAAATGCTGGCTTTGAATAAGGATGGTTTTGTCGGTAAACCTTTATCCGATGTTTTAAATAGTACGGACAGTCAGATATGGTATGGACAGATGACAAACGGTGACTGGGTGATAGGCCTGTTCAATCGCGAAGATTCCAAGCAGTTTCGTTCGGTGAAATTCTCCGATTTAGGTATTGAGGGTAAGATGAAAGTGCGTGACTTGTGGAAACATGCAGATGAAGGAGAAGCTGATAACTTGAATGTGGAACTTGAGGCGCATGCCTGCAAGATTGTGAGGTTGACAAAACTCTGATTGTCTCACTTATGAATAGATAGAGAAATATGAAAAATACAATTAATATAGTGTTATTTCTACTTCTGGCAGCAGTGGGGAAAGCGCAGAATCTTTCCTCACCTGACGGTAATTTATTACTGAAGACAGTAGTAGAAAAGGGAATTCCCTATTACGAACTTTCTTATAAAGGTAAAACTGTGCTTGCACCGAGTCGTCTCGGATTGGATATTAAATATGAACGCGGATTAATGAACGATTTCAGTGTGAAATCGGTACAGACGGATTCATTGGACGAATCGTGGAAACCGGTATGGGGTGAGCAATCGCTTATCCGTAACCATTATAACGAAATGCTGCTTACATTGGAACAAGGTTTCAGCGGGCGCACGTTGAATATACGTTTTCGTCTCTTTAATGATGGTTTGGGATTTCGTTATGAGTTTCCCGAACAACCTACTTTGAATAAGTTCGTTATCAATGAGGAACTGACTCAGTTCAATTTGGCGCATGATTATACGGCTTTTTGCATGCCGGGTGATTATGACACTAATGAGTTTACCTACACCACAGCTCCTCTTTCTCAGATACGTGAAGAGATGCCTAAACAATCCGTGGCCATGAAGTCGTATGAAGCGAAATCGGCGGGTGATTTGATAGTACAGACGCCTCTGATGCTGAAAGGGAGTAACGGATTGTACATTAATATCCATGAAGCTGCTTTGGTGGATTACGCAGCTATGGAATTGAATGTAAATGATAAGTCTTTTTGTTTGACTGCCTGCTTAGTACCGGATAAAAACGGTGATAAAGGTTTCTTGCAAACCCCTTGCTTCTCACCTTGGCGCACAGTGGTAGTAAGTGATGACGCAAGGAATATCCTTGCCAGTAAGCTGATTCTGAATCTGAATGAGCCTTGCAGATATGCAGATACATCTTGGATTAAGCCGATGAAATATATCGGTGTATGGTGGGAGATGTTTATCGGGACAGGGAAAGATTGGGCATACAGCAGTTATAATCGTGCAAAACCGGGAGTGACCGATTATAGCAAACTGACTCCTAATGGGCGTCATGCGGCCAATACCGATAATGTAAAAAGATATATTGACTTTGCTGCCAAACATGGTTTTGACGCCGTATTGGTGGAGGGATGGAACGAAGGTTGGGAAGACTGGACGGCTTATACTAAAAATCGCCAGTTTAGTTTTACTTCTCCCTATCCGGATTTCGATGTAGATGAATTGCAGCGGTATGCCCATGAAAAGGGGGTGCGTGTAATGATGCATCATGAAACGTCTGCCAATGCCGCTGATTATGAACGACAATTGGATGATGCTTTCAAATTTATGGTGAATCATGGTTATAATGCAGTAAAAACGGGTTATGTAGGCCCTATAATTCCGCGTTGCGAATATCATGCTTCGCAATGGATGAATAATCATTATATACATGTGGCAAAGCGCGCAGCGGATTTTAATATTATGGTAAACAGTCACGAAGCTGTACGTCCTACGGGGTTGTGCCGTACTTATCCAAACTGGTTGGCGCAGGAATCTGCCCGTGGAACCGAATTTGAATCAATGGGCGGTAATCCGGTGGATCACACTACTATTTTACCTTTTACCCGTTTAATGGGCGGACCGATGGATTATACTCCGGGTATCTTTCAGGGAGATTTGAGTTATTACGAGAACGGTTATAAAAAGGATCAGCAGGCACGTACTACATTGGCCCGTCAATTGGCTTTGTATTGTACTATGTATAGTCCGCTTCAAATGGCTGCGGATTTGCCTGAGAATTACGAACGTTTTATAGATGCATTCCAGTTTATCAAGGATGTGGCGGTAGATTGGGATGAAAGCAGGTATTTGGAAGCCGAACCGGGTGATTATATCACTGTAGCACGACGTGCCAAAGGTACAAATAATTGGTTTGTAGGCTGTACGGCCGATGAGAATGGGCATGTATCCAATCTTAAACTTGATTTTTTGATTCCCGGTAAGAAGTATATCGCTACTGTTTATGCCGATGCAAAAGATGCCGATTGGAAGAAAAATCCGCAGGCTTATGTTATTCGCAAAGGGATTGCTACTTCCAAAACCAAACTGAAACTTAGGGCGGCTTCGGGTGGAGGCTATGCCATCAGTTTGATAGAAGTGCAAGATAAAGCAGAGTTAAGGAAAATGAAAAGTTTACCAACTAATATTTATTGAAAAATGAGACGAATAAGATTATGTAAATTCAATGCTTTACTTCTCTTGGCAGGACTATGCGTGATGGGCAGTTGTGCCAAAGACGAATTACCGGCACCGATGAAGAAAGCGCGGACTGTGGTAAAACTTACGGCAGATTGGTCGGAATGTTCTTCGGCAGCACCGGCGAAATATATGGTGCGTATAGGCAATGAGACACAGGAAGTAACCGGTAATGTAAATAGTTTTTTATTGCTCTCCACAAGTGATTATGACATGGTGGCGTATAATGAACCGCAAGGAGTTACTGTTAACGGTAATATAGCTACCCTGAATACGGTAGCTACAAGGAGTGAGGGAAGTTCTGTCGTTACAGGTAATCCCGATGATTTGTTTTCTGTTTCGGAGGATTTAGTACAGGATGAACTACTTGCTTTGACAGGAGATACATTGCGGCTGACTGTAAAGATGCAACAGCGTACACGTCAAGTTAATATAACAATGGATACCGATGTGGAGAGTATTAAATCGGTGACAGGTATGCTGGATAATGTAGTATCGAGTATAGACCTAACTACCGGTGAACTGCTGAGTGTGGCTAAAGCTTCTGTCAATTTTACTGCGTCACCGGTAGCAGAAGGTGAGGCAAGTATGCGGCTCAAAGGCACTGTGCGTCTATTAGGGGTATCTCAAGAAAAAGCACAGCGGCAGATAATGACGGTGAAGATAACTAAAGAAGATGGAGAAACTGAGACAATAACTACCGACCTTACTGAAGTATTGTCTAAACTTGACGAAGGCGGTAATACGCCGTTGGATATAGAAGGAAGAGGCGGGTTCAACGGTAAGGTCATGACTTGGGTTGTGGAAGAAAAAGGAGATTTAGATTGGTTAAAATAATTAAGAACTTTAAAGATTTAAGCAATGAAAAAGAAAACATGTTTTGTTATGCTGGCTGCTTTGATGATGGCAGGTTGCAGCAATGAAGTAGAAGAACAGGTAATGGATAGCAGACGGGTACCACTGCAAATAAATGGTGATATCAATATGCTTATGACACGTGCGGCAGATGACCATTGGGATGCGAATGACGCTATCGGTGTGTATATGGTAAGTGCAGATAATAGCATAGTAGGTGGTGTAAGTAATTATCGTTATGTAGTAATTGATAAGGACAATGGTAATTTTTCTCCTGACGGGGAAGCTAATACGGCTTATTTTCCCGAAAGTGATGATGTTGTGAATGTAGTGGCTTATTATCCGCAAGGAAATGTAGTTGAAAATAAATTATCGTTGAATTTAGCTAATCAGGATGAGCAGCCACGTATAGATTTAATGTCAGCAAAAGCAGAAGGTGCAAGTAAAAGTAATCCTACTATTAATCTTGGATTTAAACATCGTTTGACTAAACTTTTTTTTGAAATAGAAGGTGATGTCAATACCGATGGTATATATGCTGCAATAGGCAATCAATATACTGATATTCAGTATGATATTTTGAATGATGAGTTGTTGATTGCTGAAGGGAGTGAAAAAAAAGAGATAGTTATGAAATATTGGAATTTGGATAATTATCGTTTTACAGAAGCTATTGTGTTACCCAATGAAGGAAACAATAGTGCAGAAGATCGTAAATTGACATTTCAATTGAATGAAAAAATATTTGATGCGACGATTAGTAACAGTACTAAATTTGAAGCTGGTAAGAAGTATACTTATAAAGTTAAATTTGAAACAACTCCTTCAGGAAATATAAATGTAAGTATTACAGGAGTAAGCATTAAGAATTGGGACGATGGTGATATAAGTGATGGTAATATAATAGTTCCTGGAACATTGAAATTTGATAAATTATACTTGGCAAGTGGTTTCACGGATTGGCAACTGCCGTATGAAATGACGAAAAGCGAAGATGGGAAAACCTTTACTTGGACAGGAAATGTAACCGGTGATAACCAAGAAATGAAATTTGCTCTCCTTCAACAAAGTCTTATTGGAGATGTACAATTAATGCCTAATATGAATGGAGCAACTAATAAAAATGTAGATTTAGGTGAGGAAATGAATGCATATCCTGTGATATATTATGATAATGGAACCATTAAACGTGATAATAAGTGGGTGATAACAGAAAAAGGTACATATACTGTCACTGTTAATGTGGAAACTATGAAAGTAAAAGTGGAAAAGTTAGATGTTGTTTATTTGGTTGGAAGTGTTTTATCAGTGGCAGAGGGTGAAAATCAAACCAATGGTTATGATTTGAAAAGAGCTCCCTATTTTACAAAGGCAGGTGACAATAAATATGAATTGATAATCAACTTGCATGAGGGTGACTTTAAAATACTCTCCAGAATAGAATATAATAATACTAATTATGATTATTATGCTCCTGGGGAAAATACTCTATTTGAAATAGGAAATAGCATGAATGTAGCTTATCGTCAGGCGAATGATCAAGATTACAAATGGCAAGTAACTGAAGACCAAACCGGTACTTATAAACTTACTCTGGATGTTTCCAATTCGAGTAATGTGACATTAACCGCAGAGAAATTATAATCAGCAATAACTGAATTGGTTAGGGTGAAATAACAGTTTTCAGGATTTTATAAAAAGTTTATATCCTCATTCATAAATACATGTCTATATTAACGGAATAATCTATGAATGAGGATATTTTTTTGTACTATTAAAAGCCTTTTAATAAAGGCTCATATAGTAAAGGGGCGGGGAGGTATAATCAAGGAATAGACATAGGTTATACAAACTGTCAGTTAGTGATATGAATTCAGATAAATCATACAGATTTATTTATTATTTACTTAAACAGGTACTTTTGAATATGAAACAAACTTTTCAAATGATAGTATTGGTAACTTGTGCGTTGTTTATGGCACTGACGGTGCAAGCGCAGAATGCTACCAAGGTTTACCAACAGGTTTCTCCGGACAATAATGTCCATCTTTCTTTTGAACTGCAAGAAAAAGGCAAACCCTCTTATTCTTTACAATACAAGAAATCTCAGGTTATCAATCCCAGTACCTTGGGTCTTGAACTGAACGGGCAGGAAAGCTTGCAGGAGGGGTTTGAAGTAGTAAATACCTCTACATCTTCGTTCGATGAAACTTGGCAACCGGTGTGGGGAGAGAATAAGGATATACGTAATCATTATAACGAACTGCTGGTGGAACTGAAGCAAACATCGACCGGCCGTTTTATGAATCTTCGTTTCCGCGTGTACGACGATGGGATAGGCTTTCGTTACGAATTCCCTCAGCAGAGGAATTTGGTCTATTTCGTTGTCAAGGAGGAACATTCGCAGTTTGCCATGAGCGGTGACCATACTGCATGGTGGATTCCGGGAGATTATGATACACAAGAATATGATTATACGGAGTCTAAACTTTCCGAAATCCGCGGGTTGCTGCAAGGCGCTGTCAGCGGTAATGCTTCGCAGACTGTTTTCTCGCCTACCGGTGTGCAGACTTCCCTTCAGATGAAAACGGCCGAAGGACTTTATATCAATTTGCACGAGGCTGCGTTGGTTGATTATTCATGTATGCATCTTAATCTGGATGATAAGAATTTAATATTCGAATCATGGCTGACTCCGGATGCGGTAGGAAACAAAGCATATATGCAGAGTCCTTGCCATACTCCTTGGCGTACGGTGATGGTGAGTGACGACGCACGGAAGATATTGGCATCGAATCTTATTCTTAACCTGAATGAGCCTTGTAAATATGAAGATACTTCTTGGATTAAGCCGATGAAGTACATCGGTGTGTGGTGGGAAATGATTGCCGGTGGAAAGCCATGGGCGTATACTTGGGATATTCCTTCGGTGAAACTCGGTGAAACGGATTATACCGGGGTGAAACCCAACGGGGTCCATCCGGCTAACAATGCTAATGTAAAGAAGTATATTGATTTTGCCGCCGAACATGGCTTCGACCAAGTATTGGTGGAAGGCTGGAATATTGGTTGGGAAGATTGGTTTGGCAATTCTAAAGATTATGTTTTCGACTTCCAAACTCCTTATCCCGATTTTGATATTAAAATGCTGAATGAATATGCTCATTCAAAAGGGGTGAAACTGATGATGCACCACGAAACATCATCCTCTGTACGTAACTACGAACGGCATATGGAAGCGGCTTATCAGCTGATGAATAAATATGGATATAACTCGGTCAAGAGTGGTTATGTGGGGAATATAATTCCCCGTGGAGAACATCATTACGGACAGTGGCTTAATAATCATTATCTGTATGCTGTGACTGAAGCTGCGAAGCATCGTATCATGGTTAATGCCCATGAGGCAGTACGTCCTACGGGACTTTGCCGCACGTATCCAAACCTGATTGGTAATGAGTCTGCCAGAGGTACGGAATACGAGGCTTTTGCCGGTAACAAACCTTTTCATACCACTGTGCTTCCGTTTACTCGTCTGCAAGGCGGCCCGATGGATTATACCCCTGGTATTTTCGAAATGGATATGAATAAATTGAATCCCAACAGTCATTCTCATGTAAACTCCACCCTTGCGCGTCAACTGGCATTGTATGTCACTATGTATAGCCCTTTGCAAATGGCTGCCGACCTTCCGGAGAATTACGAACGTTTTATGGATGCTTTTCAGTTCATCAAGGATGTAGCGGTAGATTGGGATGAAAGCCGTTATCTTGAAGCCGAACCGGGACGTTATATTGTGGTTGCCCGTAAGGCTAAGGGAACGGATAATTGGTTTGTAGGCTGCACCAGTAACGAGGACGGTCATATTTCAGCATTGAAGTTGGACTTCCTTGATAAGGATAAGAAGTATATTGCCACTGTCTATGAAGACAGTAAGGATGCCCATTATCGAACTAATCCTCAAGCTTATACCATTCGGAAAGGAATTGTGTCGGCCAAATCTGTATTGAAAATGAAAGCAGCGCCGGGTGGCGGTTATGCTATCAGTATCATGGAAGTTACGGATAAGGCTGCAATGAAAGGAGTGAAGAACCTGAAATAATATTTTAATTGAAACATTGAATGCCCAATGAATGGATTTAAGAAATCTTCTTCTCAAAAGAAACCCTTGTTGCAAGGGTTTCTTTTGGATTTTAAAAAGGGGAAAACAATTATTTGTTTGGTTGCCCTACTAATGCTGACAACCGCAAAGACTTCAGCGTCCGATAATAATCCGGTTGCCAACCCTGAAGCTGTGGTGATTTGCGGAAAAGCGCGCTTCACTGTTCTTACACCGGAAATGATTCGCATTGAATACAGTGCTAAAGGTATATTTGAGGACCAAGCTACGTTTACCGTAACCAATCGTAGGCTGAAGGTGCCACGTTTCAGGAAGAGGGAAGACAATACGTATTTGTATATAGTTACCGATAAGGTAAGGTTGAAATATCGCAAAAGTACAAATCCGGTGACAACTCCTGCCTCTCCTGAAAATCTGACCATAACTATCGATAACAATGGATGTGAGTCTGTGTGGTATCCCGGTAAATCAGATTCGTTGAATCTTAAAGGTACCTGCCGCACTCTTGACGGAAGTAATGGAGATAATAAGCGTGCCGAAATGGAGAACGGATTGATATCACGTTCCGGATGGGCTGTCATAGACGATTCATGGGCTGCCATACGCTCTGACGGTGGGCGTTCTTATGCTCTCCGGCCCAATGCGGATATGGGGTTTGACTGGTGGGCGGAACGCTCCGATACGGATGCTCTTGACATCTATTATCTGGGTTATGGTAATGATTATAAGAAAGCTATTTCCGACTACACTAAAATTGCGGGTAAGATACCATTGCCGCCCGATTATGTATTCGGATATTGGTATAGCAAATACTCTGCTTATTCGGCAGATGACTACCGCCGGATTATGTCTGAAATCAAGGATAATAAGATTCCTGCCGATGTAATGATTCTGGATATGGATTGGCACTGGAACGTAGGAAATGGACAATCCGGAGATAAAGGTGGTTGGACAGGATGGTCGTGGAATACCAATCTGATACCGAATCCTAAGGGCTTGCTCCGGGATATCCATGATAATAATTTTAAGATTGCCCTTAATCTTCATCCTGCCGACGGTATAAACAAGAATGAATCGCCTGTCTATTTCGCGGCAATGAACTCGGAACTTAATGGTAAGTATCTTAACGACAAAAAAGATAATATCTCTTGGAGCATTGACTATACGGACTTTACAAAATCATTCTTTAAAAATATCATCCGTAATCACGAAAGTGAGGGAGTTGACTTCTGGTGGATTGACTGGCAGCAACATCTTACAAGCAATAATACTTACGGATTGAGTGAAACATTCTGGTGCAATCATGTATTCTTTAACGATATGGCGAGAAAACGTACAGACCGCAGACCTGTAATTTTCCACCGTTGGGGAGGCTTGGGCAGCCATCGTTATCAGATTGGTTTTTCGGGCGATGCTCTTATAAACTTTCAGACTCTTGGCTTCCAACCTTATTTTACGGCTACAGCTTCGAATGTAGGGTATGGTTATTGGGGGCACGATCTTGGCGGACATGCATTCACAGATGAGAGTATTGTAAATGATCCGGAACTTGTACTTCGTTGGATACAATTCGGAGTGTTTACACCGATTTTCCGTACACATGCGACAAACGATGCACGCATAGAACGTCGAATTTGGAAGTTTGATAATTTTCCGACGATGCTTGAGGCGGTACGGCTTCGCTACTCGCTTTTTCCCTATCTCTACACTATGGCCCGTAAAGCTTATGATACCGGTATATCTGTTTGCCGTCCTCTGTATTATGAATATCCGGATAGTGAGGAAGCTTATGTCTATGAGAACGAGTATTTTTTCGGTGATGATATCCTTGTAGCTCCTATCACTGAAGCTGCTGTTGATGGTATCAGTGCCAAGGAAATCTGGTTTCCTGAAGGAAAATGGTGGAGCGTATCTACCAATGAACTTATTGAGGGACCGTGTAAAAAGGTTATGAATTTCACACACGAGCAAATACCCTATTTTTTCAGACAAGGGGCTATCATACCCTACAACCCTCCTACTGTAATGAATGTTACCGAACGTCCGGATAATCTAATCCTGAATATTGTAGCCGGTTCTGATGGTGAAAGTTCTTTATATGAAGACAGTGGAGATAATAGTGATTATGCCACTATGTACTCTACAACAGCTCTGAAACAAATAGCTGATGGAAATAGAGGTAAGTATATTATTTCTGCACGTCGGGGTAATTATAAGGGTGGCGTGTCTGTACGTTCATATACGTTGCGGATATTTGATACTGCCGCACCCGTATCCGTAAAGGTGAACGGTAATACTGCTGTATCGTATGTTTATGACAAAGATAAAAGATGTACTACGGTCGAGGTTCCTGCCATAAAATGCTCCACAGGAGTTAAAGTTGAAGTTATCTATTCGAAAGAATAGATAACTTCAAATCTGTTTTTGAATACGCTATTGTCGAAAGATATTTTTCGGCAGTTGCATTTTTTATAATGTTCGCTTTTGCGCGGACAGTTGTTCGGAAATGAACACAGCTTTGTTTTAAATAATCGTTGATTTTCAGTTGTTTATAAGTTTGGCACAGCAATTGACTATATATAGCCGAAGGCGCTCGGCAAAGAAAGCCTGAATAACTCAAACTAATAATAACAATAAAAACATAACGATTATGAAGACAAATGTAATTCTTAAGGCAGTGGTAATGGTAGCGGTAGTAATGGCAAGCGTATTAAACTTCTCTGCGAATGCAATGAATCCTACGGATTACGTAAAGAACGAGGAAATGAGCGGCGAACTGGTAACAGCCCGGACAATCTTCCGTAATGAGGATGGTTATTTATTCCGTCACCTGCGTTATACTTATGGCTATGACAATGAGAATCGTGTAATCAGCAAAGAAGCTTCCAAATGGGACAGTGTAAAAGAAGCATGGGTTCCTTACTTCAAGCTGGATATCGAATATACGGGTGATGAGGTTTCTTTGAGCTATGCCCGTTGGAACTCCAAGGACAATGCTTACAATGATAATATTGAAACCAGCCTTGGCTTCCACAGCTTTCATTCTATTGTCTTTTGGGGTATCTTTATATTTTTTATTGTATCTTTGCAAACAAATTGGATAAATAACGTAAAATCAAATATATAAAGTACATCGCTATGGAATATAATTTCAGGGAGATAGAAAAAAAATGGCAACAGAAGTGGGTGGAAAACAAGACCTACAAAGTTTCGGAAGATGAATCAAAAAAGAAGTTTTATGTGTTGAACATGTTCCCTTATCCATCGGGAGCAGGACTTCACGTAGGTCACCCGCTGGGATATATCGCCAGCGATATATATGCCCGCTACAAGCGACTTCAGGGTTTCAACGTTCTTAACCCGATGGGTTACGATGCTTACGGATTGCCTGCAGAACAGTATGCAATTCAGACAGGACAGCATCCGGCTGTAACTACAGCTGCCAATATCGCACGCTATCGTGAACAGCTTGACAAAATCGGTTTCTGCTTTGACTGGGATCGCGAAGTCCGTACTTGCGAACCTGATTATTATCACTGGACACAGTGGGCTTTCCAGAAGATGTTCAACAGCTATTATTGCAATTCATGTGGTAAGGCTCAGCCTATTGAAAATCTGGTTAAGGCTTTCGAAACAAAAGGTACTGAAGGACTTGATGCCGCATGCAGCGAAGAATTGAGTTTCACTGCCGAAGAATGGAACGCAAAATCAGAAAAGGAACAGCAGGAAATTCTGATGAACTACCGTATAGCATATCTTGGCGAGACTATGGTGAACTGGTGTCCTGCATTGGGTACTGTATTGGCCAACGATGAAGTTGTAGATGGCGTTTCTGAACGTGGAGGACATCCGGTAGTGCAGAAGAAGATGCGCCAGTGGTGCTTGAGAGTTTCTGCTTATGCCCAGAGATTGCTCGATGGACTTGAAACTGTTGACTGGACAGACTCTTTGAAAGAAACACAGCGTAACTGGATAGGCCGTTCTGAAGGTGCTGAAGTTCGTTTCAAAGTTAAAGACAGTGACATGGAATTCACAATCTTTACAACACGTGCGGATACAATGTTCGGTGTTACTTTCATGGTTCTTGCTCCTGAAAGCGAATTGGTGGCACAACTTACTACTGAGGCTCAGAAAGCAGAAGTTGAGGCTTACCTTGACCGTACAAAGAAACGTACTGAACGCGAACGTATATCAGACCGCCGCGTGACAGGTGTGTTTAGTGGTTCGTATGCTGTAAATCCGTTCACAGGCGAGGCCGTACCTATCTGGATCAGCGATTACGTACTTGCAGGTTATGGTACAGGTGCTATTATGGCAGTTCCGGCTCACGACAGTCGTGACTATGCTTTTGCAAAACATTTCAACTTGCCTATCGTTCCGCTGGTTGAAGGATGTGATGTCAGTGAAGAAAGCTTTGATGCCAAGGAAGGTATTGTCTGCAACTCTCCAAAGGCAGGCGTAACTCCTTATTGCGATTTGATCCTAAACGGTCTTACTATCAAGGAAGCTATAGCTACTACAAAGAAATATGTAAAGGAACATAACCTTGGACGTGTAAAAGTTAACTTCCGTCTGCGTGACGCAATCTTCTCACGTCAGCGTTATTGGGGTGAGCCATTCCCTGTTTACTACAAGGACGGTATGCCATATATGATAGACGAAAGCAAATTGCCTTTGCAGTTGCCTGAAGTAGCCAAGTTCCTTCCTACTGAGTCTGGCGAACCTCCATTGGGACATGCCACAAAATGGGCTTGGGATGTAAATGCCGGCGAGGTAGTTGAAAACTCTAAGATAGATAATGTAAACGTATTCCCTCTTGAACTTAATACAATGCCTGGTTTTGCCGGTTCAAGCGCATATTATCTGCGTTATATGGACCCACACAATGACAAGGCACTCGTATCTGAAAAGGCAGACAGATATTGGCAGAATGTTGATCTCTATGTAGGTGGTACTGAACATGCTACAGGTCACTTGATATATTCACGTTTCTGGAACAAGTTCCTGTTCGATCTCGGTGTAAGCGTTAAGGAAGAACCATTCCAGAAGCTTGTAAACCAGGGTATGATTCAGGGACGAAGCAACTTTGTATATCGTATCAAGGATACAAACACATTCGTTTCTCTCGGACTGAAAGACCAGTATGACGTTACTCCTCTTCATGTTGACGTAAATATCGTATCAAACGATATCCTCGATGTTGAGGCATTCAAGAACTGGCGTCCGGAATACAATAATGCTGAATTCATCCTTGAAGACGGCAAGTATGTGTGCGGATGGGCAGTTGAGAAGATGAGTAAGTCTATGTACAACGTAGTAAACCCTGATATGATTGTTGAACGTTACGGAGCAGATACATTGCGTATGTATGAAATGTTCCTTGGCCCTATCGAACAGTCTAAGCCATGGGATACTAACGGTATTGATGGTGTTCATCGTTTCTTGAAGAAATTGTGGAGCCTGTTCTACAGCCGTAATGACGAATTCCTTCCTCAGGACGGTGAAGCTACAAAAGAAGAACTAAAGGCAGTACACAAACTGATAAAGAAAGTGACTGGAGACATTGAGACATTCTCTTACAACACTTCAATCAGTGCATTCATGATTTGTGTAAACGAACTCACTTCATTGAAATGTCGCAACAAAGCTGTATTAAGCAATCTGGTTGTTATTATAGCTCCGTTTGCTCCTCACTTGGCGGAAGAACTTTGGGCTGCTTTAGGAAATACGACATCTGTTTGTGATGCTCAGTGGCCTGCATTCAACGAAGACTATCTGAAAGAAGATACAGTGAAATATACAATTTCTTTCAACGGTAAGGCGCGTTTCACTATGGAATTTGCTGCAGATGCAGACAATGAAACAATCCAGTCTGCAGTTCTAGCTGACGAACAGGCACAGAAATGGATTGATGGCAAGACTCCTAAGAAGGTGATTATCGTACCTAAGAAGATTGTAAATATTGTTCTGTAAACCATATTTATGGAAGCATTGTTAAAAAGAAAATTTGGCCGGGAGACGAAAGACTACCTGGCCATAACTTTAGGTTTGATATGTTACTCTATTGGTTGGGCAGCGTTTCTTTTGCCTTATCAGATTACTACAGGTGGAGTGACAGGTATAGCAGCTATAATCTATTATGCGACAGGTGTTGAAATTCAGGTTTCATATTTCATAATTAATGCCGTATTTTTAGGTTTTGCATTGAAAATACTCGGACCTAAGTTCAGTATCAAGACCATATATGCCATAATCATGCTGACGTTCCTGCTATGGTTCTTCCAAATGTTATTTAAGGACGATAGTGGAAAATTACCAATGTTGCTTGGACCAGGACAGGATTTCATGGCATGCGTTATAGGAGCCGGACTTTTAGGCTTTGGTATTGGTCTTGTGTTCTGTCATAATGGTAGTACCGGTGGGACTGATATCATTGCATGGATTATCAACAAGTATAAGGATGTTACTCTTGGACGTATGATGATGTATTGTGATATAATCATTATATCCTCCTGTTATTTTATTTTCCATGATTGGCGACGTGTATTGTTTGGCTTTTGCGTGTTGTTTGTCATGAGTATAGTGATAGATTATGTAATTAATAGTACTCGTCAATCTGTACAGTTCCTTATATTCTCGCGCAAGCATGATGAGATAGCTCAGGGTATTTCCACTCAGATTAATCGTGGAGTAACTCTCCTTGACGGAAAAGGATGGTATAGCAAGCAGGACATAAAGGTGGTTGTGGTTCTTGCAAAGAAAAGTCAGTCACTTGACATTTTCCGTCTGGTGAAGGATATTGATCCTAATGCATTTATTTCCCAAAGTAATGTAGTGGGAGTTTACGGCGAAGGTTTTGACCCATTGAAAGTTAAGTAAATTATGAAGAAACTTGTTTTTGCAACAAATAACGCACATAAGCTGGAGGAAATCCGTGCTATATTAGGCGATAAGGTAGAGATCTTGAGTCTTAATGATATAGACTGTCATGCCGACATTCCTGAAACGGCTGATACTTTGCAGGGTAATGCTGCATTGAAGGCACAGTATATATATGATAATTATGGTTTAGACTGTTTTGCCGATGATACAGGTCTTGAAGTCGAGGCTTTGAATGGTGCGCCCGGAATTTATTCTGCCAGATATGCCGGTGGAGAAGGGCATGACTCTGAAGCCAACATGAAGAAACTACTTTCTGAAATGCAGGATAAAGATAACCGCAAGGCACGTTTCCGTACTGTTATTTGCCTGATAGAAGGTGGTAAGGAACACTTCTTCGAAGGAATAGTAAACGGCAGCATAATACGTGAAAGAAAAGGTGGAGCGGGTTTCGGTTATGATCCTGTATTTATGCCGGACGGATATTCAGAAACCTTTGCCGAGATGGGTAATGATGAAAAGAATAAGATAAGCCATCGCGCAAGAGCTGTACAGAAACTTTGCGAGTATTTACTATAAAACAAGAAAGTCAGAGAAATTCTCTGACTTTCTTGTTTTATATAATAATCTTATTCCGCCAGTACGAAATCAAGCTGTTTCTTTTCCAGGTTGGCGCGTGCCACTTTTATCTTTATTGCATCACCAAGGCTGAATTTCTGATGATAACGTCTGCCGATAAGGCAATAGTTCTTTTCGTCGAACTCGTAATAGTCATTGCCCAGGTCACGCATTGCTACCATACCTTCACATTTGTTCTCGTTAATTTCTACATATATTCCCCATTCGGTCACTCCGGAGATTACTCCTTCATAAACAGTTCCTATATGATCGCTCATGAATTCTACCTGCTTGTATTTGATTGATGCGCGTTCAGCACTTGCAGCGGTCTGTTCCATTGCAGAGCTGTGTTCGCACATGCTTTCATACTTGTCGGCCTGTGCACTTCGTCCTCCGTCCAGATAGCGTGTCAGCAGACGGTGAACCATAAGGTCAGGGTAACGGCGTATAGGCGAAGTGAAATGAGTGTAGTAATCGAATGCAAGACCATAGTGACCGATGTTGTGGATTGAATATCTTGCCTTCTGCATAGAACGCAATGACACTGTTTCCACTAAGTTCTGTTCTCCCTTTCCGTTTACATCTTTCAACAAGCGGTTGATAGACTTTGATACTTCTGTTTTTGTTCCGCTGGTACGGATTTTATAACCGAAGCGTGCGATAAACTGGTTAAGGTTATCCAACTTGTCTGGGTCCGGCAGGTCGTGGATACGATATGGGAATACCTTTGCCTTTTTGTTCTTTGGCACTTTTCCTATATGTTCCGCTACGGTACGGTTTGCCAGAAGCATGAATTCCTCTATCAGTTTGTTTGCTTCCTTAGACTGCTTGAAATAAACGCTCAGAGGTTTTCCTTTCTCGTCAATTTCGAATCTCACCTCGCAACGGTCGAAGTCGATAGCTCCTGCGGCAAGACGTTTTTCACGAAGAATCTGAGCCAGTTTGTTCAGTTCAAGAACTTCTTCCTTGAAATCTCCTTGACCGGTTTCTATTATATTCTGAGCCTCTTCGTATGTGAAACGTCTGTCGGACTTTATTACTGTATGTCTGATACGATAGTCCTTGACCTCTGCTTTTTCGTTCATATCAAATATTACAGAATAAGCCAGTTTCTCTTCGTTAGGACGCAGTGAGCAGATGAAGTTGCAAAGGCGTTCTGGCAACATAGGTATCGTACGGTCCACAAGATATACGGATGTGGCACGTTTCAATGCTTCCTTGTCTATGATACCGCCCTCTTTGACATAATGTGAAACGTCGGCGATATGTACACCAACCTCCCAAAGTCCAGGTTTCAGTTGTCTGATTGAGAGTGCGTCGTCAAAGTCTTTCGCATCCTTAGGGTCGATGGTGAATGTGGTTATATTGCGGAAATCCTCACGTTCTGCATAATCCTCTTTTGTAATTTCTGCAGATAATTTTTCTGCTGCGGCCTCTACTGATTGTGGATAAGTATATGGCAATCCGTATTCAGCCAGTATGGCGTGCATTTCAGTGTTGTTTTCGCCGGCCTGTCCAAGCACGTCTATAACCTCACCGAAAGGATTTTTTGCTTCGTCCGGCCATTCTGTAATTTTCACTACAGCCTTATCGCCATTCTTTGCTCCTTTAAGCTTTTCTTTAGGTATAAAGATATCGTTGGCAAGTGTGCTTGTTTCTGTAATGAGGAAAGCATAGTTTTTCGATACTTTCAGTGTACCTACGAAAGTCGCTTTTGCTCTGTCAAGTATTTCTATCACTTGTCCTTCTATCTTCTGTTTTTTGCATTTTGCACAGAGAGAAATCTTCACCTTGTCATTGTTCATGGCATGAGCTGAGTTCCTTTCTGCAATAAAGATCGGTTCTCCTCCATCGTCAGGTATAAACGAGTTTTTGCCGTTGCTCTTTCTGATGAAGGTTCCTGTCATTATCTGACCTCTGTCATTAAGTTTCCATCTTCCCTTTTCGGCTTCAATCAGGAAATTGTCTTCTGCCATATCCTTTACTATGTCGGTACATAGCATTTTGGTAGGATGTGTTGTTAGTTTCAGTCCCAGGAATAATTGCTTAAGACTTATAGCCTCAGTCGGTTTGTTGCGGAAATAGTTTATGATGAGTTCCGACATCTCTTTTTTCTTCATTCTTTTTCCGCCTTTTTTTTCTTTTTTATTTTTAGCCATAGCTATTCCTTTCTTTGTTAGTTTCTACAAAGTAAGCAAAATAAATGGAATAAAGATATAATAGTCTTATTTATTTTCCTGCAAACAAGTAAAAGTGCCACATTTTCCAGCATTTTCATCCTGAAAGAAATCTGCCTGTAATAATTCTGTTTCTACATATTCATACAATTATATGTAAAAGTCAGAATTAATACAGGCAGACCATTATTTATTACAGACTGTTGTGTTACTGCTTAAAACAACAGATGATTTTTAGTACCAAGCCTTTTGATTGTCACCCATTATGAATTTAAGGCTTCCACCTTTTATGATGTCGTTATATTCTATCCATGGCTTGTTATATTCTTTACCATTCAGAATTATACTCTGGATGTAGTTGTTGTCTTTACCTGAGTTCTCTTTTTCGATAGTGAATGTTCCATTTTTTACTTTCAGTTCAACATTCTCGAAAAGAGGGTAGCCAAATACAAATTTACCACCTGCAGGTTCTACCTGATAAAAACCAAGTGATGAAAGTATATACCATGCAGACATTTGTCCCACATCTTCATTTCCTGAAAGTCCGTCAGGATTTGTGCTGTACATTGTGTTTAGAACCTCTTTGATACGGTCTGCAGTCTTCCATGGTTGTCCTAAGAGTGTGTATAAGTATGTTATATGATGACTTGGCTCGTTTCCGTGGGCATACTGACCTATAAGGCCACTTATATCTGGTGAAGAAGCATCTCCCATATCACCGTTTGCTATAAACAAGGAATCAAGCTTTCCTATGAGTTTATCTTTGCCACCGAAACATTCTGTAAGTCCTTCTATATCGTGTGGTACCAGCCATGTATATTGCCATGCATTGCCTTCACAGTAATCATCATCTCTATGTGATGAACTATATGGGCTGAACGGAGTACGCCATGTACCATCCAGCATTTTACCTCTCATAAAACCTGTTGAAGGGTCGAAATAGTTCTTGTATGATTTACTCCTTTTCAGGAAATACTCATAATCTTCCTGTTTACCTAGTTTAAGAGCCGCTTGTGCTACAGCCCAGTCGGCTAATGCGTATTCCATATCGTATGCGATAGACTCCAACATTTTGTCTGACGGGATAAAGCCATATTCAATTCTGTGTTGCATTCCTCTTTCTCCTAGCATGGATGATTCTTTTAGAGCTTCGTAAGCTAATTCATAGTCAAATCCTTCTATGCCTTTAAGAATGGCATCTGCAACTACAGGAACACCAGAGTTACCTACCATACAGTCTGTTTCACAACCCATGAGATGCCATACCGGAAGCTTTCCTTGTTGCTTATAAATGGTAATCATTGTGTTTATAATATCACTCATCTTTTCAGGATGAAGAATGGTCATAAGTGGCTGTGCAGCTCTGTATGTGTCCCAAAGTGAGAATGTTGTATAGTTCTTAAATCCTTCTCCCTTGTGCATTTTATTGTCGGCTCCGTAATAGTCACCGTTTACATCACAGAATTCGGATGGAGCAAACATAGAGTGATACAATGCGGTATAGAAAATCTTTTTGGCATTATCATCAGAACATTTGTTGATTTTTACTTTACCAAGTTCCTCGTTCCATGCGTCTTTTGCGTCGGCTATGACTTTATTGAAATCCCAACCGCTTAACTCTGTCTGCATATTCAGTTTGGCACCGTCTTCTGATACAGGAGATAGGGCAACTTTCATATATATAGGCTTCGAATCATTTTGGGCAAAATTTACTCTCGCAAACATTTTTTCTCCCTTACCTTCTTTGGCATCATTTAAGGTTTTACCATCTACAATGAATTCTACACCGTCAAATTTTCTTGAGAACTCTGCATGGAAGAATACTTTCTGGTTGTTAGCCCATCCTTTTGAATATCTGTATCCGTTGATAGTACTGTCGTTTACTATTCTTACAAGTGCTTCGGTTGGTTTATCCCAACATCCGCCATTTACCATATCGAATACAATTGAAGGCTTTTCGTCTGAAAGATATGTATATTTGTGAAAACCTACTCGTTTGGTTGCTGTAAGTTCTACATCTACATTGTATCTTGACAAATGAGTCCTGTAATATCCCGGCACTACTGTTTCTTTTGATCTGTCAGAGTATGACCATAGACCGGTTTCGTATGAAGAGTTGTCTCCACGTGCATAAGTGACTTCACCTGTGACAGGCATTACATTGATGTCGTGCAAGTCGCCTATACCTGTACCGCTAAGGTGTGTATGAGGAAACCCTATGACTGTAGAGTCTGATACATGATATCCCGAAACCCAATCCCAACTTTGAGGAATACTGGTGGGGCCCAATTGTACAAAACCATATGGAACGTTAGCACCATAGAACACATGTCCATGACCTCCTGTTCCTATTTTAGGATCTACATAGGCTGTATAGTCCTGTTCCAATACGGTAGTGGTTTCGTTACTGCACGATGCCAGAAAACAAGCCAGCACTGATGCAAAGGCAATAGATAACTTCTTCATAACAAGGTAGTATTAAATGTTTTTTTGACAGGTAATTATATCGCAAAAATATAAATTTATTTTAAAGTATTGCTTATTATTCTTAGTATTAACCTTTAAGGGAAATCGAGTGATGTATTTTTATCTGTTTTTTCTTATTCTTTCTGCCTCTTCTGTTATATAATCAGGATAGCCGTATAGCTTTAATATTTTTATGGCATTACCCTCATTGGCTGTGCCTTTCTTGATTTTGTAATCGAAAGCCAGTGTTTCATTCTTAATGTCCTCGCAGAAATGATAAAGCTCGTACTCATTTTCAAGGAGTGATGTAAGTTCGTTGTCGTGTGTCGATGCCAGTATTATGTTGTTATGTCCAGCCAGTTCCTTCAGTACAGCTGCATTGATGGAAATTCGTTCTGCAGTATTTGTTCCTTTAAACAGTTCGTCGAACACCAGAAGATGATTGCCCGATATAGCACTGTCGAATACCTTTTTCACATTCTCAGTTTCCGTGAGGAAATAACTTTTCCCTTTCTCTAAGTCATCTTCTGTATCTATTACTGAGAGGACATGCCTGCCGGTATCAATTCTGAATTCATTCGCAAAGCAGGTGTTAAGTGCTTTGCCGGTTATTGTATTTATTGCAATGGTACGTATGAAACTGGTCTTTCCCGACATATTGGAGCCTGTAATGAGTACTGATTTCGTGGATATTGATATGTCGTTTGGAATACAGTTGTCTATCAGCGGATGATAAACTGATTTAGCCGACAGCTTTTCATCATTTACAGGTTTTGTGGGATAGCAATAATATGGAAGCTCTTCGCGAAGGAAAGACAATGAACAAATTACATCCAGAAATCCGATGAAACGGAAAACGCTGTCGATATCTTTACGTTTGCTATCAATAAGACGGAATGAGTTTATAACATTTATTGTGGTATGAAGAAAGAATATATCCAGCAATTCTGTAAACATAAATAAAGGCATTGCTGCGTTACTGTCCAGATTAATACTTATACGGAATAAGCGCAGTTTCTTGACCAGCTCTTTTAGATTGTTGATATACTGGTGGATATTTCTGTCCGTATCGGCGAATATGCTGATTTCTGCAACCTCTTTTGCTGTTTGTAAAAGTCTGTACAGCTGTGGTATGGAGAAATAGTATAATGAAAGCTGACTTTTTTGTTTCAGATGCAGATAGCAGTTTGCGATATATGATGCGAGAAACAGTATAAGAAACTGTCCCGGAATGTTGCTTATAAAGGTGCATAGCAGGAAAACCGACGGCAGCCACCGGCAGATGTTGATTGCGTGGATGTAGCTTTGTGAGTATTCTGTATGCTCTCCGTGTAGTAACTCTGTTATTGTGTAAGCATCAGGTTTATTCAGTTTCCCTAGTACTCCTACAAGCCGCTTCCTTAATGAAATGTTATCATGTAGTTCCTTTATCAGATATTCGTTGTCCCTGACTTGAGAAACTTCATCTTTGCATACTATGTGATATAAATATTGTCTGCCTATACATGAAGATGTAAAGTCTATCTTTTCGCACAGACTGTCGATGTTCAGTTCGTGACGTACATTTTCGGGCAGTCCTTTTTCTCCGAAAGTCATGCTGCGGTATGTATCGTATGCTTTGATGTCGTTATCCATAGTCGGCAGAATATTATATACGCAAATATACTTACAAAAACTAAAAGATGCAATTTATTACTTTTGATGTAAACAATAGTAAAGTTCGATTGTTTTGTTATAGATAGGAAACATTATCTTTAGATGAGATAGCCTGCACCTCGGAAACAAAAGCCTGAAAACTTTGTGCTTCACTCGGTTTGCACTATCTTTGTGCCTTTATAATACGGAAAGTTATGAATAACAAAATATTAGTAACAGGAGCCAGCGGATTTATTGGCAGTTTTCTGGTTGAGGGTGGCCTTGCCGAAGGAATGCAGGTTTGGGCCGGAGTGCGCAAAAGCAGTAGCAGAAAGTATTTACAGGATGAACGGATCCGTTTTGCTGAACTGGATTTTACAGATTCTGACAAACTGGCGTCGCAGTTGCTCAAGCATAAAGAGGAACACGGTGGATGGGACTATATCATTCATTGTGCCGGCGTTACCAAATGTTTGGACAAGGCAGATTTTGAGATAGGTAACTATTGGGCTACACGTCATTTCATCGAGACACTTGTTAAGCTTGACATGACTCCTAAGAATTTTATTTTTATAAGTTCACTCAGTATTTTCGGACCTATACGCGAGAAAGACTATTCGTCTATATGCGAGACGGATAAGCCTGTTCCGAACACTGCCTACGGTGTTAGTAAGCTCAAGACAGAGGAGTATCTTCATGGCCTGAAGGATTTTCCATACGTAATATTCCGTCCTACGGGAGTATATGGCCCGCGCGAGAGGGATTACTTCCTGATGATAAAGTCGATATGCAATCATGTTGATTTCGTTGCAGGATATAAGAGACAGGATATTACTTTCATATATGTAAAGGATTTGGTTCAGGCCGTTTATCTGGCAATAAAGAAGGACGTAAAATACCGCTCGTATTTTGTAAGCGACGGCGAGGTGTATAACAGCCGTACATTTTCCGACCTTATACGTAAGGAACTGGGAAATCCGTGGATGATAAGATTTGTATGTCCGTTATTCCTGCTCAAAGCTATTTCGTATGTGGCTGAGTTCTTTTCACATTTCACTCACAAGCCGAGTACTCTGAATAGAGACAAATATAATATAATGAAGCAGCGCAACTGGAGGTGTGATATTAGCCCGCTCATAAAAGAATTGGGATATAAACCCGAATATAAACTGGAGCGTGGTGTAAAGGAAATAATTAGCTGGTATAAAAAAGAAGGATGGATATAAACTTAAAATTGTTGGAGAGGGTGGAGAGTGGTAAGGGACTTTTTGCCGTAGAGAGTATAAGCCTTATTTACAATGCCCTGACCTCAATCCTCATATTGATTTTGTATTCTCGCATGGACCATCCCGGCATTATGCTTCTGGAACGTCTGGGGATAGTGGCTCTCACGTTTGCCCTGATGTATCTTTATAGAGCATACCCGTGCAGGCTTACGGCTTTTGTACGTATGGTGGTACAGATGTCGCTGTTGGCATACTGGTATCCTGACACGTACGAATTCAACCGTGTGTTCGACAATCTGGACCATATATTCGCAGCTATGGAGCAGTCATTGTTCGAGTGTCAGCCGTCAGTTGAGTTCAGTAAACATTTCCCTTCGATATGGTTCAGCGAACCGCTTAATATGGGATATTTTTTCTATTATCCAATGATGCTGATATTGGTGGTATATTATTTTATAAATCACTATATGAAGTTCGAGAAAGTATGTTTCGTGCTAGTAACTTCGTTTTTCATATATTATCTGTTCTATCTGCTTGTACCTGTGGCAGGTCCACAGTTCTATTTCCCGGCAATAGGAATGGACAGAGTGAATGCCTGTGAGTTTCTGCCGCTTGGCGACTATTTTAATTATAATGTCCTGCTGTTTCCGGCTCCCGGTTATGAGCACGGTTTTTTCTATAATCTGGTAGAGGCATCACAGGAGGTAGGCGAGAGACCTACGGCGGCATTCCCGAGCTCGCATGTTGCCATATCCACTATAGTAATGATAATGTCGTCCAAGGTAAGCAGGAAGCTGACATATTTTCTGTTGCCGTTTTATATACTGTTATGTTTGGCAACCGTATATATTCAGGCTCATTATCTGATAGACTCTATTGTAGGATTCATATCTGCGTTTTTCGTTTATCGCATTGCTGTAACGATGTACGACAGATGGTTTATTACACCCACTTTCAAATGATTAATAAAACTTTTTTATGAAGATTAGAAATATAGATTTAGGAGAACAGCCCGTACTTCTTGCCCCGATGGAAGATGTTACCGACCCGGCATTCCGACTTCTCTGTAAGGAGTTTGGGGCCGATATGGTATATACCGAGTTTGTGTCGAGCGATGCCCTGATACGTTCGGTGGGCAAAACCATGCTGAAACTTAACATTAGCGAAAAGGAACGTCCAGTAGCCATTCAGATTTATGGTAAGGACACTGAAACCATGGTTGAGGCTGCAAAAATAGTGGAGCAGGCCAATCCTGATATCCTGGATTTGAACTTCGGATGCCCCGTCAAGCGTGTAGCCGGAAAGGGGGCAGGTTCGGGTATGCTGCAGAATGTTCCTAAGATGCTTGAGATAACTAAGGCTGTGGTAGATGCTGTTAAGATACCTGTTACGGTGAAAACCCGTTTGGGATGGGACTCAGAGCATAAGATAATAGTGGAGCTTGCAGAGCAATTGCAGGACTGCGGTATAGAAGCCTTGACAATACACGGACGTACACGCGCCCAGATGTACACCGGCGAGGCCGACTGGACTCTGATAGGCGAGGTGAAGAACAATCCGCGCATGCATATTCCGATAATAGGTAATGGTGATGTCACAACTCCGCAGCGCGCAAAGGAATGTTTCGACAAATATGGTGTGGATGCCATTATGATAGGTCGTGCCAGCTTCGGTCGTCCATGGGTGTTCAAGGAAGTGAAACACTATCTGCAGACAGGTGAGGAGCTGACCGGGCTTGATTTCGGATGGAAGATGAATGTTCTCCGTCGTGAGGTGCAGGACAGTGTAAACCTGCTTGACGAGCGTCGCGGTATTCTGCATGTACGTCGTCATCTTGCCGCGTCACCTTTGTTCAAGGGAATTCCTAATTTCAAGGAAACGCGTATTGCTATGCTCAGGGCAGAGACATTAGATGAGTTGAACTCTATTCTTGATCATATAGAAGAGACTTTTGCCTATTGATTGATTTTATAGATTTTTCATTGCCGACTGTAGTCAGCAGAGCTGCCGACTACAGTCGGCAATGCTGCTGACAACTGTCGGTAGCACTGCTGACAATAGTCGGCATCAGGAAAAATTGCAATTCCTTATTTCACGTTTATTATTATTCGTCTGTAACCCTTTAGGTTATGTTCGCCATTGTCGGTCACCTCGCAGATGATATGTATTGTTTTACTTTTTGCATCAGTAGGTACGCTGACTTCTGAAATCGATTTATCGGCATTTCTTATTTCAATCTTTCCATTGTAGTTGCCTGCTTCAGGCATATACCACCATTTGTATGTCAACTGGTCGCCGTCAGGATCATATGTTTTCGATGCATTTAGTTTTATCGTACTTCCGGCTTTTGTATTTACCGGTATAGCTTCAAGACCTTTCTTCCCGTTTACGATAACTATCGGATTTCTGTTGCCTTTTCCGTATTTTGCCCAGTCCATCCTGGCTGCAAAGTTTGCAAAAGATGCATTGTAGAAATATTTTTCATATTTCTGTGAGATGGCTTTAGCCTCTTTCGAAGTGTTGGTGTAGCAATAAGTCTCGTTGTCCAGGGTTTTGTCCCATACGAAATATCCTCCCCATCCTGTCTGATTAGGAACTGTAGGATTGTTCAATCCATTGGGTAGGACATGCAGGAAAGATGGTGTATCACCTTCCACTCCATATTTGTTCTTCGGGTATATCTTGCCCAGATTTCCATGTCCCTGAATGTGCTTTGCGTATTCATTCCAATTACTTGATCCCAGACCACATTGCGACAGCCATGCGCTTTCATCCCATATGAAATTGATTTTGTCGCCGAATTCTTTTCTAAGCCAGTAGTGCGAACTCAGTGTATATTTCCCTCTGTCGCCCCATGCTACATCCTGGTCTGTTATGGCATATATATAGATTTTCTTCAGGAATTTTTCCAGTTCAGCCTCGCTTCTTTCCTGTTTTATTCTCCATATGGCCTGTGCTATTGTGTTTCCGCCACCCCATAGTCCTATAAACAGCGGACGGTCGTCTTTCTCGTCTGCCAGTTTGATTATGAAATCACTTCCTGCCGAATTATTATCTTTACCCAATGATTTGTATCCGAAATCCAGACTTCCCATCATAATGCGGCTTCTCAGATATTCCGGACTAGGCCAGTAGCCTATTGATTGTTTTTTCGATTCTTCTTCGATGCTGATAAATTCCTTTTGCTGAGAGCGTTTCATCAGGTTTGGAACATCCTTTTCGTATGCGTTTATTACTGTTTTTAGGCTGTCCATCCATCCTTGTGGGTACTTTTTACCACTGCTGTTCCATCCGCTTGTGGTTATTATTGCTTCAATCTCGAAAAGATCGGCATGTGAAAGGAGTCTTATGGCAGATTCCATATCATCCGGTTCTATATTTACCGGAGCAATGTCGGTCAGTACCACAATTCGTGGTTTCAGACATTTGGAGTCTTTCCTGGCCATTACAGAAGAAGGCAGGCAAATTAATGCTATTACCATCAGAAATGATAAAAGAAGTTTCGGTTTTCTCATAATATTTGTGCTTTTCAAATTCTTTTTGCAAATATAATATTAAAATACAAGTAGATGAAAGAATATAGAGTTACGCAGTGTGCGGCATTAAAGTAATGGAATATTTTTCGTACCTTTGTAGCCGTAACTCAATGAAGTATAAATAAATGAATTATTCAATTAAAGATTTCGAGATAATGGCGCCTGTAGGCTCGCGCGAGTCATTGGCGGCAGCCATTAATGCCGGAGCGGATTCCATCTATTTCGGTATTGAAAGCCTTAACATGCGTGCCCGTTCGGCAAGCACGTTCACTATTGACGATTTGCGTGAGATTGCAGCCCTCTGCGACGAGCATGGAGTAAAAAGCTACCTCACCATAAACACTATAATTTATGACGAGGACATAGAACTGATGCGCAAGATTGTGGATGCAGCAAAGGAAGCCGGTATCAGCGCAGTGATTGCTGCCGATGTATCTGTTATGGCATACTGTAATCAGGTAGGTCAGGAAGTTCATCTCTCTACTCAGCTCAATATCAGTAATGCCGAGGCACTGAAGTTCTATTCACGCTTTGCCGATGTAGTAGTTCTGGCACGCGAGCTTAACCTGAAGCAGGTACGTAAGATATACGATGCTATTCAGGAAGAGAACATAACAGGTCCGATGGGTGAGAAAGTGAGAATAGAAATGTTCTGCCACGGAGCCTTGTGTATGGCCGTATCCGGCAAATGCTATCTTAGCCTTAACGAACTGAATGCTTCTGCCAATCGTGGTGCATGCATGCAGGTGTGCCGCCGTTCATACATAGTAAAGGATAAGGAAAGTGATATAGAACTGGAAGTTGACAATCAGTATATCATGTCGCCTAAAGACCTGAAGACCATACATTTCATGGACGAGATGATAGAGGCCGGAGTACGCGTGTTCAAGATAGAAGGACGCGCACGCGGACCGGAGTATGTTCGTACAGTAGTGGAATGTTATAAGGAAGCTATCCGCTCGTATCTGGACGGCACGTTTACAGAAGAGAAGAAGGCAGACTGGGACACGCGCCTTAAGACAGTGTTCAACCGCGGTTTCTGGAACGGCTACTATCTCGGACAGCGTCTTGGCGAGTGGAGCAAGAACTACGGTTCCGAGGCCACGGAAAGGAAGGTATATGCTGGACGCGGCATAAAATATTTCTCAAATATCGGTGTTGCCGAATTCCTCATCGAGGCTACAGAAATCAAGGTCGGCGACAAGCTGCTCATCACCGGTCCTACTACCGGGGCAATGTATGTAAACCTGGAAGAGGCACGTGTAAACCTCAAACCGGTGGATGTGGTGAAGAAAGGTGTCCATGTATCGTTCAAGGTACCCGACAGAATCCGTCCCAGCGACAAACTCTATCGTGTGGTTCCTGCCGAGGAACTGAAAAAGAAATAATCAAATCAGAAGTTATTGCTTCATTTGGAGTTAAAGGGGGTAAAGTAAATGTTCACCGGAACAGGTACTTTATCTCCTTTAATTTTACCATACTTCCTTTACAGTTATACCTTCTTTACTCCTATATCTGCTTCCCCGTCATTCTGCACGTGTGAAATGATGCAAATGAAAACATTTTTCCTCTTCTGATTGTTCTCCCGGATTTTAGTATTTGTAATGCAACTGATGTTGCAGAATTGTTTCATAGCAGTTAATATTGTAATACCATTTGCTGTCGTTGTACGTATTCATATCTCTGTTTTTAACCTATATCTATCTTTGTGCTGGATTTTAATTAATAGGTATGGGTAAATATTATTTTTGCTTAAAAACAGTTTCGTTGCGCAGTGTGCTGTCGCTTTTGGTCTTGATTTTATTGACTTCAGGATGTGGCGAACCTTTGAATGAAATCAAAGATAGTTTTGATATTGACTTTGATGCCCCCTCTCTTATAGAGGTAAGTGTAGGAGGGGAATATACGTTTGCGGGTGCCAATACAAGTTCGTTGATTGATACAGATGATATTATATTGGAGTCCGAAAACGGTATCTCTTATATTTGTCCTATACTGTCTATAGCGGCAGATAGTTTTACCATAAGTTTAAGTAATGAGATAAAGACCGGCTATTACGTCTTATATATCAAGCGTGATAACAGGAAGAAGTTGATAAGCAAGACATATATTAATATAGTAGAGGACTTGGATTTCACACCTGATGCCGGAACTACGGTTTATGGTGTGGTGTCGGCAGACGGTAGTCCGGTGCAGGGTGTTGTCGTTTCGGATGGGATAGAGGTAAGCGTGACTGATGAGCGCGGTATCTATCAGTTGGAATCGGAAAAGAAATGGGGATATGTGTTTATTTCCATACCTTCAGGATATGAGGTTCCTGCCAATGGAGTTTTGCCTCAGTTCTATAAAATAATGAGAGGGGATGCCACCACTTTGGAACGTGTGGATTTCTCGCTTACAGCTGTAGAAGGACAGGATGACTACAAGGTGCTCATGCTGGGGGATATGCACCTTGCCAACCGTACGGGGGACTTAGGACAGTTCATGAACTTTACTGAGGATTTGAACAGTTACCGCACCTTGCATCAGCATGAAAAGATGTATGCCATCACGTTGGGCGACATGACTTGGGATTTGTACTGGTATTCGAATAGTTATGCCCTTCCTGAGTATCTTAATACAATAAACAGTCAGGTAAAGGGGCTTCAGATTTTCCATACCATAGGTAACCATGACTATGACTATAAATCTACTGACGATCAGGATGCAGGAAGTCGTTTCACTGATTACATTGCTCCTATGTACTATTCATTCAATATCGGGAAAGTTCACTATGTAGTGTTGGACGACATTGACTGTAGCAACTACGATGGGACAACCTCTCGCGACTACGAGAAGCGTGTGTCTTTAGAGCAGTTGAACTGGCTTGCCAAGGATTTGGCCTATGTGGACAAATCGACTCCGTTGGTGGTGGTAATGCATGCACAGGTTTTCTATCCGTCGGAGACGGAAGGGTTCAAGATGGACCACGATGTTTTGAACACTACACAATTGCTGAATACACTGAAAGGATATAAGGTGCATTTTGTTACCGGACATACTCACCTGAGCTTTAACGTGACTCCGGAAGCAGCCGTGACAGGCAGACAGGAGGTTTACGAACATAATGCAGGTGCGATATGTGCTTCATGGTGGTGGTCAGGACATTTAACTCCCGGGGTACATATAAGTCCTGACGGAACACCGGGGGGATACTCTATATGGGATGTAAACGGAACAGACATAGAATGGATATATAAATCAACCGGATGGACTGAGGATTATCAGTTCCGTAGTTATGACCTGAACAATGTGAGTTTCTCTTTGGCCGATGTTCCACAGATGCCGGCAAGTGTGCCGGCTTCGGTAAAGGCTAAGTTTCAACGTTATGTTGACGCCTACCCTGTTAACACGAATAATGAGGTACTGATAAATATCTGGAACTGGAATTCAAACTGGACATTGGACGTGACTGATGAGAATGGCAACAAGCTTGAGGCGAAAGAGGTGTGGGCGTATGACCCGCTGCATGTGGCAGCTCTAAGTGTGAAACGTTTCAACTCATCTACACTGACATCTACCCCTAGCTTCATTACTGAAAAGTTCACACATTTCTTCAAAGTGAAAGCTGTTGATGCCGATACGGATCTCGTCATTACTGTGCGTGATGAGTTCGAACATGAATGGACGGAGTTGATGGAACGTCCCAAAGAGTTCTCTACCGAAGCGTACAGGCTCCGCTAAAACGGTTATCGTTTTTAAAAACAACTATAAACTATAAAAACTAAAAGACTCAGATTATGAAAAAACTTTTTCTGTCTCTCGCCTTATGCGGGATTGTACAAATGGGATTCGGACAAGCTGTTGATAAAAGCATTGATATACCGGACCTTGACAAGTATCAAACATTGAAATGTGATTTTCACATGCACACTGTGTTCTCAGATGGTCTGGTTTGGCCTACTGTGAGAGTTGACGAGGCATATTCCGAAGGGTTGGATGCCATTGCCATCACGGAGCATATCGAATACAGGCCGCATAAGAAAGACATACAGGCCGACCATAACCGCTCGTACGAGATTATGAAGGATTATGCCAAGAATAAGGATGTGATTGTTATCAAAGGAAGCGAGATTACCCGTCCTATGGCTCCGGGACATCACAATGCCATATTCCTGACAGACAGTAATCCGTTGGACACCAAAGACTATAAGGATGCTTTCCAGGCTGCCAAATCGCAGGAAGCCTTTATCTTCTGGAATCATCCGGGATGGGACTCACAGCAGCCGGAAGAAACAAAATGGTGGAAGGAACATACCGAGTTGTACAATAACGGATGTATGCAGGGCATAGAGGTGGCAAACGGTGAGCATTATTATCCGGAAGCGTTGCAGTGGTGTCTTGACAAGAAACTTACTATGATAGGAACATCCGACATTCATCAACCGATACAGACTAATATTGACTTCAATAAGGGTGAACACCGTACAATGACATTGGTTTTTGCCAAGGAACGTACTCCGGAAGGCATCAGGGAGGCGTTGGATAACCGCAGGACAGCAGTATTCTTTAAGGATATGATTATCGGTGAAGAACAGTGGCTGAGAGAATTGTTCGGAAAGTCGGTAACCATCGAAAAGATAAACAAGAATGAAAAACGTGTACAGTTTGTTGTCCGTAACAATTCAGACCTGCCTTTCTATCTTAAGAAGGGAGAGCACGACGCCAATCTGATATATTTCAGGACATATACCATTGAGCCGAAATCAAAACATACCATCACGGTAAAGCTGGGCGATGCCGGCATTACATCAGGTAAAGTGAACTTTGATGTTACCAATATGGTGGTAAAACCCGGAAAAGGGCTTGACTGTCAATTCAGTTTTTAATACTCAATTACTATTTAAACAAAATATCTATTTATGAAAGTTTTCAATTCGTATGTTTTTTTGCTGTTGTTGTTGCTGACAGGCAGTGCTTCCGCTTTGTCGGCACAGAACAGAGCTATTTCAGGTAGGGTACTGGATGCTTTGCAGGAACCGCTTATCGGGGTAACAGTCGGCATTGAAGGCAGTTCCAGGGGAAGTGTGACTGATATAAACGGAGTTTTCGAACTTCAGATACCCATCTCCGGAGCGACTCTGAATTTCTCTTATGTGGGCTATATCACCGAGAAGGTTAAGGTGAAGCCCGGACAAAATGATATAGTGGTATATATGCAGGAAGATGCCATCATGTTGGACGAGGCAGTAGTAATCGGTTATGGTACTCAGAAAAAGGTAAACCTTACGGGAGCCGTGACAATGGTGGATAACAAATCCTTGGAGAACAGAGTCTCTCACTCTCTTACCAATATGCTTCAAGGTTCTGTCCCTGGTTTGAACATTACGACTTCATCCGGAGTACCGGGAAGCTCTCCTTCAATTAATGTGCGCGGTACCACATCTATCAATAGTGCGGAGCCATTGGTGCTGATTGATGGTGCGGTGGGCGAACTGGAACGTATTAACCCCAATGACGTAGAGTCTATTTCTGTTATCAAGGATGCTTCGGCGGCAGCTGTGTATGGCGCGCGTGCGGCATTTGGTGTGATTTTGGTCACGACCAAATCTGGTGCAGCAAATGAAGGAAAAGCTACAGTGCGTTACAGCGGCCGTTTGGGTTGGGAATCGCCTACTACATCGACTGACTACGAAGACACAGGTTACTGGTCTGTTTATACTGTAAACCTTTTCCGTAAAGCGGAGAACGGTAAGAACTATATTAATTATACTGACGAGGATATGCGTCAGTTGCTGGCACGCGTTAACGACAAAACAGAGAATCCTGACCGTCCGTGGGTGGTGGAAGAAATGAGAAACGGACGCCGCCAGTGGGTGTATTATGGAAACTACGACTGGTGGGAAATGATGTTCGATGACACACATCCCACACAGCAGCACAATATTTCTATCAGTGGAGGGAATAAGGACGTGAAGTATATGGTGAGCGGAGCGTATGACTATCAGAAAGGTATTCTGAGAATGAATCCCGATATTTACCGCAAGTATAACCTGCGTTCTAAACTTGATTTCCGTATCAACAAGTGGGCAACAATGACCAACAACACTTCTTTTTACGGCTCCCAATATACTTCGCAGGGAGACGGAAGTGTGGAGAACACTCTGGCTTACAGCTCAAATCATGCTCTTGCCTGCTTCCCTATGAAGAATCCTGATGGTTCATGGCTTTACGGCACTCCTTATATAGACTATAAGGTGGGTAACGGACGACATATCATCGTTGGCGAAGGGTCGCACCGTAATGTGAACCGTACGAATGATTTCTCGAATACAACCCGTCTGGTCATTACGCCGATAAAACCGTTGAGCCTTACTGCCGACTTTACTTACCGCCTGTATCAGACACGCAATACCAGCCGCTCAAACAATATCCCTTACAGGGAATATCCTGATGCTGAAATGGAGTATTATACTACGGGTGCCGGAGCCAATCGCCTGGATGAGTCGGTGAATACACGCAACTACTATTCGGCAAATGTCTTTGCCAACTTTGACTATACTTTCAACGACAAGCATCATCTTACAGCAGTGGCCGGATTCAACTACGAGACCATGCGACTGAAAAACATTTCGGCTTTCGGTGAAAATCTGACTTCCACTTCGCTTGACGATTTTAACCTTGTTGGAGTTAATGAAGAAGGCGAGGTGGTGACAGGAGTAGATGGAGCTCAGAATGAATATGCGCTGGCCGGTTTCTTCGGACGACTGAATTATGATTATAAGGGCCGTTACCTGTTTGAAGTGAGTGGACGCTATGACGGTACTTCGCGCTTTGCTTCCGGAAGCCGTTGGGGATTTTTCCCATCAGGTTCATTGGGCTGGCGTATCTCGGAGGAACCATTCTTCAAACCGCTGACTCCTTATATTGACAATATGAAGATGAGAGCCTCATTTGGTAGTCTGGGTAACCAGAATGTATCGTCGTATTACACTTACATGCGATTGGTAACAGTAAGTAGTTTTGCCGGATATTCGTTTGGCGAAGGCAGCTCGATGGCGAAGTACTCTACATTGGGAGCGCCGGTATCGTTTGACCTTACTTGGGAAACAAGCCAGCAGTGGGACTTGGGTTTCGACTTTACAATGTTGAAAAACAGACTGAACATAACTGTGGACGGATATGTGCGTAACACATTGAACATGCTGACCGATGGTATCGAGCTGCCGGCTGTATATGGAGCGAGTGTGCCGGACATGAACACAGCCAACCTGCAGACACGAGGATATGAAATAGCAGTAAGCTGGAGAGACCAGTTCGAACTTGCTGGACGTCCGGTGGAATATACCCTTGGGGCTAACATGAGCGACTATAAGAGTTACATCACCAAATACGACAACAAGGACAAGACTTTTGCCAAAGATTATTACGAAGGCATGCGTTTGGGTGAAATTTGGGGATTCGTGACAGACGGACTGTTCGAGACTACCGAAGAGGCGCAGGCATACGCCAAGGAAGTTGACCTTAGCTATATCAACAACCGCATAACCGGCGGATGGCAGGGAGGTGACCTTAAGTTTGTCGATTTGAACGATAACAAGAAATTGGACATCGGCAGCAATTCTGTGGATGATCCGGGAGACCGCAAGATATTGGGCAACTCTCTTCCAAGTCTTTCGTACGGTTTCAACGCAAGCCTACGCTGGTATGGATTTGACGTATCTGTATTCTTCCAAGGAACTGGAAATCACTATTGGTATCCTGATTCACATGCCGCACAGTTCTGGGGAGCTTATACTTATCCGTATCTGACTTATCTTCAGAAGAACTTCATGGATGAGGTATGGACAGAAGACAATAAGGATGCATATTTTACACGCCCGATGGCATATTCAGCCACTTCCGGTCCTCTAAGTAAGGTTAATGACCGTTACTTGCAGAATATTCGCTACCTGCGCTTCAAGAATCTTACTGTAGGTTATACCATTCCGGTGAACCTTACAAAGAAAATAGGTGTTGAGCAGGCACGTATCTACTTCTCAGGTGAGAACCTATGCTACTGGTCGCCGCTGAAGAAGCATACTAAATACATTGATCCGGAATCAGCTTTCGACCGCAGCAATGACACTTACAACCGTATGTACTATCCTTGGCAGAAAACATTCATGTTCGGGGTTGACATCACATTCTAATCATTATTCAACTAACAGACAAACATATATATGAAACGATTTATTATAGCGGCTTTGAGCCTTTCGGTGGGATTATCCTCATGTGACAGTATGCTTGACCTAAGCCCGAAAAGTGAAATCTCTCAGGATGATTATTTCAAGACAGAGAGCGATTTACAGCTTTTCAGCAACACTTTCTACAATAATCTGTTGGACAAGTCGCCTTACGATGACCAGAGTGACATTTATGTGCAGCAGAAATTGTCGGACGAAATTATCGGAGGAAACAAACGTACTGTTCCCGCCTCCGGTGGAGGATGGAGCTGGACGGACTTGCGCAAGATGAATACCCTCCTGGCTAATATAGACAAATGTGAGGACAAGGCAGCCGTAACCAAATATACAGCACTTACCAAATTCTTCAGGGCATACTTCTATTTTGAAAAAGTAAAACGTTTCGGCGATGTGCCTTGGTATGATGTTGAGTTGGGTTCTTCTGACGATGCCCTCTACAAACCGCGTGACTCGCGCGAATTGGTCATGACCAAGATGTTAGAAGACATTGAATTTGCCATTAATAACCTTCCCACCAGAGAAGAAGAGCCGAGCAGCCCTTACCGTGTGAACCGCTGGGCAGCGTTGGCGCTGAAAGCTCAGTTCTGCCTTTACGAGGGAACTTACCGCAAGTATCACAACTTGACTTTGGAAGGTAACGATTATACTTATTATCTTGACCAGGCAGCTAAGGCGGCTTATGAGATTATGCATGATGGTCCTTATAAGTTGTATTCCACCGGACATCCGGAAAGTGACTACATGATGCTCTTTGCCGAGGAAAATGCCAATCCGGACGAATATATCCTTGCCATTAACTTCGACTTCGGTTTGCATATATACCACAATGCAACCGGACATGCGTTGGTTGCCACTCAGGGACAGCCGGGGTTGACACGCAAGATGGTGAATACGTATCTGATGAAAGATGGAACCAGATTTACCGACAAACAGGGTTGGCAGGAAATGAAGTTTGCTGAAGAGGTCAAGGACAGAGACCCTCGTCTGGCACAGAGCATCCGTACTCCCGGATATACTCGTATCGGTACTAATACAGTACTTCCACCGGACTTATCGACCAGCATTACCGGCTATCAGCCTATTAAATTCGTACAAGATCCGACAGCATGTGGCGGAAATGTGGACCGTCCGAGCTATTCTACCTGCGACCTTCCGGTATATCGTTATGCTGAAGTCTTGTTGAACTATGCCGAGGCTAAGGCTGAATTGGGAACATTGAATCAGGAAGACCTGAATATATCCATTAATCTGCTGCGCGACCGTGTAGGCATGAACGATGCCCACTTGGATATGGATGCGGCGAATGCCAATCCTGACCGTTATCTCTCGTCTGAGGAACATGGATATCCTAATGTGACAGGCAGCAACAAAGGCGTGATATTGGAAATACGCCGCGAACGTACCATCGAACTTATGCAGGAAGGTTTCCGTTTCGACGATTTGGTACGCTGGAAAGCCGGAGCGTGCGTTGACCAGGACATCTATGGTATGTATTTCCCAGGCCCCGGAGAATATGATTTGAGCGGTGATGGAAAAGCGGACGTAATACTTTATGCGAATGGTGGCGTCAAACCTGAAGCCGGAGAAGGGGTGTTGGTTTATGAAATAGGTAAGGACATTACGCTTACTGGCGATAACAGCGGATATGTGTATCGCCATAAGGACATAGTACGCAACGGTTTCAACGAGGAGCGTGATTATCTGTATCCGATTCCTATCAACGAGCGTTCTTTAAACAAGAACCTGACACAGAATCCGGGATGGGATGATGGTCTTGATTTCTAAATAATATGTGTAAAATATAATATAGGCTATTATGAAATTTACAAATAAAATATTTATGCCGGCGTTGTGCCTCATGGTTGCTTTACTTTGCGGTTGTAGTAAGGAAGAAGATAATGTGGCGCGTGCGGTTCTCGCAAGTACGAGCTCCTTGACTTTTTCTGCTCAGAATCCGACTGAGAAAATAATAACAGTTTACTCTGATGCGGAATGGTACATGGAGGAAATTCCAGAGTGGGTCACAGTTACACCGGCTACAGGTTCAGGAACCACGGAAGTTACGATATCCGTGTCTGAGAATATGAGAGATGGTTCGATAGACAATCCGAGAGAGGCTACAGTGGTGTTTAGAGGAAGTACTCTGTCCAGCAGGGCAGAAGTGAAGGTCTCACAGGATGGAGACAAATACCGCGACTGTAAGGAATATTCAGTATCTGATGTAGTGTCATTGGAAGATGGAACAGTAGTTATAGTCCCGGGCGCGTATGTCTCTGCGGTGACAACCGGCGGATGTATTGTCACAAGCGCCTCTTTCGACAGTAACATTTATATTGAGACATCCGAGAATGTTGAGGTTGGCGATGAAGTATATATAATGGGAACGAAAGAGTCCGATACATATAAGCTGTCCAATATCATTTGCGATAAAGTTACTGTGTTGTCCAAAGGCCATGAAATAAATCATCCGCAACCTGTTGAAATTACAGACAAGATTGATTCCTACACTTCCGACAAAAGGGAATATGTTACTTTAAGAGGAGTGTTCCTGAATAATGTCATAACAATAGAAGGTGCTGCAAACTCAGTTTCTTTGGTTGATGTTTCTGGGGATTATAGCAATTTGAATGGTCATTATGTGATATTGAAAGGCTATTATTCCGGAACGGCGGCTCCTGTTGTAAGAATTGTCCTTGAGTCAATACAGGATGACGGAGTATATGAGGTTATATACTTCTCTGAAAATTTTGAGTGGTTGAAACCATGGGCAGAGAATAGTGGTGCAGGACAGACGGTAGAGAATGATGGTTCTGGTAGTGCACCGCAGATATATTCGGCAAAGAATCCTGAAGGACAATTGGCGTCTGAAGCTTTGTTGGCTCGTGGATATGGTCTGGAACAGATTCCGGGAAATGCAATTTATTTACAGGATTGTTATCTTAAATTCGGTAAGACAGATTATCAAGCTGGTTTAACTTTGCCTTCAATAGATAATATTCCGGAAAACTCAAAACTGAAATTATCTTTCGATTGGGCTCCTATGGTTGGAGGAACAAGAAAATTCGACCCTGTTAAGATTATTGTTTCCATTGTAAATGGAGACAAAGTGACGGAATTGGAGCCGATAGGACATTCGTTTGTTGACACAGTTGATAAGCTCGAATGGCTTCATGCCGACATTGTTCTTGAAGGAGTTGAAATAACAAAGGACACCCGTATAAGCATAAAGTCTGACGGCTGGGGTGACAACAAAGAAACGACCGGAAGTTCTGTTTACAAACGCTGGTTTATTGATAATATCAAACTTTTTCAGTTGAATAAGTAAGTTTATGGTTTTTTGAGTTTATTCCTGTTTGGCTATCAAATCAATAACAAACTTATAAACTCAAAAACTAAAGAACTAAATAATATAATAGTATAGTTTATGAAATGTAATATTTATTTTTTAAGTATGTTTCTTTTGGCAAACAGTATAAATGTTTGTTCAAAAGAAATAACAGGCAAGGTGTTTTGCGGTAAAAAAGGATTAAGTGATGTAGTTGTTACGGATGGAGTGAACTTCACTACAACAGATTCTCTTGGTAACTATAGAATTGACACAGACACTTCTTTATCTGATTTTGTATATGTTGTGACACCTTCGGGCTATGTGGCTTCTTATTCTACAGGAACACCATGTTTTTACAAATCTGTTTCGGCAAAGAAACATGATTTTGAACTTTTCGAGTACAGTGTTCCACAAGGCAGATATACAATGTTTGCCGTAGGCGATACACAGCCGGGTAATGATACCGCATATCTCAGGATGGAAAATGAGGCTTTACCTGACCTGAGAAACTATGGAAAGGAATACATGGACAGAAGCATTCCGGTAGCGGCTATTCTGCTTGGCGATTTGGTTTGGGATAATCAGGAAACTTATGGCAGATTCAAAGATGATTTGAAGACTTTAGGCTATCCTGTATATCCTGTCATAGGTAATCATGACCATGAAGAGTATTTCAGTGACAACAAGAAGAGCGAGCTTGTATATAAAGAATCATTCGGTCCCAACTACTATGCTTTCAATATGGGACGTGATTATTATATAGTTCTTGATAATATTGATTACAGAGGAAACCGTAAATATGATGAAAGGATTACGTCCGAACAGCTCCAATGGGTGAGAAAGTATATTGAATACATACCAAAGGGTTCTCATGTGTTTGTGGCAATGCATGCTCCGGCTTATATCTATTATATTGACAAAAAACTGGAAGGTGCGGAAGAACTGATGGATATTCTTAAGGATTACAATGTGTCAATTCTTACAGGTCATACACATATTCATTCAAACATATTGTTGCGTCCTAATGTAAGGGAACACATGGTTGCATCTATAGGTGGCGCGTGGTGGCTTGGCAATTGTAAATATGCTTATGATGGAACTCCTATGGGCTATCAGGTGTTTGAGTCTTCTCCTCTTGGATTGCAGTGGCATTACAAGACATTGGCTATGCCGAGAAACTATCAGATTAAGGTTTATCCGATAGGTACTTTCCCTAACCACGTAGATGAATTATGCGTTAAGGTATGGAATTGGGATGAAGGTTGGAAAGTGGAATGGAAAGAAGACGGAAAGAATAAAGGAGAAATGAAGTCGTTTTCTTCAGTTGACCCTGATTACACAATGTACTTGAGCAGGAGCCATGCTGACGGTACTTTGAAGTCCAAAGGGACAACTCCGCAGGCAAATGATTATTGTTTCTTCTCCGTAAAACCATCGAAAGGAGCGAAAAACATTGAAGTGACAGTGACAGACAGATTTGGAAATAAATATGTTGAATCTGTTGAAGTGAAATAATTATTGATTAAAGGAGTCAGGAAGCTATTGCTTATCTGAAAATTAAAGGAGGTAAAGTAATGTTCATTGAAACATACTTTATCTCCTTTAATATTGCCTATACCTACTCTATTATTTATTCAGATGTTATTGCTTCTATTGATATTAACATATATGTTGATATCTATTTATGGGCTGTTGATATACAGGTGTATATAGGTTGTAATATTATTTGATATACAGCTTATTAACATATTGTTGATAAATGTTGATAAAGTATTTTCATGCTGTTGAAAACCGTTGTTGGTCATATTATCGTATCGACTGTGTGAATTTAGCCATCTATTGTTTTCTATCTAAACTTTTGTACCTTTGCCCCGCATTTTTAATCAATTTAATTATTAACCAATGAAAGAAAACATTCAGAAAAGCAGCCGGACTATGCGTTTCAGACGCTATTCCAACCGCTCGTATGCAGTGTTCTCCACATTGAAATCTCCGGTTAGTATCGGGGTGATGACAGTAGCCATGCTGGCATCAGCACCTGTTACGGGTATATCAGCCCAGACAGCCGAGAAAAACAATGCAGGCGAGAAACTGTATGAACTGGAGGAAGTGGAGGTAACCGGTAGCCGTGTGCCGCTCACAGTGAGCCAGGCAGCACGAATCGTGACTGTACTCGACCGCGAGGCTATTGCCGCCGCCCCTGTACAGAGTATTAACGACCTGTTAAAGTATGCCGCCGGCGTTGATGTCCGACAGCGCGGTGACATGGGAGTACAAACGGACATAAGTATTCGTGGGGGAACGTTCGACCAAATTACTATCCTTCTGAACGGAATAAACATCTGCGACCCACAAACTGGCCATAACGCGGCCGATTTTCCTATTGAATTAAGTGAAATAGAACGTATCGAGGTCTTGGAAGGACCTGCAGGACGTGTGTATGGCACATCATCGCTGGTGGGAGCCATCAATATCGTTACGCGAACTGCAAAGGACAGCGGGGCAGAGGTGTTTGCCGACGGCGGTTCTTATGGCTATTTCAAAGGTGGAGCTATGGTAAGCCATGTGAAGAATGGTTTGAGTAACCAGGTCTCTGGCAGTTACAGCCGTAGTGACGGTTTTAGTCGTAGCAAGGCAGGAAATCTTAATGCCGATTTCAAGTATGCAAGGCTCTTCTATCAGGGACGATATGAGAACGACCAGGTGGATGTACGTTGGCATGCAGGTTTCACAAACAAGGATTATGGCGCGAACACTTTCTACAGCACTCTTTCCGACGAGCAGTTTGAACACGTAAGAAAGTATTACACTGCTGTTCAGGCAGAAACCAAGGGCGATGTCTATCATTTCAAGCCGTCTGTCTATTGGAACCGTTCGGACGACAGATTTGAATTTTATCGTGGAATGCCGGAAAAATCTCCTTTCAATTATCATCAGACCGATGTCTATGGTGTAAATCTAAACAACTACATCCAGACATTCCTCGGAAAAACGGCATTCGGAGCGGAGTTCAGGAATGAAGGTGTAAGGAGTACATCGCTTGGAGAACCGCTTAATTCTCCGATAAAAGTTCCCGGTGCTGATGCCGATTTTACTCTCGGACTTAACAGGACCAATCTGAGTTTTCATTTGGAACATAATATCGTGTTGAGGCGTTTCACTCTTTCAGCGGGAGTGATAGCCGTAAAGAACACCGGAAATGAAATGAAGTTCCGTTTCTATCCGGGTGTTGATGCCAGCTATCAGTTCGCGCGCGACTGGAAGGTTTATGCCTCTTACAATACCTCATTGCGTATGCCTACTTTTACAGAGCTGTATTATTCCGTTGGAGGTCATAAAGCCGACAAGTATCTGAAACCTGAGGAAATGCAGGCAGTGGAAGTGGGAGTGAAGTATCTTCGTCCGGGAATACGTGGTACTCTGAGTCTGTACCGCTATCACGGAACGGACATGATAGACTGGATAAAGGATATATCGCAGGGCGATGACGCTCCATGGCAGTCGGTTAATCATGCCGTAATCAATACAATGGGTGCTGAGGCCTCTGTTCTTGTTGATATACGCGAACTGATGCAGCGCGATGCTTTTGTGCGTTCGGTCAATGTGTCGTACAGTTATATTGACCAGGATAAGGAAACTACGCCAAATCTACAGTCGAAATATGCATTGGAGTATCTCAGACATAAGTTCGTGGCACAGGCGAACTTCAGAATATGGAAACTGCTTGAGATGAACGTGTCATACCGCTGGCAGGACCGTATGGGTAATTACCAGAAAGGTAATTCAATGGTGTCATACGAACCTTATTCACTTGTTGACGCACGGTTTACATGGAATGCGTCGCAGTATAAGATATATGTAGAAGGAAATAACCTTCTGAACAAGACATACTATGACCATGGCAATATCCCGCAGCCCGGGATATGGATAAGGGCAGGGGCAAGTTATAGGTTTAAGTTATAAATAATAAGCAGTCCGAGTTTATTCGGACTGCATTTATATTACCTATTGATTTTTAATTGTACCTCAATAATTAGGTTTTAATGTCTTCCTATATTTTTTTATTTATAAATCTGAATATTGTATATTCTTTACTTTCATATATTTTTGTAGCCCTTCCAAAAAATAATAGTCTGCATAATTTAGTGGAGCATCAATTTCAAAACCATTAGGTATAGAACCGGTAGAATGCATTAAAATGAAGTTTTGATTTTCTCCAACTTTTGCCAGATATTTATCACTGGATAGTGATTTTAGTATTTTCTCTGCATATTCGAAATATTTGTTATTGTTGCTTAATATACTTAGGTCTATAAATGCAGAAGCTGTTACAGCAGCAGCTGATGCATCACGTGGTGTGTCTTTGTCGTTTATTGCATCGTAATCCCATAAAGGAATAATATCATTTGTTTTAACTCTTTTCATTATCATATCTGCTACGTTTACGGCTTGATTCAGGAACGTAGAATCTTTTGTCTCTCTATAACATACAGTATAACCATAAACAGCCCATGCTTGTCCTCTTGCCCATGCTGATTCGTCATGTTTCCCCTGATGGGTTCTTTTATATTCAATGCTGCCATCGTTATTATAGCTTACAATGTGATAACATGTATAGTCATTTCTGAAGTGGTTTTTTAGAGTTGTCATGGCATGTTTGTATGCTACATTTTTATAATTTACATTAGATGTAATATTATAGGCATTGAACAACAATTCCAGATTCATCATGTTATCTATGATTACAGGGTAGTTCCATTCTCCGAAATCCCATGAGCGGATACATCCTATAGTATCGTTAAAACGAGTGCATAAATTATTCGCTGATTCTATTATTATATTTTTTATTGTATCCTCATGTGTAATTCTATATCCATTACCATAGCTGCAATTTATAATAAAACCTATATCATGTGTATTTTTTATATAACGTACTGTATCAAGACCATTCGTGTAGTGTATTGCAAGATCTTTTAAACTTTTTTTGTCTGTTAGTTCATAGGCATACCATAATGAGCCTGGGAAAAAACCGCTGGTCCAATCCGTTGGGGGGCATAACAGTATCTTTCCGTACTGTTCAGGGGTGGAAGTAGATTCCAAAGAATCTATAAACACGGAGACATCACGTTCCAACTGTTTACTTATAAACATGGTATCGCAATGTTGATGGATACTACGAGGATACATTCCACAGTCTTTTAGTCTGTTTCCCATTATCTGTAGTTGGGTTGATGAAACATCAAGTGCATTTTTTATCCATGCGTACTCATTTGGTTTGTTTGTCTGACAAGCTAAAATACTCGTTAAACAAATTGTTGAAAAAAATAATTTGTATTTATTCATATTTATTTGTGTTATTGTTACAATACAAAATTACACTTTTGATATTAGTATGTATATATGATATTCTTTTTAAAAATATTGATTATTTCTTTTGTATGTATCTTTTGTCCTTTATT